>JBGSOM010000138.1:0-4693 GCA_041739135.1 Pirellulaceae bacterium
GAATAAGAAGTCAGGTGTACCGAGAATTCAGCAATTGCGTGATGCAAAAGCAAAGATGAATTTCCTTTCGATTGAGCCGCTCCTTGAAGACTTGGGCAAACTCAATCTGAAAGGCATGCAGTGGGTAATTGTCGGCGGAGAGAGCGGCACCGGAGCTAGGCCGATGCAAGTAGAGTGGGTCACTTCGATCCGAGAACAGTGCGCTAAACAGAATGTCCCATTCTTCTTCAAGCAGTGGGGAGGCGTACGGAAAGCTAGATATGGTCGTGAATTGGATGGCAGAACCTACGATGAGTATCCAACTGTGAATCGTCTGCCAATCCCACCCCTTGCGGTCCGTCGTGGTTTAGAGGCAGGCCTACTGCTGCCACAAGACAGTCGCTCGACAGTCGCAGCAATCGCCTAGGGGCGAAGTATGTCTTGCGCGATATCCACAGCCGTTTTAGCGCCACGCTTATTGCCAACTGCAAAGCATAGCAGATAGATCGGTATACCCCGAGAGTTACACAGTAGCAAAGGGTTCTTAGCAACACTCTCAAAAACTGAGCCAAGTCGTTCCAGGAAGTAAGCTTGGATGTCGGCAAAGTCGGCGGTCTTCGTTTCAAGCTCCTCCTCACCAAAGAGAGATTGCTGAACAGACTTCTTGTAGAAGCGCTGACGCCACGAATCTTCACCGAAAGTTCGCGTCAATGCATTCGACCAACTTTCAGGTGGAGGCTTTCTGTTGATCAGCAAGCGATTCACTGCTTGGCCGATCGGGAAAAGTATCCATAGATCGATGGCCTTTGTTGCAGCTATTGCCTCAAGTGTTGACCAATCGACTTGCATTCCGTATGGATCAAGGAATACCACGGCACGGTGCTGTTGCCAGTTGGTGTTTTTGCACCATGTCTTGAGAACAAGATTAGCATCACCCTGCTCAACTCGTATGTGCTCGGCACGATTTGGATAAAGCGTTTTTAGTTCTTCGAGTTCCAGAACTCGCTGCTTACTGTGCTCGATGAACAGATATTGATCGAATCCCGGCTCGACTTCGAGAGCGATTCGAGCGCTTCCCTTTTGCAGTCCAATGAAGTCGGGATCTGATTCAATATCAAGCAAGGGAGTCTCGGCAAGTTCAACACTAGTCGAATCTCTTCTCGCGCCAGTCCCCGCGAAGGCATCGACAAAATACGTCGTAAAATACATTGCACGTTGGTTACGTTGGAAAATCGTAGTGTAAGCCTTCAGGTACTTGCGAACTCGCTCCAATTTTTCGCGTGTCCAGTCCCCACCAAAAACGTGCTCCGTCATTCTTCGATCTCCTTTTCACGGTTCAGCCTGTCCACAGTCCGAGATTCACACCGCTTTAATCAAGTTAAAGTTGGCTTAGGATAAACGCGAGTTTAGCTTCTCCCAATCACCCTCAACCACCCATGCGAATCGATAGCCGTCGGGGCTTCGTTGCGCCCAAAGCTCACCGATATCGCGTTTGTGCTGCTCATCCGGGTTGGATGCCAGCTTCGCGTTCTTGTATTCGACGATCACGATGGTTCCATCGAGCAATTCGACGATGAAGTCAGGAAAGAACTTGCCGGGCGATTTCGGCAAGCAGAATCCACCGTGTGACTCGTGATCGAGGTTACGAAGCCAGCGTTTCACGTTTGGATGCGAGTCGATGATCGTCGCCGTCTCGAGCTCCTTCTTGTTCATGTCGCCGATCAGGTCAAAGGCATGCTTCTTGAACTTGTGGCCGCCGGAGTATTCGCGTGTTGGGTTGTAGCGAAACTCTTCCACATGAACGGCGAAGTCTCTGTCCGTTGTGATTGACTCCGGGTCATCCTTGATCAGCATCTCGGTCGCCTTGCGTAACTGTATGCGACCATGGTCTGTAATTTTGACACGAATCACTTCGGCTAATTCGTGGCGTCGTCGCACCAGCATCGATAGCGGAATATCGCGTTTCTGGACCAGTGCCTGGATGACTCGCAAAAGCCAAGGTTGGCTGAAACGGAGTGGCAGTCCCTGCAGCGAATCGCCCCGATGAATCTCGCGGTCAATCCAGCGAACCAGGTTCACTTCGGACCAATCATCGTCCTCACGAATGAGCTCAAGCTGACGGAGCCGTACTTCGCTACCAACTCGCGAGACCAGTCCGGCTTCATTTCCACCGCGAGATTCAATGTCGATGGTGGCAGAGTTACCGATCTTGATGTCGGATGCGAATTCACTTTCCGGGATGGAGACGTCACACTTATTGAGATCCCAGTCAAATTGGTCGAGCTCGATAGGCTCAAGCAAACGTCGGCGGTCATCAGTCTTTACGCTTAAGCGCGGGACAATGAATGGTACTGCGAACTGGCCTGGCAACTTGGGTGTTATCCCTGCAGGTTTTTCTAGTTCCCAGTAATCATCGATCGCTTTTTTATCTTGCTCAGTATTAACTGCGTTTTGAAGCTGGTGGAGTTCCGTGGGTGTAGGCAAGTCCTCAAGTACCAACGTGCTCGACTCAGGTTCCCATCGAATCTTATTAGCCAAGGTTGGCGTGAGCTTGTCCGTTGCTGGAGGAGCTGTCATTGGGATGCGGCTGAAGCCGAGTCCTTGTTGAGCAGCGTTCACCTTGACTCGCAACGCGTCTGCTGCGGAGCGTTCGTCGAATCCACAGGTCTCAACCATCCGATCGCGTAGTTGCATCGCCGTCTGCACGACATTGTCGCTCAATACAAACGCATAGGCTCGATCGAGGGCTGGCACGTTCGTAGGACAAGCATTCGGCATCCGCAGAATTCGACCGATCAACTGTTCGACAGCCGTTGCGGTGGCCGTGTTTCCAATCGAACCTAACACAT
The DNA here is from genome assembly GCA_041739135.1 of Pirellulaceae bacterium. Taxonomy (GTDB): domain Bacteria; phylum Planctomycetota; class Planctomycetia; order Pirellulales; family Pirellulaceae; genus Aureliella. The sequence continues at coordinate 2,829 of JBGSOM010000138.1, forward strand.
AGGCCCAGGGGCAGTCCCACCCTTCGCGCAGCTTGTCAACGGTAATGATGTAACGTATGGGACACTGCAACGCCATGAGATCCGTGTCACCGATCTCATCGACACTACCTGTGCAGATCTTTACGTCGGATTCAGGCACCTCAAGTTTCTCAATCAATGCCTTCTTCACAGCCTCAACCGTGTGCATCTCTTTGGTTTTAGAGTTAGGCTGAGCCTGAATCAGTGCGATTGGTCGAATGGGCTGGACGCCGTTATCCCGATGTTCAAGATCAGCGAGAAATTCAAGTTCCTCGCGGCGATGCTTGGTAGCAGCAAGAACTTCGAGCCAGTCAGAGCGATTCTCAAGCTCAACAGGCAGCTTGATCATGCCTTCGTTCTTGAGGGCCAATGCACTGACGCTGTGAAGAACATTGCTCGCATACTTTGGATTAGTGCGATGCGATGGGTCGTGCGTTTGTTCTGGGGTGGCCGTCAGCTCAAGGACAAACGACGGTCCGAATCGCATCAAAGATTCGAAGGAAACTGGTGTTCGAGCGTTGTGTGCCTCGTCCATCACCACAATAGGCTGTCGAACTCTCAGCGCATTCGCTAACGACAGTTGAATCAGACCGGACTCATCCCTCTGTAGATCTTGAACCACAGCCGCTGGCAAATTATCCAGCGGCTCTTTCATATAGCCATTGTCACGATAGATCCTACGAGTTGCGTCGAGCTCTTCGCCACTGCGGTCGTCGCGAATCCTGTAGGACTGAATCGTCGTCACAATTACGATGGCAGGACCACCAGGACGGACAAACTGCGGACGAGTCAGCGCTTCCTCAAGCGTCATGACTTCAATCGCAGCTCCCAACTCTTCCTCAATCGCCGCACGGTAAGGATGGTTGGGATTCTTCAGTCCACGAAGCGTTTGGTCGCGAATCGTCGTGCTCGGGGTGATCCACAGAACGGCTGGCCGGTCGGTTGCAAGTAAGCTTCGGCCGACGACACCGACAGCATGAGCGCCCAGAAGAGTCTTTCCGCCACCGGTCGGGATTCGCAAACAAACGTAAGGCACACCGCCGAACCCTGGCGTCGATAGATAGTCTCGCTCGGTGAACTCGGCAAACGCGTCATGCTCCGGGCGATGAACGCCAAGCAGCGATTTCTCGCGCACGGCCGCGGCATAGTTACGAAGAATCGAGAGAGATTCCGTCTGGTACTGTTTAAGGGCCAATCGCCACATCGGCAGTTCTCCTAGCTTTCGCGCAATGAATAGGGGATTTGCCGAAAGACGATGTTCTCTTGAGCTAGAGTTGATTCGCTGAGTCGCGTCGCTTCGCCGAAGATGACCCGGCTGCCTTGTCCTTCTGGGTGCGGAGGCAACCCAGCCAACACACTGTTGGTCAACACGTTGCCTCCAGCGGGGCGACGATCGCCTAGCACGCCGTTGTAGAGCAAGTATATGGCGCGACCTTGGTGGACTCCCAGCAGCGGACAATCCTTCTTGGGACGCTTCGGTACCGGAACGCCAGTTTCGAGCAAGTACACATAGCGAGCCAAGTCAGTGAAAGGAACGTCGCCGTTGATATCGCCAAACTCATCGAGTAGGGTGCGACCCAATTTGCAGTATCGGAATCCCGAGCCAAGGCCTGCGACTGCATCACCACCTGGCGAAGTAAAACCTTCGGAGACTCTTTTCAAACGTTCTCGAGTAATGCTCACTGCAACATCAGGTAACTTCTCGACGTAGCTGTCCAAACTGTGAAAACTGATCTTGGAGGGATTGGTGGGTTGGGTCAATAATGGGGCATGGACATTGAACAACTCAAAACGGATGTTGCGGCTGGCAAGCTTTCTGTGGACAAGCTACTGGTCGTTATTGTAGC
>JBGSOM010000140.1:0-15255 GCA_041739135.1 Pirellulaceae bacterium
GCCACGTCGAAGTGTTTGCCGCAGTTGTTGGTGTTTCGCTGTTGATCTGCCACTGACGGATCGCTTGGCAAACATTCCTGACTTACGAGACTTCACGTTTTAGTCCTCTACTGGATCGAGCGGCCGGTGTAGAAAAGGGATTCCAGGATGATTTTGAGTAGCTGGAAGTTCTGCTTCAGATTGACGAAATTCAGTGCCCCGCGACAATCCTGTCGTACTTGTGCTGAAATAGACAAGATGCGCAGCTTGGGGAGGGTCACCACCGATTCTAATTCCAGTCCCCCAACTGTCAACGAAACGCGATGGCTCTATGACGGATGCTACGATAGGCAAGTTCCCGCGATTAATCAATTTTTCTAATTGCAACGGTAATGCGAGTAATCCGCCCGCTGGTGACGATAACTTGTCAGTTTCCGGTTCCGACTGCGTCCGACTTTGCGAGCTAGGAAAATTGGCGAGTCTGACGAAACACAGCAATTCAGGGGTTTTTGGATGAGGTTTAGATGTCGAACGCGGCGTGGATAAAGCGTGAAGAAGCGGTTTTAACAGCGGCCTCACATCGCGCCCATGACCCTAAGTTTGGCCCCGTCTACTCGCGGGGTAACGGGTCGCTGCTATGGGACGTCGAAGGCCGAGATTATATCGATTTCACTTGCGGTTACTCAGCCTCAAACTTCGGACATGCGTTTCAACCGCTCGTCTCCGCCGCCGCCCGACAACTGCAAACCTTGACGCACTTGACCCAGGAACCGCATGCGCTACGAGCTCCGTTAGCTGAACAATTGTCGAAATTCTGCGGATTTTCACCCGGCGAAGCCAAGGTGCATTTCAACTGCGGCGGATCTCGCGCGATTGAAACGGCTTGGAAAGCGGCGTTTGCGTTTCGGCGGGGAAAGCTGATCAGCATCGCGCCCAGTTACCACGGCCGCAGTCTAACGACGAGCGTTCTCAGCGATACCAGCGTTGGTATCGACGGTTTTGTGGCCCCGTTATTTCATTCTCGCAGGCCGGAGACCGAGTACGGGTACTGTGCCGCGTGCCCGCTTGGGTTGGAATTTCCGCATTGCCAAGTTCAATGCCTCGACCGTCTGGTGGCGCATATCCAAGCGGAGTCGAACACACTTTCCGCAATCATCGTGGAGCCCGCGTTGGGAGCGCGCGGCTACGTTTTCCCGCCTGCGGATTACTGGTTGAGGTTGCGGGAAGTAACACGAGCAACAGGAGTTACATTGATTGCAGACGAGATCCAAATGGGGCTAGGCCGAGCCGGTGCGCAGTTGCTCTCCGTCAGCCAAGGTTGGCAACCCGACCTGGTGGTGCTGGGGAAAAGCCTCGGGGGCGGAATTGTTCCCATTTCCGCAGTGGTCGGACGCAGTGACGTGATGAGTGCATTACCGGTCGGCAGCGAATCGGAGACTTTTGCGTGCACACCGCTCGCTGCCGCAGTAGCGCTCGAAGTGCTCAATCAGCTTGAAACCGGCGGCTGGATCGAACAGGGCGCTCGGATCGGTGAGCGACTGCGCTGCGAACTCCGACGACTCGGCGAGAAGCATGCAGCGAGTTTAGTAGTGGAAGGGCAGGGCGCAGCGGCCGTTGCGGAGTTCATTTGCGGGACCCGCGACTTAGCAGAATCGCAGCATTTGGCCCGCAGACTTGCGGAAAACTGCAGCCGCAATCGACTGCTTGTTCACTTCAGCGGGCCGCGTCAGACACGCGTCGTACTTCTCCCGCCGCTAACAACCACTGACGCGGAACTGGAACTCGGCATCACCCGCCTTACTGGAGCTTTCGAGAGTCTCGCAGAATCGCGTTCGGAAAAATGCGCAACTATGGATTAGATTTCAAACCAGTATTATGCTGGTGGCGGAGACCGGCCAACGCGTGACATTCCGATGGCCAAAGTGACCATTTTTCGTTAGGGTCTGCCCAACTAGCACCATCGCCCCAAGCCGAGCACTATCAAGCCGAGCACAATTATGCGTCGATCGAGAAGCAACCGTCGTAATCATCTGCGCGGGTTCGTTGGATGTGAAGCGCTCGAGACGCGGAATCTGATGGCTAGCGATTTGCTTTTGCCCGAACCCGCAGCGCGTGGTTTCGCGCCAGAAGCGACTCTCTGGTACTCGCCCTGGGCTAGTCCTGCATTTACTATCGACGCCGGCTACACTGCTGAACAGTGGGCGGCGAGCTATTCACAACTGCACCGCAATTTCCCATCGCTGAACGCCAATATCGGTAGTGAAATTTTGAAGTTCACTTCTGAAACGGAAGCTCAAGATTTTCTGATCAAACAGTTGTCCGCGGAGTGGCAGAACGTTTTCGGAGTTTCAGTTAATCGCGACTCGTTTCACGCACCTTATGTGACGCCGATATTTGCAGTTCGTGCCAGCGACGAGTTGGCAATGTACAGTTCTTCGACGCTGCAACCGACCGGGGCGCAATTTGATGGGCTTCCAGCCGCAGTCCAGAACAACGGACTGTCGAATGTTCAAACGGTTGGCGTTGATGAACCAGACAGTTTCAAGCTCTCTTCCGATGGTTTCGCGTACGTTTACGTGACAAAGAGCGGTGGCACAGAGATCTCGATTTTTGATGTCCGCGATCCGTTGCAGATGACCAAAGTTGGATCGATTGACCTGGAAGGAACTCTGGGTCAATTGCACTTGGTTGGCAATCAGTTGATTGTCGTTAGGCCATTTGCACCGCTACAGACTATCGCGAATTTTTCGAGTACGGATGTGCCACTCATCACCACTCCCGACAGTTGGTCGACGCGGATCGATGTTTACGATGTCACTGACAAATCGCTGCCCAAGTTGCAATCCAGCACTTCCGTATCGGGCACGAATTATCGATCGCGCTTCACTGAAAATGGTTTAGTGCTTTACGGTACAGATTGGATCGGAACGGAGTGGATAAAAAATCTGCAGCCACAGTTTATCGCGCTCGATCCATCGGCAAAGTATGTCGAGTTGCCGGAGACTGCGATTGGGCGCTTCGAGACCGCTGATGAGTATGTAGCTCGCATTCGGCCATTGGTATTGGACTGGATGCTGCCACGAATCACGACGACAGATGCGAATGGTGCTTTGGTCGAATCACCGAGCGTAGCCGATTGGACGGATCTAAACTTTTATAAAGATGTGACGTCTGATTCGATGTCACGTCCTTCACAGAAGGTGATCGCAACCTCATTTGAACTTATCGATGCTGGCTTGAAACCCATCGACACCGAAGTGCTTGTCGGCGCGGGCATGATCCTAGACTATACCGATCACGATTCGATTTATCTCACGGAATGGGCTTGGCCAGACTCGTCGTTTATGCCGGGACAACTCCAAACTCGAATCAGTGCATTCAGCTTCGATGCTAGTGGCGTCGACTTCGTTGGTGCTGCATTTGTTCCTGGCCAGATCAGCAGCTCGCGGATGATGAGCGACTACGAAGGCGATCTGCGGATCTTTACCGAATCGCGCGAATGGGCTCGCGAAGCCGCAAACGTCGCATCCACCGATCTGCACATTTTGCGACCTCAAAATGGCAAACTTGAAGTGATCGGTCAGTTGCTTGATGTCGCCGACGGTCAAGCGATCTACAGCGCCTACTTCGATGAGGCTCAAGCGTTTATAACGACCTGGGTCGCGGAACTACCATTTCGGTTCATACCTGTGGATCCATTGCACGCCTTCGATCTCTCCGATCCAGCGAATCCAATCGAATTAAGTGAGTTGGTGATTCCGGGTGTTTCGCTCTACTTACATCGTGTCGATGAAAGCCATCTCGTTGGAATCGGTTACGTCGAAAAGCTCGGTCAGTGGCATCAGCAAGTTTCTTTGTACGACATTTCGGATTTGGAACAGTTGAAGACCATCGCCACTTGGACTTCGGACAACGCGGTCGCTCCGAATTTCAGCGTTGGCAGCCAGAACCCGCTGGCGATTCACTTCGATCCCGAATCCGGTTTGCTGAGCGTTCCATTCCGCGAGTTCAACGGAGTTTGGAGCCCGCTCGATGACGCTTCGATGACAGTCTTTAAGGTTTCGCCCGCAAGTGCTGACCCTCTGCAATTCCTAGCCGACATCAGTAAGCTCGATGGCAATTTCTCAACTGCTTCGCGGTCAGCGGTTCTAGGCGAAACGCTGTACGTTGTTTCGGAAAGCTGGTTGCTATCTTACTCAACAGAATCGTTCGAGAAGTATCTCGATCGCGTGCTGATTACGACCCCAGCACCATGGATTGGCGAATTTTTCGCACCAGGCGAGACGCGTTCCGTCACCTTGATTCGTAGCGGTGATATTGCGGATGGGCGAGTTATCTCGATTGGCGAAAGCTCGATTGGCGCTACGGTTACGTTGCATGACGATGGCACCGTCACCTACACCGCTCCGGCCATTGAAGCAAGCGGCGGCGAGATTCTGAAGTTTAGGGTTGAGTCGCCTGATGGCGAAATCTACGAGGGTTCGCTTTGGATTCAGATTCCAATAGCTGTTAACGAATTTTCAATTGAGTCGGTAGGAGTTTTCGTTGCAGTTGTTGATGACCAAGGCGTGCCAGTGGAGTCAATGACTAAAGGGGCAGAGTACTGGATCGAAGTGCAAGCGACCGATCTGCGCGAGGCTCCTCAAGGCATATTTGCGACTTACGTCGACGTCCTTTTCAATGCGGAACATTTATCAGTCATCGGGACGGCGGAAGGCATCGGCGATTTTAAACACGAGGTGAAAGCCGTCGTGGAATCTAGTTTGATCCGCGAACTCGGTGCTTTCACGGCAAGCACAACGCCCAGCGGAGTAGCTACTTCGCGAATCGCACGTATTCGAGTTCGCGCTGAGATCGATGGAGCAACAACGCTTTCCGGAGCGGCTTCGACTTCGCCTGTCCGAGAGACTTTGGTGTTCGGGGACAATCTTCAGATTGCTCCCGAAAACGTCATCGTAACCACTTCGCCTAACGGTTCATCACCTGTTTCGCCCGCGAAGGTCATGACGACAAAATTGATTGGTGATATCAACGGCGACGGCGAGCAGTCACCGATGGATGTGCTGTTGGTCGTCGAGTACTTGAATCGCCAAAGTGCGCGTATGCGTGAAGGCGAAATGGTCTTGCTTACCTCTGATGACACTCACACCATGGACATTTCCGGTGATGGTGTTATCTCGCCGATCGATGTGCTGTTGATCGTCAAGGAACTCGTTGCCACGAACACAAGATTGGTTGCGAGCGGCGAGTTCGTAGCTGTCCAAGCGGTTCGTGATCAAGCCTTCGGTAGCTGGAATGACGTTTGCGCGAGTGCGGATCCAGATTTCATCACACAGCTCGCAGCCGACATGAGCGATCTCGACGAAATCACGGCTAAACGTGTCGGACGTTCAAGTCTTCGCAGCGGCACTCGCTAGTGCTTGACCGCCTTAGATTTTTGGGCAGGCACACATCCTCATCGGACTCATCGGCCATCTGAACTTTCGGAAGTATGGCCGAAACTCGCGTAACGAATAAAGTCGATAAGCCCCGTGAATCGAAAACGGGAATCGACGTAATGCTCAATGACGTAGAACGCAAAGTAGTAAGCTCGACAGAAAGACCAGACGGCAATCGCGAGTAGCACGCCGTATCGCAGGTCGGGCAACTGAGCCATCAACAGCCCCGAAGCAAGCAGACCCAGGAATACAAACAAGATCCCCTTAAGCCAAATGACGCGAGGATTCTTCAAGTTGGTCATGAGTCATCCGGTGTTGCGGGTTGGACGAAGGAAGTGCGGTCGGCTGACACAGATACCACATTCATCGCAAGGTATGACGATTAAACGTACGGTGTGTTCGCTTAAGTGATTCTACCCCGAGCTCACGCTCTCCGCACACGCGGTTGCTTCCAACCCCGCTTGGCATGCAGATTGCCTTACGCAAGAAAAGTTCTTTTTGCGCGACGCTTCATATTCGATATTCGGGGGGACGGCCATGAAATTCTCGTTGATACTGTTCAGTCTGAGCACCATGCTACTATCGTTGGTCGTGCAGGGAGATGAGCCGTCAGAGCGAAAAGAAACGCTGACTGGAAAGGAAGCCTTGGGCGATTGGACGACAGACGCGCCAGGTGTTCGACGAAAGATCACGCTCGACGATTTAGCCACGCCTTACGCTACGACTTCTGCAAAGAATCACCCAACGATTGTAGAGCGTCCTGAAGGTGCGTGGCCCCAAGCTCCCGCGGGCTTCACGGTTACAGAATTCGCAACGAAGCTGAAAGAGCCGCGAGTTATTGTTCGAGCGCCCAATGGTGATATCTTCATTGCGGAAAGTCGAGCTGGTCAGATTCGCTTGCTGCGCGATGCGGATGGTGATGGCAAGCCAGAAGTAAACGAAGTATTTGCAACTGAACTTAATAAACCCTTCGGTATCGCTTTCTATCCGCTCGGAGAAGAACCAAAGTATGTTTATGTTGGCAATACAGGGTCCGTTGTGCGCTTCCCTTACAAGTCGGGTGACACGAAAGCCAGCGGGCAAGCGGAGACGATCGTCGACAACATTCCGACCGGTCATGAAAGTGTTGGTGGTGGTGGGCACTGGACTCGCGACCTTCAGTTCTCCGCTGATGGCAAAACGCTCTTCGTTTCAGTCGGCTCAAAATCGAATGTTTCAGACGATGAGGATGAGCATCGCCGCGCTATGATTCTGGCCTTCGATCCCGACGGTCAAAACGAAAGAGTTTATGCCCACGGCCTGCGCAATCCCGTCGGCTTGGCCATTCATCCAACCACGGGGCAACTTTGGACTTCGGTAAACGAACGCGACGGACTGGGCGACAATCTTGTGCCTGACTATATCACGCATGTCGAAGAGGGAGGCTTCTACGGCTGGCCGTGGTACTACTTGGGTTCCCATCAGGACCCGCGACACAAAGGCAAGCATCCTGAACTGGAAGATAAAGTCATTGTTCCTGACGTGCTTCTGCAGTCGCACATGGCTTCGCTCGATCTGGCATTCTACGATGGAGATCGCTTCCCTGAAGATTACCGTAACGATATCTTTGCGTCTGAGCATGGTTCGTGGAATCGCGAGCGACGTGTGGGCTACAAAGTGATCCACGTCCCAGTGCAAGATGGCGAAGCAACCGGTGAATACGTCGATTTTCTTACCGGTTTTGTAACGGAAGATGGAAACGTTTGGGGACGTCCAGTCGGAGTGGCTGTGGCCAAGGACGGTGCCTTGCTCGTTACCGAAGACGCGCTGGGGACCGTCTGGCGAGTCGCCTATGATGGGAAGTAGGGAATCAATGAATCGTCTTGCCTCACATCGATGTGCAATTCGCAGTGCGATGACGCTGATTGAATTACTAGTCGTAATCGCAATTATTTCGGTGTTGGTGGCGTTGTTACTGCCAGCGGTCGCACAAGCGCGAGCGGCAGCCCATCGCATCAGTTGCGTCAACAATTTGAAACAGCTTGGGCTTGCGTTGCATAATCATCATGACAGTCGAGGGCATTTTCCTGCTGGTCGCGGGACACCTGCGCCTCGGATCTTCTCACCGCAAGCCGCTTTGTTGACTTATGTAGAACAAGCCACAGTGCACAACCTCATCGACTTCACGGCACCGCCTGCGGAATACACAGCAGGTCCATTATTCTATGATGGAACTCGCAATCTTCCCGCAGCACAACTGGTCATACCACTATTGCATTGTCCCGCGGCTGTCGGTCGCGAACGCGTGAATGGGTCGGTATATGGCGGTACGACATATGTTGCTTGCACGGGTAGCGGTCAACATTCCGGCGCGCTCACTGACGCTGACGGAGTTTTCTATTTAAGTTCGGCGACGCGATTCAGCGATCTTCACGATGGCAGTACGTTTACCGCAGCACTAAGCGAACGTCCGCTTGGCCAGGGCACGGAACAGGAGTCGAGCAACTCGGGTGATTTGCGTCGAGTGATGCGTGAGATTCCTGGCGCAACTGATCCCGTGGATGTTAATTGCGCTGCAACAGGCAGCGGCCAATGGAATCACGAGCGTGGCGCGAAGTGGATTGTCGGCAATTATGGCAACACGCTTTACAACCACACACTGTCACCAAATTCCAGTGAGTGGGATTGTCTCAACATGACGCAACAGAAAGCCCGCATAGCCGCGCGCAGCCAACACGCGGGCGGCGTGAACGTGCTGTTCTGTGATGGTCATGTCCAGTTCATCACCGACACAGTCGACCTTCCCGTCTGGCGATCCCTAGCAACCCGCGCATCAGGCGAAGTTAACTTGCCATACTCTCAATAAGCGGAAGCATACGATCAACGTAAAGTTAAGAAACAGCTTCACGACTGCACTCTCCAAATCCTAATACGAGCGATCTTCCTAAAGACTAACGCGTTTCTAACGCTTCGTGACCACCCGCGGCAATACAAGTGATCCGCGATTGCAACGTGTGCAAAGACTCGAACTACTCTGCCAGTTGATCGACCAAGCCAGTGGGAGTGATGCGGCTGGAGCCCAAGCCGCGTTCAAACTTCGGCTCGATGACTCTTTCCGGAAACGCGAATGAATCGAAGAAGTCATAAGAGGGCTCAGAATATCGATTCAGCTCACTTTGAATCGAAGTATTTTCTTGAACCATCACCATACCTGGCACGCCACCTCGAGCATCGCTCCACAATCGTCGCACACCCTGAGTAATGCTGACCATTTGAACCCAAGGTCTGACTGTCACTGTTTCCTTGTAGTCAGCGCCACTGCTGCCGAAACCACCGGAACGTTCGTAAGTTTTCGTCTGTTCTGGCCCTGGTTCCGCAGAGGCGGTAATGATGATGTCGCTCGACGGGTCGAGTTGCCAACCGGCTGCGGTCGCAGCGCGTTGAATGCCATCGAGCATGCGGCGATTTTGAACCGCTGGATCAATACGCACTTTCGCACCTCGCCTCAGCACATAGATCTGGTCGTCCGTGTACTTGTCGAGAGTCTTGTTGGCTGCGTCATTCGGAATCTTCGCGACGCCAAGTAGCACGGAAGTGTTTTCTTTCTTGCCACGCGTTCCCACAGCAAGCAATTTGCCATCAAGGGCAGATGAGTGAATCAGCGACAGGTCCTTCGAATCGGCTGTGTAAGTCCAAGCGAGCAAGCGCCGAGAAGTATTCCACAACCCAGATCCGTTGCTGATCCAACCGTCAGCAACCAACGCGAACTGGCCGGGGAGTTTAGCGGCACCCCACGATGGATTCCCAAAGAACATCGACTCGCCGACACCCGTTAAGCTCTGCGCGCTCAGCCCGTTGCTTGTTGCGGAGATCAAGTACTTTCCGTCACGCGAAAATGCGACATATCCTATGCTGCCGTACCGCGCAATCGGTTTGCCTGTCGCCGTTTCGACGATCACCGAGCGACTGAACTGATCGGTTGCAAAGTACTTTCCATTAGGAGTTAGATTCATCCTGTTGTCGGTCGAGGGAACCACGTACTCCATGCGTCTCTCATTCAGATTCCACAACGCAACGGAGCTACCGAAGCCGATGAGCACGCGGTTGTCATCCAAGAATGCAACTTGCGTACTAGCTGTGGCGGTTGCAAACGAGGCTTTAGGAACCGACCACTTCAACTCCCCTTTCGCTGTCTTGCCGCCTGGTGCCAAGCGATAACTGCAGAAACGAACAGGCGTGCTCCACGCACCGCGCACTTCGGCAGTGATCAGTCGCTGCTGCGAAGCTGAGTAGGCGAGAAGCACTTCGTCGGGCATGAAACTCGGTCCAGGTGTCGCTTTGCCGTCCTCGATACTCGCCCAATAAATTGTGCTTGGTGTCGTTGCGTCGTAGCCGTATTCATGAACGCCGATCGCGATCCATTGCTTCTCGCCGCCAATCGGTTCGACCAAGCTGACTACCGAAGCTTTGCCGATCGCGAACTCGAACCCACCTTCGCTGAACTGCGGCGCGGCCGCAGATCCCGCATCAATCATTCCCGCCATAAAGTTGGAGGCCCCTGGTCCGAACGACATCCATGATTCGGTCGGATTGCCGTTGTCGCCCGCTAATTGAAATTCGACTTCCGCTGGTCGGCGTGTTAACGGCGTGACCTTGTTAAGTTCTGCCTGAATTTTTGCTGACAGTTTCGCGCGTTCCAAGCGAACCGTCTGCTTGTCTTCCTTCAGCAGTTCGACATGCGTTTCGTCATGCGTGATGTAGCGAGCGAACACTTTATGCTTGCCGGTACTATCGCTCCATTCACGCCACGGCCCTTCACCGTTTGCATACCGCATCTTCTCATGCTTAAACTCCTGCTCGATCGTTTTAGTGCCATCGCGATATGCAGCCACCGCGCCTGTTGGCAGGATTTTGAGAACGGTCGCGGGGTACCAAGTCCAAAGTTGCATCACTTCAACTTCATCGCCGACTCGCAGCGGCGATTCGTCGCGCAGTTTCTTAGTCGCTCTGGCAAGCTTTCCCAATTCGGCCTGCAGAGCTTTGCTTAGACTTTCAATCGCTACGCGAACTTCGGTGTCATCTTCCTTGCGAAGCGTGACGTGCGTATCGTCGCGGCTGATGAAGCGCGCAGCGATTTTGAATTTGCCCGACGCATCGCTCCAGTGCATCCAATGCCCTTCGTCGTTGGGAAAGCGAATGTCGCTGAGCGCGTAGCGAGCGGTTTTTTCGGACCCTGCGAACGTATACAGCAAAGTCGCGTGACCCGATTCATGATATTCAACCACTTCGGCGGGATGCCAACTGCTCAGCCACTTGTACTCGACTTGATCGCCCACTCTGACCGGCGGCAAACTACGTCGCTGAGCGCACAGCGGCTTGTCGCCAGCCAGCAGCCCCGCAAGCATCGCAGCAAGCGTTAAGCACACCCGCGCTAATCGACGAACGCTTCGGCTATGGGGCGGGCTATATGGACCTATCATCGATCACCTCGATTGCACGTTACGCCCCACTAGCTCAATCGCATGGGCCAGAACTCACCATTATCGCAACTGCGAACAGTGAGGCAAGCAGATTGCCAAGCAGGTGAACGGGCTAGCGTTACTTTCTGACACGAACAACCGTGTTGTTGAAAGGACCGGTGCGGTCTGTGTTCTCGGGATCAAGTGTCCAATGCTCTCCATTGATGACAAACTTGTATTCGTGAACGCCTAACGCCATCTCAATCGTGACGGTAAACAATCCTTCGCCGTCGGGGCCAGTCAACGGATTGCGTTCCTTGTTCCATTCATTGAACGTCCCGGCAACACTTACGGTCTTTGTGTTTTGATCGCCCTGGAATCGAAAGGTGACCAAGCATTTACCATCGACGCGTTCCACTTTCGGAAACTCACCTTGCTTAACGTTTGGCCCTAAACTAGTCACCATTGTACCGAGCATCATTTCGTCCCAAGATTGATCTCCCCAACGCACAATTGCCTTTGAATCGGGGTTAGCAAGATTCTGCGCAGAGTTATCGAACACGCCGTAACACATCACGACGGTATCTGCAGGCATCACCTTAGGCGACTTTAGTACGTAGGCATTCTGCCAGTTGAAATCATATTTTGGTACGTCGAGCAAAATTTCTTTCGTCTTGTCCGGATACTCAGCGACGAACCGGAACGAGCGACCGCGATAATGCATATGTGGCATCAACGCATGGACTAGCGTTTCTTGAGTGAACTGGTATCCGGCTGTGACTTGATAGTCCTTTGCCCCTGCGGGAATTGTAAAGTCGACGTTGATCGCCGCTTTGATTTGGCACTCTTTCACTTCCGTGTTAGGAGCCGCAAATATTAACCCAACTTCACTTTGGTCGAACTGCTCGGTTCCGGTCGGCGTGTAGTGAACTTGGAAGCCGAGCCTTGAGCCAGCTGGCACGAACCGCGCCAAGCCGTCCTGCAAAGCGCCGGCGGGAACGCCAGGAGCAAACGCGGCTATCGTGTTGAAAAGCGGATCTTCTGCATTCGGCTGATCACGCCCCGGCGGCAAGTAGAACAAGAAGATGTGATGAACCACCGCTCTGTTTCCCGGACGCACTTCAGAAGCAGCAATCCAAACATCTTCTTGAAAGTTTGTATCGAGGTAAAAGTACTGATACGGAACGATGCCTTTGGCGGGGACTTCAAAACGCTGCGGCATCTTAAGAATTAAGTCCGGCTTTCCAATTTGCCATTCTTCATCGAAGTGAAGCGGCTTGGGCAACTGCGCTGCGTCACCTTTCGGGGCGCCATTCTTAACCCAGCTATAGAAAGTCTCCTTCTCTTCATCCGTCATGCGGGCATCGTTCATGAACTCGCCATGTTGCGGACTGGCATGCCAAGGGGGCATTCGTGCGTCGCTCATGACTTCGCATATCGTTTCGGCCCAACCAATTACCTCGTCGTAATCCAGCAGTGAAAAGGGTGCGATTTGTGCTGGTCGGTGGCAACGTACACAGTGTTTCTGCAGCAGGCGAGAGATCTGATTGGAGTAGGTAATATCGCCTGTAGGCTCGCGATGAATTACACGTCCGATATGACAGCCGACTGCTTCGATGAAGGGTTCGGATATCTGTTGACCCGACAGCAACTCGTCAACGGCAATCGCCAGATCTTGGCGACTGAAGCTTGCTCGCGAATAGCCGACGCCGTATTGGTCGTCGATGCGTCCTTGATAGCGTACGAAGCGCTTCTCATCCAGCAAGAATGCCTCAGGAGTGCGCTTGGCTCCAAAGTGGTCAGCCACTTTATTGCCCACGTCCTTTAGCAACGGAAAGTCGATTTTGTGAACGCGTGCAAAATGTCCAATCTCGAGTAGAGAGTCTTGTGCGTTTGCATTGATCCCCACGATCTGGACTTTACGGTCTTTGTAGTGATTTGCCAGTTCTACAAGCCTCGTAGCATAAAGTTTGGCTAGTGGGCAATCAGTTCCGAGAAAGACGACAATGACCGCCTTGCTGCTCGCCCATTCATCCAACGAGTGCTTGGAACCAAGATGGTCCGAGAGGGTGAAGTTTTCGATGCTTCTGCCGATGGATGTGTCAGTGCCGAATGCGGAGGCTTGGAGCAAGAGAATAGATAAAACTAACGCAACGGAAGCTTTCATCGGAGACTCCACGTGTCTCTGCTGACTTTGGAAAAGACTACGCATTCTAATCTCCGGTATACTGATGCAGCACTGGAACCAGCCCAAGCTTGCTCGGGGTACACGCTGCATCACAAAAGGCTAACGTTCTTTTGCGTAACAATCAATCGAAGTGCACATCCGTAGATGATGTACAAGCTAGGCTTTTTTATCTGATGCGTCGTCAGAAAAGCGTTTGCCGCGCGTCAAAGGTCAACCATACGAGTAACCGAAAACGGGTCTATTTCTGAGGCAGAGCTTATCAGCGATACTCATGCAGTAAGTATTGTTAGCCAGCAGACTGTTTAAGTCCGCCGCATTGAAGTAAGCTGACATAGTCCATCTCCGCATGGGCCTTGGCGACGATCGCGGTTAGCATCACACAACTATCGGTGGAACAGTCGAGGGTCAATATGCATCCGGTAAGCATTTCGATACTTCTCAACTTCTTGTCGTGGCAGCGATTCCTGACAGTTCGCCTTCTGGTTGCTCTTTTGACGTGGAGTTTTTCAAACATCGCCTCGGGATTGCAAGAGGCTACCCGTGTAGACTCCCAAGTACTTGCTGACGTTTCCATCCGTGTTGTAGATGAAGCTCACGTGCCGATTGCAGATGTGGACGTTTTCCCGTCGGATTCCAAGTTTGTGGAAGTGCGAGGAGTTAGACAGGTACGCACGAACGCCGAGGGCCGCGTCACTCTAAGCGGAGTTCCTTGCACAAATGGAATTTGCAAAGTTGGCGCGATCACGGTCGGTTATGCCATCCAGGAGTCGGAAATAAGGATCTTGCCTGAAGACAAGACGTCCGAACATAAGATCGTATTGAAAAGAGGGAAAACAATTACAGGAAGTGTCTTCCACAAAGATGGTGCTGCACCCGACAACTCAATCTACGCGGTGCCAGTATGGTGTCCGCCATCTATTTCTCCGATGACTCAGCGGGGAATCAAAAGGGACGGCACGTTTGAACTAGAGAATATCATCGAAGGCGAGTATCGAGTCTTTGTTCCTGTTCCCGCGGGTGAAGCTATCTACCGGCCGCTATTAGTTCTTGATTCTGCAAAGCTGTCGGAATTAACCGAGCCGCTTGAATTGAAGGTTGATTATCCGTCGCGTTCTTCAATGAAGTACATCAGAGGCAAGATTCGTTGGATAAGCCAAGCACTTGACCGCGAATTTGTTATCAAAGCGCGGGCCAGTGATCGAAGTGGATTATATTCCGATTTTGAGTTTGAGTTCCGAGTGAAGCCAAACACAAAAACGTTTGTATTCGGGCCGCTACCTGCAGGTAAATATGACATTAGCGTTAACCATCCGCGAATTGAGAACTTACACCTCCGAGGCATCGAGGGACTGCGGGATCTGAATGGAATTGATGCTCCAACCATAGAACCACTTACCATTCGCTTGCGTGCATTGCCACAACCCCAGATCGCCGGAATAGTTGTCGATGCTGAGTCGGGTAAACCGATCGAAGACTTTTACATTCAGTACTACGTGGACCCGCAATGGACACAGTGGTTTGAACTTCACAGGGAAGATAGAAATTTCCTGCTCCACTTACCAAACCATGGCAAGTGTTCGATGTCGGTGTGGGCTGAGGGGTTCGCTGTTTCGTCGTTGGAGCCGTTCGACACGCTCCAATTCGCAGAGCACAAGTTTGAAGTAAAGTTGCAGCGGGGTGCACAGCTCAACGGAGTCATT
Source organism: Pirellulaceae bacterium (assembly GCA_041739135.1). GTDB lineage: Bacteria > Planctomycetota > Planctomycetia > Pirellulales > Pirellulaceae > Aureliella. Next base: position 14,744 of record JBGSOM010000140.1, read on the forward strand.
ACAGATGATTCCGGCAAGCCAGTCGACGGTGCAGAAGTACAGGCGCTATCATTTTCACGCGGCGTCGCTCCCAAAGAGTTCGATGCCTTTGCGCTCCGTGAAGGGACTAGGAAAACAATCAATGGGCAGTTCAAGTTCGAGAGCTTGCCCATCGGAGTTGAGACGTTGCGAATTTCCCATCCGGATTTTGAAACTAAAACGGTTACCACCGAGATTCGAGGCGAGAAAGCAACGGTTGAAGCCAACCTGGCGCGAAAGAAGGAAACGGATTGCGATGGGTGCGATTCGTTCCACGACTCGATACTCGGAAGATAGAAAAATGACTTTTCATCTTTTCTTTTCGTCAGAGCACTGGGCCATCGCCTTACTTGAGCTTAGGAACGGCCAATAAATTAGTAGCGCGTTGTATCGACGGAACTGCTATGCTACTTTTTTGATGATCGATACACGCAAATAATCAGGAGGTGCCAAGGATGGCAACCAACAGCAGTTTAACTGAGTCTTTCAGCGAG
>JBGSOM010000154.1:0-16527 GCA_041739135.1 Pirellulaceae bacterium
CTCGCTGAAAGACTCAGTTAAACTGCTGTTGGTTGCCATCCTTGGCACCTCCTGATTATTTGCGTGTATCGATCATCAAAAAAGTAGCATAGCAGTTCCGTCGATACAACGCGCTACTAATTTATTGGCCGTTCCTAACGATCAAGGGACAGATCACTCGCACCGCGTTGCTGCTGCTGGGACGAGAAGAGTCGGAGCATTTCTTGCAACCCGCAGACCCGAAGATCCGCTGGGTACTTCGTGATGACGAGGGCAACAGCCGAGATTACGAGATTATCTGCATCCCCTTCCTAAAGGCAGTTGACAAGGTTTTTGCCAAGATTCGGAAACTAAAGTATCGCTATTTGCGAGAAGGAACGTTGTTCCCTGAGGAGATTGAACAGTACGATCCGTATTCGATTCGCGAAGCGGTCAACAACTGTATCGCCCATCAGGATTACTCACTCGCTGGCCGTATCAATGTCGTTGAGCGCGATGAAAGCTTGAAGTTCACAAATCTCGGCAGCTTTGTGGCTGGGAGTGTCGAGCGCGTTGTAGTTGATGATTCGCCCCCTGAGTACTACCGAAATCGTTTTCTTGCTACGGCTATGTTCAACTTGAAGATGGTTGATACCGAAGGCGGCGGCATTCGCAAGATGTTCCTGACGCAACGAAAACGTTTTTTCCCGATGCCCGACTACGACCTTGCAAACGGTCGAGTTGAAGTCACGTTGATCGGCAAAGTGCTCGACCTTGACTATGCCCGAATGCTTGCGACGAACGGCAATTTGTCTCTTGCCGAAATTCTGTTGTTGGATCGGGTTCAGAAGAAGCTGTCTCTCGAGGACCATGAAGCTAAATTACTGAAAGAGCGAAAACTGATCGAAGGTCGAAAGCCTAACTATTTCATCGCAAAAGCAGTGGCGCAAACAACTGGGCAGAAAGCGGTGTACACGAAGAACCGTGCTTTCGACAAGCAATATTACCTCGACTTGATTTTGCGCGCCATCGACGATCATGGTTCAATGACTCGAAAGGATTTCGACGATTTGCTCTCGAACAAACTGCCCGAATGGATGGACGAGAGGCAACGGAGTAACAAGATTGGTAATCTGATTCGCGAGCTGAGAAAAGCAAAAAAGATTCATAACGCCGGCTCTCAGAAATACCCCAAGTGGGTTGCAGTATCGTGAGGCTTTATACGTAAAAAGCCTAGTATCGCCATAACTACGAGAGAAATTACGAGTAAGCGATTGCGCAAGTCGTTACAAAACAACGACTTGCTTCTCGTAACAAGAATAAACTGTACACACAATTTACGCGTTAGTTGTACGTGACATGGTCAAACTAACTGAGTCAGCCATCGAAGAGATGGCAATTAAGCATCTGAAGTCGCTGGGGTACGAGTACCTTCACGGTTCGGTGATTGCGTTTGATGGAACTGCGCCCGAGCGTTCCAGCTACGCAGACGTCGTTCTGACTGGACGCTTGCAAGCTGCCGTTGATCGCATCAATGCAAGCCTGCCATCAACCCAACGGGAAACGGCTCTGAAGGAAGTTTTACGGATCCAGTCACCCGACTTGCTGGTGAACAACGAAACGTTCCACCGCTATCTGACTGAAGGTGTGCCAGTAGCGATTCACAAGGATGGTGAGGAGCGAGGTGAGCGAGTTTGGCTGATCGATTTCAACAATCCAGAGAACAACGATTTCCTGGTCGTGAATCAGTTCACCGTTGTCGAGAATCATCACAACAAACGCCCCGACTTGATCCTGTTCATCAACGGCTTGCCGCTGGTGGTCATCGAACTGAAGAACGCGAGCGACGAGAACGCGACGATTCGGTCAGCGTTCAATCAGCTTGACACCTACAAGTCGACGATACCAAGTCTTTTCACTTACAGCGCGCTGAATGTCATTTCTGATGGGCTCGACGCTCGTGCGGGCTCGATCTCAGCCGGACTGTCTCGCTTCATGGCTTGGAAGACATCGGACGGAAGAACAGAAGCTTCGCCGCTCATCGGGCAACTCGAGATACTGATCGCTGGCATGCTCAACCCGATCACGTTGCTGGATCTCATTCGCCACTTCACTGTATTTGAGAAAGGCAAACGCGAAGATCCAGTTACGCGGCAAGTCACCATTACGACCGTGAAGAAGCTCGCGGCATATCATCAATACTATGCAGTCAATGCAGCCGTCGAATCGACGCTACGAGCGGCGGACTTGTACGCGGATGAAGCGGCAACGGTTGCAAACGCTACCAAGCCTGTGATTGAAACTCCCGAGTCGTATCAGTTGCCAGGTGTCAAGCAGCAACCGCGCGGCGATCGCAAGGCGGGCGTAGTGTGGCATACGCAAGGTTCCGGCAAATCACTGTCGATGGTGTTCTATACGGGCAAGATTGTGTTGGCGATGGACAATCCGACGATCCTGGTGATCACCGATCGCAATGATTTGGATGATCAACTGTTCGACACATTTGCCTCGGCAAAGCAATTGCTTCGGCAGGAGCCCGTTCAAGCTGAAGATCGAAAGCACTTGAAGCAACTGCTTAGCGTCGCTGCGGGTGGCGTCATCTTTTCCACCATCCAGAAGTTTCAACCAGACGAAGGGGACGTCTACGAACAACTGAGTGATCGAAAGAACATCATCGTGATTGCCGACGAAGCGCATCGAACTCAATATGGCTTCGCGGCGAAGACCATCGATGACCTCGATAGCGATGGCAATGTTGTAGGGAAGAAGGTTGTTTACGGGTTCGCCAAGTATCTGCGCGATGCTTTGCCGAAGGCGACTTACCTTGGCTTTACCGGTACACCGATTGAGAAAGCCGACGTCAACACGCCCGCTGTGTTTGGCAACTACGTTGACATCTACGACATCGCGCAAGCCGTAGAAGATGGTGCGACGGTTCGTATCTATTACGAGAGTCGGTTGGCAAAAGTCGTTCTGAGCGAAGAAGGCAAGCAACTGATCAAGGACCTCGACCGCGAACTTGAACAGGGGGATCTAACTGAGACGCAAAAGGCCAAAGCCAAGTGGACGAAAATGGAAGCGCTGATCGGAAGTAGTCAGCGCATTGAGAATATCGCCAAAGACATCGTGGCGCACTTTGAAGCACGGCAGTCCGTGCAAAAGGGCAAAGGGATGATCGTCAGTATGTCGCGACGTATTGCGGCCGACTTGTACGCGGAGATTGTCAAACTGCGACCCGACTGGCATGACGATGCCCTCGACAAGGGGCGAATAAAAGTTGTGATGACAGCTGCATCCAGTGACGGTCCTGCGCTGGCCAAGCACCACACGAACAAGGAACAACGAAAGCTGCTCGCCGATCGCATGAAGGACGAAGATGATCCGCTCGAGTTGGTGATCGTGCGCGATATGTGGCTCACCGGATTTGACGCACCAAGTCTGCATACTTTGTACATCGACAAGCCGATGAAGGGACATAACTTGATGCAAGCGATCGCTCGCGTCAATCGTGTTCACAAAGACAAAACAGGTGGGTTGGTCGTGGACTATCTAGGAATAGCGGCCGACCTGAAGGAAGCGCTTTCGTTCTACTCGGATGCGGGCGGTAGGGGAGATCCGACACTAGCGCAAGAAGAGGCCGTCGAGCTGATGCTGGAGAAAATCGAAGTCGTCTCGGCGATGTACCACGGTTTTGCATACGAGAACTACTTTGACGCGGACACATCGAAGAAGCTGTCGACGATTCTTGCGGCTGAGAATCATATTCTCGGTTTACCGGATGGAAAGAAACGTTACACCGATGCCGTCAATGCACTGTCAAAGGCCTTCTCGATTGCAGTACCGCACGAGCAAGCGTTAGGGGCTAAAGATGAAGTCGGATTCTTCCAAGCGGTCAAAGCCCGCCTCGTGAAGTTTGAGCCAGCGGGAGAAGGTCGCGATCGCGAAGACCTTGACACGACCATCCGCCAAGTCATCGATCAAGCTTTGGTATCGGATCAGGTGATCGATGTTTTCGATGCGGCCGGAATCAAGAAGCCTGAGATCTCAATCCTGTCCGAAGAATTCTTGATGGAGTTGAAAGAACACGAGCACCAGAATGTAGCCATCGAAGTCCTCCGTAAGCTCTCGAATGATGAGCTCAAGGCTCGCGCGCGCACGAATCTAGTCCAAAGCAAGCAGTTGCTCGAGATGCTTGAAAATGCGATCAAGCGTTATCAGAACAAAGTACTCACCGCGGCTGAAGTCATTGATGAACTGATCAAAGTCAGCAAAGAGATTGTTGCAAGCGATAGTGAATCCAAGCAGATGGGGCTAACTGAGTTTGAGTACGCGTTTTACACGGCGGTAGCGAGTAACGATAGCGCTCGAGAGCTGATGCAGCAGGACAAGCTTCGTGAGTTGGCTGTAGTGCTGACTCAAAAAGTTCGCGAGAACGCCAGCATCGATTGGACGATCAAAGAGAGTGTTAAGTCTAAGCTGAAGGTCATTATCAAGCGACTGCTTCGTCAATACGGCTACCCGCCTGACATGCAGTTACTCGCCACCGAGACCGTACTGAGACAAGCCGAGATGATTGCTGATGAGCTGAGTGGTTAGTGTAAGTGCTTGAAGTTCGTTCACTTGCGTTTTCTCCATTCTCCACGGTTGTGCAGGCGGTAACCTGCTAAGACCAGAGTACAGCGGCATAAAACGTCGGTAATACGTTCTAACGCTTTGAACTGATTGTCACCGCGACTATTGATTCGGTCGAATGCACGAATCAATGTACGTAACGCAGAAAAAACCATGCCGCGCCAATCTAAACCGCACTTCCGGAAGCAGACGAAAAGCTTGTGAAGCGTCGGAACTAAAGAGCTCTGGTTCATCAATCTTAACTAGCTTAAGAGGTGCGGCCGCTGGTCAGTTAGTCCGTGCCGCTGCTAGCGGGAAGATCACGCATTCAAAGACGGACTTTGCCCTGGTTTAGCTTCATGCACTCATTGCGGGTAGACTCAAGCAATCCATCAAGTTCGGCAGCCGGGATTTCCGAACTGTGGACTTTGTTACCAAAAGGGCCCAAGATCCCAGCGAAGGAGCGGCCGTAGCTACAACCCGTACGAAACAGTTCCGCTGCGTACGACTCAACCGACTGCCATCGCATGGCAGCCTGTTCGGCAAGCCACAGCCATTGCTGCGAGTGCCCTAATTTTCCTTCCTTGGGCGTACGAATTGAAAGAACTCTTCGGAGTTAACGTGGATAGCAATCTGTTCACGGCTTGGCAAGCAAGCAATCTCGAACCGTTTCTGGCTTGGCGGAACACGAGACATGGCGATGATAGACTCCATCGACCGGACACCATTCTTGAAGGACTTTACTTCCAAGAACGCATCTATGATTCGATCGCTTACACCAGCCACTTGCGAACTTGCATCTATAATATGTGGCAAGATGCTGCTCAACATCGATCGCATGAATACCGCTCTGCGTACTTTAGTTGCGAGAATACCGTAGTTTGTATAGCCATCGATAAGCGCTTGCTCGGGAAGATCGATACTTGAGATATCCAAGTAACCCCGCAGTCTACTTTTGAAGTCCGGAGCCTTAGGTTGTACCTTTGAATCACAGAAGGCAGAAAATTTCTCGAACGAATGAAAGACACCGCCAGCGAAGACAAAAATTGCTCGGCTGAGATCAAACGCCTCGCTGCCAACGGTGTACTCACCATCCTGCATTGCCATCAAGAAAAATCGCAGCCAACCACATGGCTCTCGGTTGTAGTCGACATCAAACTCATCAAAGAAGGCTACAGGAACTTTTCCAGAGGAAACAACATCCTGTATGCGATGGAAGTGCGTATTCAGCTCTGAAGGCTCAAGTACCTGAGAGAGATTGCACACTAGTGAGTCATCAAAGTGGACTTCATCAATACCGCGCACACAATTCTTCACCGCAGTGCTCTTACCTGCACCTGGCGCCCCAAATACTGCAATATTCAAGGGACGAATGTGTTTTTCCTGTGAGCAATAGTTCGCTATCTGGTACCGCAGCGAAAGGAATCGATCCACTTCGTGTGCATCGACAGCAGAGTAACTCCCAAACTCGACATAGGGACACAAAACAGACGGTTCAACGAACTTGAAAACTTCATCGTCGGTATAAGCGCGCGCTACAGCGGCTTGCATTCCATATTTGACGATAGCTCGTAGAAACTCTCGTGTCGGATCACGTCTGCGATCCTTTTGCTCTGGCGTGTCGCCGCGCACATCCCCTCTTACTTGACTTGCCTCCCAAATCTTGTTCATGGACAACATGCGCGTTCGTAGATAAGTATCGATCTTGTCGATCGGACTACCTGCATCACGGAGTCTCTCTGGCGCTCCGATCCGCACAAGCTCATCGCGAAAGTCCTGCTTATTCAAAAGCAGTTCGTAGATGTCTAACACGTCGCTTTTGGGTTCACCCGAGCCGTTCCCTCGGCTTGTTGTATCTTGGACAATCTGGATGCTCGTGGTCTTTTTGTCGAACTTGACTGAGTCCTTGAATCGCGTAAATATGTTCTCAAAAATCTCTTCCGACCCACCTTGCGCAAGGTCTGGCTCGCGATTAATACCATCCTTCTCGTATTTACCGAAACCATACGCGAACCTTGCGGCGGCAAGCAAAAGCCCGCAGTCGATAGCTCGATCAAGTGGTGAGGAATGAAGTATGGTCGGGTCGACGACTTTTCCGCATGCCGTTAAAAACTCCTGGAGTGTTTTTCCTTCCTTCAGGAATTCGGAAGCCTCTCGTATGATCGTCGCAATGAAAATAGGGGTCGTTCCAGTGACAGCACCATAGGTATCAGTCTCAAATCGGTAGGGCCCATTCAGCAAGCCATGAATATCCAGCCCAACCAATTGGCCACGGTTGGCCGAGAGGTGCAAAACGCCGTAGTCAAAACGAATGAGAATTTGGGGAAAGTGCAACAGGGCCTTTACGTCGTTGTCGGAGAGCGACTCCAGCATGTTTCGAATCGAGGACTCGTAAGACTGGTCGAATCGTATCTCAATTCCGGATTCGCGCAAGCACATGTGATTGATGATAACCAATGTGTTACTTTGCAAATCAGCCGACTTGATAAAGTCATAGAAAGCGTTCCCGTTGGTGATCGGATAGCGAGTGTGCCAAACAATTAATAGTCGCTCACGTACGGAAGGATCTTTGGCAATAGCCTCTGTCAGCGGCGCCCATTCATCGCGAGTTGAGTCTAGGTGCGACCTTGCCGAATGATCACGCTTCACATTATCACTAATGTCGCGATCGTTGATCACGAGAATAGTTGGGTTCACCGACTGCACAATTCCTGACACAAGATTCTTTATCGATGACTTGCTCAAGTCATCGATCTTATGTGTCGCCTCAGCTAACTCCTTTCGATTCGCGTAACTCAGCATTCCAAAACATCTCTTAATGCGCCAAGCAGACTCGATATCGTCCTTCCGGGAATTTAATGGAAACGGAGTTAACTCGTGTAGCATTACCGCGATCGGGGGCTCGCTGCATGTATCGCAAATCGCCTTGTATTGATCTTCGGTAGGAAAGTTCTGAACATTCAACTTGAGAGGTGGAACGGTCATACCGCGTAAGGGAACTTTCAGGTATGCCTCGATTATCTTTTTTTGCAACACTGCACCGCCGAGTTCTCGGACGGAAGAAGAACTTCGCGCTGCACGAAGTTCCTCAGGCCAGACATAAGGCGTGGTTGTGCTGTTGATATTTGACGTATTCCAGAGATATCGCTCAAAAAAGACGTCGCCGGTTACCACAACGTCGAGAATGGACTGTTGTGATGACTCTGGAGCAGTGTTAACCTTTGGCGCAGACCCTTGCGATTTTGCCATTGCATAAGCCCTATCAGTTTTTTCGTACGCAACGCCCGTAGAGCCGGGTATAAAATGAACTCGCAATTGTACTTGAAGTCGCTCTGCTTTACTCAACAAGTCATACCGCGAATTCCTCATTTATTTCCAGCACGAAACACCCGATGTTCGTTCTGTATGCAGTTGTAAGCGAGTTTGCTATACTCATCTCTTGAGAAGAGCGTGTTCTGGTATAGAAGCCACGGGAGCAATGGGTAATTGTAATGATCCGTTTTCGTCAGCTAAGTTGCCACAAGTTGCAGCTCGTCAGTTTGACTATTTTGATCACAATAAACTCGCTCTGCTTCGCTCAAGCGGACGGCGAATCGGTGACGATTCGGTTAGTTGGAACGCAACTAACAATCGCTGGAACACCTGGAAACGATCTAGTTTATGTCACTTCAACCACGACTGAGATCCGCGTTCAAGTGAACGGTGCTCCACCAGCAAGCTTTGCTAGGGCTGGTGTGAAGAGTGTCTATGCGGTGCTTGGTGATGGGCACGACATTTTCAACGCCAACAACTTGCCGATCCGCTGCACGGCGTGGGGGCAAAATGGGAATGATCTACTAGTGGGTGGCATATTCGCGGACGTGCTGAATGGTGGCGAGGGTCGCGATATCATCATTGGTGGTCCAAGCGCCGACACCCTGAATGGCGGTACCGGCGAAGACCTATTGATAGGTCAATCGCTATCGATGAACGATTTAACGGGCATTAAACAAAATTGGTATAGCGGCCAGAAAAATTTTACTCAACGCGTAAACGCAATTCGTGCACTCATGCCCGTGACTTCCGTCGACCTTGCAGTTGACAGCATCGACGGCGGGATCGACCTAGAGCCAGACGTGTTTCTGGGCTCGTTCAAATCTCCGCGAGATGCTGACATTAAGCGCAACTTCAACCCGATCATCGACATCGAAGGCTTGGAGTTGATGAATATCTTGCTGATCGTAGCAGATGATCTTGGAAAGCAGATTGGCTGTTATGGCGATCGCATTGCAACTACACCCAACCTAGACGCCTTTGCAAGCAGCGGCTGTCGATTTACCAACGGTTATGTGACGCAGTCGAACTGCAGCCCTTCTCGAAGCTCGATTCTCTCGGGACTCTATCCGCATCAAAACGGACAACTTGGAAATGTGGTTGAACCGCTTCGTTTGACCGGCTCGATACCTTACAGCATGCACCCAGGCATCCAGACTGTTCCGACAATGCTAAACCAAGCCGGGTATTTCACTGGCATCATTGGAAAGTTGCATGTCGAGCCCGAAAATACGATTGAATTTGAATTCCAATCTCGAGGTTCGCAAAAGTCTCGAGATATTGAGCAAGTGCTAGATAGCATGGACAAGTTCAATGCAAGCCGAGGCAACCGGCCATTTTTTCTGATGGTCAACAACCTGGATCCCCACAGACCCATGTTGCGCGACATCAACGGTAGTCCGCGGGTCAAAGTCAATCCCACTCAAGTTCCCAGTGGGCTACCGTTTAGTTCTGATCGAACGCCATTCACGCTCTCAAACGTTGCAGACTACTACACCTGTGTTAACCGCTTGGACGAATGGTTCGGGAGAGTTCATGAATACCTTGTCCAGAACAACCTAGTAGATAACACATTAATTGTCTTTTTAAGTGATAATGGCCCGGCTTTTAGCCGAGGCAAGACAAGTTGTTTTGAAGCTGGCCTGAACGTGCCGTTTGTGGTGCGATGGCCCGGCATCTCGCAACCACGTCAAGTCATTGATCAATATGTTTCCACCATCGACCTTATCCCTACTTTCTTAACAGCGGCCCGATTACGCCAACGTGCAGAGCTTCCGGGGCGTTCCCTGCGAAACCTCTTACTTACCGGCAACGATAATCAGTGGCGTGAGAGTTACTGCGCTGGCTTCAACTCGCACGACTTTGCGGCGTACGGCCCTCAGCGTTCGATTCGTAAGGGGCAGTATAAACTGATTCTCAACTTGTTAACCAACCCCGCGGTGTTCCCAAAAGGCAGGCTAGGCGAGCGGAGACTTAGTCGTTATCTGCGCAGAGCCACCGGTGACTACGTGCAACTGTTTGACCTCAACGCGGACCCGTACGAACGCACGAACATTGCGATTAAACGCCCTAGTATCGTGAATGAGCTGATCGCCGAACTACAGGAGTGGCGTGTTCAGACAAATGATCCGCTATTGAACGCTGATTCGCTCCGAGCTGAGACTCAGTGGCATATCGACAACCTGCCGGTCCTAACCGCTACCGCGCTACCGTAGCGGTTCGTTATCGCGATTTGGGGTCTGCTATTCGTGAAAGTCAAACTGCGACGAAGAAAAAGATCGCGAATCGGCGGTCCGACGATTCGAAACTAGGACTCCTGCGTGGATTAGCTGTACTAGGGATTGGTCGCCGTGGCGAAGAGATGCGGTGGCGCGGGAGAACATGCGAGATTCAGCGCCGTGGGGCCGATATCCAACTTCTACACGTTGCCCTATTCAGCTTGCTACTCTTGCTACGGAATGTTGTATGGCTTTTCTGGCTGGCAGTCTCAGTTTCGATCGCTTTCAAGTCAATGGAGACCAACCTGCTGAGTTCACTCAAGAACACCTCGATACGCTCGAAAGTCTCAGCAGCGGCAAGTTTCAAGCGACTTCGGAAGAGACCACCCAAGTCGGCTTTCTTGGCGGCCAGCATCTGTTTGATCAAACATTCGACCTGAACAAGAACATTATTCACGGCGCCCTTCACGCGGCTGTTCGTATCGATTCGAACCAAATTCCATCCGCCATTCGCAAAGCCTGGTTGCAGATGGAGTTGAATGCGCTGACGGCGGAGAACCCTGAGCGACGACCGACTAAATCGCAACGACAGGAAGCGAAAGATGCCGTCGACGCGCGATGCGAGATGGAAGTTAAGTCAGGCAAATATCATCGCATGGCGCAGTTTCCGATTTTGTGGGATGCGCAGTCAAGCATCTTTTACTTCGGCGGTTCCAGCCCATCGGCCTGCACTCACACAGCGGATTTGATGGAACGCGGTTTTGGAATCGAACTGGAACGCATCACCGTTGGCAAGCTTGCGCAAAACTGGGCAACTCGCAATAATCAGATCGCCGCGCTGGACGACATATCGCCTGCTATTTTCCATCCTACACATCCTGGTTGCGAAGCTCATTGGTCAAACGCCGACTCGAGACTTCCCGACTATCTCGGCAACGAATTCCTCTTGTGGCTGTGGCATAATACAGAAACAGAATCGGATGCGATTGCGTTAGCCGATGGTTCCGAAGTTACAGCGATGTTCGCTAAGAACTTAGTTCTCGAATGTCCGCTGGGCGAATCCGGTAAGGAATCGATTTCATCGGAGATCCCGACCAAGTTACCCGAAGCGATGGAAGCGATTCGATCTGGCAAGATGCCTCGCAAAGCGGGATTGGTGCTAGTTCGTTTCGGACAGCAATACGATTTGACCCTGCAAGCGGAGTCGTTTTCGATCAGCGGCGCGAAGTTGCAGGCTGACAAGGAAGCACAAGGCGTCGAGGTACTGGAGAGCCGCATCGACGCGATCCGAACACTGAACGAGACCGTCGACTTACTGTTCGAATCGTTCTGCAAGTTGCGAGTTTCCAAAGAATGGGACAAGCGACTGGAGAATATCAGCCAGTGGATTGCGCCGCACAAAGCCGCAAAGAAACGTCCCGCAGCATAACGCTCCTGCATTAGTTCTTCTTCGTGCACGCAGCTTGCAGTTGGCTGCTAGTCGACAGCTCGGATATGGAGTTTTCCCGGAGATCCGCAACCCTTACCCGAGCCATTCCCTCGAAATTCGCAGGTCGAAGCCCGAGCGACTGGGCACCTCTCCTTTTGCATACGCTGGCAACTAACTCGTCGCTCAGCGTTGGATGCATTACTGAACCGCATCTCATCTTGATCGCCAATTCCGCGGCAGTCGCTACAGGCGGCGCATTCCACAACATCTATGGATACATCAACGTCCAATGTGTGGATTGCCGCTGACCAAACTGGTTCATTCGCGATCCGTGAGCAATGTTTCAATCGTCTGAATTCGCCCCCCTTCGATATTTTCAGACGACAATTTCAATGGTTTTCGCAGAACCGTATTGAGAAGAGGGGCAAATGAGCGTATCCATTCTCCGCAATGATAAATCAAGCCGGCACAAACGTTTGGGTCGCCGACATCTGTTACGAAAAGTAACCCGCTACACACACTTCGCTCTGCGTGCGTTATCCCGCGATTCAGTCGCAACTAAAGACGCATCTTATCCCTACAGTTCGACTGCAGGTCTGCTCGCGATCTACGGATTGCCGTTTCCGATGATCATTAATCCGTAGCAGTCCGCGTTCCAATACAAACTTTTCAAGTTTAGAGATTCACTCCAGGAGAATTTTCTTGAGCACAACATTTGCCGAAAAAACCAGTAGTCTAATGACTGACGGGCCTGAGAATACGAGTCAGTTTCTTACCTTTGCCGTAAACAACCAAGACTTCGGAATCGAGATCCTGCGCGTTCAAGAGATCAAGAACTTTTCGCGCGTCACGCCAATTCCCAACATGCCTGAGTGCATCAAGGGCGTCATGAATCTGCGCGGTACGGTTGTGCCCATCGTTGATCTTCGCAAGAAATTCAACATGCCCTCCGCGGAGTATGACCAATTCACGGTCATCATTGTCGTCAACGTCTCTGGTCGCGTTATGGGTCTAGTTGTTGACGCGGTATCAGACGTGCTCGACATCAGCCCAGACGCAATTGAAGGTCCACCAAATCTTGGCGAAGTCGACACCTCTTTCATTATGGGGCTTGCCAAGTCTGACGAGCAGATTGTGACACTTCTTAATATCGAGCAACTGCTTGCCGACCAACGGGTCAACTTAGTTATCTAGCAATCTGCTGAAAAAATTAACTGCAGCGCGGTCTAAATAAAACAATCAATTTTCTGAAAGAAATGAAGGGAACCACAATGCATTTTGCGAAGAGTTTCGGTCATCGAACCTATTTCACAGCCTTGTTAGTCAGCAGCTTTATTGCCTCACTAGCGCTCGGTATCATCGCCTACCGAGCGTCAACATACATGCAGGTAGGAGGCCCGGTCTTCACTCAGCTAGTCGGCGGTCGTGACCTTGTCGCTGACATATTGCCACCACCCCACTACATCGTTGAATCATTTGCAAAGACTACGCAATTGCTTCAGTCGACTGACGCCGCAGAGCGAGAGTCATTGGTCAGTTCGCTTGCGAGCTTGAAATCTGAGTATCTTGAATCGCAATCGCACTGGCAGGAGTTTCGTGATGCACAGTCCGAATTGCCACCAGCGGAGTCTATCGTCAACCGCGAAAAACTCCTCGACCTCTATGATTTGCTGCTAGTGAAATCACACGAACCAGCAATCAAATTCTTTGAAACTGCAGAACAACGATTTATCCCTGCGATTCGAGCTGGCAACACGGATGAAGCCGCCAAGGTTTTTACAACCGCTTTGCAACCGACTTACGAGAAACATCGCGCCGCGATAGATCAAACTGTCGAGCTTGCCAAACGTTACAACCAAGCGGTTGAATCGGTTGCGAGAAAAGAAAATCGGAAAGTAAGCACTTCGTTTTTAACTCTGCTCGCGACAATTACAGCGTGCTTTGGCGTCACAGCATTTTATGTTTACCGCATGATGAATCGTGTCGACCGAGCAACTGGCGATCTCCATGGACAACTGAAAGCGATCGACGCATCGCAAGCGACAATCGAGTTTAAACTGGATGGTACGATTGTCACAGCTAACGACAACTTTTTGAAACTGATGGGCTATTCGTTGGAGGAAATTGTCGGCAAGCATCACAGCATGTTTGTTGACTCCAAGCACGTATCTTCGCCTGAGTATCGTCAGTTCTGGAGTGAACTGGCGGCAGGTAAGAATCAGATTTCTGAGTTCAAGCGATTAGGTAAGAACGGGAAAGAAGTTTGGATCCAAGCTTCCTACATCCCGTTTTTCGATTGGAAAGGTAAGCCCATCAGCGTTGTAAAGTTCGCATCGGATATTACGAGCTTGAAACTGACTCTCGCCGATTACACAGGCCAACTGCAAGCGATTGGGAAGTCACAAGCGGTGATTGAGTTTGATCTCGAAGGAAACGTACTCACCGCTAACGCCAACTTTCTTGATACGCTTGGCTACAAACTGGATGAGGTCAAAGGCAAACATCACAGCTTGTTTGTGGAACCGGCGTACGCAAACAGTGCTGACTATCGTCAGTTTTGGAACGACCTCCGCGCCGGAACATTCCAGTCCGCTCAATTCAAACGACTCGGCCGCGGTGGCAAGGAAGTTTGGATTCAAGCGACCTATAACCCGATTTTCGACATGAATGGACGAGTATTCAAAGTTGTAAAGTACGCCACGGATGTGACCGCCACGAAGCTGCAAACCGCTGAGTTTGAGGGGCAGCTTGCTGCCATCGACAAAGCGCAAGGAACTATTGAATTCAACCTAGACGGAACAATAAGCAAAGTGAATGCAAACTTCCTGCAAGCCGTCGGCTACGCGTCGGGCGAAGTAGTCGGCAAGCATCACAGTATGTTCGTCGAACCAGCCTACGCCGAAAGTCGCGAGTATCGCAGTTTCTGGAACGACCTACGCGATGGCAAATTTTGCTCCGCACAATTCAAAAGACTTGGCAAGAACGGCAAAGTGGTCTGGATTCAAGCATCCTACAATCCGATCTTTGATCTCGATGGTCGCGCGTACAAAGTTGTTAAGTACGCAACCGATATCACTTCGGCGAAGCAACTCGAAATCGAGCTACAAGCACGCGAGCAGCAACAGGTGGAAAATGACCGCAGAACAGCCGAAGAGCTGCAACGAAAAGTTGCCGCAATATTGCAAGCTGTTAATGCAGTCGCGGACGGAAAGTTCGACATCGACATTCCGAACTTGGGCGACGACGCAATTGGACAGGTCGCGACGGCGCTCAGCCAAGCGGTCAGCGCAATGAAGTCAGCGCTTGGCGAAGTGCGTGATGTGTCGGGTACCGTCTCTTCAGCTGCTGAGCAGTTGAATGCGGTTTCTCGAGAAATCACTGCAGGCGCTCAGACACAAGCATCCAGCCTGGAAGAAACCGCTTCAAGCTTGGAAGAAATCACGTCCACTGTTAAGCAAAACACGGACAACGCACAGCAGGCTCGCCAGCTAGCGAACGGTTCCCGCGATATCGCTGAACGCGGCGGAACTGTAGTGAGTGAAGCAGTTCAAGCAATGGGAGAGATCAATCAATCATCGAAGAAGATCGCTGACATCATCACGACTATCGATGAGATCGCCTTCCAAACGAATCTGCTTGCACTGAATGCAGCGGTCGAAGCTGCTCGAGCTGGTGAACAGGGACGCGGATTTGCGGTGGTCGCTGCCGAAGTGCGCAACTTGGCTCAACGCAGTGCCAGCGCGGCGAAAGAGATCAAGGCTTTGATTCAAGATTCGGTGCGCAAAGTCGAGAACGGTACCGACTTGGTAAATCGCTCTGGTCAAACGCTGAGTGAAATCGTTAGCTCGGTGAAACGAGTTACCGATATTGTCTCCGAGATCGCCGCTGCTTCGAAGGAACAGTTGACTGGCATTGAGCAAGTCAACAAAGCGGTCTCACAAATGGACCGTGTTACGCAAGCCAACGCCTCGCAGACGGAAGAGATGTCTGGCACGGCAACGTCCTTGCTGTCGCACGCGGTACAACTCAGCGATCTTGTCGGCCGCTTCCAACTGGAGTCTGCCACCAGCCAATCGCATCGCGCATCGCAAGAGCAAAGAGAGTCGGCGAATTCAAAACGCTCTCGCAATGCTTCGGCTGCCAGCCCGCGAGCGGTACACGCGCCGGCTCCCATCAGTGTCAACGCCTTTGAAGTTGGAAATGGGGTCTTGGAGTTCTAAGGATCAGTTGAAGAATAAGTAGTGGCGATTTTCAGTCGCCGATCTACGAGACTTCAACTGAGAGTTGGCACTTCTTAACATATCAGTCCGGCGTGCATGAGCATTCCGGACTGATCACCTTTGAAACCACCTAAGCACTTCTAATTGAGTGTGAATCTCCAAAACAGTTATCAACCGGAATGCGTTAGCATCCGGTTATGGCCATTAACCGGACGCTAACGCGTTCCGTGCTGTAAAAAACCACCGGCATCACAAATTGAGGACTTCATGTCTGCTATCGAAGAACTGAAACTTAGCGAACGCGACTTTAAGACAGTTCAAAAGCTGATCTACGATTTAGCAGGTATTACCCTAGCGAACTCCAAGCAGATCATGGTGCACGGAAGATTGGCGAAGCGCGTGCGCCAGTTGAAATTACGATCATACAGCGAGTACATCGATATTGTGCTGAGCGGTCGCGACCCAGATGAGACAACCAAGTTCATCAATGCGCTAACGACCAACAAGACCGATTTCTTTCGAGAGAAACACCACTTCGATTTCTTAATGAATAAAGCTTTTCCAGCGTTGCGAGATAAAGCGATTGCTGGACGTCAAAAAAAACTTCGTATCTGGTGTGCGGCAAGCTCTACTGGGGAACAGGGCAATCGCATGTTAATTGCTTGAAAAATTGGCGATAAGCTTTTCGATCGCCGAGTTATCCCACGCGCAGCGTTTACGTTTGCCGCGGATCGAGTCTTTGATGGTAGTGTCTCGTTGCAAAATGTTCAGCGCGAGA
>JBGSOM010000155.1:0-19130 GCA_041739135.1 Pirellulaceae bacterium
CTGAGGAACCGCTGGATGTCAACAGGTTTGTTTGTAGCTGGGAAGTGGATCGACGGTTCCGATAGCCTAACAGTCCGCAATAAATTCTCCGGTGCAGCGATTCGTTATGTCGCTACCGCAGGTCCAGCCGAGATAGAGTCCGCGTTAGCGAGTGCCGTACGCGGATCGGCAGTGATGGCAAAGTTGCCCGCACATCGCCGCGCTGCGATCCTAGCCGACACGTCAGCAGGCATCGCCGCTCGACTCGAAACGCTCGCGAACCTAATAGCGCAGGAGGCAGGGAAGCCGATCAGAACCGCGCGCGTCGAAGTCGAACGCGCGGCGAACACTTTTCGAGTAGCTGCGGAAGAAGCGAAACGCATTCATGGTGAAACTCTCCCGTTTGATGCGAGCCCGAACGGCGAAGGCTTCTTTGGATTCTGGTGGCGAAAACCGGTCGGAGTTGTCGGAGCGATTACGCCTTTCAACTTTCCGCTGAACCTCGTGGCTCATAAAGTCGCGCCTGCCATCGCCGCTGGGAATGCGATTGTGCTCAAGCCCACGGAAGCGACTCCGTTAACCGCTGTCGCGTTGTTCGAAATCATGCTCGAAGCTGGACTGCCACCCGAAGCAGGACAACTTCTACAGGGTTCCGGAAAAACAGTCGGTGATGCTATCGTTGCCGATCCTCGCGTTCCCAAAATCAGTTTCACAGGCAGCGCAAAGGTCGGAAAACAGATTCTCGGTCGGGCAGGAATCAAGAAAGTAACGCTTGAACTCGGCAACAACTCTCCTGTTGTGGTCTGTGCGGATGCCGACCTGGACTTCGTCGCCAAGCGATGTGTTACAGGCGCGTTCTCACACGCTGGTCAAGTTTGCATTAGCGTGCAACGCATCTATTGTGAAGCAACGATTCAAAAGCAACTGAACGAACGACTAGTCGCTGCCACGCGTGAGTTGCAGATCGGTGATCCCTTACTTGAGACGACGGATGTCGGCCCGATGATCGCCGAGTCTGAAGCGTGTCGAATTGAACAATGGGTGCAGGAAGCCGAAGCGTCTGGAGCGAGAATTATAATAGGCGGTCGACGCGATGGCACGGTTTATTACCCGACTCTGCTTGAACACACCACGCCGGAAATGAAGGTCATGCGCGAGGAAGTCTTTGCACCGATCGCGAGCGTAGTTGGCTGCGACGACTTCGATAGTGCGCTGCAACAAGCGGGTGCGACCAGCTACGGATTGCAGGCTGCTGTCTTCACTCGAGACATCGATCGCGTCCTGCATGCGATTCATGCACTGAACTTCGGTGGAGTTATCATCAACGATATGCCCGGTTTTCGTGTGGATCACATGCCGTATGGTGGTAACCAGCAAAGCGGCTTGGGTCGCGAAGGCGTGAGGTTTGCGATCGAGGAAATGACCAACATTCAAACGGTCGCCATTCGCAGCACCGCCTTCTGATCAAATCGCAAAACGAGCGGCAGATACTCAAACTGGATTACGTTTGAACTTCCCGGAACGCAATCGACGCCAATAGTCGTCGAGTTCCTCCGCGACGATGCCATGAAGAAAGAACATCGCGATCAGGTTAGGAATTGCTAACGTCAGCAGTAGCAATTGGCTGAACGTCATGAGGTTGTTTGTTGCAACGACGGAGCCTAAGAAGGTGAACGCAAGGAA
Source organism: Pirellulaceae bacterium (assembly GCA_041739135.1). GTDB lineage: Bacteria > Planctomycetota > Planctomycetia > Pirellulales > Pirellulaceae > Aureliella. Next base: position 1,663 of record JBGSOM010000155.1, read on the forward strand.
TGTGAACTTATACGGCAACGAGTAGTTGGCTCCGAACAAATACGTGATACAGCGTTCGCCAATAAAAGCCCAAGCGATACACGCTGAGAATGCGAACAACCACAGCGCCCCGTGCAATAAATACGTAAGTACGGCGGGCATGCCAACTGCGAAGGCTGACATGAGCAACGCTGAACCTTCGCTGTTTGCAACCATCAATTGGCCGGAGTCATCCGTGGCTACTCCCGTCACTCCGATTGTCAACGCAGTTAACAGGACGAGCACAACGCCGACGATAAATGTCTCGAGCATCGCGAGCAGACCTTCGCGCGTCGGTTCATCGCATCGAGCCGCCGCATGAACGATCGCTGAAGTGCCAAGCCCAGCGTCGGTGCTGAATGTGGCTTGCGTAACGCCCAACACGACAAAGCCAGCCAAACCGCCAAGCACTGCCGTTTGCGGTTTGAAAGCGTCAGTGAAAATTGCACTCAAGACCACTTGAGCTTGTGGCAAATTTGTACCAATCACCCATGTGCATGCTGCTAGATAAAGCAGCAGTGCCAAAGGTGTTAGTACTTGCGTGACAGTCCCTAGCCACCGAACTGAACCGAATACAATTAGACCTACCAAGCAAGCCATTGCAAGTCCGTAGATCCAGGGTTCGCTCTTAAGTAGCTCTAGTCCCGGGGCGACCTGCAAGCTCTTGAGAGATTGGTTGACTTGAAACGCGCTACCAACAAACATCGCGGCAACCAAACAGATCCAAGCGAACACCATGCCAAGAAATCTTCCAAACAGTGCGAAGGAGAAACCCAGCACACGAACCTGTTTGAAGCCGCTGCTCATTGAGCGCATTGGTCCGCCTATGATGGTCCCATCAGCATTCACACGTCGAAAAAACTGAGCCAATGAACACTCGGTAAACTTCAATGACATTCCGAGTATGCCGCAGACCATGATCCAGAACGCGGCGCCTGGCCCAGCCATCCCAACGGCCAACGCGACTGCTGTGATTGAGCCTAACCCGATCGTCGAAGCCATCGAAGTTGTAAAGGCTTTGACTTTGCTGAGTTCGCCGGCAAATGACGACTCTCCGTATCTGCCAAATGCCAACGGCACCGCGTGCAGTAAGCCGCGGATGTTGATTAGCTTCATTCGCAGTGTAAGCGCCAAGCTGCCCAACAATAACCAACAAGCAATAAATGGAACACTAACTCCACGAGGTTCGATCATCAACGATTGCGATTCAACGTCAAAAACATAAGCGGTCCCGCTAGGTGCTGCAGGCAGGCAAAGCGCTGCATCACCGACCGCTAACTCAACATCACGCACGCTGAGCGGTCCCGCGTCGTGCTCTTCTTTGAACTTCGAGCAGGCGTCAGCCAAGTTTTTATAGAACGCTTCGCACTCGTTTTCTTTGAACTGCTTCGTGGCTTTGAAATATTCGAGCACAGGCTGCCGCTGGATGTCTGCAGCACCGAACAGAGGCAATTGGCTCGTCCCAAAGTCATACATCAGCCAAGTAGACAATTTTTTGTTTGCTGTTGCGATGACTGCATCCAATGGTTCAATCGCTTTTGGTATTTGCTGCAATTGCTTTTGTAAAAATACAAACACCGCTTGTGCCGGTTGTTCGAAGTTTAATGATTGTGCTACTGTTTCATCCGCTGGGACATCAGGCTGTAACGAATTCAGCTGAGCTATTTTCGCATCTTCACCTGCTGCCAGGTGCACCGATACGTTAGGTGCCTCCGAGCTGTTGGATGAGGCAATGTCCTGAGCCATAAAGCGCGGATTTACACAGGCAACTGCGGTTACAAATGCTGCAACAATCGACCAAGCGAAGCGGCGGTTGCGAACGGATTTCGAGAAAACTATCACTTGTACTACTTACTTGAAGGCGATTTTGGGCGTAGCAGCTAAGTGTGAGGTACAGGCACTTTTAGTCTCTCTGCAGAGCTTCGTCAACGAAATTTCGCGTTATCGATCGCTAAGTTTCGAATGCGAAAATCTTAGAGCATTCGACTAAATGCCACAACTTCGGTGCAGCTCTGTGTTCTGACGCAACCGACCTAGCGTTGAAGGCGAATAAGGCATCCTAGAAGCCGCCTTGAGGGGCTTAGAGCGACGCTGAGGCTCGCTCAATTGACGCGGATGGCAAGACGTTTGCGAAAGGATAACGGTAAACCGTCGTTTTGCACGTTACGGTTATGTGGCGTCATTGTTGGTTGGGTGACTCTTCGTTCGGAGACTGTTCGTCGTACGCATCCATCGGGAAGCGTCGCGCGTCGTAGGCGTACCAGTCTTCCACCCTTTTCCGAGCCCATGGAGTTCGCCGCAGGAACTTTAGTGCTGAGCTGACGCTGGGCTCGAATTGGAAACAGCGAATCGGAATCTGCTCGCCCATCTCCTGCCAGCCGTGGCGTGCTACAAGTCGCAGCAGCATGCGTTCAAGTGTCACGCCATGCAACGGATCGCGCGACTTGGGCTGACGAGCCGGCTGTGGCGCGCTCTGTGGATTCGATTGCGACTCGCTGTTATCGGACATGCACTACTCGACTACTCGATACGAACTGGGCTGTTGCCAACTTGGGGGAACTTTTGTGGATGGCCTTGTGACAAATCAAGGTTGGCTAACCGCCAGCAGCATGTTGAAGACTCAGTTCTTCATAAGGTTGAATCACAACAAACCCGTCTCCATTAAATTCCATCTGGATCGATTCACCGCTGCCGCGCCCAAAGAAGCTTTTGAGCGAGATGTCCGTCTTGAACTCGGGTTGCAGATTGCCCGACCATGCCACAGTCGCATTTGGGTCGGTTCGAATCGGCTTGCCTGGTTCGACTCGCAAAGTCAGCGGCTCGAAATGCGAAGTGATGGCAACCAAGCCGCTGCCGGACAGTCGGACGTTAAAGAGGCCGCCGGACACCATGGCGGCGAGTTTCTTGGTCATCTTGATTTCGTTCTTCAGCGTCGGTTCAAAAGCCAGGAGGTCGCTGCCGTTGACCACGATCGCTTCATTGCTCAGTTTCAGCACCTGGATCGTTTTGCCCGAGTCAGCCAAGTACAGCTTACCGCGTCCCTCAGCTTTGGTCAGTTTCGCGCCTTCGCCCGAGACTGTTCGTTTCAGCAGGCTGCCGATGCCTTGCTCCAGAATGCCTTCGCGAGTGAATTTAATCTGACCGATGTAAGCCACCATTGCGCCGGCCTTTATCCAGACCATCGATTCGAGATTCACCTCCAGCATCCGCGGATTCTCGAGTTGGAAGTAGTCGCTAGCGGAATCGTCTTGAGCCGTTGAGCGAATGAACTCGTCGATTGTGAAAGCCATTTCCGTTCCTTTAAAAATTGCAAGTTAAGCCACAAAGTTCACCACATTGCACTGCGCGGTCAGTCTAGCACAACCGTGGCGGCGACTTTTAGTCGCCAGCTCACGAAACGACGACCGAAACTCGAGGCCACGCGAAGAATGACTTCGTATATCGATCCCCTAAACTCTTAGTTGTCAATTTGGCAGATTTCATCAAGCGGCGGAATCGCGGTTCGCATGAAATAAATTTCGCCGCTTGCTTAAACGCAAAACGCACTGGAATTAGCTGGAGCGGCGATGCTTTTGCGTACGAACCATCGTCGTCTCGCCGGAGTCGTGGCACAACGTTTGCTAATCAGGTCGCACACGAACTGAAAATGCCTTTTTGACGCACTCACCAGCTCCTTTGCCGGTGGTACCCTAAATGAAACTTTCAGACCTCACGCATGGGACGCTCTAAAAGCTGAGTGGCAAGTGCCGCTTACTCTGCGAAGGCTGTGACTCAACTTCCCAAATCGTTATTCCTATTGTGGAGGATCGCCGCACATGTCGACGGCTACGAAGAACAAGGACAAGACCAAATTGAAACTACAACCTCTCGGCGACCGACTCGTCGTCCAACGCGAACAATCGCTTGATCGCACCGAAGGCGGCATCTACCTGCCTGATAGCGCCAAGGACAAACCAACTCGTGGCACGATCGTCGCCGTCGGCGATGGTAAGCTGCTTGAGAACGGTACTCGCGGCGCATTGCAAGTCAAAGTTGGCGACAAAGTGCTCTTCACGAGCTACGCGGGCGAAAACATCGAAGTCGGCGACGAAGAGTACGTGCTGATGAGCGAAAGCGAAGTGCTGGCGGTTCTCGAGTAATCGAACTGCCGCATCGCGAACTGATAAACGTTTAATTGAACAAGCAGACAGAACGACTAGGAGTTAGTATCACATGGCAAAGATGATTGCGTTTGATCAGGAAGCACGCGAAGCCATTCGCCGCGGTGTTTCCCAGTTGGCCCGCGCGGTCAAAGTTACGTTGGGTCCAAAAGGCCGCAACGTCATTCTTCAAAAGAGCTTCGGTAGCCCAACCGTAACCAAAGACGGTGTTACTGTTGCTAAGGAAATCGACCTCGAATGCCCGTATGAAAACATGGGCGCTCGCATGGTTCGCGAAGTTGCCAGCAAGACCAGCGACGTGGCTGGTGACGGCACCACCACCGCAACCGTGATGGCTGAAGCGATTTTCAACGAAGGCCTCAAGTCAGTTGTGGCTGGCGTGAATCCAATCCAAATGAAGAGCGGCATCGAGAAGGCCGTAGCTGACATCACTGAAAAGCTTCAGAAGATGTCGATCAAGATTCGCGAAAAGAGCGAAATGGCTAACGTCGCCACGATCGCTGCAAACAACGATCGCGAAATCGGCAACCTGCTGGCTGACGCGATGGAAAAAGTTGGTAAGGACGGCGTTGTGACCGTCGACGAAGGCAAGAGCCTTCACACCGAACTCGAGTTCGTTGAAGGTATGCAGTTCGATCGCGGCTACCTGTCGCCTTACTTCGTAACTGACATGACCAGCATGGAAGCTGTGCTCGAAGAGCCGTACATCCTGGTTTTCGAAAAGAAGATTTCGAACATCAAGGACCTCGTACCAGTTCTCGAAGCTGTCGTTCAACAAGGCAAGCCGCTGTTGATCATCGCTGAAGACGTCGACGGCGAAGCGCTAGCAACGTTGGTGATCAACCGCCTCCGCGGCACGCTGAACATCGCTGCTGTTAAGGCGCCTGGTTACGGCGATCGCCGCAAAGCCATGATGGAAGACATCGCGATTCTGACCGGTGGAACCGCTCTGTTCGAAGCTCTCGGAACGAAGCTTGAGTCAGTCACATTGGCTGAACTCGGTCGCGCGAAGAAAGTGATCATCGACAAAGACAATTGCACGATCATCGAAGGTGCTGGCAAGAGCTCAGATATCAAGAGCCGCATCGATCAAATCCGCCGCGAAATCGAAAACACCAGCAGCGATTACGATCGCGAAAAACTGGACGAGCGTCTCGCGAAGCTCGCCGGTGGTGTCGCTAAGGTGAACGTCGGTGCAGCAACCGAAAGCGAAATGAAGGAAAAGAAGGCTCGCGTTGAAGACGCGCTGCACGCAACCCGCGCCGCAGTCGAAGAAGGCATCCTTCCTGGCGGTGGCGTAGCTTTGCTTCGCGCTAGCTCCAGCGTCAAGCCAGCCGATACGCTGACTCATGACGAAGTCGTCGGTTACAACATCGTCATTCGCGCTTGCCGCGCTCCGCTGACCATGATCAGCGAAAACGCTGGTAAAGACGGTGGCATCGTTTGCGAAAAAGTTGCTGAAGCGAAAGGCAACATGGGCTACAACGCGTTGACCGACGTCTACGAAGACATGGTCAAAGCCGGTGTGATCGACCCAACTAAGGTCACTCGCACCGCACTCGCTAACTCCGCTAGCGTTGCAACTTTGCTGCTGACCAGCGACGCGTTGATCGCCGACAAGCCTAAGGCTGACAAGGGCGGCAAAGGTCACGGCGGCGACCACGACATGTACTAGTACTCACTAGTCCTGCTGTCAAACATTCGAATACCCGCTGCTAAAACCAGCGGGTATTTTCGTTGACCGGAGCCGCATGCACAGCCACTGCTGAACGCAAAACGTGACTCGGGTGACAACGCCCTGAGTCTTTGAAGGGCGCGGCAGATTCAGCCTCAGCGTGTGAGACTTCCCATGGTTCCCTATTTTGGGCTTCAATGACGCGCGGGTTTTCGGTGTGCCCCTACGGGGCTCCGCTTTATAGCCCAGGGTTGCGCGCGTAAGCGATCTACCCTAGGAGCGTTGCGTGATAACGCACTTTTACCCCAACGGGCAATGCTGTGAAGCATTTCTCAGAGCTTTTTCCTGCGATTGCGGGCCAAAGGCCCAGCGGTTTGCATAGCCTGGGCCATCGGCCCAGGTTTGTGAGCCTTCATGTTTTTCAGAGGCCCAAAGGGCCGGCCGTTTATCTACAAATCAAATGATCGGCCCTTCAGGCCTTTGCTGGCATCATGTTGACTCTTCCTGGGCCGTTGGCCCAGGCTAGGCAATCGAATGGCCCTTTGGGCCGAAATCGCCGCATTTCCTTCAATGAAAATGCTTCACAGCGTTGCCCAACGGGGTTGCGTCATAGCATGTGACGAAACCTCTTCGAGGTAAGCCCACAACGCGCTTCGATTCCCCGGGCGTCTCGCTGCGGCTGGCAACCCGTGGCTATAAGGCGAAACTCCTTCAGAGTAGATTTCGCCAAAACTGACACAACGCGGTGAAAACCGCGCCGACTGCAGCACGACACCAACCAACTGGACCAACGGGGCTGCTTCTTACTAAATTTCAGAGATCGCTCGATGTGATCCGATTAACTTCGTAGCATCTTCAGAAGAAACGAGTGGGAGTGACAGGAATTGAACCTGCACACCTTGCGGTACTAGATCCTAAGTCTAGCGCGTCTGCCAGTTCCGCCACACTCCCAAGGTCTCTGTGGAAGCATATCCGTTACGACGGATCTTTCAAGTGGAAGTTGGATTATTGCAGCGACGAAAAGTCTGAAAGTGTGCATGTTGACAGCTCGCCATAGTGTCGAATTCGCAGAACCGCAATTTGCCCGGCGGTAAATTCCCTACAATTGCGCACGTTGACGCGAGCCCTGCGAATTTGCTGGTCCGTCGAGTAATACTCAGCCGAATTGCACGAGCGACTGATTTAGATAGAACGCTGGTATTCAGTTCTGCGAGCCATTCTGCGAATTGCATAGACGAATTTACATGCGTTCTATTTTTCTTGATTTCTGCTCCACGACGCCCATCGCGGCCAGCGTCCGCGAAAGCATGCTGCCGTTTCTCGGCGAGTTCTACGGGCATCCATCGAGTGCTCATTGGTTCGGTCGCGCGGCTCAGGAAGCGATCGAAGACTCGCGCAGCAACGTCGCTTGTCTGCTCGGATGCCACCCTTCCGAAATCATCTACACGTCTGGCGGAACAGAAAGTGTGAATCTCGCGATCATCGGCGCAGCCAGCGCTTTCACGCGACTGAAGCCGAACGAGCGATTTCACTTGATCACCACAAATTTGGAGCACATGGCGGTGCGCAAGTGCGTCGAACATCTCGAGCAAAACGGATGGGATGCGACAGTAATCGGTTGCGATTCGAATGGAGTCATCCGACTGGATGACTTCAGAGCTGCGATTCGGCCGAACACGGTGCTTGCGAGCGTCATTCATGCAAGTCATCAATTCGGAACAATTCAGCCGCTCTCGGATGTCTCCGAAATCTGCATCGAAAACGATATCGTGTTCCACACCGATGCCGCGCAAAGCGTCGGCAAGATAGCGTTCGAAGTCGAGTCGATCGGGGTCGATCTGCTTAGTTTCAGCGGTCACAAATTTTACGCCCCCAAAGGAATCGGTGGGTTGTTCGTGCGCATGGGAGTTGCTGTCGAGCCGATTCTGTTTGGTGATGGCAATGAAGGCGGCTTGCGGCCAGGCACTGAAAACGTTCCGCACATCGTTGGATTGGGACAAGCCGCGAAGCTGGTGATGACGGGTGCGGAAAGTTCAGATGACCGATTGTCGCAGATGCGCAATCAGTTTCGAAATCAGTTGGAGAACCTGCTCGGCAAAAGGTTGTTTGTGGTGGGTGAACAAGTCGATCGTCTGCCGCATGTTCTCAGCGTCGAACTTCCCGATGTGACCGTACAGGCGATTCAGCAGCGATTGCCGGAAATCTGCTTCGGGCCCGCCGCTTCGGCTGCGGACAGTCCGCTTTTCAAACGCTGGAATAGCTTCGCTGCGATGGGTATCAGCGATCAGCAAGCCGCACGAGTGCTTCGAGTTTCCATCGGCTGGACAACTTCGGAAGAAGAACTCCAGCAGGCTTTGCAACTGATCGCTGCAGCTCATGATGGACTGGCCGACGGGCTTGCGGACGGTGGACTCGCTGATGATCTTTCTGATGGATTCTCCGATGGACCGGGCGGCTTCTCCGACGGCCCGGGCGACGAATTTCGCTAGGTTCGTTCGCTAAACTTCTTTGTTCTCGCGCCTAGTTGTCGAATTTGGTCAGCCACATCGGTGTGCTTTTAGCAGTGACGTTTGGCTCGCGTGTGCAGGGAATTAATCCCCGCTGGTGCGCTCTGTTGTCGCAGTGGTATAGGTCCGGCGGAACGGTTTGCATAGAATATCCCGGCTTCGCACCCCCCAATCCTATGCGCTTCGCCCCGTCCTCTCTTGGAACAAGGCTTCAATGTGTTCGGTGAACTAATCGCTTACTTCGGCCAGACTTTCACCTACAACGATTTGTTGGTAGTCGCTTTCCTAGTAGTTCTTGAGGGTGTGTTATCGATTGACAACGCACTGGTGCTCGGTTTGCTCGCCAAACGGTTGCCTGAAAGTCAACGTAAGCGTGCGCTGACGTATGGATTAGTTGGCGCGTTCGTATTCCGATTAATCGCAATCGGATTCGCACAGATGTTGTTGAGTATCAAAGCGGTAAAGCTGATCGGCGGTGGCTATCTGTTGTTCGTTGCCATCAAGTACTTCATTCAAGACTGGCGCGGTGATGCGACAGAAAAAATCATCGTCGATGAGCATCACCAACCTTCGTTGGTTTCCCTTGAATCGGGATTGCCACTGACGGAAGAGCAAGAAGAACGTGAGTTGGAGTCGCGTACTCCGGTTCCTGTTCCCGACCGCGATTCACCTAACGGAGTTAGTACAGCGATGGCGGCCGGTGCAGTGGCAATGAAGTATGCCAAGTTTTGGCCAACGGTTATTGTCATCGAGTTGACCGACATGGCGTTCGCAGTCGATTCGATCTTAGCAGCCATCGCTTTGGTGGGACCGCCGCCAGAAGGTCATGTTGGTTTTCATCCCAAGCTGTGGGTGGTTGTGACAGGCGGGATGATCGGAGTGATGTTGATGCGCGTCGCAGCGGTGCTGTTCATCGCAATGCTAGAGAGATTCCCCAGGTTTGAAACTGCGGCTTACCTGCTGGTCACGTTGATCGGTGGCAAGCTGATGGTCGACTACTTTTTCAACGACACCCACTGGGGCTTGCCGCACATGGATTTCCACGATTACACCTCGCCCAGTTTTTGGTGCTTCTGGGGTCTCATGTTGCTCGCTTTCTTGACTGGCTTCCTGCCTCAGAATAAATCCGAGAACCACACTGGAAGCCATGCCGCGTAGCTAAAGTGCGGTCGAAGAGACAGTGGTGGCGACTTTCAGTCGCCACTCAACAAAACGTCAACTGAAACATCAACTGAAAGTCGACGCCACGCGAACTGGCGCTTCACTCCAACCCGATCCTATTTGGCGTAGGGCATCGCTAAGGGATCGCCGATCACGATGTCTTCCCAGCCCACGAACCTCGACGCTGCGTAGAAACTCTCCGCCAGAGTCCAGCCTTGGGTGTAGCGATCAAACAGGATCGTCGGCGAAGCGATTGCAGGGAGAAACGGTTCATCACAGTAACCCTTAACGCCGGTTACGCGAGCATCGATCAGTTCGGCAACTAACGATTGTCCGCCGCTACTTGCAAGAAATGTTCGCCCGCTTGTTGAGACCGCCGTTTCAGCGATTGCGCCTGCAGCGAACTGAATCGATTTGTAATTTTCCGGCGTGTACTTTCCATCGTTGCTGCCCCACGAAGCGTAACCCATCAAGCCTTGTTTGTTACCTAAGAACGCTTCGGTCTGATCGAGCTCATGCGCTACGCCCGCGCTCTGCAACCGAGCCGCAGCAGCCAACAGATCGGCGTTCCAATCCTTAACGCCCAACCCGCTGATCATCTCCATATTTGTTTTGCCATCTTTGATCGGCAACTGAGGCACCTTGGCCACGTCGCTCACGTCGGCACCAACGCTTGCATCGAGAAAGATCATTCCGGTAGCCGGCGCTTTATCCGACTCGACGGAACTATCCACCAATGCCATCGCCGCTTCGACCGTGTATCCGTCCAGTCGCGTTACCAAGTAACCGCCGTGCTTGGCATGCGAGAATCGTTCGGTCGAGTTGAAGTAATTGTTGACAAAGCAATTCCCCTTCCAGCCGCCTTCGTCGATCACTACCTTCAACGAATCGGGCCGATCGAAGTAATCGAGCGCCGCAATGTAAGAATCCAGCGAAGGTTGTGTGTTGGACACTCCGACCGGCGCCCCAGTTAATCGAATAGGGATCCCCTTGGTCAATACGATAAAGTCGATGCCCGGATTGCTGGCCAGATAGTCCTTCAGCGGTTTTTCGATGGCGGTCTGAAAGGTCGCGAAGGGCAGAGTTTCGTTGGCTGTACTAACCGCTGAATCGACGCAGTGAACTTGCAGCAACTTCTTTACGCCGCGCTTTTCCATGTAGTGTTTAGCGATCTGCATCGATGCGGGACTGTCCGCGTTCTCAATCACCAGCACACGGTCAGCGATCGTATCCTCAACTGCGGATGAACAACCGGTTACGACCAAACAAGTTAACGCCAGCAACACGGCCCGTAGACTTCTCACCATTTCAACGACTTTCAAATTCAGTGACTTTCAAGACCCACTTTAGTTTGTCGCAATGCCCATGCAAAATGGGTCGCGCGGATCCAATATCAATTCCGCTTCGCCATTCACAAACGCCGAACCAGTAATACTCGGCAGGATACGTCCATCATCCGCCAACTGATAAGTCGCTTCGAAGAGGCTGCCGACGATGCTCTCTTGGCGATGCGTTTGGCCCTCAGCCAGCTTTCCATCGGCGGCTAGGCAAGCGACTTTCGCGCTCGTTCCAGTGCCGCATGGCGAGCGATCATAGGCAGCTCCGGGACACATGACATAGTTCTTTGCATCCGCCACGACAATGGAACTCGGAGCACCGATGAGTTCAATGTGATCGATCTCGGCGCCGTTCTCGCCGCAAATTGCGTTCGCTTCCAGCGCTTTTCGAATCGCACTGGACATCCGTTGAAGTTCGTCGATCCCTTGCATGCTGACATTCAAACCATGGTCTTGGCAAATGAAAAACCAATTGCCGCCCCAGGCGATATCGCCATGCACAACTTGACCATCCAGCAATTTAACCGCGACCGCTTTTCGAAAACGATAACTGGGAACATTTTGGATTTGCACACGATTGTCGCCCATCAACTCGAACTGCACTGGCCCCACGGGTGTATCCAATTGATGGATGCCCGACGTCACGCGCTCCATATACTGCAGCGCGATCGCGACACCGATCGTGCCGTGACCGCACATGCCCAAGCAACCTACGTTGTTAAAGAAAATCACACCTGCCAAACTGCTCGGATTCTCAGGCGGCAGCAGCAAAGCGCCGACCATAACATCCGATCCGCGAGGTTCGCAAACGATAGCACGGCGATAGTCATCGAACTTCTGCGCGAACAACTCGCGCCGCTCCGCCATCGAACCACTGCCCAAATCAATCGGACTAGCGACGACAACTCGCGTTGGTTCACCGCCGGTATGAGTGTCAATTACTCGAACGCGTGTCATGGGCAAAGTGCTCGGTAGAAGCCTGCGATGCGATTCAAAATAATTCAGTTAAGTACCACGCATAGGATACTTTGTCGAATCCGTACCGCACAGCCGACATTTGCCGAGTTACTCGTGCAACGCACCAAGTACTTTGCCTGCCATCGCAATTCCGCTCAGCATCGCACCTTCGACGCGTGGCCCGCCACACCAGTCGCCGCACGCTCCGAATCCACTCGCCGGATCCCACAACGCCGATTCTGGCAAAGCTTGCTGCGGTCGCGCGTACAGCCACCGATGCGATTGCATCGAACGCGGAGTCGGAGTGGAACAAGCCGCCACGCGCTGCAACTCCGACATCAGATCCGCCATAACGTTTTCGCTGGCCACATCCAACTTTGACTTCGCATACTCAACGCTCGAATGAAGCACCCACACATCGCTCGCCCCGTCCCTGGACTGATCGCGCTGCGGCTTACTCGAATCACGCGCAATCCAGCTCAACGCCCCCTCGTTCACAAACGCTCCATCAAACGGGACCGACCACTTCTCTTCGAACGCAACAATCACCGCCCAACACGGCAACATTTCAACTTCACTCAATCGCCCAGCCCAAGTGCATGCCGGCGCGAACGCTGCGACTTGAGGTGGCGGGCAGTTCCAAACAACAACATCGAATTCGCCCAACGCATTCCCAGCTTCATCGCGCAGTTGATAACGACCGCTATCGGATTCCAAATTCGCAACGCCCGTTACACGCGTCTGGTAATGCACTGTTAAATCAGTTGCGAGATGTTGCCCGAGTGCATTCATGCTGGGGCTTCCGACGTAACGCGCGTGCGCGGTCGTGTCACGGAACTCGCCAGGCGCTCGCACTTCCACGATACGCCCCAACCACGGCGCCACGTGACCATCATCAATCCATGAATCAACCAACGACTCGAGACGCTTGTCGCGAATCGTGAAATACTGCGCACCGTGATCTGCCAAACAACTTGCTTCCAGTCGACGCGTTGCGGCTCGACCGCTCGGTCGACCCGATTTCTCAAAACAGGTGACTGCCAAACCGTGATCGGCTAACGTGCGAGCACACAGCAGGCCAGCCAAACCAGCACCGATGACGGCGATGCGAGGCGAACTTTTGTAGCCAGGCCGATTCACGCGCTTTTCATAAGTGCTCATCGCTACGCGGCGCTGGTGTTCTTCAAGCGGTCGCGTGCGCACGGAACCGTAAATCGGTTGTTCGGGCGCGAATGGTCGATCGAATTGACCGAGGCACCATAGCAACCCGCCATAGGAAGCTGGATCGCGGCCGTCGAGCGCATAGCGATGATTCAGATCGATTAAACGCTTGAGCGCTTGGCGATAGTCCCTAGACCACTGCAGTATCGCTTTGCCCCAAGTCATGCGAACGTTGTTATGCAGTTCACCGTGCCGCAGCAAACTTCTCTGGGCTGCATCCCACAGCGGTTGCCCTGTTCGACCGCGAGCCAACCGTTCCCAGCTTAAAACGATTCGCGGATCGCGCGCGTGTTTCTCGAGCGTTGCGACTGCCCAATCCGGCAGGGCCGCTTCCGAGTCCACATCTGGCGTATAGAAACAGTACGCATAAGCCAACTCGCGCCAAATCAGCAACTCGTCAAGGTACTTGTGCGCTCGTGCTTGCGACGCTTCCCGCGCAATTCGCATCGGCGAAACCATTCCATAGTGCAAATAAGCCGACATGCGACTGACGCCATCGATGTCGATTGCATTGCGACGATCTTTGTACGCCGCGAGTCCAGTACGCTTGAAATTCTCCCAGCGCTCGTAACCAGCTTGCGAACCGCCGCGCGTATCCGCGACAGGGCCAACCGAGTGATCGATCGCGCATTGGGCTACCACATCCGCGATGCTCACATGCCGCAAATCTAACGAATCAAACTTCGGCTCAAATCGCGTTTCGTCCCTAACTAGTGCCTGCACCGAACAAGCGGGCCACACCCGGTCCAAGCGCTCGCGATACAGTTTGGCGGTTACATCGCGGTACACGAAAGCTCGCTCATACGCTCTACCGACCAGTTGCATCGGAACGACGCAAGCGGTGTCGACCGCCACCAACGCAGCTCGCCCCTCCACCAGACGCTCAGTCCATCGTCGCGTCGCTTCAACTGGAAAATCATCCGTCACAATCACAGCCGCAGTTGTCGAAAACTGAGCTAAACGCGGCGCGCGATTGTTCGCTCGCTCAACATGCACGTTATAAGCGATACGCAGCTCATCGTAAGCAATTTGCAACTCGCGGGCGGCTTCCAGTATGAACGTGTGGTGCCGGTCTGATGCAAAGCGATAGGATTCCGAAAGTCCCTGATAAACAACCAGCGGCATCGCCAACGATTGGGCTAGCTGTCTCGCGACGTCCAGCGCGGGATTTTCATCGGTGCGAAGGGCATGATGAGTCCAGTACACCACGCAGTCGCCCGCATGCCCGGCGATTCCCAGTGAAAGCACGCGAGTTCGCTCAGCGAGGTGCTGTGGCAACTGGTCAACAATGGAAACTAGATCGCGCTGCGGCATTTGAACTCGCTGCTCTACCCCGCCCTTCGGAATTTCAAAACTGCTGCGACTATAGCATCCTGACAACCGCAGCACGGGGTTCGTAGCTGCTTAGCGCTGAGCCGCGATGCAGCATTCTCTTCGGTTCGAAGCGAGTTGCCTCGCTTTGACGCGCGAGAAACCCCAACTGCGAATTTGGTCCATCGCCGCGTCTACTTGGTCCACCAGATCGTAAGACGACAATTTGATCGTCAACAACAAACCTTGAAAGCGACTGGTCGGGTAGTTCACGATGTCCTCGACGACTTCCAACGTGTAGTTCGGAGCCACGTTTGCGTCCGCGGTCAGCCACTTGAACTTGCTGTACATCTTGCGCTTCATGCCAGCCGCTTTCGTGCGCCAGTGTTCAAAGCGAGGATGATTGAGCAGCAATTCATCCATCTCAGCCGGATCGACGCCCGTCACTTCTAAACCGACGTCCAACAAACGTTGGCACGAACCGCCCGGCGCGCTTCCAATTTCAACGACTCGGTCGCCAGATTGCATCGGCAATTGGCTCCACGCAACCGCTTCGGCGATCTTCAGGTAAGCTCGGCTGACCATCGCGTCCGGCGCGACCACTGGATAAACTCCGCCTGGCCAGCAATGTTGGATTTCAGTGGCGGTATGGGTGCCGATCAGCCACTGATCGGGCTCGACCAGAATTATGTCCAGAATTTTGCTGCCGATCGCGCAGGTAGTATTGATCAGCGGCAGCCGTCCGGACGGAGATGCGTTACGCAGCGTATTTGTGAAGATTTCGCCAATCGCTGCAGTCAACTCGGAGGGGCCGGGCTCGAAACCACGCGAACCTGGCAGATTGCGATCTCGCTCGAAGACATGGATCGCTTGAAATTGGTCTCCAGCGATTGCGATCGTCTGTGCGACCAGCTCTTCAGCTATATTTCCGCGAACATTTCCCAGCCCTTCGCCCGCTACACGCGCAAGCCAGCTTTGCGATAGCAGGTTTATATTGCTGTCGTTGGTCTTGAACGTGGCTAAGCCTGGACGTGAAAAGGCGAGCCGCAATGGAGCGCCCTGGCCCGCGAATCGCTCCTTCAGCGGACGCTCGGCGCCCTGCTGGCAGGCAGCGAAAACGAAGCGATCTTGGCTAGAATTGCTGGGACTTGGATTTGCTTCCTGGACGTGGGGGCTCGTCATCACGTATAACTATGTTCCAATTA
This sequence comes from Pirellulaceae bacterium, assembly GCA_041739135.1. Taxonomy (GTDB): domain Bacteria; phylum Planctomycetota; class Planctomycetia; order Pirellulales; family Pirellulaceae; genus Aureliella. Next base: position 17,215 of record JBGSOM010000155.1, read on the forward strand.
GCGGGCTGTTGGTTGCGAGAATGACGACTAAGATGTGTTTCCCGTCGTCGGACGCTGATCCCCACCGAAAATTTGAATGAATCCAGGTACTTCCTGGTCTTGCCGACGCAAACTTGCAACCGGCACTCGACGGCATTTCCGGCGAGCGTTTTAGTCTACACCGTTTTGCCCAAAACACAGGAACCTTTATGGCGAAAAAAGAAGAAGCGTTTGAAGTCGAAGGCACCGTAACGCAAGCGTTGGCGAATACTCGCTTCAAAGTGCAATTGGATACCGGTTCAGAGGTTCTAGCCCACGTTGCCGGAAGGATGCGCAAGAACTTCATTCGTATCGTTCCCGGCGATAAGGTTCGCGTTGAGCTGTCACCTTATGATCTGACACGCGGACGAATTATCTTCCGCGAACGCTAACGAACACGCCCACCAAAACCGCGCAGCCGAACATCAGCCGAAATTCGCTGCCGGTGATTTGCTGGGACAGACCGCGACCGGATCCAAAAATCGCCAGTCGAAATCAAAGCCGCGCTTATTGCTTTCCCAAGTATCCCGCACTGCTCTGAAAGTAGCGGCGTCTGCGCAGTTGTGCGTCCGCTTTCTGATCGGTTTGCTGCGACTTCAGATCATCCAAGTTGGCGCGACATACACGACATCCAACTTGATCTAGATGAAACTGGATGTACTTCTGAAGATCTTCGTCCATCGCACCCAAGATGAAACTGCCTAGCTGCTGTCGCGAAGGGCACGTCAACCGATTGCGACGCCAGATCTCGCCCAGTCCATGCACGCCCGCTTCCCGCATGCCTACCAGCCCCACCAGTCGCTCACGCAGCGACTCGCTCTTTCGCAGCTCGCTTTCAACGCTTGCCATCAGCTCCGCAGGCAGCAGTTCGTCGAGGTAGGCTTGCAACTGTTGATCAGAATAGTTGATTGTCATGACTTTCCCATCGAAGCGGAACGATTCGCTATGCCAACTTTAGTCTAACGATCGCTTGCGCACTAGCGACTATCGCTTAACCAGCTAAGTTGGAATGGCAGAAAATCGATCGCCTTCGGGCGCGCCGAACTTCGCAGCAGCAAAGATTGCCGCGAACCGGTGGAGCTTTGAATGCGCTCAGTCACGCACCTGTCGCTAAAGCACTCACCGGTAAGAAAGTTATCGTTGATCTACTTCTGAAAAGTCTCACAACGTATCGTTGCGGTCTTACTCGATCTCAAAGTCACTAAAGTCGAATTCGCCAAGAAACGTGGGCAAAATAAAGTCCGAGTAATCAGCGTCTACGTTATCGATAAAGTCGATCGACAGATCCTCGGCAGGATCGACTGGATTCACCGGTGGCACGATGTTGGTCAAAAACAGATCGCGGCCAATTCCACCAGCCACTAAATCTTCCAATGGATCCTGAACCACAATCGGTGGCGACAAGCTGATCGTCAGCAATCGCGTCTCGAAATTGGAAAGAGGATCGAACCAAACGGCCTTCAAGCTCGCAACGGAACTGTTCGATAAAAATCCACCAATCACGATATCTTCGGCTGCGCCGCCATTGATGGCGTCAGAACCACCGCCGCCAACCAGAATGTCGCGCCCGGTTCCTCCGTCGATTCCATCGTCGCTCTGGCCACCGTCTATAAAATCGTTGCCATTTCCGCCTTCGCAACTGTCGAAGCCGGGCCCGCCATAAATTGTGTCCTGTCCAGGGCCGCCAACCAGTACATCTCCCGACTTGCCACCAATCATCGTGTCGTCGCCTGAACCACCATCAACTTCGCAGTTGAACCAGGGCAATCGCATGTTAATTGCTTGAAAAATTGGCGATAAGCTTTTCGATCGCCGAGTTATCCCACGCGCAGCGTTTACGTTTGCCGCGGATCGAGTCTTTGATGGTAGTGTCTCGTTGCAAAATGTTCAGCGCGAGA
>JBGSOM010000156.1:0-24196 GCA_041739135.1 Pirellulaceae bacterium
GCGACGCGAGTAGCGAGTTGATGGTTGATGGTTGATGGTTGATGGTTGATGGTTGATGGTTGATGGTTGATGGTTGATGGTTGATGGTTGATGGTTGATGGTTGATGGTTGATGGTTGATGGTTGATTGATCAGCCGGAACAAGCGCAGCGCCGTTCCGGATTGTCGGCGAAGGCTTTGTCAACTGAATCGGATGAATTAAGCAATCCTCAAAGTGGTCGTAACAATGGGAGCAGAACAGATAAGTGTATAGAGGTTCGCCGCCGCGATCACACCGTACCGATGTCGTTCTTTAACACGCCGCTAGCTCCCTCTCGAGTCCTGGCTCCCTTCGCCCCGGTATTCGGGGAGAAGGGCCGGGGATGAGGGGCCCTCGCTGCTTCAGCGAAATATCCAACGACCACTTCCCATCCCATCGCAAACAAATCCCGCGCAACAATCGTGTCCGCACGCTCAACTCAACCAATCTCTAAACCACCATCTTCTTTCGTCGCCATCGCCGCCCAACCCCAACCGAAAAACCCGCCAACCCCAGCAATAACATAGAAGAAGGTTCCGGCACTGCAGTGATTGAAAAATCAAGTCGGAAGTCATCGATCCCAAAGGTGTCTCGAAAGCCACTGCCCGCGGCGGCCGTTACCGTCACCACGCGAATCCAAACCGGCCCGGAAAGATTGTCCAGTTGGGTTCCGAAGGAAAGTAAGTTTGAAGTTTCACCAAACTCAGTTCCGAGATCGATGTTGCCAATCGAAGTGAAAGTAGACGGACTGGTACCGGTTCCGAAATCAACGCGCCAAGTAGTCGTTCTATCTTCCACATCTTGCATTTCAGCATTCAGTGAAACGCTGAAGTCTTGAAATCCCAATGTGTTCTCAATTTCAAGAACAAACGCCGCACCTGGATCTCCGAACGCACTGCCCTGCCTAACCGATAACGCCCGATCGGTCGCCGCATTCTGGTCGGTGGTGCTCGTACCAGATGTTCGACCCGTCACACTCGCCGACGAAAAGAATCGAGCGGTACCGCTTGCCCATGTTGGACTATCAACATTCAATACCTGCGTATTACCGAGCACAGTCTCCGAAGCCCCAGTCCGAACCGTCCAGTTATCAGGCAAAACCACACTATCAAAATTCTGCTCGTACGAAGTTCCGGTCAAAATTAAACCTGCGGACGCCGTAGCGCAACAGTAAAACGCCAACGTAAACGCAATCAGCACACTCCTCACCATCACACACCCCTTGAAGTTTCGAAACGCCCATACCAAGCCAATAAACGAATTGGTCGGTCGAGCGTTCCAGCTCAAAGCGCCTTCATCCGGGTGATTACACCGACCACACTGACAAATTTCGCTGCCAATGTAGCGATGCCAAAGTTTCACTTCAAGAAAATTCTACTTAAATTGCCAAAATAAAAACCCAGATACACTACAAGCTAAAACCAAATACCCACACCCACAACAACGGTAAACCGCAACTAGCTAGCAACTAGCAACTAGCTACTCTCCCCCTAACCCATTCCAACTCCGCCGAACCCAGCTCCGGCAACGGCACCTCCGATCGGTAATCGATTTCGCGATGGTAAGGCCCAGCTGCGTAGGTGCGATTGAAAACTTGCTGCAAGTTCACTGGGACTTCGCCGTCACCGGGTAACAGCGGAATTTGGATCGTGGGCAGCGGCTCCGCTAACTGGATCGGATGAACCAGGAAGTCCTCGAAATGATCGAAGCGATGCGAGCAAACGTGATAAGTGAATTGGGGCACGAAACGTCGGAGACGTTTTTCAGGTACAGCCGTTGTGTGCTCGCCGCAGCGAAGCAGATCGAGTTCGACGAGATGCGTTTTTGAGTCGAGAAGCTCTGCTTGCTTGCGCAGGTAGAGATCGCGACCCTTCTCACCCGGCTTCTTGTTCGCTGGGCTCAGCAACTCGATAGCCGTCACCAAGCGGCGGTCATTGCCGCGCCCGATATAAATTTCGACCAGCGTCTCAACTTGCTCGTCGTGCGGTACATGAATCACCACCGGCTGCGAGCTCTGAACGGTTGCAAGCGCCGCCGAACTTGTATGACCGCGACCATCAGCAATCACATTGACATCCGGACCAATAAACCGCTCCGACACCTCGACCCAAGCTCGTCGTCCCAGCGCCGCAAAATACGGCTCCGGCAAACTCGGTTGAAGCGACTCACTCAAGTAAGCGATGAACCGATCATGAAAATCTGGAAAGACAATTGGATCCTCCAAAAACGGGTCCATCCCCGGAAACGGCGAAAGCATCAACCACCTCTCACAGAGAGAAACAAACAAGCCTAAACCAAACACCTATTTTACCAGATCCACCCACCCCAAAAACGAAAAAGGACGCATCGCCATCATCCGACAGCCCGCGTCCCCCTCGCTACTCGCTACTCGCTACTCGCTACTCGCCACTAGCCACTAGCCACTAGCCACTAGCCACTAGCCACTAGCCACTAGCCACTAGCCACTAACCACTAACCTCTTCCATTTCCCCAACTGCACAGCCTTCGAAAACTCGCGATGGTAAACCGCAAAGCACCGTTCGCGCATCGCTTGCATCTGTTCAGGCTCAGCCGCTAGTGCTCGCAACTGTTCAGCGACTCGAGCGACACTAGCTTCGTCGTCCAGCACCCAGCCCACATCGAACTCGTCGATCCAGCGAGCGATCGCGCACCGGCGACTGCCAGCGAACAGTACCGGTCGTCCGACCGCCAGCGCGCCAAAGAACTTGGAAGGCACCACAGTTCCCGTCCAGTGCGGTGCGAGGCTGACCATATGCACATCTGCTGCCGCCAGTCGCTTGCCCAACTCCTCCTCCGAAGCGAACCCAGCGAAGCAAGTTCGAGATGCGACTAGCGACCCGCGAGCCGCGAGTCCTGCTTCTTCACCCTCTTCCGCAACCACTCGCCGCTCGCCACTCGCCACTCGCCACTCGTCGCGCAGCGACGCCTGTCCCGTTTCGCTTCCTGGCTCCCCTCGCCCCAGGACACTGGGGAGTGGGGCCGGGGGTGAGGGGCTCCCGAATTTCTCATCTCCTAATTGATCGCGCAGCGACGCCATCCCCATTTCAGTTCCTAGCTCCCCTCGCCCCGCTTCGGGGAGAGGGGTCGGGGGTGAGGGGCTCTCGAATTTCCCATCTCCTAGTTGGTCGCGCAGCGACGCCATTCCCGCTCCACGTCCCGCGTAGCAAAAAGCGATCGAATCCCCAGCCACCCGTCGAGCCAACTCGACAAACGGCTCATACACATGCGCCCGCCCCAAGTTCCCGCTATACAGCAACCCAAGCTTCGCGTCCCCAAACAACTCGCGCCTAACCGCCTCATCCGCCTCCAGCACCCCCACCGGCTCCACCAACGCCCAAGGAGTCAGCGTCACGCGCGATGGCTTTTTTATCTCCCCTCGCCACTCGCTACTCGCCACTCGCAACTCTTTAGGTAGAGAGGCCGGGGGTGAGGGGCGTTCCCCATTCTCCCCTAGCCGCTGGCCACTAGCCGCTAGCAGCTCGTCCCTCATGCAAAGCCCCAAATCCGCAATCACATCACACCTTGCATAAGCCACCCGCAGCAGCGCATTTAGTATTTTAACAACCCAAGAATCCGCCTTAAAAATCCCTTCAGCCACAGCCGCTTGCGGATACAGATCGTGGCACCAGTGAATAATCCGAGCCCGAGGTCGGAACACGCGCCAAGGAATCGCCACCAGCACACTCAGCGGCGGATCCGTTCCAATCACCACAGTTTCATGCTTACTACGCCGAGTCCAAACCGCCCGCCAAGTCCACCCCAGCAGCATGAACAGCGCGTTCCCGATGCGTCCCTTATTAGAACTTTGTTTCCAATCCGGCCGCCAAACCCGCCGAATCTCCACACCGTTCCAATTCTCACTCTTCGCATACGCAGCCTTCCCATCATGGCAACTCCGCACCGAAGGCATCGCCACCACTGCTCCCTCCCCCCGCGCAAGCTCCTCCGCGATATCCGAAAACAACCGAGCACTAATCACATCATCAGGATGAAAGAAATGATAGAGAAGAAGGACATGCATTACTCAGGTGCCGCTTTCGAACTTCTAAACGCGAGCTTTCCCCGTGACCCGTGCCAAACAGGACTCACTTCTGCATATCCTTCAGTGTCTTGAGTCTGTCAATAAATACACTGGAACTTTGTAGTAATATTTTCGCAAACAGTTCTTCTCTATCCGCGGAAAGGCCATCGCACTGCGGCAAGAACACTTGAGCCTGATAGGCTATCGGAGGCCGCTCCAAGGCCGGTCCCAAAATTGTTCGTTTTGGTTTTGCAATATCGTTGCCTAACGAATCAAAGTTTGTGTAGAGTAGCACAGAAGACTGTAGCAACTTGTCCTGCAAACTGACGGTATAGATAGTTGCACTTCCCGCAATTGTATCACTTGCGGTTGCACGTATCGGCTGACTAACATCTTGCCCAGCGGCGGTATAACACTGCTCAAGCCCATGAAATCCTGGAAACGGAAAATCGCAGGATATTTGCACTTCTTGGCCAGTATGATCATGAAATAGCCAAGTTGCGGAGTGTTCGCCATAGATACTCCCGGTATCCCGGTGTATGACTGAAAAAGTTCGTCGTGTTAGCCCCATAAACGATTCTGGGAGGTCGTTTTCCCGAAATGCGGTTTCGACTTGCTGCGTGGTCCACGACGGAAGTGTATACCTGCTCGTGTCCCAGGGACCGATACCATTGAGAGGGAGCAGCGAGCCGAGCCCAACCAGGCAACAACCAATGCAGATTGGCGTGACGAAAAAGATCGGCAGTTCGTTTTTGACGGGGTTGGGTACTACCTCCGATTTACGAGGTTTCTTAGCACTTGAAGATAATGCTGGCCATAAAACTACACGATTGAACGAGCGATGAAGAAGATTCTTAGTCATCGTTCCAGCCGGTACTTGCGTTAAAAAACACTTACTGACTTCATAAGTCAGCAACAACGAAATCGCCGAAACAGAAAACACTGCCAGTCCAAGCAAAGTGTGAGGCCAACCTTCCGACCAATTGATCTCGTAACCGTCGAGTAAAAAAGCGATTAAGAAAATTCTGATCAAATTCCCAAGCCATGCCCATAGCGGTATTGTGGCAAGCGTCGCGAGCGCAATAGCAAGGCTCGATCGGTTCCACACAACCAAAACAAGGGCTATCGCTGCTAAAGAATAAAAGCTATCGATACCGCTGCACGCTTCGTCAACAAATAGCTCCCCCGTCCGAATCTCAAGTACATTACCGCGTGCTACATGCGGAACGGAGATCAAGTCTAGAAGCAGGCTTGCTGAATTTGTTGAGATGTATTGCAAGCGCTGGATGAATAACGAGTCTAAATTGTTTGGGAGCGGTAAAGTAATGAGTAAAACAGCTGTCCAGCTCACCACCTCCGTCCAGGCATTTTTGCCAGCCCGGATTAGTAACCAACCGAAAATCAAGACGACAGAGGCAACATGGGCAAGCCAGGGAGAAAACCGCACTACGGCAAACGCCGCGATACTAGTAGCCAAAAACATAGAAAAATTACCCAATCTAACCCGCCAAACGCTAGTGCTGTCGGCAAGCGCCAGCCTGCTATATGCGAGGAAACCGAAGCAAAGCCAAGCAACTGGGAAAAACTGAAGATGCTTGCGCTCTGACAGATTCTGCGATTGCAAAACCATTAACGGAAGTACAGCGACAACTCCAAAGATTAGCCACCAATCTTCGCGACGTAACCGGAGTATGCCTTCGTTCTTGTCCGCAACTACCTCGGAAGCCATTGCACTAACCTCATCAATTATTCACGGTTTCCAGCTGCCAGCAGTCGATGTGACTCCGCCAGATCTTTTAGGCCCAGTTCATCGTACGCACTCGCAAGAGCCGCGTGTACGTCTTTTGCGATTTCTGGAGCCTTTAACGCAACCTCCAAGTCAGAAATCGCATCTTGATATCGCCCTAGCTTAACCAGGATCTGGCCTCGTGTGTCACGAAAGTACGGATGCTCTGGCATTGCTTCTAAGGCTGCATTCGAAAGCGAAAGCGCATGCTCTAATTCCCCCTCCCCTAGATTTGACAACGCAACAGCCAGATTGTTTAGTACCCCTGGAAGCTGTTTATTGGATTTCGCCGCCAGTTCGAGATGAACTCGAGCCTCCGCGATGTTGTTGTCCAACAGAGCAACAGTTCCACGAATGAAATGCGCCGACTCAGGGTCGATGCCCTTCACAATTGCCGTTTTGAGTGTAAGCACCTCCTCATTGCGATTTTCACGGCATTCGAAGAGGACTTCAATAACAGCGTCAATGACATTCGTATTGTCAGGTGCAAGTTGCAGGGCAGATTGCAAAACTTGAAGACGCTTCATAAGCGTTTCCGGCGACGACGTCTGCTGGGCAATCCGTTTTTCGTACAATGCAAGAGCTTCTGCGGCGGCTGTTCTCAACTCTTGATCTTGTTGGTGCGAGAGTTCGTACCCGCTCATTAACAACTCTGACGCCTCGACCTCGCGACTAAGCAACATCAAGGACCTAGCTAGATTAATACGATTCAGCCGATCAGTCGGGGATTGGGATAATTTGGCGGAATAGTAGTCCCGCGCCTGAGCGGCATACGTACTAACTCCGCGAGTATCACCTTGATGCTTACAGATAGTTGCGGCAGTATAGGCTAATTCAGGGCTCCGACTTACGACTGTGGAAAAGTAGCGCAGGGATTCCGCGTACGAACCTCGCGCAAGTAGATAGCTAGCCATGAGAGTCCGCCCAGCATGCTGGTTGTTGTCATTACTAGATTGCAGGGTAATTTCAGTCCACATACGGAATTGTGAATGCTGCAGCTCTGTCCACGCTCCCATGTTCTTAAGATCCAGTTCATTTTGAATTAGCCATAATGCGGCCTCGCCGTATCGTTTGCTCTCGACCAATCGCGTCATTTGTTCACGAGCCAGATCTTTATTGCCACGCTTTACCTCTAGAATCGCTCGCAGATAGCGAAGGTTGAGATCAGCTGGGTCGATATCTGTTAGGGTTCCAATCGCGACGAGTGCAGTTTCGTTGTCACCCGTTTTCAGCGATCGATCAAGCACTACACGATATGCCGACTGGCGATGAGATACGCTTCGAAAGCGCAGTTCAAAGTATGCAGCTCCCAAGAGCACACAACCAACTAGGGCCGGCACCGCTGGGCCGATGCTTCGATATGGCCTAGAAAGCAACCAATTGAATGAGAAACGAGTCGCCCAAACCAACCAGTAGATCGGATTGAGATATTGAGCAGTTGTGAGATTTGCGCGGGGCGGTCGGACAGCGCTGCCCATTCTTTCAACCCAGGCCGGCGTATGAAAGCTGAAAAAACCCTGGGTCACTTTGCGAATCGCCGAAATCGTTGAATTCAAAAGCCTACGAACGAGACCTACCTTAAAGTCGGTTTCGATCCGAGGTTTTCTTCTGAATAACCCCATCAGAGATCTATTTTTGCGATGCTTTATCACACTAATTCCAACTTATCGAGAAGCTACACACGTTCTTTGACTTTGAAGCAAACGATCTGCGGTGGTTTTTCAATCGCCCTTCGAGATACTAGTTCGAATGACTTGCCGAATATGCCGATGAAGCGTTTCCAGACTCTGAATTTGTTGCGCATCGAGCGGAGTGTCTGAAGTCGTCCACAGCTGGACGTTTGCGGTATCTCCATCGAACCCAAATTGCCACGGCTGACTCCCTCGATCAACACGACTTAGGAAGTAGTCGCTAAGCGACCGGGTTCTAAGTCGCACGGGCTGTCCCTGACCGTCTAGGGTACTAAACATGAGATATCCAAAAACCGTCTCACTGTTCACAAAGTCGGCATGGATGCAGTCCCAATCTTCTGCCCCATTATCCGCAGCGTCATTCAAAACCTCGCGGCGTTTTATCTGCCATCCGTTCGCACCGTAACAGGTACACAAGTCATGCACTTCGGAATGTTGGCTGACAACCACTCGCGAAACCAGGCCGTTGTTTCGAAGAACCCACATATGGGACGATTGGCCGAGTGCAGGATTAGTACTATCGGTAGACTCGCTATGCTCCAGAATCTCCACGCCCGGTATTTTATTTTCCAGAAGGTCCGGGCTTGCTTGCCATGCCGCAACTCGTCGCACCCCGGCTTTATGCGACCAAGCTGCAACGGCAAAGACGATTTCTGGAATCAGCATCAAGCAAACGAAAGCTGCCACAACTGCCCCGACGAATTTGCGATTGGGTTGCTGAACCACTTTGGGAACAACTCTACCAGCGGATTCACCTTCTGTCCGCATCGACTCAAGCAATTTGTTCCACGCGTTCTGCAGCGGATTCACACGCCTTTCCACATCACGGTCTGTCGGCACCGGATAAAAAATCACTCGCAGAAAGCGATCTGTAGAAAGCAGCATAAGGATCGCAGTCAAAAGACAGATATAGCCCAGTACCTCATGTCGCCAACCATGCGACAGGTCGACGCGCCACCACTCTTGAGCAACTGCAATCGAAGTAACGCGAACGATGTTCATAATGCCAGCCCACAGAATTCCTGCCGCCGCGTACAGCGGCAACAAGATGGGACTGCGATGCAACCAGACAACTAACAGAAAGGCGCAGAACATCACAGAAAAAAGCGACTGTACGCCGCTGCAAGCCGCTTCCACAAACAAAGGGCCGTTAGCCAAATAGAATACACTGCCTGTCAATCGATGAGGGATCTCGAGGCGGTCAAGAATGTGGCTGCTGATGTTCGCCGTATTTAACTGCAGCCAATTGGTTAGCTGATAATCGAGATTCAGCGGCAACCGCAGAAGCATCCAACTGGCTGGCCACAAGGAGAGCATTCCCCAGTCGCCTCCCGAATGCCCCTCACAACTCGAAAGGAATGCACCAAAAATGAACAGGAAACTGACACAACCAAACCAAGGCGACCAGTAGATCGATGCGAGTATCGTTGACAGAACGCCTACCGCCAGCAATAACCAAGCGGTCCACGTCGCCGGCAACGTTACCGCGCCACTCCACCGGGAATAAAATAGTATTCCAACGGCAATTACGAGCACTGGAAAGTACTGGTATTGGTCGAGTCGCCAAAGCTGCGTGCAGTATTCGACCATCAGCAAGGCCGGGGCTACCAGTAGAGCACCCCAACATATCAACGGAAGCGAATCAGGACGATTTCTTTTTGATGAATCAGCCATCGTATTTTTTCCGTGACTTCCCGTAGTTCAACCTGTCTGAGCGAGTACTTTCTCCCATGCTAAGCCGACTCTACGACATGTGATATAAGTACTGTTGGCATAAAACAAAACAGGGAGCGATCACTCGCTCCCTGTAGGGATTTTATGGACTAGTGGGAGCCAGCAACTAAGCGGCAGCCTTCTTCTTTAGGCTGCGCCGACGATAGGCTCCCGCACCCAGCACAAGTCCGGTAAGGGCGAGCATCGAACCGGGCTCAGGCACCGCGGTGATGTTTCCGAAGTACTGCAGTCCGCCACCAGTGATCTGGAACGAACCAGCAACACCGATCAAGCTTGAGAAGTCGCCATCTGCGCCAGCCGTTGGGATCGAGATTGCCAAAGTTTGACCTGTGGCAGCATTTTGCGAAGTCAGCAACTGCATCCCACTAAAAGTCGTTGGATTGGTTGGAACCGTGTTCACGGTTCCCGTAGCGAAGTTGTAGTAGGTACCAAGAAACACGATATAACCACTTTGAATGGTCCCCAGATTGTTCGTCTGTACGACGGCTTCGAATGTGGTCGATCCAAGCGGCGAGAGACCGAGGGGATCTGTTCCTCCGTTAGCGGTCAAACCCGGAGAAAACTCGCCGATGTTCCCTCGAAAGCGAACCGCCGCGGCGTCTGCTTGTTGAGCGATCCCGATAAAGCTGATCGCCAGCATAAGAAATAAAGTACGAAGCATCGTGTCCTCCAGAGTCCAGTTGATTAAGTATTGCCGGGGAGCGATTCTCTAGGCAATCGACTAGCATATTCCATCGGTTGTCATGCCACAAGCTTTTTAACCGGGAAATTTTAACAAAAGCTGCGTTCGGTTAGCCGTGATCGCCTAGACAGCCAAACGCTTGGCAAATTTCTGAGGGAAATCTACCGCGTCACGCGACGCGGCCGCGTTACCGACGACGATTGCGTCCATATCCGTTCGCAGGAAGCACGAAACAGCCTCGCGCGGGGTCCTCACGATAGGTTCGTTCTCATTTAACGAAGTGTTCAGCAAAATCGGAACGCCTGTCTTTCGAAAGAACGACTCGATTAGACGGTGGTAGAGCGGATTTGTGGTTGCGGATACGCTCTGTAAACGCCCGCTTCCATCCACATGCGTCACCGCAGGTATCACACTGTGCTTTTCCGCACGGACAGGAAAAACCTTCTCCATATAGGGCGTCGCTTCGTTTATCTCGAACCAATCTCCCACATGTTCTTCCAGAATGCTCGGCGCAAAGGGCCGGAATTTTTCGCGAAACTTGATCCTGAGGTTAATGATGTCGCGCATGTCCGTTCGGCGAGGATCCGCGAGCAGAGAACGATTCCCAAGCGCACGAGCACCAAACTCCATTCGCCCCTGAAACCACCCCACGACCTTACCCTCGATTAACCAATCGCTGACGCGATCGACCAATTGCGATTCTGGCAACTGGACAAACGGGAGCCCCGCTTCGCGGAGCGCTGCTTCGCATTCGTCGTTACTGCTCTCGCAGCCCCAGTAGGCATGGTTCTGCACAAACGATCGCGGCTTGCCAAGCACTTTGTTCCAAACATAAAACGCCGCACCGAAAGAAGTGCCATTGTCAGCGGCGCCCGCCGGGATGTAGACGTTTTCAAACGGCGTTTTCAATGTGATTTTTCCGTTTGCCACAGAGTTCATTGCAACCCCACCGGTCATGCAGACATTTTTGCTCTTGGTCTTATCGTACAGCCGATTGAGCATGTGAATGATAATTTCTTCGGTGACGACTTGCAGGCTTTTGGCAAGATTGTCGTGGCGAGTTGTTGCTTCTTCACCTTTGCGGCGCATCGGCCCGAGTTCATCGATCAGTTTCTGACTGTGAAATGGTTCGACCGTTGGAGCGCCATCGTTCCACTTCATTTGGATTCCGCGTTTATGGTGCGTGAAGTAATCGAGATTGAGCTCGAAGGTATCTCCTTTGGGGCGAATCATCTTGCGAAAGAAATCGACAAACTCGGGCTCTCCGTAGGGTGCTAAACCCATGACCTTGTACTCGTCTCCGTAGTAAGGGAAGCCCAGGTACATAGTAATGGTGCTATACAAGAACCCGATCGAGTGAGGAAAAAAAACTCTTTGGAACTCCTGCCAATTCGTCCCTTGTGCATGGGCGGTCAGCGTGCTGGTGAAGTCGCCCATTCCATCGACGCTGAGCACGGCAGCCTCTTCAAAGGGCGAGATTAAGAAACCGGCTGCGACATGCGTTTGATGATGTTCGATACGATGGAACTGAGCTCGGACTTTCGATCTTTCTACCCGCAATCCTATAGCGAGTTGGTCTTCAAGCCTGAGCGTTTTCTGCTGTCTGCGCAAGCGATCAAGGATCGCTCTCGCACTTGGCCGATGCAATGCCACGTACGCGAGGCGCTTGCCGAGGTTGGCGCGCGGATTGAACGATACTGCCACATGATCCACGTCCTCAACTTTGATCCCCGCGTGATCTAGACAATACTGAATCGACTGCGTCGGAAAACCAGCCCAATGCTTAATGCGATTAAAGCGCTCCTCTTCAACTGCAGAAACCAACTGGCCGTCTATCAGAAGTGCCGCCGAAGCATCGCCATGGTAGGCGTTAAGTCCAATAATATTCATGCGTTTTTCAGTTCGTTTCAATGTCACATTCAATACTTGCTTACAAGGAGCGAGCGCTAACGTTTACCGACTTTTACAGCTGACTCTTCGCGTGAAATTCACTGTCTCACGTCAACCATAAAAGTGTAAAACGCTTACTCCGCCCACTAATGCAAACTCGATGATCAATGCTGGTTCTACTGCGGAACACCGGGTTTAGGTCAGCGCACGCGAGGGGATGTTGAGGAAACAGCTGAACTTCGATTCTTTACTCATCGCATGCCTACCGCGAGCAACCCCGGTTCATCAGTTATGGTTCCCGCAGTTCGATTCGCAGCTGATAGTAAAAATCATTCATCAGGCGGGCAGCATTGTGCCAACTAAAGTTCTCGAGTACGTAACACCGTCCCCGCCGCCCCATTTGCACCAATTCTTCGCGTTTCAATTTCATCGCTTCCGACAACGCCCGCGTCACTGCTTGCGTTTCTGGGGCAACCCACCAACCCAACTCTTGTTCGGCAATAGCGCGCCAGGGAGTGCCAGTAGTCGTTATCACAGGCAGTCCAGCGACCATCGCCTCTGCAATAACATTTCCGAAATTCTCATTGTAGGATGGCAGCACAAAGATTTCCGCATCTACATAGTGCTGCCACTTTTCCGTCTCGTTGCTTTCCGGCCTAAAGTGAACCTGACCCGAAATCTGTAAAGCTCGGCACATGGATTTGAGACTTGCTATATACGCAGGATCCCCCGGTCCAACAATCAAAAGCTCCCAGGGCTTCGCCGGGCAAAGTTGCGCCCAGGATTTCAGTAAGCACTCAACGCCTTTCTTCGGATTAATCCTTGACAAGAACAGGACACGACGGGATTCGGTTGGGGAGCGTGCGGGCAGTGTTGCTGGGAAGTCAATACCGTTCGGCACTACCGCGATTGGCTGCTGAAATCCGAGCCTCCGGACCTCATCCGCCTCTTGCTCGCTAGTCACATGAAACCCGCTAGCACGACGTAGATCTTGATACTGATAAAGCGTCCATCCAATTGCCTTCTTCCATCGCTTTGATTTCAATGACCAGGCCGCTAGCATCCCACGCGGGCTAACAACACGCGGGATTCTGCGTTGGTGACAAAATGAAGCTATTTGATGGTTTGCAGCTTGCCAAATTCCATGGTCATGCACTATGACTCCACGCAGATCTAGGGATTGCAAAACGCGTTTAAATCGCCAGGCCAATTGGTGCCCACTTAAGTGTCCCGTGGGTTCATTCACAGTAAGAACCCGCGCTGCATCGGAAGGAAAAATACTTGTCCCAAATCCGCCCGACATCGAGGTGAGGAGCATTACGTCACAGAACTCTGCCAGAGCGTCACATAACGCCGGGACACTACGCGAGGGGCCTCCTAATTCTGTCCTAGTGCTAGCTACGGTTTGTAGAATTTCCACTGGTCTTGCCGAGAACTATCTAATCTGGACAACATCTTTAGAGCATGGTTCTGCGAGCTAACCAGCTTGACGTGACGCTAACCAGTATAACCGCACCCGCAACCGAGGTCACAATGAAGAAGATCTGTGCGCTAGGTTGTATGAACGCGAGGCCCACGATATGCCACTTGACAAAACTACCTACTCGAAGCGACAGCAACTGCTGACTCGCACGAATATCAATATAGCGAAGGATGTATCCGAGAAGAAAAAGTCCAACAATTGGGCCTAACATTCCGAAATTCACGTAGAGTTCAAACACTTGCCCCGATGCGATAGTTGTCGTTGTCGAAAACTTCCGTCCGGTGTGCAGTGACACGAACTCACTTCCACCTGAAACTGGCTTGTCTGGCCACAATATCCGCGGTATCCAGGCGACCGTTGCATACACCAACGTTTTCCCCATTTCAAACTCAATAAAATCAGCCTCGTGAAACTGGATCGCTTTGCCGATTAGTTCACTCTGATTTAGGCGTCCGTCGAGAAATTGCAGGTGCTCTGAGTTGTAAATGTCAAAAAACTCAAACTTAGACATCTCTTCCCACGCAATGTTAGCCTTCTGAAGCAACGTACTGTCTTCCCAGACGACCCTACGAATACTCTCACGCCCGTTCATATAGGTCACAAATGCAGATAATCCAAGCCAACCGAAGACAAAGTAGATCGGCGCGCGCATAAGCCAGTTGCCAATGGAAGAGTGCCCCTTAAGCGAAGCAGGACGATTTACGTAGAACGCCATGCAAATCGCCAGCATATTCGCTCCCGCTGCTAGAAAACCGAAGAGTATAACGGTTGCAACAGGAAGAACTAAGATTGCTGTATAATAGTAGAGCTGAAATGTCGCACTCTTGTAATGAACCGCCAAAAAGTACCCAAGACAGAAGCCTGAGACAACGAAGAACTTTGCTGAAGAAGCGATCGGACTGAAGGAAGGGATGCGACCTAAGATTGGTCCGAGAACCAAGAACAGGAGTCCTACAACAATTAGCTTATTTGGAATTAAATACGTGGTCGCTGCTTCAGCTAAATGGTCTTGTAACGACTCACTGCTTGCATTATTAACTACCTTACTTTCCTGTGTGCCGCCAGAACTGCCCTGCGCACTGCCTGTACGCCGAGCGTATGTTTGGGGCGAGTTTGCAATTAGCATCGTTCCAAGTGAAAAGCTGAAGGCAGACCAACCTGCCAGCCAAGTCCCTAAACTGACGGACTCCAGCGAAACTTTCGCCTGCTTTAGATACGCACTTTCGGACGGGTCATACCAGGGCAGCAGGTAGATCATCGATCCGATATGGGCAATGATAAACACACAGATATACCCAAGGGGAAGACCGACTGTTTGCTGCCAGCCTTTGCGAAACTGTAGATAAACCAGTACCAGCGCCAAGGCGCCCAGCGCAATGCCCGCCACCAAGCAAACTTGTGGATCCGTTGGTCGGAACATGGCTAGATTTTTCCCAATTGGTCAAACAAGTCACGATGCTCTCGAACAAACCTGTCATAAGAAAACACATCGCCTGCCACCTGCCTGGCAATTGCGCTCATCTTTTGCAACTTGCCTGACTCGGTACAGAATTCTCTCAAATGGGCAAGATGCGCATCTAAATCAAAAGGCTCAATGACAAATCCGTTTTCACCAACTATTAGCTCCCTGGAGCCATCTTGGTTACCCGCGATAATCGGGACACCGCACGCCATGGCCTCCATAGGCGTCATTGGAATCCCTTCACCGCGTCCTTCTCCCTTTTCACTGACCAACGAAAAAACCGACGCGGCGCGATAAATCAGAGGTAAGTGCTGTTCATCGATCGCTCCCGTAAAATGCACCAGTTCCTCAATCTCCAGTTCCGCACTAAAAGCCTTTAGCTCGTCCAGCATATCCCCACGCCCGCAGATGACCAATCTGGCGCTCGGAACCGTTGCCGCAAGCCGAGCGAAAACTTGCATCAGACGATGATAACCTTTATGGGTAGCGGCTTTCGCGATGCGGCCTAATGTCATGACCACAAAGTGTTGCTGCGGATCCGGCAATCGGTACTGCCGAAGAACTTCCTTTGGACAATCACCAGGTTGAAATCGATCTGTGTCCACGCAATCCCAAATCTTAATGATCGGCTTGGATCGCAAATTGTTCTCGGTGACGTATTCAGCCGTACTTAAGCAATCGGCAATAACATGATCGACTTTTGCTAGCGCTCTGAGCGCTGTAGCACGAGGGTTACTCCAAACCTCAAGCCCGTAAATGTTGAGCACACTGACTGAACCAATAACCTTGCTTAGCAAATACGCTAGATACCCAAGGGACAGGTGAGCAGCAAGGATTACATCTGGTTTCCAGGCAACCGCATGGCGCACCGCTTGACCCGACATGCGCACCTTGTCCACCAGCCCAAACCGATGGCCATGCCAACTTGTCGTAAATGGCTCCTCAATTGCGTGCTCATCAGGACCGAGCAACGACAGCACGCGAACTTCAGAATCTCCATACAGCTGACGTAACGCCGATGCCTGATACCGCGTGAAACGACTAACACCCCCTTTGTCAAAGCAGCCTGTTGTTAAAATAAGAATGCGCATATTGCTAGGTTTCAACCAATTCTTTCAGCCTGCGATGGATCGGTTTCGCCGGATTGCCTTCTAGAACCCAGCCTGAGCTAAAGACGCCGCGTGCTACCGAGAATGGCTTGAGAAAGCAGTCATCGCCAATGTCCGCGCCTACTACGACCGTATGTAACCCCAGCCAAACGTTACGCCCGATCGCAATCGAGGCCGCTAGATAACAAGCGTCTATTCCAGTTGTACCAGATCGACACAAGGCCGGGTCGTTGGAAAGTGAGTAAATACAACTGTAGGCAGAACTAGTAAAGCAGTCACCAATCGTTACGCCGGCATGCCCTTGAATTACCGTGCCGATTCCGACGTGCGAACGATCCCCTATGATGACGCACCCAGCATCGTCCGACGGACTTCCAACCACTTTCACACGCGGACTAGGCCTGTAAGGACCAGCAATAATTGTCACGTTCTTATCGATCCAAACACGGTCGCCGAGCGAAACAAATTGGGGTTGCTGGATAGTGACTCCGATCTCAATAGTCACGCCTGCTCCAAAATGCTTGCAGCGAAAGCGGTAGTACATTCTCCTGAGCCGAACGCCGAATGGACCTGAGACATTCCTAATCGCGTCCTCAATCAGATGGAAAACCAACTTCTTCACAAGCAGCTCAGCTTACTCCTCACGGAAGGACTAGAAGCAACCGACTCTACGTGCTATTCGCTAACTGCGAGCCCATCTGCGACGGGGTGCAGGTTAAGCGTGGCTTCCTCCACAGCTTCGATCAGACACTTGGAAACATAGGCAATCTGCGAGTCAGTCAAATCAGTATAGGTCGGTAAATTCAGACCACGTTGCGCAACACGATGAGACACTGGCGTGTTTGCCCGCTTGAAGTACGGCATATCGGACATTGGGTAGAAATAAGGGCGACTGTCTACTCCGCGGGCTTTCAATCCCGCAATGACCTCATCGCGGATTCCGCTGTCAATGTCAGCGATCTCAGCACAAATAATCCAGTAGCTGTTTGATGCCCCCGGCAAAGTACGATTCAGTTGCACTTTTGGGTAATCACGCAACGATTCTTCATAAGCTAGAAAGATTTCTCGACGTCGAGCAAGGAATTGCGGCAATCGATCCAACTGCGCACACCCCAAAGCAGCTTGAATATTTGTCAGCCGATAATTGAAACCGGGCTCTGTATGCCAGTATCTCTTGGAGGGATCCATCGCATGGTCACGTAGATATCGGCATTTCTCAGCAAATTGCGAGTCATTGGAGGTAATCATGCCACCCTCGCCTGTGGTCATGTTCTTGTTTCCGTAGAAGCTGAATGTACCGCAAATGCCCATGCTGCCAACTCGACGACCTTTCAATTCGGCTCCGTGGGCCTCAGCAGCATCTTCGATTACGAAAATTTCGTGATCGTCTGCGATCGCACAGATTGCATCCATGTCGGCCGGATGGCCGTACAGATGAACGGGAATAACCGCCTTCGTCCGGGAGGTGATTTTTGACTTGAAGGAAGCCGGACAAAGACAGAGGCTTACCGGATCGATATCCGCGAAGACAGGGGTAGCACCCGCGTGCAGTACAGCGTTCGCCGTCGCCACAAATGATAGATCTGGGACAATCACTTCATCACCGGGCCCAATACCCAACGCCGCCATCGCCAAATGTAGCGCTACCGTTCCATTTGAAACGGTGAGCGCCTCGCTGACGCCACAAAAGGTCGCGAAGTCCCCCTCGAACAATTCAACAAACTTTCCCAGCGAAGAAACCCACCCCGAGGAAACCGCCTCGTTCACGTAATCTATTTCAAGCTGACTAATGGAAGGCATCGAAACTGGGATGAAATTTGGCTGCATTTCAACTTTCCGTTGGTTTAGAGCAAAGACTGAATTTCTGCCAGGGCAACTCGAGCGCGGTCAATGTAACCGTAACCGGACGTGACTGACCGGTGGCGGGCGGCACGCCGGATTTGATCTACGCTAGGCTTATCCGTAGAGAGTAGGAATCGCGCCTTCATTATCGCATCAGCTAGGTCATTATAGAAGTAAGCCTCTTTGCCAGATTCAAAGAATTCTAGGTGTTCAACCGTCGCGGGAGCTAGCATAATCCCACCGCAAGCAGGAACTTCAAACGAACGCATGTTGTGCGAGTTCCGATTGTGCGGACGAAACAGATTAAGCTGAACGCGATACCTGCGCAGAACACGCCAATATTCGTCGCCCAGTACAAGCGGATTGACACGGATATCCAGCCTCGGCTCAAAGGCCCTCCACCCAGCCCCCCAAATGTCAAGTGGAATACCTCCTTCGGCAAATGCACGCAGAAATTGAATGCGTTCTGGATCAGGGTTTCCAACGAAACAAGCTCGTAATATTTCATGCTCTCCAACGACCGACGCGAAAAGTGAATCGCTTATGGAGTGTCCGAACGGAAGTACCCGAGTCCGCAGATTTGGGTGGACCTTTGCAAGCAATGAGGCGATTTCGTGGCTGTAGGTAAAATAAAGATCGTAGGAACCTACACTGCGAGTAACGTTGCTGTTTCCGCTGCCCTTAGTGAAATGCGACACCGGATGGTCTGCGTTGTAGTTGACTACTACACGCCCCTGTCGTCTCAACCGAGATATCGTTGAAGCGGAAAATTCCATTCCCTTGAAAAGCCAAATGATGTCTGGCTTATGCATCTCTACTTGCCTCAGCAGTTTAGAGTCCATCCACGAAAAGACCAACGCCGGAACCAGTCTATTAATTACCCGATTTACGAATCGGTCCCGAACAAGGCTCTTAAAAATATCCCCATGGGGAAAATGAACGACCTCTAACGATGGATCAACAACCGTTATCGCAGCCGCGTAATCCCTCGCTAATGTCCGCTCATCAGAGCTGCTAGAAATTAGAAGTCGCATTTAGGAGTTACAACAACCATTACTCGCAGCACACCAACACTAGACTAGCGTGGCCTGGCAAGTAGTCGCAGAAAAGTATCGTGCATCTTTTTGGCTTGACTATGTATACTAAGGTTTTCGCGAGCATACACTGCCGCGGGTTGACTATAGCGCCCCAGAGGTATCTCCCCAATGGCAAGCTCTCTCAAAACTGCAGCAAGCCCTTCAACGTCACCTTCATCTACCAATAACCCGTAACTCGAAACTAAATCTGTTAACGCACCGCTACGAAACGCAACAACAGTCTTTCCACACGCCATCGCTTCGGGCGCAACGCGACCATACTGCTCCTTCCATTTTGCAGTAGCGATCGAGGGGATGACCACAACATCCGCGGCATTCATATAATCCGCGATCGCCCCATGTGCAGACTCAGCAAACCGCACACGACTGCCGAGCCCCGACTCACCTAACCGTTTCTCAATCAAGCGAGAATAATTCGCATCGGTCACATTAAAACGATTTAGGATAAGGCTCCAGTCAACATCAAGCATTTTACTCAAGGCATCCAACAGCAGATGCACCCCCTTCTCAGGCACCAACCTGCCGAAATATGCAAATACGGGTCCATCGACTTTTAGGAGAGAGCGTATTCTCAATCGAGCATCTTCATTTGCAAAGAAATAGCGAGGGTCGTAGCCCAAAGGAATCTGCGAAACACTACTGAAACCCAGGCCATGAAAAATATCAACGCCGTCTTGGCTGGTTGTGAAAACGTGAGACTGAAGCGGTTTTGACTGGGAGCAAAGAAAGGTCTTTGCGAGGCTAAATGGAACCGATCGGAAACCGCCTCGTCGGACACTTGCCCAAAAATCGAATGGAAGATTCTCGCAGGTGAGACAGGCTAAGGGAGCTCGGTTTTTGCGGCACCACCTTCCTGCAACGATGGCTAGTCGGCTGACGGGATCGCATTCTAGAAAAACAATATCTGGGCGCGAGTCGTCGAGAAAGCTTGTAAGTCCTTCAAAGTGAAAGGTTCGAAGGTTCTCCCCCGCTACATTCAGGGGTACAAGTCGCGGCTCTCCAGCTTGCCAGGGCTCCAACTGAAGTTGAGTTTTCCCGGATTTCCATACCGACGGTACCACCAGTTCTATATTCCACCCGAGACTTTCGAGTAATGCATAGATTGATCGATTGATCGAGCGCACACACGCATGCGACACGATAGCTAGTTTTTTCTTTTCCACTTGCAAAACTTCGGGTAAACTACTGCTCGGTTGCTATTTACAAAAAAAACCAAACAATAACGACTACGCAATTCTCTAAACACGATCAGCGCAATGGTTTCACCCTCCACTCGATTCCGGTTTATTGCAGTGCATACCCAAACAATTTTCCCATCTCCCGCGCTCCTCGACAAGGTCGAGCATTGGGTCGTTGCTGTCACCGATATACGCGCGCCGAACGTTTACAAAGCCAGCATTAATTAACGCCGATCGCATTGCTTTGTAGTCCCACATCCATAAATGTGATGAATTACCAAAGCTATTCCTAAGTAAACCTCCTAAGCCTCGTTTACGCGAGGCTACTCCAAGGTGCGCTTTCCTCATGAATTCGTGCACTGCATTATCATCTGTTGACTTCAGATACTCCGAGGCGAGATATTCCATATCCGGCAAAACAAACCTAAAAACGCCACCCGGCTTCAGTAAACGCAGCGTATTTCGCAGCGCCTGATTCAAGTCATCCAATGCCAAATGCTCCAGTACGTGTGAACTGTAAATAACGTCACATGACACCGCAGCGACAGGAAGTCCCCTGACGACATCTCCGTAAGAAACCGACTTTGGGAACCGTGGAGGCACTCTACCGAGCGCACGTCCAAGCACCGGCATGCGCTGAAGCCGCAGAGTAGGGCTCGCGTCAAAGTTAGTCCATTCTGTCGGCCCACAAAGCCCTGCTCCAAACTGAACGTAGGTCATTCGCCAAATCCCGTATGTTGTGTTCGAAACCCGATCAACGTCCATCCATGTACTTCCCGCAGCATGTAACGAGCAGTTAGCAAGAAATGGCCCATCCTATGCCGTGTCCTGCTATGGGGAGATTCTTCCACCCTGCCTAAGCCGCATCTCTGCAAGAAACGCATACCTCGTTTACTGCACGTGCCCTGCGTCCGGTCAATTTGGGACCTACTTCGCAAGAATGAGATTTAAGACGGGTGAAAACTGTAGCTGGTAATTCCATTCGGTCCTTACCTTACGGACACCCGCCTGCCGCACAAGGGTAAACTGGCCACAATTTTGCGTCAGTTCCGTAATTTTCTCTGCTATGGAATGCGGAGAGGCTGGATCGCAAGCGACAACACTCGGGCAATTATCGAAAAAACTAGTCCATTCCTCTGTGTCGTTGGTAAGAACCGCGAGGCCGCAGGCGAGGTAGTCAAAGGGTTTGTTCGAGGCGCCTACCATCGCTTCGCGGAAATTGCGAGCGAACAGGGCGAGGCCTACATCCGCTTTTGATGCTTCCTCGAATAGCTCGCTCCGCGTCGGTTTCGTTCCAACATATTCGACCCGATCTTCCACGCCAAGTGATTTAGCCAAATCGAACAGGTTGGCAATGTATCCTTGCTGTCCTATCGTTTCATAGCCGGCAAAACGAAGACGAAAGTTGTGAGGCAAATGCGCTAGTGAAGCGACGGCCTCCCGGGGAAATTGGCCGGGTACGATCGAGCCGTGGTACCACAATACGATTTCTGGAGAGTCTAAAAGACTCTTCGTCACAATCTCTTCAACGCGTGGGCAATTCCATACTACCTGTAAATTTCTGGGGCCAATAGCGTTTCGAACCAACTCAGCCCGTTGAGTCTGTGGAACAACGGTCAGATCTGCGCGTCGAAAGAGTTTTCTTCTAGTCCAATGCAAGAGCCGGTCTATAAGAGAGCCGGTTTCTTTAGGTGTGTCGTGTTCATGGGCTATTACCTTCGCACCCGGGACGTAGGTCAACAACAAGCCGACGGGAAAAGCAAGCAGATCTGAGACGTAGACATAATCGGCTCTCCAAACGATAGCTCTGAGTGCACTGCTGACGAGAAAGTAGATGTAGTGGAGCTTCTGCCCGACACCGGGATTTCTATACGGCAGCAGTGTCTCCTTCATACCCAGGTCCAAGTCATTGCGCAATTGATTAGCCTGACCGAAGGCACCGACACCCCAGAAAACGACCTTCGCTCCTTCCTCAGCTAACAGCCTGCCGGCGTTCATTATGGGAGGATAAGCCGCGGCAACAGTGAATTGTATGAATGCAATCTTCTTAGTTGATTTCATAGACATCTAAGTGGCAACTGGATATTTAAGCACACTGATAAGTTTCGCGATTATGCCTTCAAGACCCATCGCAAGGATGTTCTTTTGGCGTCCAGCCGAAACTCGAACAGGGGCTTGCATTAAGAGCTATTCAGTCACTTCCCCCAAAAATTAAACTGGCAGCAATGCAGCAACTCAGACCTTACGCGGAATTTCGTGATGCAAGTGCATGTGAGTATCGCAAGCCATAACCCGTCCAAGACAAGAATCTTCGCCCCTCTGCAGAGAGCAAATCCCTTACTCCGTTCATTACTGTTGATTCTGCCAGTGCGGCGCTCAATGCATTAGCGAATGCCTTTGAATCATTGACAGGAACCACGCTAATAGCAGATTTATCGTTCAAAACCTCTCGTAGATCCTCGCCGCCCGTTCGGTTTGTACAGACAAGACGTAGTCCACATGCCAACGCTTGGGGCTGGACAGTCGCCAGCCCTTCTTGGCGGGATGCTAACGCGAAAACGTGGGCTTGTGAGTAGAATTTGATCAATTGACGCTGGTCGACCTTATCGTAATGTAAAAAATGCAAGTCAGTTGGAAGCTCAAAATCAGTCCCAACCGGCCCCACATGGACTAGTTTGGTATCGGGAAGTGTGCGCCACGCTTCAACCAACGTGTCACAACCTTTTTGAAGCGACCAAGTGCCAGCCATAACGATCGTCGGTGGAATCTGGTTCGGGGCTAATGTGGGGCAAAACGTCTCAAGATTCACACCTAACGGGCTGCGCACAATACCCGCAGGTAAAAAGCCGCGTTCCAAGAAGCTCTCCTCGCAGTGCTTTGATAAAACAGAGATGAAGTCCGCAAGGCGATAGTCGGCAAGTTCTCGTTGAACTGCAAAATCAGACACTTGAGAAGCACCTGGTATGGCCGCCAAAATTTCCTTCTGCGACAGAATATGACGACTTCCACGCTCAATCCAAACCTGCGCACCAAACCTCTCCTTTACGGTCTTACCAAGTTTGTTGCACATCCCTGACATACCGATAAGCACATCACATCGTTCGATGGTACTGGAAACCGCCTCGTCAAATGCTACCACCAGGTTCTGCATCGCCTGCTCACGTGCCTTTTCGTTGCGAGCGAACTTCAGCGACGCCGCGCGGAACCCTACCCTTGGCAACATCCACCGATTGCATTCGCTTGGAAGGCCAAACGCTTTGGTGCGCCACGGGGGAACAAGCGAATAGAACTTGACTTCGTGCCCCAAAAGTGAGAGTTCACGCGCCAAGTCGCATACGTGAAATCTGCCAGAGGTAACGATGGCAATCTTAAGCATGAGTTTGGAAATTCCGCCGGTCAGAAATAGATCGCAATGCCCAACCTGCCAGTGACGGCGTTGTTTGCATTTCAAGCCAAGCGTGATCGAATTGGACCGCCTCGTCCAAGGCGATACGGATGCGTCGGAACACTATCACTAGCTCCATCCTACCCGATGCTTCGTGGCGGATACCGCCTCATTTGGCACGAGCAAGTACTCAGCGTAACTGAGTTCGTTCGCGACACTTCCATCCACCGTCATCGCTGCATATGCACGATCATTAATGATGTGCATCAAATCTCCTGTGGAACTTGCGAATTCATGGAGGAACATCGGATGAACGGCCAACAGTATTACAGGCCTTAAACCCACCTGGGACATTAGGTTCTTTGCACCGCGCAGAGCCAAGATCTCTGCACCTTCTATGTCGATCTTGACGAAATCCGGTTTTCGAATCTTTCTCTCTAGCTCTCCGTCCAGTGAGACGGAGGGAACTTGAATCACTTGGCCAACGGTCGACCCGATTCGGTTGGTAGGGTCGGTCGATTCATCGGAAACTAAACTGAAGCTAATCGACGTACCATCTAGTTCGCCAACTGCTGCTTGCTGCAAGTGACAAATCGACTCAAGCCCATTCGCCTCGATGTGTTTCTTAGCGGTCACGTAAGAAACAGGGGCGGGTTCCCAGGGCAATCGCATGTTAATTGCTTGAAAAATTGGCGATAAGCTTTTCGATCGCCGAGTTATCCCACGCGCAGCGTTTACGTTTGCCGCGGATCGAGTCTTTGATGGTAGTGTCTCGTTGCAAAATGTTCAGCGCGAGA
>JBGSOM010000157.1:0-6852 GCA_041739135.1 Pirellulaceae bacterium
CTTTTATTGGGGCAGCGGCTTCCTGCCTTCGCGATTTCAAGGTGTGAAGTTTCGCGGCAGCGGCGATCCGGTTCTGTATCTCTCGAATCCTGTGGGGCTGTCGCGCGAAATGCGACGCGAGTGGCTCAGTGACATCAGTGCCTTGAATGCGATCAAGCTTGAACAAGTCGCTGATCCGGAGATCGAAACTCGCATCGCACAGTATGAGATGGCTTACAAAATGCAGACAAGCGTGCCGGAAATGGCGGACTTGTCGACGGAATCGCGCGAGACGTTGGACCTGTACGGTCCGCAGGTTGAGGAGCCCGGTACGTTTGCGCATAACTGCTTACTCGCGCGGCGCTTGATCGAACGCGGTGTCCGGTTTGTGCAAGTGATGCACGCTGGCTGGGATCAACACAACAGTTTGACGACAGAGCTGTACACGCAATGTAAAGACACCGATCAACCGAGTGCAGCGCTGGTAATGGACCTGAAGCGTCGTGGACTTCTCGATGACACGCTGGTCATTTGGGGCGGCGAATTTGGACGAACTCCATTTATCCAAGGTGACATCAACAATCGGGTTCGCTGGGGTCGCGATCACCATCCGTACGCATTCACCGTTTGGATGGCTGGTGGCGGAGTGCGAGCGGGAATGAGCTATGGTCAATCGGATGATCTCGCGTTTAGCGCAGTTGAAAACCCTGTGCATGTCCATGATTTCCAGGCGACCTTGATGCACCTGATGGGAATCGATCACGAACGGCTGACTTATCGTTTCCAGGGGCGCGATTTCCGACTGACCGACGTCCATGGAAAAGTCGTTCACGATGTGATCGCGTAGCTGACATTGCGATTGGTCGGCGGTCGCTATGGCGTTTTTCTGCCGCTATTGTCGGCACAACCCGTACATTGAACGCAGGGTCGATTGATTTTAGTGCAGCCGAATATCGGCGGAGCGACTTCTCTGCTGCCGTAAAACTAGGTTTTCATGCGGTGCGATTAATTTGAAGTCGTACCGCTACCTGGTTCCTACGGCGGTTGCTATGTCAACGTTCGTTTTGCCTCAAAAAAATTCACGGCGCGCACGAGAGCGCGGCTCCGTCGTAGTCGAACTAGCAATCACACTGCCAGTGTTCGTGCTGATTTTGTTTGGTACGATCGAAACGACAACCATGATCTTCCTACAGCAATCGCTAGAGATCAGTGCTTATCAAGGCGCTCGCATCGCGTTGATTCCCAGCGCTACAGCGGCCGACGTGACCAACGCTTGCTCAACCGTACTGGCGGATCGAAACATCAACGCTGCAAGTGTCAGTATTACGCCTGCGAACTACGATTCGCAGCCTTACGGTACTTCGATCCGTGTTCGAGTTGCAGCACCTTGCAGCAGCAACAGCCCCTTCTCGCCATGGTTCTATGGTGGTCACACGCTTGTCGGCGAAGTGACGATGATGAAAGAGTACTAGGCATGAATCGTTCGGTTAAAGCGAAACGATCGTTACGAGGCAGTGCGCGGCGCGGTGCAGTGATTGTGCTGATGGTGCTGCTACTGCCGATTGCAGTATTGATGGCAGCCATCGCAATCAATCTTGCGTACATTGAATTGTCTCGAACGGAGATGGTTATCGCGACCGATGCAGCCGCACGTGCAGGTGGTCGCGATCTCATTTCGACGGGAAGCGTCGCAGTGGCTCGCACGCGCGCCCAGCAGTTCGCACTTGCTAACACCGTTGCTGGTACTGGGCTAAATCTCGCATCAGGCGATATCGTCTTCGGTACATCCGTTCGTAGCGGCACTGGTCGATACAACTTTACAGTTAATCCTTTCAATCCCAATGCGTTGCGAGTTACTGCGCATCGCGATGCGTTTAATGCGAACGGACCGATCCCGCTGCTGATGCCAAGCGTTCTGGGAACGGGAACTGTTTCGACGACGCAGCAAGCCATTTCGACTCAGATGGAAGTCGATATTGGATTAGTGGTCGATCGTTCCGGCTCGATGGCTTTCGGCGCATCTGAAGTAGCGAACGCGTTACCCGTTCCAGCACTCGCGCCAATCGGTTGGAACTGGGGCGATCCAGTACCATTCGGCTCTCGATGGTTGGATCTCGTTGCCGCCATCAATGTCTTCTGCGGCGAACTGAGCACTTCGCCCGGCGCGGAACTGCTTTCGCTAAGCAGCTACAACGACACCGCGATAACGAACACGAGTTTAACGTCGAGCTATGGCAGCGTACTGACTGCGATGACTCTCTACTCACTGAGCTTTGCAAATGGAGCCACGAACATTGGCGGCGGCATAACTGAAGGTGCAGCGGCGTTGATGTACAGCCCAGCTCAGCGGCCTGGCGCTGCGAAAGTGCTCGTCGTGCTGACCGATGGAATTCATAATACGGGGCTCGATCCTTTGATCGCTGCACAGACTGCTGCGGATAGCGGCATCATGATTTTCACCGTCACGTTCTCAGATCAAGCGAACCAAATTGGTATGCAGCAAGTGGCTGATATTGGCAACGGACGGCACTACCACGCCGCGACCGCAGCCGAGTTGGCCGCTGTGTTCCGAGACATCGCCGGTTCGCTTCCAACACTTTTGACCAAGTAATCGTTGACCCAACAGAACCTCGATGCCCACTCAACCCATCGCTACCCAGAAGATCACGCAGTTAAAACGCATTCGCAGTGGCGCGACCATGGTCGAGTTTGCATTGACGTTGCCGATCGTGATGCTCTTCTTCTGGGCTTCCGTTGAATTTGCTCGTGCGTCGATCTTGCAACATGCGATCGATAACGCAGCGTACGAAGCTTGCCGCGCGGTCATTGTGCCAGGTGGAACGGTCGCGGAAGCAAACACTGCTGCTAACCAAATTCTCTCCACGTTTAGCATTACGGGAGCGACAGTCACGGTTACGCCCAATCCGATTACGGAAGCACCCACTCAAGTGACTTGTCAAGTTTCCGCGCCAGCGTCGAGCAGTATGTGGGGCACACCGAAATTTTTCAGCGGCAAAACTCTGACTGCAAGTTCAACGCTCGTCGCCGAACGCGAACCCGCCCAGCTTGCAACAGTCCTCGGACCGTAGTAAGCACTCTTAGCAGTTGTGCAGAATCTGTCTGCACCTATGGACATGCATAACATGTCGTGCCTAGCATGGTCGCCTTTCGGGCCACTCTGACACGGGAACAAAATTTCCGACGTACGAATGGCCGAAAAGCTGATTGGAAAGACTGCTAGTGAATATTTCTACACTGGATTCTGTGTTGGAGGCGCCAACACGCACCGAGCGACGTCACGACTTGGATGCGCTCCGTGCTGCAACGATGCTTCTAGGGATCTTGCTTCACTCGCTGATGAGTTTTATACCCGCCGGATGGATCGTCCAGGACTCGCAAGCGGGAGGTTGGGCTAGCGTCTTTGTGCAGGCGATTCATGGCTTCAGGATGCCCCTGTTCTTTTTACTGAGCGGTTTCTTTACAGCCATGCTGTGGCGCGAACGTGGCTTGAAGTCATTAATCTCTAATCGCATTCGCAGGATTTTGTTGCCGCTTAGCATCGGACTTTTCACCATTGTACCAGCGGTGTGGGTGGTGTCCTCGATCGCTTCCCGTCCGAACACGACGCAACAAACCGACCTTGCAAAAGCTGACCAGGTAGGCGCTCAATCGGCTGCAGTTACTGCAGAGAAGTCCGCAGCAGGAATTCAGATGCTCGAAGCAGCGATGCGTGGCAACGACGATGAAGTAGCAAGGTTGCTTGCGAGTGGTGTTAACGTAAACTTCGCCGACGACAGAGGATCAACTTCGCTATTAGTGGCCAGTTTGTTTGGACATTCGGACGTTGCCAAGCGTCTCGTTGAGGCTGGTGCAGATCCTTCGATGAGAAACGCGGACAATACCAGAGCTGCGGATACGTTGATAGTTCCTTGGGGAGTTACCAAGTTCTGGGCCGATTGGTTGAAGGTCGAAATCGAACGATCACAAGTCGCAGCGGGACGCCTGGTGATCGCCGACCTTTTGGGCGAGAAGATCCAGTTGCATCCGTCGATGACCGCCGCTGAGGGATCTCTGGAACTATCCGGAGTCGGATGGATGCTTTTCTACTTCCCCGTTTTTCATCATCTGTGGTTTCTATGGTTCTTGTGCTGGCTAGTACCTGCGTTCGTGATCTGCGTGAGAATTGGCAATTACTTCAATATTCAGCCGCCAGTAACTTGGTTAACCGCATCGAATTGGAAGTTCGCGTGGATCATTCCAGTGACCGCGCTCATGCAGTTGCCGATGGCTGGCTTTGGTCCCGATACTTCCGCAGGTTTATTGCCAATGCCTGCTGTACTGCTTTACTACTCAATCTTCTTCGGCTTCGGCGCACTTTATTTTGACAGTCACCGCACCGAGGTTCATCGACCGCATCAGTGGTGGATGCTGCTCGTTGTCGCTTTCGCTTTGATGTTCCCGCTCGCAATGCAGTTGCAAACGACAAGTGGCTTGCCCGCGCGGTTGGCATTTGTAACGTGCGCGGCAACTTTTGCTTGGCTCATGTCGTTCGGACTGCTCGAAGCGTTCCGGAAGTATCTATCACACCCTAGCTCGGCGATACGCTACGTTGCCGATTCCTCCTATTGGCTTTACCTAGTCCACATTCCATTGGTGATCTATCTTCAATACTTCGTCAAAGACTGGACGGTGACAGCTTGGGTGAAAGTACCCTTGTTGTGTCTACTTACATTCGGCATCTTGATTGTGACGTACCAGTGGTTTGTGCGTTACACAGCGATCGGTACGTTGCTGAATGGTCGCCGCGTACGGCCGAATGCAGTGAATTCGGCTTGAGTGCTTACTTGAGTGCTTGCTTGAGCTTAACCGTTACGCGTGGCAGTTCAGTGGTAGTGTGTCCTGTTGGCAAAGACGTCCCTGCAATAGAATCGGAGTTCCGTAGAACCAATCAGTGATGGAGTGACTGGCGAAGATGCATGAAATGGATGGACTGCTTGGGAACCTTGCCGTCAGCCTCATCGTTGCTACGTTGCTTGGCCTGCTAGCGATACGATTGAAGCTCTCGCCGATCGTCGGCTACCTTGCCGCCGGCATGTGCTTGGGACCACAGACTCCCGGCTTTGTTGCCGACACCGAAATGGCGACCGATTTGGCTGAGATCGGTGTAGTGTTGCTGATGTTCGGTGTCGGACTGCACTTCAATCTCAAGGACTTGTTGGCTGTCCGCTGGATCGCCATACCCGGAGCTGTGGGGCAGTTCTTGACGGCGACTACCGTTGTTTTGATCGTCGCTTGGCTTTCGGGGCTGCCGTTCATTTATGGCTTAGTGCTTGGTGCAGCCGTTTCGATCGCCAGTACGGTCGTGGTGACTCGGGTGCTCATGGAAAGCGATCAACTGAATTCGCCTACCGGTCACATTGCGATCGGATGGTTGATTGTGCAGGATATTTTCACTGTGCTGGTGCTCGTCGCGATGCCGGCTGTAGGTCACATTTTTGGCGATACTGGTGAGGGAGAGACGAGTCTCGTTTGGGCGCTGTCAACTGCGTTGCTGCGCGTGACCTTACTCTGTGTCGTTGTCGCAATCGCTGGACGACGAGCGATTCCATGGTTGCTGCGACATGTGACCCGCACTCGTTCGCGCGAGCTTTTCACGCTGACGATATTGACCCTGGCTCTGGCAATCGCAGTTGGTTCGGCTGCCTTGTTCGGTGTTTCGATTGCATTGGGAGCCTTCTTAGGAGGAATGGTGGTCGGACAAACGGAAGCCAGTCATCAGGCGGCTGCGGACGCGCTGCCTATGCGCGACGCGTTCGCAGTGTTGTTCTTCGTTTCAGTAGGAATGTTATTTGACCCCATGGTTTTCGTCGAAGCACCCGGGCTCCTCGCGTCTGTTCTCGGCATCATTCTTATTCTCAATCCACTTTCGGCATTCACAATCGCATGGCTAATGCGCTATTCCATGAGCACTTCGATCAACATTGCATTCTTGCTTTCGCAAATCGGTGAGTTCTCCTTTTTGCTCGCGGATCAAGCGGTTGAACATAAAATGCTAAGCGATGAAATCCGAAGCGTTCTCGTCGTTTGTTCCATCATCTCCATCGCAGTTAACCCAATGCTGTTCCGGCTGCGCCAACCGCTTGAAAGGTCGCTGCGCAAGTGGGTTCCCATTTGGAAATTCTTAAGCAGCCGATCTGAGCACGAAGGTGTGTTGGTCAATCAAGAAACGCGTCAGAGGCTTACTAGTGACATGACGCCCAGCAGTCGTCCGCGAGCGATCATCGTTGGATATGGACCGGTAGGACAAACCGCCTCTCGGCTTTTGACTGAGTGTGGTATTAAGCCGATAGTGGTCGATCTGAACCTTGACACGATTCGTCAACTGATGGATCGCAAAGTTGATGCGATTTACGGCGACGCCGGCAATGCGGATATTTTAGAAGCCGCTGGTGTTCGCTCTGCGAAGTATCTGCTGGTTACCATTCCTGAGATGTTGTCGCGTTCGTTGATCATTCTCACCGCGAAGAACTTGAATCCAGAGCTCCGAGTCTTTGTGAGAGCACGCTATATCCAGGATCGCGTGTGGCTTGAAGAGGTCGGCGCGAACGGCGTGGTTACTGAGGAAGGTGAAACCGCTGTATCGCTCGCTGTCATGCTCTTGGATGAGATGGGGTGGGATAAAGATCAGATTCGCAAAGAGACTCGGCGAATTCAGAAAGAGTTGGGATTGCGAGCAGGGCAATCGCATGTTAATTGCTTGAAAAATTGGCGATAAGCTTTTCGATCGCCGAGTTATCCCACGCGCAGCGTTTACGTTTGCCGCGGATCGAGTCTTTGATGGTAGTGTCTCGTTGCAAAATGTTCAGCGCGAGA
>JBGSOM010000158.1:0-15099 GCA_041739135.1 Pirellulaceae bacterium
TCTCGCGCTGAACATTTTGCAACGAGACACTACCATCAAAGACTCGATCCGCGGCAAACGTAAACGCTGCGCGTGGGATAACTCGGCGATCGAAAAGCTTATCGCCAATTTTTCAAGCAATTAACATGCGATTGCCCTGCAGGAGGGTCTGCGGTTTAACGTGGACCTGACGGCATTTCCCGGCATGAGCAGCTTTGCGTACGTGGACTCTGATTACAAAGCCGCTTTGGTTGCTGGGGACACCGAATTTATCATCAAAGATCTGGAAGGCGCTGACTTCGATGGTATCGTCGAGCTTCCGGAACGCCCCGAGTTTGGTTGGTTGAATGGCACACGGCATTGCCTCAAGCTTGTTCCGCATCGAAACGCACGAGCAATGTCTTTCTTATGCGATGCCGATGGTGAGTTTGGTGTCGAGTTGTATTGCCTGCGGCGCGATCATGAACCCGCACTCGTTTTTCAAAAGGTGTTTTCGCTGATGTAAGTTGAAGTCAAACGCGGGGCGTTGCCCGCGCGGTTAAACGACGGATGGAAGTGGTTTCGTTTTGCTTAATCGGAGCCTGCGTCCGTTGCTACGTTGCTAAGCGAAGCGGGCAGTTCCACTATATGCACGCGGCTGAACGAATGGATACTGGGCGATCGGAGCCCCGGCGCTAGCACTTTTAGTTTCTCGCGCAGTCGTCCGGCAGCGCCGCGATAGATCAGCCACAGTTGCTTTGTTTCGGGCTCTTTCGCTGCGAGAATCTGTTCGCTCCAAAGTTGCGGATCAGCGACCAACGCGATGATGGGTACCGCATCATCCGACGCAGAGCGAACTTGATAGAGGCCGTTCAGCGGAAAAGCGAGATACTCCGCTAGCTCAGCGTCCAAAGGCGGTTTCACTCCAGTCGCTTCGATCAGTCCGCTTGAAAACAGCACCTGGTCGTCGACTTCGATGCGCTCGTTCAACCACGCGACCGCTTCGCGCCACCCTTCGCCGCGCAGTTGACCAACTAGAAATCCCTTTCGCCAGACTTCGATCGATCCTTGGCTGAAGAGAATCGCGCCCGCCACGATGAGGATCGCCGCGCCGCGCAACCAAGCTTGCCGAACTCGCGTAAGTTCCAACGCTCCGACTACGACCAGCGGAAATGCGGACGCAATCACAAAGCGGCGATGAA
The DNA here is from genome assembly GCA_041739135.1 of Pirellulaceae bacterium. Classification (GTDB taxonomy): domain Bacteria; phylum Planctomycetota; class Planctomycetia; order Pirellulales; family Pirellulaceae; genus Aureliella. Next base: position 1,161 of record JBGSOM010000158.1, read on the forward strand.
ACACCGGCGCGATTTCCAGTGACGTGATCAACCACGCAATAAGCCATGGCCCTAATAAAGCCGACCACCACACGGCACGCGTGGCGAAGGGATACTGCAAAGCTGCGCGACGATCGCGTCTCCCAGCGAGTAACCGGTCGATGAAGACGGCGATGAGCATCGTGCCCAGAACCGTGCCCAGAACTGGCAAAATTGGAAACATCGTTATCGCACTGCGCAGTGAAACGTCGCTGGCAAATGCGGCCCACTGTGTTCGCCGCTGCCAAACTGGAAATGCGATACTGAGAATCGGCATACAAACGAGTGCGACTGCGAGCGCGGACGCCAACCAAACTTTGAGCTGCTTTGCGTAACCACTTTGACGCCACAACACAGCGCAGCCAACCGACCACTGGCAGGCGACGGGCAGCACCGCGGTCAGATGTAGATACACGCTTGTGATCGCCAGTAGAGCCCAAGCGGCGATCGGCCAACGCAGTTCCGAAAAAGTTCGTGGTGGGATTTGAGGTTCGATGTTGCGTGGAACGAGCGCAGCGACGCAGCACCATCCGGCCAAAGTTACCAACTGAAGTAGCGCATAGGGCCGCGCCTCAGTTGCGTAAAACCAGTGCAACCTGTCGACCACTATCCAAGTCATGATGCCCACAAGGAAAAGCGAATTAGCTTGGCGGCGAGCTTCGGACCAGAGCACGCGGACCGCGAGCGCGATCGCGGCGAACCATGCCACTGCTGACAAAGCTCGCAAACCCAACTCGGATTGTTGACCAACTGTCTGCTGGATTACAGCGACCAGCCAAAAATAAACTGGGGTCTGATTTCCGGCGGCGGCGCGGGCGGCGATCTGTCGCCAAGATCCACCGCTCACGCACCAGGACGTGTGGAGTTCATCGATCCACAGCGACTCGCGAAGTGCGATTGCTAGCGCCAAGCAAGCGAACGCGGTCAACGCGACTGCTGCTGGAAGGGCGAACCAGAGGTGTGGGATTCGCAAAAGTGAGCTCCGCGGACTTGACTTAAGTGACTCGACGTTGTGCAATGTAAACCGTGGGGAGTAATATAGTTAGAGTGACCGATGGACGCTGTGGAAAAATCAGCCCTTGGTGCTCGTCTTGTACCGATCTTTTCTATTGCAGTTGCGGGCGTTACCTTCCCCAGGCGGCCAGCCGTTGGGTGGATGGAAAATCCGTAACAAGGAAACTCCTCATGTCGCTAGCAAAGTCTTGCGGGTCGCGCCGAACGAACGGGTCGCGCTCTGGATTTACGCTTTTGGAAGTTCTGGTCGCGACCGCCGTCACGCTGCTGATGATGGTGTCTCTAGCCCAAATCTTCAAGGTCATTGGCGACAGTATGAAGCAGGGCCGCGCAGCGCTGGAACTAAACAGCCGCATCCGCAACGTAGCCCATCGCATCCAACTCGACTTGAACAACATGACGGCAGATCCGAAGCTTGGTTCCGACGCGTTTGCAGGCAACGGCTATTTAAAGATTTATGACGGCCCGCTGACCGATTTTTCGTACGGGATGGAGCTCGCAACGGCGAATCGTTTCGGCGACGTAGACGATATCCTGATGTTCACCGCGCGAGCTGGGGATGATTGGTTTACTGGCAAGGTGCCGTTATTTGTATTGCAAAACGCTGGGCTGCCTGTAGGTTCCGCGGTTCCAATCACGACGGCAAATACAGAGCTGGTAACGATAACGGCTCAGCACGCTGAGATTGTGATCTTCGTCGAGCCACTGGTAACAAACGAAGCGAACCCTGACCGCGACCCAGCTTACTTAGCTTTGGATCCAGCGAACAACTTCGCAAAGCTGCTCAATCCAGCGACTGCCGCGGTAACGAATTTGCCATCTAGTTACCGGCTGCACTACCGAACTCTGTTGATTCGTCCCGATCTGAACAATGGTGCAGGAGTTTTACCCGGCGGACTCGACAACGGAACTCCGCAACGGCGATGGTTGCAGGCGAACCACGGAACGGCAACTTTCGGAACGACAACTGTTTCACTTCCGATTCCCACCTGCGATATGGCGAACGCGCATCAGCAATGTGATTTGTCGATTCGACGCATTGACCCTGCCAGTGCGCCAAGTGCAGTGGCTGCGAACAGTCTAGAAGACTTAACGAATCCAGCGAACCGTTTCGCCCACATCCAGCTTCCATTTACTAACACCAACTTTTCAATGCCGGTGCTGGCGCTTAGCCCCAAACTAAACATGACGTACACGCTCGCGGAGCCCGGTGCGTTGATCACTTCAGCCAGCGCAGCGGCAGACAAAGCTAACCCAGCCAACAATCAGTCTGGCTTTATTCATCCAGCATACATTTTGCGATCCGACATAACTCTGCAAGATGATCGCACCGGCGAAGACATGCTTGCCAGCGATGTTTTGGCGTTCGATGTCAAGGGTTACGATCCCGGCGCGACATTGTTCGAAATAACTTCCGGCGGTAACACTTTCGTGGTAACGCCGAACGATCCCGGTTATGGAACTGGATTAGCGTCCGGTACCGCGATCGCCACCGGAGAGTTCGTTGATATTGGATGGGGCCGAAAGAGCCAAGTTCATCATGGCGCGAGCGGTATCGGACAATTGAGTGGAGTTGATAGCACTGGCGGCGAGCCGTTTACGGATTCAATGTACAAATCCGGTCTAGCGATGCAGACCGGCGCGCTGCCAGCAATTGCAGCAGCGATGCCATTTGTTAACTATTCAGCAAACTTGCAAATCTTTCAGCCTTCTTACGACACCTGGAATCAGAAGTTTGAAGGCGACGGGCTGTTCCAAGCGGAGTTGACGGGCACTCGTGGTGTCGTTCGGGTGAACACGGGCATCGCGCAAGGGTTGCGAGAACCTTGGCGGCATAACGGTTCCAACTACATCATCGACGCGGGTACGGATGGCATCGACAACACTGGTTCTCCGTCAGGTGTGGATGATTTGGCGGAACGGGAAACGTCAGCTCCGTTTCCGATCGACCTGCGCGGTATCAAGGTCTCGATCCGCATCGAAGATCCAGTGGCGCGGCAGTTCAATCAGGTTTCCGTCGTCAAAGAATTTGTGACTCAGTAACATCGCGATTTGGGCAGTTCGCTTCCATGCACGTGATTCGACTGCGCGATCCTTGGACCGTTACAACTGACATGACAGAGAACGCTTGCGCGATTGTTTACAAGCGGGCGTTCCATCGACCGACGGGCGCCGAGCAGCAATCGATCCAGTTGCGTATTGCACTCTGGCCAGGATCGAATTCGGCTGAGCCGTGGTCGGTAGCGGTCAGTGTTAACGGAATTCACGTCGGCGTCGAAGCATCGGTCGCATCTGCAGGGGAAGAAGAGGTGTGCTTCGACCTCATCGAATTGCAACCTTTCAATCGACTCGAGTTACGTATTGTTTGCTCCTTAAATGCTGCATTGATCATACCCCCTTTTGGCACTTTTGCCGTCCGGGCGGTCGAATTAAGGATTCTATAGGCAGAAATTCAATTAAACTGGACGTATCGAAAAGAGCCCGAACGCCTCGATTTGTCGGGCTTTAGATTGCGATCCAACTGAACGACGAAAGACTTAACGCATCTCGACTCTTTTCCATTAGCAATTCAATGCAACCATCATCGATCGCGTCCCTCGTGCGAACTTCAAATGCGGCTCTGGAGTTAATTGCCCTAGCATTATTGGGCCTGGTTCTGATGGCTCTGATCGGCTGCGGCGATTCAACAGTTGAAGAAAGCGCGGCAGATACTGGAGCGAGTTCCACCACGGAAACAGGGGCGGAAACGGATGCGACCGCGGCAACAACGCCGGATGCCACCGATTCGATGATTGAGCAACCGATTGGTGATCCGCGCGAATTTGCGGTCGACGCAGCGGGTTTGCTAGCTGGCGCACTTCCCGAAGCGGAGTTAAAAGAGGGCTGGGTCAATCTGTTCGACGGCCAGTCGCTGTTCGGTTGGTTCATTTACGGCAAAGCCAATTGGCGAGTCGAAGAGGGCTCCATCAAAGTCGATCGTGGCGAGAAGAGTTTCCTGTGCACAAACCTGCAACTTGCAGACTATGAATTGTCCGTTGATTTCCGCGGCGATGCGAACACGAACAGCGGCGTGTTCCTGCGTACGCTTCTCAGTCCGCAAGATGTAACGATGGACTGTATCGAACTCAACATCGCTCCGCCGGAAAATCCATTTCCAACTGGCAGTCTTGTGCAGCGAAAGAAACTTGAAACCGCGGATCTGGGCAACTTCGATCCGACGGCGTGGCATACTTTTCACGTTCGCATGGACGGCGACCAGGTCACCGTCTCACTCGACGGCAAACAGATGCTCGAGTACACCGACGACTCGGGACTCGAAAAAGGCCACATCTCGCTGCAGCATAACGAGGGCCGTATCGAGTTCAAAAATGTTCGCTTGCGTCCGCTCGCTGCGAAGTCGTTGAAGCTGGATGACAGTTGGGAGGAGGACTGGACGAAGTCGGCCAAGGACGGTGCGGAGTTCAATGTTGAGCCGACGAAGGCGGGGTTGAAAGTGACCGGCGGGCTCGGACAAGTGCAATCGAAAGCCGACTTCGGTGATTTCTTTTTGCAAGCTTGTTACCAACTGCAAACGCCCGATGTGAATTCCGGAATCTTCTTTCGATGCATTCGCGATTCGATGTTGGACGGATACGAATGTCAATTGAACCATACGATCAAGAACGACGATCCGCTGCAACCGGCTGACGGTGGCGCGGGCGCAATCTTCCGCCGCGCGCAAGCTCGCGTGGTTGTCGGCGATGGAAAAAAACCGACTTACGTCACCTTGCTCGCCCAAGGCCCACAGATAGCGACTTGGGTCAACGGCATTCAAGTCGTCGAGTTCGAGGACACTCGTGCGGCAGACGACAACCCGCGCAAAGGACTCCGCACCGCCCCAGGCCCAATCTCACTGCAAGGCCACGACCCCACCACCGCCGCCATCTTCAAATCGATCAAAGTGACCAAGTTGAATTAGCTTGACGACGAAGTTAGCCTAGGCACTAACGTTTTTTCTCTCGAAAGTTTGCAAGCTCCTCAACGGTAATAACACCGTCTGCATTGGCATCAGCACCATCGGGCCTTACGAGCATCTCGCTCCATTCATCTTGCGTTAGACTGCCATCGCTGTTCTTGTCGTATTTGGCGATCTGTCTCTTTGCCCAATCAATAGTTGCGATTCTATCTGAGTGTTGAGCGGCCGGAATTTGAGCAGCCGTCTGGCGGTGCTTGGCAAAGTGAGCGATCAATTCATCGACGGATAGAAACATGTCGCCATCTGCGTCCACGTCCGCTGCCGAAGCTTCGGATTTGGGCCAGAACTTTGGAGCAGCAAACTGATCTTGCCCTTCGGCCAAACTCAGTTTCCCGTCGCCGTCTTGATCCAGCTTGGCAATCAGTTTCGCAAGCCACTCGCGCTTGAACTCAAGCTTCGCTTGCTGCAGTAATTCCATGCGATGCTCGCTCTCGGCCATCAATCGAAAGGCGCTATCAAAGATCAAAAAATTGACGAAAAGTTCTTTTGTGACGTCGTCCTCCGTTACTCGCCACGAATGCACTGTCAGAGTGAAATCCATCGTGGGCCAACGAGCTGAAACAACCGTGCCAAAATTCTCGCGATGCGGGAACAGCGGGTTGTCGACGCGCGTAGCAAACTCGACCGCGTCAGACTGCGTTGCCTGCGTCATACGTTCGAGATGCGAGGCAAGTAGTTTCTCCAAACGGAAATTCTGGATCAGATCGAGTAGCTCGATCAGCGCGTTTGCGGGCTCAGGCACTTGCCGGATTGATTGGGATGCAGTTCGAAAAATGTTCCAAGTTGCATTGGTCAGCAATGTCGAATGTTGATCAGTTCCATTGAGCACGTTCGGAACGCTAACGCCGACAAATCGGTCGTCGACTAACACCATCTCCGGGATACTGGACGGTTCGCTCAGCACACCATCGATTTGCGTCGCGATCGCTTTCGCCAGTACCTGTGCGTCGGGTTGTGCCGACATCCCAGTTCGATCAAACTCGCCACTATTTAGCGCCTTTAGAATCATCGACGCTTGTATCACGAACTTCTTGGGAGTTGCAACCGACTGCAACGCTTCAATCGCTTTAGCCTCCACAGCCGCAGCGAACTCGGGCGTCGGCGGTTGCATAAAGATCTTTGGTTGCATAAAGATCTTTGCTTGCCGAGTTCCGGTCGTGCCCATGCCGAGCCAAAAATCAAGGCCGACCGTCGGAGCGTTTACAAGTGTATCGACCAGCACTTCTCTAACCGTTGCCGGAACGCTCGGATTGCTTTGGACCGATTCAAACTGCGCCACGGCGATCTTCGTTAGCTCAGGTGAAGCCTCAGTTTGAAGTAAATTCTCTTCGATCCACTTTCGCATTGGCTCAAAGTCTGAGACAAAGTTTGGGCTCAGCTCGCGTGTCAACTCCGACTGCAAAGCGTGCCTGAGGATCTCGCGACGCCAATGAAATTCTCCAGTCTGCAATTCATCGGCAAGCAAGCGGAAGTACGCAGCAGGGCTTTCCTGGCATTCGGCGAGCAAGCGAACGGCTGAAGAGGATGACTTGTACAACTCGACCTCGCGAAGTGTAGTGAGCAGTGTTTGCGAGATCAACTGCTTGGAGGCTCGATCGGTTTTGAGTGCGAACATTGCGCTAATTGCCTTAGCAAGTTCATCTGGGCTCCGCTCGCGTTCGAAAATAGTTAACCAATCAGCCAGCGGCTTGCCTTCATAGGTCAGTTCTGCATTTTCGGCAGCAAATTCCGTCGGCGCTAGCGGCTTGTTTCCAGTGTTTGCTCGCTCAATCGCACCGTTCTCGATAACGCGTACCCGCGCAACAACTGTTTGCCCTTTCATGATCTCGAACCCCGGGCGATCGACCGTGACCAGGTCGCTACCAGCATCGAGCACAACTTCGTACTTGCCAGCGTACAGTCGTGTTGCGTTGGCACCGGGCTTAATCTGCAAACGCTCGTAGAATTCGCCATCGCGTAGCAATTTCACTTCGACGTTCGCGCTCTCGGATTCGATCACTAACTGGCCCTTCTGCAGTTCCAACGTGATCACGATGCCAGCGAAGAGGAACAACGGTAGCATCGCAGCCGCCATCCACCAGCCGAGCCGATTGCGACCGCTGCCCGAGTTGCCAGATCCGTTAGGTTTCTCAGCGGTTGCAATTTGTCGAGCAGCGGTATTTCGCTCAACGTCCGCTGGCGGTGATTGGTGTTTTAGTCGGTCAGCGGTCATCGCTGTCGTGATCAAGTTCTTCAGGTCCGCGTTGGTTGCGAACTGTGCGAGTTGTTCAGCCACGTGCGCGGCGCTGGCGGGACGATCCGAAGGATTGCGGGCTAGCAACTGCGCGACGAACTCGACCAACTTCTCCGGTGCATCGCTTCGTAATGTATCCAAACGCGGCGGCTGATGCGAAGCCAACAGACGCAACTTAGCAAGCGGCGAAAGGTCCGGCGCAGCGGCCAGCGGCGCGCGACCGCACAGCAAACGAAACAGCGTGGCGCCGATCGAATACAAGTCGGCGCGATAATCGACCGCTTCCGGACGCTCCGCTTGTTCAGGCGCCATGTAATCGAGCGTGCCCATAAATTGCCCGACCGTGGTTAACTCTGCGGAAACTTCGTCCCACAGACTGACTTGAGCCAATCCGAAATCAAGCACCTTCACTTCGCCGGATTGACTGAGCATCAGGTTCGAAGGTTTGATATCGCGATGCACGATCCCTTCGGCGTGAGCGTGCGAAAGTCCAATCGCGACGGTGCGCATGATCGCGCACGCGTCTTCGATCCGCAGTGGCCCGTTCAGCCTCGCCACGCGACTGAGGTCGAGCCCTTCGATGTATTCCATTACCAAGTAATGCGTGCCCGCATGTTCACCCGCATCCGTCGCGCTCACGATGGCGGGATGATTCAGTTGACCTGCGGTGCGGATCTCGCGTTGGAATCGAGCGGCGTAGTGATCGTTGCGGAACGGACGCGATGGCAGCAATTTGATCGCAACTTGTTTGCCCAGTTGCCGATGCCGCGCGAGATAGACGGACGCCATGCCACCGTGCCCCAGCGGCCCCAACAGTTCATACGGACCAAAGTCGCCCGCCGGCGGCTGCCATGCAGGGCTCGCTTCAAAGTCGGCCATCGGTTGCTTCTTAGCTTGAGCCAACGCGTACGCGAGAGCTGAGTCGGCGGGCGGCGCGGAGTCCACGCCAGAATTTGCTGGGTCGGAGTTGTTGCGACTGCTGCGAACAAACTCGATCAGCGTTTCGGGATCGCGTTCGAGCGCTGCGACCGTCTGTTCGCAATCGTCGCATTGCGTCAAGTGAGCCTCAATCGCTTCACTTTGTTCCGCATCGGTCCAGCCGGAAACATATTCTTTGAGCGCATCGCGCGGAATGCATTGCAAAGTAGTCATCGAAAATCCTCCGGTCAGAAACTCTAGTGTTCAATATAGGTTAGTCGCCCTTTGGACGTTGCCGTCCACGAAAACACACGCCGATTAGACGGAGCGGGCTATTGTCCTAGAACGTTTGCAGCGTGACACGACTTTTTGACGCGCTTGCTCGGCAAAGGCTGCGTCGTTAGCGGATCGATTGCGGAGCAATCGACGACATTAAATTCGAATCGATCGCCGAGCAATCGACGACTGTGAGCAACTTGCGCACGCAGTGGGGAAGTCACTATAATGCTGGGCAACTTTTTGCTGCATTTCTTGCCGCTTCATCATCTTTTGCTAGAGGTGTGTCTATGCGAGTCGCGTGTTTCCTAATCTGCTTTGTCGCGGGCGCTGCGGCCTGCTGTATCGCGCCGGTGTCGGCTGAGGATCTCAAGCCAGTTGCCAAAGTGGAGGGTGTTTCGGAATATCGATTGAGCAACGGAGCTCGCGTTCTGCTGTTTCCGGATGCTTCGCGCCCAACGATTTCGGTCAACATGACAGTGTTAGTTGGTTCGCGCCATGAGGGTTATGGCGAAGCTGGGATGGCACACCTGCTCGAGCACATGGTCTTCAAAGGCACACCGACTTTTCCTGATGTGCCCAAAGCGCTGCGCGACCATGGCGCGAACTTCAATGGGACAACGAACTCTGATCGCACCAACTACTTTGAGACATTGCCGGCCAGCGATGAGAACCTTGAGTTCGCGATTCATCTGGAATCGGATCGATTGGTTAACAGTTTCGTACGCCGCGAGGATTTGATTTCAGAGTTCACGGTCGTGCGCAATGAGTTCGAGCGCGGTGAGAATAGTCCGCAAGGCATCCTATCGCAGCGCGTTCAAGCGGCTGCGTACGAATGGCATAACTATGGCAAGTCGACGATTGGGAACCGAACCGATATTGAACGCGTGCCGATCGACAACTTGCAAGACTTCTATCGCAAGTACTACCAACCTGACAACGTCGTGTTCATTATCACTGGCGCGTTCGAAGAAGCCAAAGCTCTGTCGCTGGTCCAGAAGTACTTGGGATCGATACCTAAACCACAGCGCAAACTCGACGCAACTTACACTGAAGAGCCGCCGCAAGATGGCGAACGCAACGTTACGTTACGTCGCGTGGGAAAGATCGGTTCCATCGCAGTCGCTTATCACATGCCCGCCGCCGCGCATCCCGACTGGGCTCCGTTGACGATACTGGGCAGTGTGCTGTCGGAAGCAAAGGTCGGGCGACTGCAAGCCGCTTTGGTCGAGACGAAGAAGGCGACGGGCGTTTCGGCGCGGGCTGACGAGTCGCATGATCCGGGGCTGTTTTTCGTCGGTGCGGAACCTGCCGAAGCTACGCTGGAAGAGGTGCGTGACGAGTTGCTGACGATCATGGAAGAGTTAGGCAACACACCATTCGGCGAAGAGGAAGTCAATCGTGCCAAGGTGCGCTATGGTCGCATGTCCGAAAGGATGTTGTCGAGCGCTTCGTCGATGAGTTCCGCGCTGAGCAGTGCTTCGGCGCTGGGCGATTGGCGGCTGTTCTTCTTGCAGAGAGATCGTATTGCAGCGGTCACTGCGGCTGATTTAGATCGCGTTGCGAAGCAGTACTTCCCGCCTCACAACCGCACGGTCGGTCTGTTTATCCCAAGCGACGCGCCGCAACGATCACTGATTCCAGCCGTGGAATCGATCGCTGAAGTTGTGAAGGATTATCAAGGCGGCGATGCGATCGCAGCGGGCGAAGCGTTTGATCCAAGTCCTGCGAACATCGACGCTCGAACCGAGATTATCGAACAGGACGGATTGAAGATCGCTTTGCTACCCAAGAAAAATCGCGGCTCGCGTGTTTCGTTTGCGATGACGCTGCACTACGGCAATGAAGAATCGCTGGGCGGGAAAACGGTTGCCGCAGGAATTCTGGGTTCTATGTTGATGTCGGGAACGAAGTCGATGGATCGTCAGCAATTGCAAGAGCGAATGGATGCACTTGACGTTTCAATCTCATCCGGCGGTGGCGGTGGTCGCGGCCGTGGTGGTCGCGGAGGCGGAGGCGGAGGTGGAAGCGCCGGGCAACTGTCGTTCTCGATCGACGCGAAACGCGAGTCGCTGGTGCAAGGAATCTATCTGCTGGGTGAAGTGCTCCGCGAACCCGCTTTTCCAGAGAGCGAATTCGAGCAGATGAAGTTGCGAACGGTCAGCCGCATGACTTCGATGCAAACTGATCCAGCAGCGTTAGCCAGCGATAAACTCGGCCGCGCTCTGTCTCCGTATCCGTCTAGCGATCCGCGGTTCGTTCCGACAACCGCTGAAGGCATCGAGTTGCTGGAGAATCTGACGCTCGATCAAGTGATTGGCATCTACAAAGAGCAGTTGTCGAGCTCCGTGGGCGAAGTTTCGATCGTCGGTGATTTTGATCCTGAGGAAGCTGTTACAGCGCTCAAAGAAATTTTGAAGGACTGGAAGTCGGAAGTTCCCTTCCGTTCGATCGATCGCGAATCGTTGCAAAACGTAACGGGCTCGAAAGAGAACATCATCACGCCCGACAAGGCCAATGCAGTCTTCCTCGCTGGTTTGACTTTCGCGATGAATGAGACGGACGAGCCGACTACAGCACTGCAAATCGGTAACTTCATTCTTGGGGGCGGCACCTTGTCGTCCCGTCTTGGTGATCGCATACGCCAGAAAGAAGGTCTTTCGTACGGCGTGACTAGTTCAATATCGATTCCATCGCGCGGCAATGACGCTCGCTTCACGATCAACGCGATCACGAATCCAGACAACATGGACGCCGTCGAGAAAGCCGCTTTTGAAGAGTTGAATCGCTTCATCACAGATGGTCCGACGGAACAAGAGTTGGTCGACGCGCAGAAGGCTTACTTAGAAGCCCAGAAGGTGAGTCGTACCGGTGACAGTTCCATCGCTGGACAGTTGCTTGCGAACTTGCATCTGGGTCGATCGTTTGCGTTCACTGCAGAGCGTGAAGCACGCGTGAAGTCGCTAACGACAGCCGACATCAGGGCAGCTTTCAAAAAGTACATCGATCCTGACAAGTTGACGGTGCTGCGCGCCGGCGATCTTAAGTAAGCGTCATCTTTGTTTCAGCAAGCGGCTAGGCGTGTTACGTCTGGCCGCTTGACGTGCATCGAAGAGAAATAGCATGAATCCAAAGGGACCGATTGCGGCTCTGTTCTTCGCGCGGCCACAACTTTTTCGCAACTGGCTAGCCAAGAACCACGCGACTCACAGCGAGTTGACCGTTGGCTATTACAAATTGGGTAGCGGCAAACCAAGCTTGACTTGGCAAGAGTCGGTTGACGAAGCGCTGTGTTACGGATGGATCGATGGCATACGCCGTAAGATCGACGAAGTGAGTTATAGTGTTCGCTTTACACCGCGCAAAAAAACGAGCACATGGAGTAACGTCAACGTCGCTCGCGTCGAAGCCTTGATGGCTGAAGGACGAATGACGCCCGCCGGACTCGCAGCCTTCGAAGCACGGTTGCAGGCGCGTTCTGGCGTTTATAGTTACGAACAGACCACCAGCGAACTGGTGGAGGAGTACGCGGCTGAGCTGAAGTTGAACAAGGCCGCGTGGAAGTTCTACCAAGATCAGCCGCCATCTTATCGCAAGGCCGTGAACTGGTGGGTGTGCAGCGCGAAGCAAGAAGCAACTCGGCGGCGACGTCTGCAGCAGTTGATTGAAGATTGCGCGGATGGACTGAGAGTGAAGCAGTTTAGACGTGATTAGTGCAAGTTGTGTTGGGTAAATGAGTTTCATTGGAAAGCGAATAAAGTGCATAAGTACCGTTGGTTGACTACGATAGGCCGCAGTGGAAAAACTGATACGAAATTTTCAACTGATGGAGCTCCGTTTGTCATGCAGAGATCGACTTGCCTAATGTGTTTTCAGTTCCTGGGTCTTTGTGTGCTGTTAACCAGTGTTGTTTGCGCTCAAGACTCAAATACTCGAAAATTGAACGATCTAACTGCCGAAGAGTTTAAGGCACTTGAACGGATTACGGAAAGCGGTGTGACGGGCACTATCTCGTTCTTAGCTTCCGACGAAATGGCTGGACGCGGGACACCGTCGAAAGAGTTCACGATCGCAACCGCTTACGTTGCTTCGCGTTTTCGAGCCGCTGGTGCGAAAGGATTGGGACCGGACGGAAGTTATTACCTCGAAACGACAATCGATAAAGTGCGCACGCCGTTAACAGGACGTGTTTTTGACGTCGCGAATGTATCAACGCCGGCTGTAACGATCTTGAATGCTACGAAAGAGCCGTTTCAATTCGAAGGAAAAGTCCCGCTAGTTGACAAAGATGGTGCGTTGCCAGCAGACAAGGCTGGGCCAGCGGCGTTGGTTTGGAATGACACAGAAGCACCGCCCAACCCGCTTTCGCTGCTGCGTCGTCGCGCCGCAACACTCGCCAGCAAGAACGTCACCGCTTTATTAGTAATCGTGTCGCCCAGCAGTCCGCTTTGGGAAACTGCGATGCAGCGACAACTTGAAGGTCGACTCGAAAACCCACGAAGCCAAATCACAATTCCGGTTCTCTTGGTTGCAGAACGCGTTTGGACGGACGACAGCGATTGCAAGCTGATGATCCCAGCGGAAGTGAAAGAGCAAGCTGTTGTTCGAAATGTCGTCGCAGTGATCGAAGGCAGCGACGCGATGATGAAAGACGAAGCGGTGTTCTACTCGGCTCATCTCGATCATCTCGGCGACGATGGCACAGGGGAAGATAAGGTTTTCAACGGTGCTGACGATGACGCCAGCGGCGTGACTGCGGTACTGACGCTTGCCGATGCCTTCGGTGCAATGGAACCGAAACCAAAGCGTTCGGTTGTCTTCATGACTTTCTGGGGCGAAGAACGCGGTTTGCTCGGATCGAAAGAACTGGTTGAGGCGTCGCCGTGGCCGCTCGATAAATTAGTCGCAGGTATCAACATCGAGATGATCGGTCGCCCTGAGGAAGGTGCACGCAACAAAGTTTGGATGACCGGCTGGACGGAAACGAATCTCGGTTCGCTCGTCGCTGCTGGTTCTCGCCGCGTTGGCGTCGAGACGTTCGAGCATCCAAGTCTCAGTGCGCGGTTGTATGGCGCTAGCGACAACATGTCCTTCGTGAAGAAAGGCGTTGTCGCGCACAGCTTCTCGGCGGGTTCACTGCACAGCGATTATCACCAACCGAGCGACGAATGGCAGAAACTCGATTTAACCCACATGACCCAAGTCATCCGTGGGCTGTATGCTGGAACGCTGCCCATCGCGCAGGGGGAATTAACGCCGGCTAAGAAGAGGTAAGGATCATGCTATCTGTGCCGTCTTAGTGGTGTCGACTTTCAGTCAACGTTCCTAGTGCTGCGTTACAGTTAGAAATTAGGGTTGGCTGCTTGAGCGATTTGAGCGAAACTGATGGGAACCACGGAGGGATCCCATGCAGAAGAAGTATATCGTTCGGTTGAACGATCAGGAACGTCTCGAACTAATCAACG
>JBGSOM010000159.1:0-13113 GCA_041739135.1 Pirellulaceae bacterium
TGTTCGAACTGAGCTGCAAGGACGATGTACATAAAGACGAACGACAGCACAAACGTCCATTGGAATTCGTCTAAGGTTCGTTCAAGTTCTCGACCACGCCCGAGCACCACCGTCTCGAAGCCGACCGGCACACCGAGTTCCACTGCAGCTTTATTCAGCGCTTCGATACGGTCCGAAAGCGCGTATCCAGGAGCGATGTTGGCGCGCACGGCGACCATCCGCTGTCGGCCCAAACGGTCGATACGAGCTGCGGCGAATCCAAAATCGAACTTGATCACGTTGTCGATACGCGTCAGCCCAGCCGTGGTAGATGAGTTGGTGGAAAGCGAAATCGGATTCAACTGCGCGGAGTTCGGTTCTGTGCGAACGTACAACTGCGATATCGACTCAGAATCTTGGCGATCGATGCCGACCAAACGCAGCTCGACATCGTATGCGTCGTCCACTGATTTATCGCGGTAACGGGAGACGCGATCATCACCACCGACAGCAACCCGCAACGTATCGGCGATTTCTTGGACAGAAACGCCCATCGATGCCGCTCGCTCGCGATCAACGCTAACCAGTAACTCAGGTTTATCGAGTTTCAAAGTGGTGTCGATGTCGACGATACCTGGAATCTCCATCGCTTTTAGACGCAGTGCTTCGCTGAATTCGCTGAGCTTTACTAAGTCGGAACCTGTGATCGAGAAGTCGATATCGACTGGTGCACCTTGGCGGAACGAAGTTAGATTGCGAACCGACAGGCGAATGTCAGGTAACTTTCCAAGTCGCTTGCGAATTTCGCCCATCTTGTCGCGTTGCGTGAAATTGCCCTCCCAAGCGGCTCGTGGATTACCAGCCAGCAATCCTTTGAACAAGCGCTCAAACGAAAAAGTCCGCTCTTTGGAATCGATCAGTCGCACGTAGAGTTCACCACGATTTACGCCGCCGAACCCGCGCGTTCCGACTGTGGCTAAAGCGAATTGGATTCCGTCAATCTTGCCTAATTCGGATTCGACAACTTGCATCGCTTGATTCATCGCGAACAGGCTGACACCCTCTTTCGCTTGAACGCTTACCTCAAACTCAGATTCGTCCACATTGGTAGGAATGTAATCTTGTTTAACGAGTCGGTAGAGCGGAATGTTGGCTGCGATAACGGCGATGCAAAGCAGCAAAGCGAGGAAGCGGTAGCGCATGGTCACTCGCAAGCTAGCCATGTAAATGTATTCGATATAGCTATAGAAGCCGCGCCGTGAGTTGGCTGCTTTGCCGCTATCGTTCGGCTTCGCTTTGCGCAGCAACTGACTACACATCATCGGGGTTAGCGTAAAACTGACGAGCATTGAGACCAGAATTGCCGCCGTGGCTGTCATGCCGAATTCGTAGAGCATTCGTCCAGTAACGCTTGATAAAAACGACACCGGTAGGAACACAATCACCAGCGAGATAGTGGTCGCTAGAACTGCTAATCCGATTTCACGCGTTCCTTCAATCGCCGCGCGAAACGGATCCATCCCTTTTTCTTCAATGCAATGAAACACATTTTCTAACACAACAATCGCGTCGTCGATCACCACGCCCACCATCAAAACAAGCGCCAGCATCGTCACATTATTCAATGTAAATCCAAACAAACGCATGAAGGCGAACGTTGCGATAATCGAAGCTGGGATTGCCACCGATGCGATCAGCGTCGATCGCCATGACTTCATGAACAGCAACACCGTGAGGCAAGCGAGCAGCGAACCGGAGAACAAGTGGCCCTCGATTTCATGCAAAGCCGCCAGAATGTAACGCGACTGGTCTTGGATAATCGTCACCTGCACGTCGTCCGGCAACAGCGACTCGCAGCGCGGCAGGCGATCTTTCACGGCTTGCACAACGCGAACAGTATTCTCGCCTGACTGTCGTTGCACTTGAAGAACAACGGCAGGTTCACCGCGCAAGCGGGCTAACGTGCGAACCTCTTTGGTTCCATCGACAACGGTCCCCAAGTCGCTCAAACGAATCGGAGTTCCATTGACGGTATCGACCACCAAGCCTGGAAAGAACCGTGCGTCGGCGACGCGCCCGAGTGTTCGCAACGCGCGTTCTCGGAAGCCTTCATCGACGCGTCCGCCGGGAATTTCGGTGTTCTGTCGAGTCATCGCATCGCGAACTTGAAGTATCGACAGCCCGTAGGCCGCCAAGCGTTCTGAATCGATGTTGACTTGCACAGCCCGATCAGCCGCCCCGGCGATGGTGACTTCGCCTACGCCTTGCGCCGATTCGATCATGGCTTTTACATAGCGATCCGCCATGTAATACAGTCCGCTGGAAGTCCGCGGCCCCGACACAGCCAGCGTCATAATCGGCGATGAATCTAAATCGTTCTTACGCACAGTCGGCGGATCCACGTTTGGTGGCAAGCGCGCGACAACTGAGGCGACAGCATCGCGAATATCTTGAACCGCTGCATCGATTTCGCGTTCCAGGCTGAACGTGATCAGCAAAATCGCACTTCCGTCGCTGGAGATCGAACGCAACTCTTCGATGCCCGCCACGGTCGCTACCGAATCTTCCAAGACCTGCGTGACTTCCGATTCAACCTCTTCGGATGCCGCGCCCGGATAACTTGCGCGGACGAACACCGTCGGCAAGTCGATATTCGGAAATCGATCCACACCTAACTGTGGAAATGATGCAACACCCGCGACAATCAACGCTGAAATAATCATCAGCGCTAGCACAGGACGCTTTACACAGACTTCGGCTAACCAATACACGCTCTAATTTCCTATTGTCCGAGTGCAGTTTGAGCAGACCCAGTTTGAGCAGACCCTGTTTGCGCCGATTCAACTGGCTTGGCGGCTCCGGAGTCGTTCGCAGGCGCCGTTGAGTTCACGGATTGCATAGCCGGTTTTGCCTTTGGCGCCGCAATCGATTCTTCAGTCGGTGTTTCAGTCGGTTTGTATTTGCCAACGCCACCCGAGCTTCCATCAAGCAGCACTGTGTCGCCTTCGCTCAAACCTGATCTCAACTTAATTTTGTCATTCGCTTCATCGCCGATCTCGATGACAACTTCTTTCACTTTGCCATCGACGACTTTCCAAACTTTCTGAACACCTGCAAATCGCACCAGCGCGCTCGCTGGGATTACAATGGCCAGCGATTGATCATCGAGCACAACATCCGCTTGTGCGAACGAACCGCTGCGCAGTGAATTATCAGAGTTCGGCACATCGGCTTCGAACATAAGCGAGCGGCTAACTGGATCCAATGTCGGACTGATCCGAGTAATCTTAGCTTCCCGTTGCATTCCGCCATCGAGTAACAGTATCACTTTTTGGCCAATCTTAATTTCTGATGCGAAGCGTTCGGGAACCGAAGCACGATATCGCAGCACGTCGGTCCTAGCCAATTCAAGTATCGCTTGGCCTACGTTCACATAGGAGCCGATCGCAACGGTTCGATTTTGAATTCGGCCTTTGAACGGAGCGGTGATGTTTGTATCACGCAGTCGCTGTTCGGCGAGTGAACGCAGTGCAGTCTGTACACCAACGAGAGCGATCTTTTCGCGGACGCTGTTTAACGAAGAATTGAATCGCGCGTCAGCCACGCTTTCGGCAGCGATGGCAACTTCGAGGTCTGTTGCGACAACTGCGTTTTGCGAAAACAGCTTTCGAAAGCGTGCGACCGACTTCTTCGCTTCCTCAAGTACGGCACTCGCTTCGCGGACTGGCGGCGAATTCATAGGATTAAGTTTTTCAACCGGTTCGCCCGGTTTCAATCCGATCGCAGCCCGCGCTTGCGTGAGTTGCGATTCAGCTTGCGCGGCCAGCAATTCGTACTCGGCCTGATCGATCTTCACGAGTGTCTGATCGGCTTCAACCACGTCGCCCAAGTCGCAATTCACTTCAACGACTCGACCGGGAACGTTGGCAGCGATCGTCGTGATCTCGTCCGCAAATAAACTGCCCTGAACCTTCGCAACTCGCGGCCAGACACTTTTTTCAACCGTAAAAGTCTTACCTTCAATCTCAGCTTCGACACGTGTCACCGGAGCTTTGGGGGCAGCCTCTTCATGACAACCGACAAAGAGGACAAGGATCGCAAACGCGACGAACAGATCTACAAATAATTTCATGGCGGGTTGGGAATTGGGTGGGAGGATCAAATCGATTTGCGGGGGCAAACGAAACCGCTGGTCGCGGTGCACGATTAGTTTATTGATTTGGCGATTCTTTGGCTGGCATGCCTACTATTGTGCTCGGTCGCACGCGAACAAGGAACACTCTGTCGCCACTTCGGCAGATTTCCGACCCAAATGGCCGACCCTGATTTACCCATTAACCGGCAAAATCTACACATCTCGCTGATCGCCATCCCATTCCGACTTCGCCCAATCCGCGACGCGACCGGGAGCGGTCGATCAGCCGTAGAGCAGTGCGGACGCGCCTCCCAGGCACGCTATTCGCGGGCTGGGTCTCGCCAAACGGCATTTGGAGAGGCAAAGGTGTGCAGTGGAGCGTTCCGAACAACTGTAGGCAGCAAACTTCCTGTTTAAACCCTGAATTCTCGCTAAAAGACCGCATTGCGGGTAAAATCGGAGAGCAGCGCTTTCGAAACTCTTATGACCGAGCCCGAGAAGAACTATGAAACCTCTCTTTTCCTTTACGTTGGTCATCTTGATCTCCGCTTCAGCCACTTGGGCGCAAGAGCGCTTTCGATTAGATGCTCCGGCAGCGGGCGTTTCGGCCGACGCTTACTTGACTGCAGCAGAGCTGGTGGTGGTCGATCAAGCGGGCAAAAACACTGCTTATCTCCGCGACACGCAGTTCGATTCGCAAGATGGACAATGGTTGGGCTACTTTGCCAGAAACTTGAACCAAGTTATCCGTTGGCCGATTTCAGGCTCTGGAAATATGCAGATCGGCGATGTCCGGGGTCGGTCAGTTGACTATCGGACCAGCCAAATGACTATTCAGGCGCTCGACCGCGTGGCTCAGCGGCCCGTGCTACCACCGCCGATGAATACTCAACAACCGCTGCGACCCGATCCACAACTCGCCGACTCGCAGCGCCAGAACTCGCTGCTTAATCCACTGAACACAAATCCACTGAACACAAATCCACTGCGTCCAGCCGCTGGTGCCGCCGACGGGTTTGTGGACTCGCTGCAAGGGATCACGCCGAGCCCCATTTTCAGCTCAATTCAAGATGGTCGCGACGCTCGATCGCAAATGCTGCAACTCTCCACTTTCGACCAGCGCGGTGCGCAGTTGTATTTAACGCGCGATCGCTCCAGCGGGCTGACGCTCAGCCGCGATCCGATCGCTGAAAGCAGCTGGTGGGTCGTGCCGGCGGGAAATCGCTACGTGCGCGTCCAGCATTATCAAAATGGACGAGTCTCGACGTTAAGTGCCAATCGAAACCATAGCGTTTCGCTCTCCGCTATTTCGCAAGACCCTCGACAACTCTGGCGAGTTTCGAACAGCGCCGCCAACCGAAATCGCTTCGTGCTGGAAAATGCCATGTACAGCGGAATGTGCATGAGTTCCTTTGGAGGACAACTGCACTTGCAACCGATCAATTACTCGCCAGCTCAGTGGTGGGTGCCGCTAGCAGCGCCGACTTTGCCAAACTTCGAACCGTTTTGGCGAACCGTCAATCAAGAAGTCCACGCGAACTCGCCACTACCCCCGGCTCAACTCGGGCTACTGAATTCTCACCGCAACGCGCTCATCGTGCTGCTGGCCGATCAACGTCAGGCTGGCCAGGTGCAACAGTTGCGCATCGAATCAGGAAAGACAGCCACGGTAACCCTTGATCGCGATGCCGGCGCCACGATCGTTGAATCGTATGAGATCCGTTCGCTCAGCGGCGTTTGGGAACGCCAGCAGTTTACGACTGCAGTTCCACCGCGCACGATATACGATCTCAGTATCTACGAAGAATTCCTGCAGTCGATCGCCATCGATCGCACCGGCAAAAGTCCCAATCCGATCGAGGATGTGAACTACATGCCCAAGAGTGTTGGTTGGTTGCAGATTCCAGCAGGCGCTGCGCTGCCGATGAACAGCACGATGGATGTGTTTTCCCAAGCACGTTCCGCCAACAACCCCGGAGCCGTCCGAAGATTGGACCCCAAGCAATTTGAATTCGAACCGAAGAGCCCGACCGAGGCAATTCTTGAAGAATTTAAGTCAGTGCCGCGCCAAAAATTCTAAGCTACCGAGCCTTGAAGTTACGGAGCCTTGAAGATTGCGAGTCACGCGGTTGCGTGGCTTAGCGCTTCAATCGGCTAAAGCAGCTTGTGTCCGAAGGCGAGACAATACAATTATGAGCGAACGATTCATCGCGGCTTCGCCCAACGAACTTGCCGCAAACATGCTCGAATCCGCTCCGCTATTGCGAACGAAACTTGTCCGCGCCCTCTTTTGCTCGTCAGTCGACGCCGAGCGAGCTCTCGCCGAAGTCATCAAATTCCTGACACTTGCCGCCGAGAGCACGAGCGGTCCGTTGACACCGTCCGCGCGAGTCGATGTGGCTTGGCACGAATTTATACTGTTTACGAAAACGTACATCAACTTTTGCGACCAGCAATTTGGTAAGCTCGTCCATCACGAACCGAGCAGCAATCACGAGCTCAATTCGAATCAGTATGCCGCAACACTGCAGCGTTACCGCGAACAATATGGTGATCCGCCGTCCGATTTTTGGGGTGGCTGCCAAGCGGTGAGTACCATGCAAAACTCGGCATTCTGCGGTAACTGTGAATCGGATAGTTAGTGGGAATCGAGTTAACTTGAATCCGATAGTTGAGCGGTACTTGGCGAAACGAGACGAACAAAGGAGATCAATGTGTATCTTTCCGCGACAATGACGATCGACCCGAGCCACTTGACTCAACTGCGCCGAAAGCCGACGAAAGGCTTCCGAAGATTCGCTGAACTGCTCACAGGCAATCTGCTGTCGCAACGCGAAGAGCACGAGACGTTTACTGCGCTTTCGATTTTGCAAGAACTGAATATCACACTTCGTTCACTGGGTGTAACCGATGTAGTCCGATTTACTCGCGACGATCAAGTGCTTTACGACGATCAGGGCTCGACCAGTTCCGATGACATGCCAGCGGCGATGGATAGCCTGTCGCGCAATTATTCGCCTCAGGGTGAATCGTTCTCAAGTTTGTCGCTGTTGCTGGAGCATCATTTAACATCGATCGCCGTTATCATCGAAATCAAAGTGTTGCGAGTGCACCCTATCGGGATCTATCCCATTCAGATTTCTGTTAACGGGCTCGACGCAGAACTGCAATCCACGACCGACTCGCAAATGCTCGGTGCAAGGCTGGACCAAGTCTTCGCTTCGCAACAGACTTACGATGCCTACACCGAATCGAAGAAAGCCGAGTTCGAAGACTTCATACAGCAACTCGAACAAGCCTTTCGTTCGAAGATGCGCGTCGACAATTTGCATCGTCGCGTGTACACGAATATCGTACGCCCCGGTTTGACTCCCTCAAGCAAATCAGGTTCAGCCGCTGATGGAACCGTGGTCGGCAGCAGCGACGTTCAAAGCACCTCGAACGCTCCGCCAATGTTGCAACGCTATCACGCTGGCGGCGATTCGCTGATGTACCTGTGGATGTGGTCCAGCTTCATGCACACGAACAACACTTACTGCCACGATGCGACCATTGTCAGCGAGAGCGGCCAACCAGCGTTCAGCGTCGGCGAAGAGGGCTTTAATGCGGGTGAGTCCTCGACGCTCGATCCCGAAGCTCCGTTCGAAGCTCCCGACTGCCCAATCGAACCTGTTGAAGGAGTCGGCGGCGAGATCTCCGACAATGTCGACTTTGGGTTGCTAGGCGACGCAGGCGATGTGACTCGATCGAGTTGGTTTGATTCGTTTGCGTTCGGTGGCGATGTCAGCGGACACGGAGCGGACGCCGGGGATTTTGGCGGAGACGCCGGTGGTGCATCCTGCGGAGGTGGTTGCGGCGGAGGATGTGGTGGCGGATGCGGAAGCTAGTGCAACTGAACGCATTCGCTCAACTCCAAATTCATTGTTCGCTGACCGCAGTTGCCCTAGTGCTTGGCGACTTTAGGTTGCTAATCTGACCCCGAAAGTTAGGCGTGCCTTGCGCCATTCTTGGTTTCAGTTGGGTCATGATGGCACGAGCAGCGATGAGGGAATTGCTATCTAAGTTTGAGTTGCGGGCCGAAAGACCTGTGGACCGTTGGTCCGTCGTTGGCTTGGTGCACACCACTGGTACCTATTGCCACGAGATCGGCAGTTCGCTTTTGATTGCATTGCGCCGTTGGCAGGCGGATGATGCGAGCGCGATGGCAGCTTGCGTTGCGTACTACTTGGCACTGTCGCTATTTCCCATGTTCCTGCTGCTGATTGCAGGTATTGGTTTGGTGATGCGCTACACCAGCCTCGGGCACGATGCGGAAGTGCAGATCCTCGAAATCGTCTCGCACCATTGCTCAGACAGCCTCAGCGCCCAAGTCGCGCAGGTCCTCGAGCAGCTCCGCGATCACTCAGTCGTCGGAGGTCCGTTCGGTTTGGCGACAGCTTTGTTGGCCGCGATCAGCGTGTTTTATCAGTTCGAAAAGGCGTTTGATAAGATCTGGCATATTCCTGCACCGCCCAAATCGGGCTGGCGCAGCACTGTGCGGCGACTGGTAATTCGTCGCTGTATGGCGTTCATGCTGTTTACGGGTGTGGGAGCCGCCATCATTTGCACGCTGGCTGCCAACGTGGCGATCGGTACTTTGCGACAATGGATGACGCATCTGCATCTGCCGGGCACAATCGCGATCACGATTGTCGACGCAACCGCAACGATGCTGCTAAACGCAGCGGCATTTAGCGTGCTTTATCGATGGTTGCCCAAACGAAGACCGACTTGGCGAGACGCTTTTCGAGGTGGACTGCTAGTATCGATCATTTGGGAAGTTGGACGTCAATTTCTTGGCGCATTTTTAATCGGGATGAAATACACCAGCGCTTACGGCGCCGTGGGGTCATTCATCGCTTTGTTATTGTGGTTTTACTGGGGCGTAACCATTCTGTTTTTCGGCGCGGAGTACGTGAAGGTCTTGTCCCGCAAGCACCAACCACCGCTGCGGATGTTCACTCCCGGCGCAATGGACGAAGTGGATGTAGCGGACGAAGAGTTGGAAGATGCAACGAAAGCTGCCAGTGCAGATACAACGAAAACATGCAAGACTGTTCATCGCAAAGTGATCCCACGTCGCGCGGCCGCTTGACGGCTAGCCGGTATCGGCCAACCTACCTTTAGCAACTTGACCCGAAGTTTGCGACGCCATAAACTAAACGATTAACTGCCCAGAGAACGACACATCATGCGAGATTCCAGAGCGACTCAAAAGTCATTGGGGTCATCTTACGCCAGGGCAGAACTCTCGATGTCTCGACTCGATCCAGTGAAATGATGGGCGCTTCATGAAACTTCGTCGACAAGTCAAACGCTGTTTTGCTATCGAGCCGCTCGAATGCCGACGTCTCCTCGCGCTCAATCCAACGCCACTCGAACAAGAAACGCTTCAATTAGCCAATCGCTTTCGTACCGACCCAGCCAATGAGTATGCACGCTTAATCAAGTCAAGTTCACCGATACAGTCGCATGACGCAGAAGTGACGTCCAATCTGACGTTCTTCAAAGTAGATGCGAATCTGCTGCGCTCAGAGCTAAGCAGTTTATCGCCGTCGCCGCCGCTTGCCTGGAATGAAGTCATCCAAAATCTTGCGACTACTCAAAACGGCACGATGATTTCCAAGAATTCTCAGGAACACTTTCCCGGGCTCGCCGCCACGTTGAATGCAATGGGAGTTCCGATCGAAGCCGGTACCGGACAAAACGCCTTCTACAATAACTTGGGCATCGGTAAGACACCTTTCTTTGTGCATTCGGCTTATGTCATCGATTGGGGAACCGGCGGCACAGGTGGAATGCAACCGAATCGTGGTCACCGCGTTAACATGCTCAATCCACTTTACAACCAAGTCGGATCAGCGATCACGCCATTTTCATCTTCACTGGTCAGCACACAGTTTTTCGCCAAAGTTAGCAGCGCACAAAAGATGGCGGTCGGTGCAATCTTCGAAGACAGAAACGACACCGGTTGGTATGAAGCGGGTGAAGGGATCGGAGGCGTGCAAGTCGTGTTCGAAGGCTCAGCAGGTCGCTTCACGACGACCTCCATGAGCGCCGGCGGATACCAAATTGTCCTACCGGCTGGAACCTATTCTGTCACCGCATCTGGTGGCGGTATGAAGCATTCGATAACACAGTCCAATGTAACCATCGGCGCATCCAACGTCTGGCAGAACTTGATTTACGACCCATCAGCGATTCCGCCCGATGCGCGCGAGCCCAACAATACGACTGCCGCCGCGACCGACCTCGGCTCAAGCGATCAGACAATCGCTTCGCTTTCCATTCATCCCGGCGACGTCGACTTCTTCAAAGTAACAGCCGCTGGTACCGGTTCGGCAACTTTCACATTACGCTTCACGCAAGCCAACGGCAATCTCGACTTGAACCTGCTAAACGCAAACGGCACAGTCATCGCCTCGTCCATCTCAAGCAACTCGCCCGAAACCATCACTGCCAACCTTGTTCGGGGCCAGTCGTATTTTGTTCAAGTGTTTTCCAGCTCTAGTGCGACCAACGGGGATTACAGTTTACAACTGAATCTGCCTGAACCTGCTGCGCCAGTTGCCGTTGCTGACCGAGCGATCACTGCGCAGGGTGCCGGCTTGGTTCGCGTACAAATCACCGCCAACGATACCGACGCAGACAGTCCGAATTCAGCTTTAGTGCCAGTCATGCAGACCGCAGGTACGGGCTCGTTCGTGATCGAAACTGATCGAAGCCTCTCGTATCGTCCGCCTACGAATTACACGGGAATTGACCGCGCGACCTATCGGGTCACAGACGAACAGGGGCAAGCTTCGAATAACGCGACGATCGAAATTTTCGTGCTAGATTTTGCCGACGCAACTCCTTGGCGCCACGCTCGTAGGCATTTAGGTGTCAACGATGATGGCGTGGTCAGCCCACTAGACGCCTTGCTGGTCATTAATGAGATGACCGCTCGCGGCTCACGTTCCTTACCAACGAGCGTCACTGGCGCAACAGGCATGTATGGCTTTGTCGATACCAGCGGATCGAACTCGATCGAAGCCCTTGACGCTTTGCTGGTAATCAACGAACTGAACCGCATCCGACGCGGAAATGGCGAAGGCGAAGCTGCCATGAGTGACGCGGCTCTATCGCAGATGTTTCCCGACGACTCGCTTGATCGACGTAAACAGAAACGCGACGTGAATTAGCTTTAGACAATGCCCAGCTCGACAGACATCGAACCGTGCTCGCATTGAAACGGAATCATTGTCACAGTCATGTGAGAATTGTACGCGATGTAATGTCCCGAGCCCGCCACAACCGTCGGCAATCCCAATACGACGTTAGGAATACTCAGTCGCTCCTTCGCGTTGCCACCGATCATGTTTGCAAGCTCGCCCACCAGATCGACCACATCACTGTTGATGGAGGTCGGTCGTTCTCCGAGGAATGCATCTGCAATTGCGAAGACCAATTCTTGATCCACGCTAACAACGACCGTCGCTTTGATCGCTTCGCTCAAACCGATAATCCCACTGATGTCATGACGTCGTGAGAATCCGTCTTGGTTAGAACTTGAACCTCGCACCATCTCCCAACCGCACATCGTAGAGAAGACGCTTTCGGTGCTCTCGATCAGGCAACGAATCAACAGATCAGCCACCGGACTCTGGCTGTAAGCTGCGGTCTCATCGCCTTCCCACACAGGCTGGGAATTGATGCGCGCGTTTCGTTCCATAATCTCATTGATGAGATCGTTGTTAAGCGTACTCACGAATCTTCCTCTAGACATTCGAGTTATGCGGTAGGATTTGCGAAAGAAAAACTTAAGCAACGAATGAAACTATGGGGCAAATTTGTAGGTATCGAACTTGGCGATATGCGTCGCGTCGGCGCGAAGCTTGGCGTTACCCAAAACGGACGCTTACCGGCTAGTGAAACAACAATCGGGCGCGCATCAGTTAGTTGACGGCAACGTATTTTTCCAGCTTGTCACGCAGGTCTTCTTGCTCAAAAGGCTTGCACAGATAATCTGTAACGCCCGCCTTAATCGCCTCTAAGACACTTTCCTTCTCACCCTCGGTAGTGATCATGATGATCGGCACCTCTGAACCCGTTGCGCGAATCGCACGCAACAATTCCAGTCCAGACATTTCTGGCATATTCCAGTCGGTAAGGACGATGTCTACGGGTTCCGATTGGAAAGCCACCAAACCTTCGCAGCCATCCGACGCCTCAATGATGTCGCTTACGCCACAAGCATTGAGGGAGCGAATGATGATTTTGCGCATAATCCCAGAGTCGTCTACAACCAAAACCTTCATCGCCTGCTCCAATCACAAAATGGGGTCAATAACAATATTCCAATAATATAAGAATATCTGCCGAATCAAACATTAGTTGCCACGGCATTTAGTCAAGTGATATTGCATCGCGACACTCAAAGTCGGCTTTCCATCTAACCACGCAGTCGTTAATCCCATTAAATAAGGAAAAAGTAGACGCAATAACGCTGGCGTCCCCTCGCTAATTCAACATTCCTAGCGTCATTTCCCGCAGTTCTCCCTTTATTTCTTGCGTGGTCTCTATTTCTGGTATAGGTTTCCAAAGCGAAACACTGGATTCTGTTTTGCGGCAGGCTGGGCAGTACGCGGGCAGATGCGTCTGACACTTATCTAGGCAGGATAACGGAAGCCGTGCCACTGATTTGGGGCAATCGATATTGGCGGCGTTCATGTTGAGTCACCTGCCTGAGCGTTTTCAGGCACGTCAGACTCTCGAAAGCAACTAGCTGATTGGATCATTGATTCAATTTGCTTGCCGTTTCTGCTCCGTCTCAGCAAATCAGGGCAATCGCATGTTAATTGCTTGAAAAATTGGCGATAAGCTTTTCGATCGCCGAGTTATCCCACGCGCAGCGTTTACGTTTGCCGCGGATCGAGTCTTTGATGGTAGTGTCTCGTTGCAAAATGTTCAGCGCGAGA
>JBGSOM010000160.1:0-6224 GCA_041739135.1 Pirellulaceae bacterium
GAACGTATCGTTGGTCGGTCCGTCGGATAGAAACGAACCGATTAGAAAGTCGTCATAACCATCGCCATTCACGTCGCCAGCTCCACTGACGGAAACGCCGCTCAGTTCGCTCTCGTCGGCTCCGTAAACGGTGAGTCCGGCCGCGCCGAGCGAGCCAAGATTGACAGCGGCCGGCAAGTTTCTGCTACCGAAAATCAAATACGACTCGCCCGCATCCGTCATGTTCCAAGCGTTGTTTTCGCCGCTGCCATAGATGGCTCCGATCAGCAGATCCGCCAACCCATCGCCGTTCACATCGCCGGCTCCTCCAACTGCCCAACCGCTGTAGTCGCCAGCATCCACGCCAAGGAAGACGGTCGCTTGACCCGTTTGCAAGTTCGCAAGATCGATCGAGCTGGGCAAGTTCGCCGCGCCGTAAATCAAGTAACTCTCACCCGAGTCGGCTTTCGCATTGTTCGAGCCGTCCGCGTAGCTCGCGCCGATCATGAAGTCCGCGTAGCCATCGCCGTTCACGTCGCCAGCGCTCGCAACGGCTGAACCGCTTTGATCGCCATTGCCCGCGCCGTAGATCGTCAAGCCCGCTGACCCAACGACGCTCAGATCGATCACACTTGGCAGCGAAGCACTTCCAAATATGACATACGTTTCACCAGAGTTCGGACGACTATTGTTCACTCCGTCCGCAGAGGGCGAGCCGATGATCAAATCGGAAAAGCCATCACCGTTAACATCCGCCGCGCTGAGCGTCCCGCCCGAGCCATCACCCGCATCCGCTCCCAGTATCTTCACTCCGGCTGTACCGAGGTTCGCCAGGTCCAATAAACTTGGCAACGTGGGGCCGCCATAAATCAAGTAGCTTGCACCCGTGTTACTCTTCGCGCCGCTATCGCCGTACACCGCGCCGACCAGCATATCGTCAAAGCCATCACCGTTGACATCGCCAGCTCGGCTGACCGCTGCACCGCTCCAATCGCCAGCCGCTGCGCCGTAGATCGCCAGCCCATCGTCCGCTGACATCAATTGCAGGTCGATCGCCATCAAGCGACGTTCTTCCATATTCTCCAGCAACAGTCGGCGACGAGCGCGACGACTTTGAGGATTGGAGGTTCGGTTAAGTCGACGAAGAATCCTTGCGAGAGAGTCGCGAAGCGTCATTCGATTCACCTGTGAATTGAGAGTTCACGCTCGGCAATGATCCACGCCGGGGCAGACGTGTAGAAGAACCAGTGCTAAGCGGCAGCAGGTGAGTGCAGCTAAGAAAACTTAAACGATACTTGTCAAATCGAGCTGACTTTAATGAAGCAAGAAGTCGATTTTCAGTAGCGAGCAAGCGCGTCGTGCGGCTTAGGCAAAACGAATCGGCGCATTCGAGTTGCATCCGCCGCAAAGCATTCGAGGGTGTCCTGTAATAGATGTTACGGCGTTGCGACACTTCACGCTAACTCGCTGATCGCACCCTGACTTCACCCTCCCAGCGAAGCGACCGGGAGGGTCGGCAATCGAGCGTCCAGCGAGATTGCCGGGGAGGGCTGATAGCGGTGGATCAGTCTAAGAAGCGGTGCGGTCGCCCTCCCCAGCCACGCTATCGCGGGCTGACCCTCCCAAACTGCGTTTGAGAGGGTGAAGATCGTAGCGATCAGCGAAAAGCCCACGCATTTCTGCGACTTTCGTACTCGTACTCAGGCGCAGCCGGTACTCGTACTCGATCGGAGTGAAGTACGAGTGCGATCAAAGTGCTGTTGTTACGCGCGCGGATGATACTGATTGTGAACGCGTTTCAATCGTGAACTGTCGACGGAAGTATATATTTGAGTTGTCTGAATGCTGGCGTGACCTAAAAGTTCTTGGATCTGGCGCAAGTCGGCGCCGCCGGCGAGCATGTGCGTTGCAAAACTGTGTCGCAGGGTATGAGGACTGATGCCGGGATCGATATCGGCTCGCAACGCATAACGCTTCACTAATTCCCAGATCGCTTCGCGCCGCAAACGCCGACCAGTGCGCGAAAGGATCAACCACGGAACGCGTTCCGGATCGTGGCTGCCAAGCAACAGTGGCCGCAGTTCACTTAAGTAGACCTCGATCGCGCACACTGCGTTCTGGCCGATCGGCACCATCCGCTGCTTCGACCCTTTACCTTCGACCAAGCAATAGCCCTCAGCCAAGTGCGCATTGGCTCGCAGCAGATTCGCAACTTCGGAAACGCGACAACCGGTTGCATACAGCAACTCGAGAATCGCGCGATCGCGTTGCCAATAGATATCGAACTTGCGAGGTGCAGCGAGAAAGCGTTCGATTGCTGCCGGCGTGATCGCTTTGGGGATGCGTTGCCACATCTTTTGCGTCGCCAGCAACTCAGAAGGATTGTCTTGAACGATGCCTTCCAGTTGCAAGTACTTGAAGAACATGCGGGTTGTAACGATCGCTCGCGAGATAGATGCCGGCGCAAGCTTCTCCTGCTGCAGACTCGCTACGAAATCAGTCAAGTCGGCCAGCGTCAAGCGATTGATCGGCTTGCTGCCCATCCACTGCATCATGCGTTTGAGATCGCGACCGTAAGCCTGAACGGTATTGTCTGCCAGATGACATTCGGTACGCAGGTAATCCGTGAACTTTTGTTGCCAGTTACTTGCGAGCGCCGGCGCGGGAGCGAGGCTGGAAGTCTTCCCTTGCTCGCGCAATCGCTTAAGCTTACTGCTCATATGAGTTAACTGACGTGCTAGGTCGACGTTTAGAAGCGCGGTTGACGATAGAATAATTCTCGGCACCGGCTGTCGATGGGCTGCATGGAATAGGCACAGCGACCGGCGGCTCAGCTGACAGGGTGAATGGAAATGCGATTTTTTGCAGATGCGCGAAAGGATGGGTTGTACTGATGAAGATTCTCGTGATCGGTGGTGCGGGTTATGTTGGGTCGCACACCGTCCGTCTGTTAACTCGCAACGGATACGATGTTTGGGTTTACGACAATCTGTGCAAAGGCCATCGCGAAGCGGTTCCTGCCGATCGCTTGATTGAAGGCGAACTTTCGGATCGCGCGAAATTGTCCAAGGTGTTCGCGGAACATCAGATCGACGCCGTCATGCACTTCGCCGCTTTTGCACTGGTAGGCGAATCCGTAACGAGCCCCGCGATTTACTACCAGAACAATGTGACTGCGACGCTCGATCTGCTCGAAAGTATGCGGAATGCAGGCGTCTGGCGGATCGTTTTTTCGAGTACCACCGCAACGTATGGCCAGCCTGAAAAGATGCCAATCACAGAGTCAACGTTGCAATTGCCGATCAATCCGTATGGATTTACCAAGTTGGTAATTGAACATGCTTTGACCGATTACGCGCACGCTTATGGTTTCGGCTGCGCGGCGCTGCGTTACTTTAATGCTTCGGGCGCCAGTCCCGATGGCGAAATCGGTGAAGATCACACGCCCGAATCGCATCTGATTCCGCTGATTTTGCAGACCGCTTTGGGACAACGCGACTATATCGGTATGTTTGGAGACGACTATCCAACTCCTGACGGTAGCTGCATTCGAGACTATATTCATGTCGACGATTTAGCCGATGCACATTTGAAAGCGCTTTCACTAATCGAACCGGGCAGTAATCTTCAGTTGAACTTGGGGACCGGCAAAGGTCAAAGTGTGAAAGAAGTGATCGAAGCGTGTCGACGAGTCACCGGTCATGCGATTCCTGTCAAAGTGGAACCTCGACGGGCCGGCGACCCAGCTGAACTGGTCGCGGACAGCAGTCTCGCGCAGAAGGTGCTCGGTTGGAAGCCGAAGTACATGGATATCCAAGCGAATATTGAAACCGCTTGGCGCTGGCATCGCTCGCACCCGCGCGGCTACGCAAGTTAGCAATTGGATCGCGACGCAAGGTCTAACAATGAAATGTCTACAGACCCAACCTGGAATGAAAAGATAACTGGTCATGCAAGACATTATTATTGAAAAGCCTTACAAGTTCGTACCGCCTCACACGGGCAATTGGATCCCCAGTGCGATTCAAAAGTTACGTGTCGTCGATCGCTATTTGGCGAAGCACGAAGGTGTTGTCTCGCACGAAATCCGCGGTATCGATCATCTGAAAGAATCGTTGCGGCAAAACAAAGGAATTTTGTTAGCACCCAATCATTGCCGGTACGCCGACCCGTTGGCCATGGGGTGGGTCGCGAGAGAAATCGACACACACGTTTTCGCTATGGCCAGTTGGCACCTGTTTAACCAGAGTCGTCTGCAAGCGTGGGCGATTCGCATGATGGGCGGCTTCAGCGTTTATCGCGAGGGGCTCGATCGTCAGTCGCTGGACACGGCGATCGATGCACTAGTGAACGCCAAGCGGCCGCTGGTCGTTTTTCCCGAGGGAACGGTTTTCAGAACCAACGATGTTTTGCAACCATTGCTCGACGGCGTCGCCTTCTTGGCTCGCACCGCCGCACGTCGGCGAGCGAAGGATGGTGGCGGCGAAGTAGTAATCCACCCGGTTGCGATCAAGTACCTGTTTCACGGCAACTTGCAAGCGACTGTCGAACCTGTCATCAGTTCCATCGAAGAGCGGCTGACATGGGCGAAGTCGAGCGAAAAATCGCTGACCGATCGAGTTCGGCGCATCGCCAATGCGCTGCTAACTTTAAAGGAGCTCGAACATTTTGGTCAGGCGCAGGAAGGTACGGTGAACGAGCGACAGAAGCGTCTGATCGATCATTTGCTGGGACCGCTAGAACAAGAATGGTGCGGAGCGGTGCAGAAGGGAAACCTGATCCCACGCATCAAACAACTGCGCACGAAGATGGTTCCCAATCTACTTACAGGCGAAATCAGCACAGCGCAGCGCGATAAAATTTGGCGTCAACTGGCGTCCATCTATTTGGCTCAACAGATCGGTTCTTATCCGAACGAATACTTCATGCAACCGACGACAGTGACGCGCGTGCTGGAAACGGTTGAGCGTTTGGAAGAGGATCTGACCGATCGCGTGCGCGTGCATCGGCCCTTGCACGCCGTGATTCAAATCGATGAAGCGATTACGATCGGAACGGAAAAAGCGCCCAAAGATGTGGAGGATCCGATCATGATCCAGTTGCGATGCCGGCTGCAAGGCATGTTGGATGTGCTGGCAAAGGAAGCCGACGTATTTGATCAGTAGTTAGCAAGGAATGCTGTCGAGTGCGCGGCCACTGATCTACCCAGCGAACTACACAGCGATCTACCCAGCCGCGATGGTTGGCGATTCAGTCGCGATCGATTCCGGTGCAACTTGAATTGGAGCGATAGCCACTTCGGCTGCCAATTCGCTGCCGATGCCGTCACTACTAATCGTTTCGCTGTCTCTCGTTTCGCTCGCCGCGCTTTTAACCGTTTCACTCGTTTCAGCCTTCGCGGAATCACCCGCGGCGGCGATCGGCTCGCCCGAGGCAAGTTCGCTACTCGGTGGTTGTGCGATCTGTGGTTGTGCGACCGGCTGGTCGGATGTTGCAACGGACTCAGCCACCGGCACGGCGACCGCTTCGGCAACTTGACTGCGACCGACTTCCGGCAACTTATCTTCCATCGCAATCACAGCAGCAATCTCGGGTGACGCAGCAATCTCAGGTGATTGGGTGCCGTCGAGCGAGTTGTTGTCGGCTGCGACTTCATTAGGCAAAGTTGCCTTGAAGTTTGCCATGATGGCGGACGTATTCGAAGCGACTTGCTGGAGTTCGATGACTCCCGAACGCAGTCTCAGAATTTCCGCTTGCATATCGTTGATTGGCGCAGCGAGATCGCGCCAGTAATCTTCCTCACGAAAATTCAGCGGTGCGCAGGCGATGTCTTGTCGCAAAGCGGCGAAGTGCTTGCGGAGTCGGTAAATGGGGCCGACAAACAGATTGCTCAGCCGGACGACGTCATAAATTGCGAGCGGCAGAATCAAGAAAGCGGTTGGCAACCAAGGCCACATCTGACCAAACAGAACCATGGCGTGTTTTGCGAGAGTCCAATCCGGGTTTTGATTGTACTGAAAACAGGCCGAACCGATTCCGACATAGAGCAGGGCGCACATCCAATACAGTATCACGCGACCAACAAGAACGCCCTGTACGCTGCGATCAGGGCAATCGCATGTTAATTGCTTGAAAAATTGGCGATAAGCTTTTCGATCGCCGAGTTATCCCACGCGCAGCGTTTACGTTTGCCGCGGATCGAGTCTTTGATGGTAGTGTCTCGTTGCAAAATGTTCAGCGCGAGA
>JBGSOM010000161.1:0-2475 GCA_041739135.1 Pirellulaceae bacterium
TCTCGCGCTGAACATTTTGCAACGAGACACTACCATCAAAGACTCGATCCGCGGCAAACGTAAACGCTGCGCGTGGGATAACTCGGCGATCGAAAAGCTTATCGCCAATTTTTCAAGCAATTAACATGCGATTGCCCTGACTGTTCAGTCTAGTTCCAGCGGATGAAGGTCGTGACATTCGCGGCTTTGCATCTCAGATCATGGATAACAAGTTGCTGGAAGAGTGTCAGGAAGTGCTAGAGAACCACGGACTAATCGAAACAGAGATTTTCACGAACGATAATCGCTGCTTTCTTAGGCGAATCTCACCGTTTCGCAGGGCAGATAAAGGTACCGATGGAATTGTGGTCTCTTACGTAGATTTAACAGCGATCAAGCGAGCTGAAGCTGAGCAGCGAGAACGCGACGCCTGCTTCCGGGAGATCTTCGAACATGCTGCGACTGGCATCGCGATCGGCAACTTGCAGGGGTTCTTTGAGTAATGCAATCCAGCCTACTGTAAGCTATTAGGCTATTCGGCAACTGAACTTAAGAACACGCACTTTCTATACCTGGTACATCCAGAAGATCAGCCTGCCAATCGTGCGGCGATTCGCGAGCTTCAAGACGGAGCGAAATTGCAGTTTGAAATTGAGAACCGCTATCTGCATAAGAATGGTTCCATCGTATGGGTACGAAAACTTTGCGGGATGCTCCCCGATGGGGCTGGTAAACCTGCGCGTTTGATGGCGCTTGTGACTGACATCACTGAGCAACGAAGAGCTCTGGAGGCGCTGAAGCAAAGTGAGGAGCGAAACCGAGCGATCCTAAAAACAGCTTCGGATGCAATCATAACGATCAACAACCAAGGTGAAATCGACAGTGTGAATCAGTCCACAGAAACGATTTTTGGCTATACAAGTTCCGAGTTGGTTGGCCAGAACGTTAGCATCCTCATGCCGCAGCCCTTTAGTCGGGAACATGATGGCTACATCCAGCGATTCCTGCGCACGAACGAGGCAAGAATTATCGGGACGGGGCGAGAGGTGCTCTGTCAGCGTAAGGACGGAAGTACTTTTCCAGCAGATTTGGCGGTTAGTCAAGTCGATCACTTGGGGTTCTTTACCGGAGTTCTGCGCGATATTTCAAGTCGCAAGGAAATGCAAAAACACATCCTCGAAATAGCCGCTGATGAGCAGCGTCGAATCGGTTTAGAGTTGCATGACGGAACACAGCAAGAACTCACAGGGCTTTCACTGTATGCCAGTGCTCTTCAGGAAACGATACAGACTGCTGACCAAATTGAATTCGAGGGAATGTCAATCTGGCGTTTTGAAGACACCGATTTTTTACGTCTCCAACATACTTCCGAGCTGATAGCGAAGCGATTAATTGAAACGAATAAACACGTTCGCGATCTCGCTCACGGGATCATGCCAGTTCAAATAGATGCCGAAGGATTGCAATCAGCACTCATCGAACTTGCGAGATCGATCAACTCAGTTGAAAGAATTCGTTGCGTATTCGAATGCGATGGTGAACTCAATATACCGAACAACACGACTGCAACCCATCTCTATCGCATTGCCCAGGAAGCTATCAACAATGCCTTGCGCCACGGTGCTGCAGAGAGCATTCGGATTGTCCTACAAATGCTTGATGATCGAATAGTCCTCGATATTCATGACAACGGAATTGGCATTCAAAGTGATTTGACGAATGCGAATGGTCTAACGACAAAGGGAATGGGTATGCGAACCATGGAATATCGCGCTAGTTTAATTGGTGGACGTGTCCAAGCTCAACCAGCCCCAGATGGTGGAACTTTATTGCGATGTGAAATTTTGAAGCGTGGAAAGTGAATTGCTATGAGTAAACTTTTGTCACCCACACGAATACTAATTGTTGATGATCATTCGATGGTCCGGGAAGGATTACGTTTACGGATATCTGCTTTTGCGGATCTGGAAGTTTGCGGGGAGGCGACATCTGAAGATGAAGCGATGTTGAACATCAAGCAAACTTGTCCCCAATTGGTAATAGTCGACATTTCACTTAAGAGCGGTCATGGCATTGAGCTAATCAAACGAATCAAGGCGAGTCACCCGAGTATTAAGATGCTCGTATCGTCTGGCTTTCAAGAGTCTCTTTACGCTGAACGAGCGCTGCGTGCGGGTGCGTTGGGCTATCTAAACAAGCAGGACTCTGGCGAGAAAGTCATCGATGCGATTCGCACAGTCCTGCGCGGCGAGCTTTACGTCAGTCCTGAGATCACGCAACGATTGGTCTCTCAAGCGTTAGGAACGAAGGACGAATCGAAGGATCCAATTGACCTTCTGACAGATCGTGAGCTGGAAGGTAGCTGTCCAAACTGTGCGCAGCAGCGAACGCGGGTTGTTTGCACATGAGTTTAGAGAGGTGATTCGCGTTACGCGTCTGCGGAGAGAACAACGCGATCAAGGAGACTCTTGCCGGTTATGTCAGGCGCGGGTTTAG
>JBGSOM010000162.1:0-4976 GCA_041739135.1 Pirellulaceae bacterium
TCTCGCGCTGAACATTTTGCAACGAGACACTACCATCAAAGACTCGATCCGCGGCAAACGTAAACGCTGCGCGTGGGATAACTCGGCGATCGAAAAGCTTATCGCCAATTTTTCAAGCAATTAACATGCGATTGCCCTGACCCGGACGGAACGCCGTACGATGCTGATCGAAATACCGATGACTTCATTAAAGCAATGCCTGAATGGCGCAAGCACGGCCTTTTGGCGATCACGGTTAATTTGCAAGGCGGCAGTCCGCAAGGTTATTCCAAAGTGCAACCCTGGCACAACTCTGCGTTCAATGCTGACGGCGAGTTGCGACCCGATTTCATGCAGCGTATGCAGCGAGTGATCGACCGCGCAGATGCGCTTGGGATGGTGGTGATTCTCGGCTACTTTTACTTTGGTCAGGACGAGCGTTTGACGGATGAAGCGGCAGTAGCAAAGGGAGTCGAGAACGCGACCAACTGGGTTTTAGATCATGACTATCGAAATGTTTTGATCGAAGTAAACAATGAATGCGATGTAAAGGCCTATCAACACGCGATCTTGAAAGCCGACCGTGTGCATGAACTGATTGAGCGAGTGAAGTCGCAAACGCGCGATGGACGTCGTTTGTTGGTAGGCACCAGTTACGGTGGCGGTACGATTCCTCGCGAGAACGTAGTGCGCAGCAGCGATTTTCTT
The DNA here is from genome assembly GCA_041739135.1 of Pirellulaceae bacterium. Taxonomy (GTDB): domain Bacteria; phylum Planctomycetota; class Planctomycetia; order Pirellulales; family Pirellulaceae; genus Aureliella. Next base: position 688 of record JBGSOM010000162.1, read on the forward strand.
CTAATCCATGGAAACGGTGTCAAAGATCCGCAGCGTATCTCCGAAATGGTTCGACTTACTCGAGCAATCGAAGGCTATCGACCGATGCCGATACTGTTCAACGAAGATGACCATTTCGATTTTGACAAACCCCAAAACAACTTTGTGGCTGCTGTCGCTGAATACGCGTCATGGGGTTATTTTGATTACCGCATGAAAGGCGAGAACTTTGATGACGGTTTTCAAAGCGTGCCTGTGAACTGGCAAATCTCTAGCCCACGCAAGCGTGATTTCTTCAACAAAGTGGCCGAGATCACCGGCACGGAAAAGTGATACGTGGTCAAGTGTCGGCTAATCGGGAAGAACCAGTGCACCCGATTGAAACACCTGCGCAAGCCGCTGCGTGGCTATCAACGCGCAGTCTTAGAACGGACGAACAACTAAGTCGTGGCGACTTTCGGTCGCCATTCCCCAAAAGCGTCGACTGAAAGTCGACGCCACGCGAAAGACTTACTCTTCTTCCGCGGCGTACTTCAGCTTTGGCGCTGCTGGCGCTTGCTCAATTTCCATCAGCAGCATTTCGACCGCTTTATCCAGTTGTCGATCTTCGCCCGCGGGAAGTTCTTTCGGTGTCGGCCAAATGACTTTGTGAGGCATACATCCGTTCAACTCCATGTCTTTACCGTCGTTGATAAGAAACCAACCACGGAATGGAACTCGCAAACGCCCGACATCATTGATCGACGCCGATCCGGTACTGACAACGCCACCCGCTGTTTGCACCCCAACAACTTTACCGCGCCCAAGCGTCTTGATCGCGTGGCTGAAGATCTCAGCGTTGCTGTAGCTGTTTTGATTGCACAGCACGATGATCGGTTTGGACCACGAAGCAAACACAATGCGATCGTGCGGATAACCTGGACCGCCTCCGCGCGGAACCGTGATCGCGTGCTTTGGCTGCGTTAAAGCGGTCAACAACAAATCCGTTGTTGAACCACCACCATTGTCGCGCACATCGATCACTAAACCTTCGCGTCCGTAACCGACGTTATACAGTTGCCGCTCGAACTCATAGAAGCTGCCCATGTCCATCGCGCGAATATGCAAGTAACCAAGTTTTCCGTTGCTGGCCTTCTCGACCATGCGACGATTGTGGTCCAACCAATGATCGTACAGCAGCGACCGCGCGGTCGCGTAAACAATCGGCCGCAAAGTGATATCGATCTCCATCTTCTCTTCTTTATCTCCTTCGCCTTTGATCGTTCGCTCAACGTGCAGCAGAATTTCGCGATCAATCGGACCGTTGAGTACGGTTGTCAAATCCATCGCTGGGTCGACCGCTTTACTATCGATCGACAGAATCACATCGCCAGCGCGCAGCTTACTCTGCTCACGATCCGCTGGTCCATCTGGAATGACATCGCGAACAAGCAATCCAGGACCGCGATGATCTTCAACAAAACGCACACCAAGATGCGCTGTCTCATCGCGCCAGCCTTCGACGGTGGATTCGCGCGGCTCGCGGTTCGGTGTAAAGCCGAGGTGGGAACCGTTTAGCTCGCCGAGCATCAGTTCGACGACTGTGGTCAAGCCTTCCATGCTCTGCAAATCGCCCGCGACTTTTTCATACTTGCGACGGATCTCGTCCCAGTTGCGATTACCCATCCGCTCGTCGTACCATACTTCACGCATCGTTAACCAAGCTTGGTAGAATCCTGCTCGCAACCATCCGGAGCGAGACGACTCTTGAGCCGCTGAGAAACTGTAAGTCTCCAACTTGCCGCTCGGTTCCAACTTCGCAGGCTTGCCATCTTGGAGGAACAAGATTCCACCAGCTGCTTCCGTCCAGACCGCACCCGATCCAGTAGTCGACGACAGCAATTTCGGTTGCAACTCAGATGGAAATTCGACTGTGTACCAGCCGCGTTTCTCATCCACGCTGGCCGAGAAAGCCAATTTCTTGCCATCAGGTGAAAACAGCAAACCGCCTTCACTGCTGTTCGAGATCGAGATTCGTTTCAAGCGTTCGTGGATATTCTCCAAATCGATCGCGATCGGCTTGACTTTATTCTTCTTGTCTTCGCCTTTATCGTCTTTCTTCTCAGTCGACTTATCTTTCGAATCGTCTTTCGATCCATCGCCTTTCGCCTCGTTAGGCTTCTCGTCAGCCTTCTCATCTTTCTTTTCGGTTACCGGCTTGGAAGGATCCGACTTGCGTTTCTTCTTCATCAGCTCCAGCGCTTCTTCCATCTGCCGCTCGCGCGATGTCTGATCATTGTCCGCTTCTCGCAAGTAGACGTAGAAGATGTCGACTTCGTCATCAAAGCGACGGCCGGTGAAGGCGAGCATCTTTCCGTCGGGCGAGAATCTTGGATTGCCTTCGTTGTCAGGATGGCGCGAGACGTTTGTCGGTTCGAGGTCGCCGTCGAGCGGCATCAGCCACACTTCGCTGTTGAAGTCGTTGTCCTGTTTAGCATAAGTCAACCAGCGACTGTCGGCCGAAATATCAAAGTCGATGCCACTGAAGCCTTCCACCAAAGTTCGTTTCTCACGCGACTCGACATTCATGGCAACCAGACTTCCCCGACCTTGCTGCATGATCAAGTTCTTCGTATCTGGAGTGAAACGCAGTTTGCTTTCGACGTGCATGTCATCAGTCAGCTTCTCGACATTGAACTGAGTGTTCTGCCACCAGAACTTGTCGGCGTCCGCGCGAACCGCCTTCCATACATCGGTTTGACCTTCGCTAACACTAGTGAACAGCAGACTCTTTCCATCCGGTGCGAACAGAACATCGGCTTCGTAACCGTCGGTTTTCGTGACGCGTTGCGGCTCGCGCAACTTTGTATCCATCACCCACACATCGCCACCCGCAACGAAAGCGATTTCAAGTCCGTCGTCAGTGAATGCGGCTTCATCCGCTTCCGTGAATTTGCGTCGCAGAACATCGTCCGGCAAGTTCGCATCGCTAGTCAGCGACAACTCGATCTTCACCGGTTGTTTATCTTCACCTAGACGAAAACGATAGAGATCAAACAGGTGCCGGAAAACAATCGTCTTGCCATCCCGCGAAATTGCAGGGAATGCGATGGAGTCTTCGTCGAAACCCGCCATCTGCTTCTGAGTTCCAGATTCTTCCGCTTCTTTAGCAAATCGATATCGCCAAAGATCGAATCCATGCACGTCACCTTTAGCAAAGTAAAAACCTTTGCTGTTCGCCATCCACAGCGGCCACATGCATTCGACGCCTTCGTGCAGCACTTCTTTGAACTCGCCGGAATCGAGATCGTAAAGCCACACTTGGGACGCTCGCTCGCCTTTGTAACCTTTACGCCACCAACGTTCGCCTTCTCGAGTGAACAACACGCGCTTGCCGTCCGGTGAAAGCTTCGGATTCTTGACAGCTGCGTTCACGAGTATCTTTTCGGCTTTGCGTTCGCGCACGTCGATCTGAATTAGTCGGTCGGCATCGCGATAAAAGTGATCGCGCGCCCCGACCGCCAAAACGGAACTTCCATCAGGAAACCAATCAGCTAACGAGTAGCCTGCGGTGTGAAACGAAACTTGTTTAGGCAAAGTTCCGTCAACTTGCATGACATAGATTTGGGGCGACCCAGTCCGTGTACTTACGAATGCGATCTGCATTCCGTCGGGCGAGAACAGCGGTTGCGAATCCGATGCGGGATGATTCGTCAAACGAACCAGTCCGGTACCATCGATTCCCGCGGACCAGATCTCGTCATTCCAGCTGAACGCGATGCGGCTGCCATCCGGCGAAACAGCCGGCTGCTCCGCCAACTGGATGACGCGTCCTTCGCCACATGCAGCTTGTGAGATCAACACAACGGCCAGTGAGAAACTGAAGGCTTGCGAAACAAATCGATTCATCAAATTGGCTCATTCATTCTGGCGTAATGGTTTTAGCGTGCGGCTCGTAAGCCTGAAGTCATATGGCAAAATTGCTAGTCCAGTATAGTTACGCAAACCGTCGCAGATTCGTGTATTGGTACCGCTGCGACAACATTGCATGGCGTTCGTTTAACCGCGTGGGCAACGCCCCGCGTTAGCGTCGCGGCACACGCAAGCGGCCCGTTGGGCTCGCGGTTAAACGAGGCACTTCGTGCAAAAACTTAACCGTGTACCCAACAGGCCGCGTTCGATCCAGCATGACATTGCATGGCGTTCGTTTAACCGCGTGGGCAACGCCCCGCGCTAGCGTCACCGCACACGCACGCGGCCCGTTGGGCACGTGGTTAAACGAGGCACTTCGTGCAAAAACTTAACCGTGTACCCAGCAGGCCGCGTTCGAT
>JBGSOM010000203.1:0-41395 GCA_041739135.1 Pirellulaceae bacterium
TCAAGCGGGCAGCGCGTTCGGCGGGGAGAAGCGAGGCGAGTAGTACAATGAACATGCCAAGCGCTAAACAGCCGATGACCAAGCCGTAGCGAAGTTCGAACACGACATTGTGGCCGAGTATGGCGAAGGCTGACAAGCTGATCACATAGGCGACGAATACTCCAGCGATTGCGCCGGGGACGAGACCGATGATGCCCAGCAGCATGGCTTGCGCCAAGATCATGCGGCGAACTTGGCCGCGGGTCATTGCAACAACTCGCAGCACACCGATCTCACGCGTTTGTTCGAGGATGTTCATCGTGAGTGTGTTGACTAGCCCCATCGCGGCGATGATACAACCGAGAGCGAGCAGCATCCACAGGCTAGCGATAATGCTGTTCACCATGTTATCGATATACCCGACAACGTCGACGTACGATTGCAAAATGATGTGATTCTCTTGGCAAATCGTCTGCAACTGTTGTTCGACTTCTGCCAAACGATCGTCATCGGCTTGAATCACATAGGCATCGACTCCGCTGACGTCGAGCAGTTCTTGAGCGAGATCGCGATGCAAATAAATTGTTAGTCCACCTGCGAAATATTCATTGGTGGTAGCAGCGATTTCCAAGTTGCGTGTTCCGTCTTTGGTCTCCAGTGGAATGGTGTCACCGGCGTGAAGTCCCAGTCGCTGAGTGAGTACTGTCCCAACGACCACTTTGCCATCTTGCAGACCTTTGAGCGCTCCCTCAGGAGTTCCTTCGACTAGATCGAAGAAATCGGTAGCCTTGCCAACAAAGTTGCGCACAACAACCAGGACTGAGTTGTCGCCTGAGCGCGCGTTTACATAGCGGATCGCGTCGAGGGATTCGATACCGGAGACTTTCTTGAGTTCATCTTCAATGTACGCAGGCATATCAGCCGCAGCGCCGGTTGCGATATCTGGGTTGGTTGCACGCACAAAGAAATCGCCAATGATCGCGCGCGTATACCAATCTCTAACGTTGGCTACGTTGTCGAGCACGTTCCCTGCCATGCCCGTGCTGGTGCTGATAGCGATGAAGAGAACACCGATCGTCAGTGCGCTGCGTCCGATGTGCCTTGTTAGTTGACGCTGGGCAAGTTCCGCTTCAACGCCCAACCAAGGTCGCATCCAACTGACCAAGTAACTGGACAGCGACGTCAAGATGCTAGGAATGATGAGCACGAAAGCGAGCAGCAGAATGACGACAGCGACGACATCGCCGCCGAGCGGCAAGTAACCCAAGACGGCAGGAATTAGAACTGCGATTCCGAGGCACAACGTGGCGATGCTGATGGGGCGCGTGGCGGCGATGACCTCTTCATTGTGAGTTGTTTCGATCGCTCGGATCGCTTCGATAGGATGCACAGAACTTGCGCGCCGCGCGGGCAGGATAGCACCGAAGATAGAAACGAAAACTCCGATGAATACGGCGATTGCGAACGGTTGCCAACTGAGCGTTGCGCCGGGCAAGTTGACCTGAGTCATTTTTTCGGTTGCATTCGCCAGCACGTCCGCACCGTAAACGCCAAGCAAACAACCCAAGGCGGCGGCTAGCACACTGACACCGATGGCTTCGCGGAGAATCATCCAGCCAACTTGTCGGCGAGTCGCTCCGATTGCGCGCAGAATTCCCAACTGCCGACGACGTTCTCCAACGGCCATTTGAAAAGTGTTGTAAATGATGAATGCAGAAATCAGCACTGCGAAAGCGATCGCCATTCGCAAGCCGTTCTCCGTTGCGAACATTGTCTCTTCAGCCATTTGGCTGCGCGTGCGCGGAACTTGGACCGTTAATCCGTTGGGCAGCTTCGCCAGCAAAGCGGTCTTTACGTCTTCCGCATTCGCGCCTTCCTTAACAATCAGTTGCACCTGATCGATCGACGCGTTCGAACCGAAGGCAGCTTCGGCGGCTGGCAAAACCAGATATGCGGCTCCGCCCAATGAGATCGCGTTGGTACCACTCGGCTTCGCCAACCCAACGACTTTGAAATCATTCAATCCGCCACCGGCCAGTAACTTAACATCGTCGCCGACCTTGATACCAAGAGAAGTCGCGAAGCTCGCATCGAGCACGATGTCCTTGAGGCTCTTGAGCTGCGTTCCTTCGCTGATTTCGTAATCGCGTACAAGTTGATCGATGCGCGGATCGATACCGAGCACTTGGGTTCGCGCGTCCGCTTGGTCATGAAAGAGTTTTGCGAAGCGCTGGAGCGAAGGGATGGCGACGTCGACGCCTTCGGTCTCGCGAATTTGAGCGAGCAGACTATACGCAAATCCGCTCGAACTGTCGGAGATGATCTCCAGATCCGCTTTACCGGAAACCGCTCGCAGCATATCGCTTTGAGCTTGCCGAGTGGTTGCGATCGAGAGCAACACAGCGACGACGGCGCCGACACCAATAGAGATGCTCGCAATCGTCAGTACGGCTCGAAGTGGTCGCGCGACGACTTCGCGAATACTGAACTGCCCCAAAGCCATCCCGGATGTCCCTTCGTTTACTGTCGAGCGGCTCCATGAACTCGAGTTTGGGTCCGAACTATCGAGCGATCATTCATCAACTCAGCTCGATCAATTGGACCGTCAAACTCGATTGCGCCGTCGCGGATTTTGATTATTCGGTTAGCAATCATGGCGACGGTCGGATCATGCGTGACCATGACAATCGTCTGTTTGCGTTGTGTGACGAGTTCGGTTAGCAAGTTGACGACGCGTTCCGATTGCCGCGAGTCCAAATTGCCAGTCGGTTCATCAGCCAACAAGATTGCAGGTCTGATGGAGAGAGCTCGCGCGATTGCAACCCGCTGTTGCTCGCCACCTGACAACTGCGCAGGTACATGCGTCTTGCGATGTGACATTTCAACCATGTCGAGCGCTTCTGCAGCGCTTTTGCGGGCTTCGGCCCGTGACTTACCATCCAACTCCATGGGCAACGAAACGTTTTCTTCAGCCGACAAATTCGGAAGCAAGTTGAACGATTGAAAAATAAATCCAATTCGGCGGCGGCGAAGTTTGGTTCGTTCGTCGTCGGAAAGCCGCGCCATGTCGGCACCTTCCAACAACACTTCGCCGGAAGTTGGAATTTCGACGCCGCCCAATATCGTCAACAACGTGCTCTTTCCGGAACCGGATGGTCCCATGATTGACACGAATTCACCGGCTTCAATGCTCGTGGACACTCCACGAAGCGCGGCCACGGCAGCTTCGCCGGTTCCATAACTTTTGGAGACGTTGCGAGTTTCCAGGATTGGCATTGAGTGGTAGACCAGGGGCGGACGGTGGAAAAGTTAGCAGAATACCAGCCGACACGCGTGCGGGCGAGCCCACGGAGCTACAAGGGTAGCTAGCGTTTTCGATCAGCTAAAGGTGCAACACTGCGAAATACGGACCCGAGACGTCCGAATAAGGCTAACTTTTCATCTCAAAGGACAAAAACGGTCCAAAATGCGCAAAATCCCTTACTTTCTTGCAAGTGCATTTGTAGAATTTATTGGACCTGCGGGGGCTGGATATTCGATACAACCCTTGCAACCCGCAAATTCTAACGCGAAACGCAATCCTCTACGAAGTTACAGGCTTTCCCTGAATGTCCAAGGACACTCCGCAGGCGGCGCCCGCCAAGCAAGTTCAAGTTGTTAGTGGCATCACAGTTCGATTGGCCGGGGATTCTGGCGACGGCATGCAGTTGCTCGGCACGCAGTTGACGAACACCTCTGCGCTTTCAGGCAACGACGTCGCAACATTTCCGGATTTTCCCGCTGAAATTCGCGCTCCGCGTGGCACTCGCGCTGGCGTTAGCGGATTCCAAGTGCAGTTTGCTTCGCACGAAGTTCATACGCCGGGCGATACGCTGGACGCGCTGGTTGCAATGAACCCTGCGGCACTGGTGACCAACATTTCTGATCTTCGCGCTGGCGGTCTGCTGATCGTCGACGAAGACAGCTTCGAGGATAAGGACTTGAAACTGGCAGCGCTCAGTTCGAATCCGCTCGAAGAACCGATGATGGAGAATTATCGGCTTGCCAAAGTGCCGATCACGAAACTGACGCGAACTGCGGTGCAGTCGCTCGGATTGAGCATGAAAGAGGCGGATCGTTGCCGAAACTTTTTTGCGATGGGTATGGTCTACTGGCTGTACGGTCGCGATATGGACGCAACATTACGTTTCATCCATAACAAGTTCTCGAAGTCGGCTGACATTCAGGAAGCCAATGAACGTGCGCTGCGAGCCGGTTGGGCGTTTGGCGAAACCACCGAGTTGCTGGGCATCTCGTATCAAGTTGAATCCGCTACCTTGCCGCCCGGTAAGTACCGGAACGTGATGGGCAATCAAGCGTTGGCTTGGGGTTTGATGGCAGCGGCACAATTGAGCGGCAAAGAACTGTTCTACGGTTCGTACCCGATCACGCCAGCTAGCGATATTCTTCATGAACTTTGCAAGTACAAGAACTTCGGCGTTTGCACTGTCCAGGCGGAAGACGAAATCGCTGCGATGTGTGCAGTGATTGGTGCCGCGTATGGCGGTTCGATGGCGGTCACGACTAGCAGCGGTCCCGGTATCGCGCTGAAGGCTGAAGCGATGGGATTGGCGGTGATGATTGAATTGCCGCTGATCGTTATCGATGTTCAGCGTGGCGGACCGAGCACTGGTTTGCCAACGAAAACTGAACAAGCTGATTTGTTGCAGTTGCTGAATGGGCGTAACGGCGAAGCGCCGATTCCGATTCTCGCAGCTCGCAGCCCCGGTGACTGTTTTGATACCGCCGTGGAAGCTTGGCGCATCGCGACTCAGTTTATGGTTCCAGTTGTGATTCTGTCTGATGGCTACATTGCCAACGGAGCCGAGCCATGGCTGATTCCAGACATGAGCAAGCTAATGCCAATTCAAATTACACACCCTGGTCCGAAGCAAGAAGGTGATGGCAAATTCTTGCCGTACTCCCGTAATGAAAATCTCGCTCGACCTTGGGCCATTCCCGGTACACCAGGACTGATGCATCGCGTCGGTGGACTGGAAAAGCAGGACGGAACTGGCAATGTGAGCTACGACGCGGAAAATCATCAAAAGATGGTTCATATTCGCGCTCAGAAAGTGGCCAACATCGCCAAAGTCATCCCGCCGCAAAAGGTCTTTGGTCCGGAAGAGGGCGAATTGCTGGTGATATCGTGGGGCGGTACTTACGGTGCCTGTCACACGGCTGTCGATGAAGCGTTGCAAGCGGGTCGCGCGGTAGCGCATTGTCATTTGCGTCACCTGAATCCGTTCCCTGCGAACTTGGGCGACATCATCGCCAATTACGATACAGTCTTGATTCCTGAGCTGAATATGGGGCAACTCATTCAACTGATTCGGCACAAGTACTTGGTGGATGCAATCGGATTCAACAAGGTTAAGGGCAAGCCATTCTCAGTCGGTGAGCTGGTCGAGAAGATTCTTGAGCTGACTACAGTGACCAGCAAATTGGTCGCAACTTCGAAGGCTGGCTAGTCGCTGTTTACCAATGTCAACTGGTCTCTGTGTCAGCTGGTTTGAATACCAGTTGGCAGAGCTTAGACCGATCCGTGCGATCGCAACTTACTTACTATTAGCTTTGCAATAAAAACGAACAATCCGATGAACTTACCAGTACTAACCGCCAACGACTTTGCAAGTGACCAAGATATTCGTTGGTGCCCAGGCTGTGGCGATTATTCGATTCTCGCGCAGATGAAGAAGATGCTGCCGGAGTTAGGTTTGCCGCCTGAGCGAATTGTGTTCGTGTCGGGAATCGGTTGCTCCAGCCGTTTTCCGTACTACATGAACACTTATGGGATGCACAGTATCCACGGTCGCGCTCCCGCAGTTGCGACAGGCTTGCGAGTTGCGAGGCCGGACCTCAAAGTCTTCGTAATCACAGGTGACGGCGACGCGTTGAGCATTGGTGGGAATCACTTTGTTCACTTGATTCGACGCAACGTCAATCTGACTCTGGTTCTGTTCAACAACCGGATCTATGGTCTGACGAAAGGTCAGTACTCACCGACAAGCCCCGAAGGGCAAGTCACGAAGAGCACGCCGATGGGTTCAGTCGACCATCCGCTGAATCCTATTTCGGTGGCACTTGGTGCCGAAGCGACATTCATTGCGCGCTCGGTTGATACGCAGATCAAACACTTGGCAGCGACGCTTTATCGCGCGGCTCAACATCGCGGCACCGCTGTGGTGGAAGTCTACCAGAACTGCAACGTGTTCAATGATGGTGCGTGGAGCTATGCGCAGGAAAAAGCGACTCGCGAAGACACGACGTTGGAGCTAGAACATGGCAAGCCGATGATTTTTGGAAAGAATCGTGACAAAGGCATTCGGCTAAACGGCTTGCGTCCTGAGATCGTTGATTTGTCGACAGGATTCCCGCACAGCGATCTGTTGGTGCACGACGAGAAAGCCGATTCGACACTGGTACATCTGCTTGCCAAAATGCGCCGCCCGGATATGCCGGAACCAATCGGCGTTATGCGAGCGGTTGAGGCGCCGATTTTCGAAGACCAAGTCCGTGGTCAAATCGATCAGGCTGTCGCGTCACGCGGAAAAGGCGATTTGAATAAGCTATTCAACTCAGGCGATACTTGGCAGGTCGCTTAAGAAAACGTGTTGGCGACTTTCAGTCGCCAACCCAGATACTCCGATTGAAGCGTTGCCACTTATTGATCGCTCACCGCGTTTGCGGCACTAATCGGAACGGTTTACGATAGCACCCACGGACAGCTTACGGTAAAGCTGGCGCAAACCATGGCTGCTAAGGTGAATCGAAATTGGCTTCTGAATATCAAGCTTGGATTGATGTTGGCGGAACGTTTACTGATTGCTATGTTCGGTCGCCAACCGAGAGCTTGAGACGTTGCAAGCTATTGAGCAGCGGGTTAGTTCCAGTTTCATGCGCGGCGATTCTCAACCCGAACGCATTTCTATCCACTGAAGTGATCGGCGACGCGCCGAGTTTTTGGAGCGGCGCAAAGCTCCGAGTGCTTGATCATGAAGGCGAGGAGATCGCGGGGCGACATGTAGTTCGATTCGAGCACGGCGTCATTGAATGTGATGAAGAGATCGCTTCTTTTGTTCGTCGCGACTTTCGTTTTGAGTTGGATGCGGGCCTGGAGTCGCCTGTGCTTGCTGTGCGACGATTGCTGGGATGTGCATTGACTCAAACGTTGCCGCCACTGCAAATCCGTTTGGGTACGACGCGCGGAACCAACGCATTGCTGACACGGCGCGGGGCGCAAACGGCGCTCGCCATCACAGCGCCTTTCGAAGATCTACTTGTTATCGGCGACCAAACGCGGCCGCATCTTTTCGAGTTGGGCATCAAGAAGTTGCCGCAACTGGCGCATACGGTCGTTGGAGTTCGCGAACGGCTTGATGCCAAGGGGAGTGTGTTGCAGTCGCTGGATGCTGAGCATGCGCGCGAGCAACTGACGCGTGCTCGTGCTGCCGGCTGCAGTTCGCTGGCGATCTGTCTGATGCACAGCTACATCAACTGCGAGCACGAATTGCTACTGGAAACGATCGCTGAACAAGTGGGCTTTGAACACATCAGTCGTTCGAGCACGGTTGCGCCGCTGATCGAATTGGTTGCGCGAGCTCAAACCACAGTTGTTGACGCCTACCTGAGTCCCATCATTCGGAAGTATCTTGCGAGCTTGGTTGCCCAATTCGGTGGCGAGCAAGTGCAGTTGCAGGTAATGACTAGTGCTGGAGGTTTGGCGGATTGGAAATTGTACGCGGGGAAAGACAGTATCTTGTCCGGCCCAGCAGGCGGTGTAGTGGCTCTGCAAGGACTCAGTCAATCGCTTCAGATCGAACAATTGATCGGTTTGGACATGGGTGGTACAAGCACCGATGTCAGTCGAATCGGATCGGATCATCAACTGCAGTACGAATCACTGAAAGCAGGCGTACGAATTCTCACGCCAACTTTGCCGATTGAAACCGTTGCAAGCGGCGGCGGCTCGATTTGTTGGTTCGATGGCGTCGCGCTGCGTGTTGGGCCTCAGAGCGCGGGCGCGACGCCGGGTCCAGCTTGTTATGGTCGAGGCGGGCCGCTAACCATCACCGACTTGAACGTGTTTCTTGGACGATTGCCGAAAGAGCAGTTTCCGTTTCCACTGGACGAAGTAGCTATTGCACAACGATTGGACGCATTGCTGACAGAGATGCGCGAAGTCCTGCCAATCTCAACTCGCGAGCAACTCGCGACGGGTTTGCGTAGGTTGGCGAACGAGCAGATGTCAGCGGCTGTTAGAACCGTATCGATTGCACAAGGCGTCGATCCGCGTGGAGCAGCGTTGGTTGGCTTTGGCGGCGCGGCTGGACAGCACATTTGTGAGATCGCTGAGCTGTTAGGAATTTCGCAAGTTATCGATTCCGCAGAAGCCGGGTTGCTCAGCGCGCTCGGTATGGGATTGGCCGATCTGCGACGCGATGCCGTGTCGCCGATCTACCAGCTACTGGAGCGATGCGATTGGACGGAGTTGGAGCGACAAGCGAACGTTCTCAAGCGAGACTTGGAAGAACAACTGGTGCAGTTGGGTGTCGCAGCGGAGAAGTGTGGAACATTGGTGTGGTGCGAGCTGCGTTATCGCGGCACAGATGCAACTTTGACTGTGCCTTGGTCGGACCCAGCCGTCGTTGCGAAAGCATTTCACGATGAACATGAAATACGCTTTGGGTATGCAAGGCGCGGACGCGAGATCGAGTTGGTTGCACTGCGCATCGAAGCCATGGGACGAACTTCGAACCCGCTGCCGATGGAATCGAAAGTTGATCTAGACGAAGGCCACAGTGATTCTGCGAAGTTGCTATCACGATCAGAGCTTCAACCTGGTCAGCAAATTGTCGGGCCGGCGATTGTACTGAACTCAGGTTCAACGCTGGTAATCGATGCGGGTTGGTCTGCGAGTGTGTTGAGCGGCGGAACGTTGTTGTTAGAGTTTGTAGATGCGCAAGTTGGCAGTGAAGCGCAGATTGCGTCTTCGAGTGACGATGTCACGTTTGATCCCGTCGTTCGGGATTGCTTGGCGCAGCGGTTATCAGCGATCGCAACACAGATGGGAGTTGTGTTGCAACAGACTGCGGTGAGTGTGAATGTAAAACAACGTCGCGACTTTAGTTGTGCGATCTTCGATGGAGAAGGAAAGTTGCTCGCCAATGCGCCACACGTTCCTGTTCATTTAGGAGCGATGGGGCAGACGGTGCGGGGCATCATGGAGGCCTTTCCTGTCATTCGGCGAGGCGATAGTTTTATAACCAACGATCCTTATCGTGGCGGTTCGCACTTGCCAGACGTGACCGTCGTCACGCCGGTTTTCGGCGGTGCGGAAGAATCAAAAGGCGCGTCAAGACCGGTGATGTTCGTGGCGAACCGCGCGCATCATGCTGACATTGGCGGCATAGCTCCAGGGTCGATGTCTGTTGTCGCAACTCAGTTGGGAGAAGAGGGCGTGGTTATCACGCCGCGTTATTTAACGGAAGCTGGAGAAGATCGAACGGATGAACTTCAGCAACTGTTGGTAAATTCAACCTATCCGCCACGAGCGATATCAGAAAACCTTGCCGACGTCGCTGCGCAGCAAGCGGCGAATGCACGCGGCGCGAATTTGCTGATCGAATTGGCTCAATCGCTCGGTTGGCCCCGGCTGACAAATTACGCTGAACATTTGTTGAATGCAGCTTCGGAGCGAGTTGCATTATTTTTGCGCAGTTTAGCTCAGACACCGCGTGAGTTCGTTGATCACTTGGATGATGGAACGGCGATTAAAGTGAGGATCACGTTTCCGGACGCGAATCGTGTGTGCATCGATTTTTCAGGTACGGGCCCAGTTAGTTCGACGAATTTCAATGCGAATCCGTCCATCGTTGCGGCTGCCGTGATGTATGTCCTGCGATGTTTGATCGCAGACGAGTTGCCCTTGAACGAAGGTGTGATGCGCAGTGTTCAGTTAAACGTGCCGCGCGATTGTGTTTTGAATCCGCAAGCCCATGAAGTTGCTGCGAAGAGTCCCGCAGTGGCTGCGGGCAACGTTGAGACTTCGCAACGCGTCGTCGATGTCCTGTTAGGCGCCTTCGGAGTTGCAGCGGCTTCCCAAGGAACGATGAATAACGTTTTATTCGGCAACTCGCGCTTTGGATTTTACGAAACGATCTGTGGCGGTGCTGGTGCGATTGATGGGTTGGCCGGTGCGGATGGTGTGCATACGCATATGACAAATACGCGTCTAACCGATCCAGAGGTTCTTGAGGCTCGTTATCCGGTGCGACTCGTGCAATTTGGACTGCGTCGCGGCAGTGGCGGCGTCGGTTGTTGGCGAGGCGGCGACGGGATCGTGCGCGAATTTGAATTTCTTGAAGCGGTCGATCTGTCACTGCTTACCTCGCGCCGCGGTGAATTCGCGCCTTATGGAGTTGCGGGCGGGTTGCCCGGCAAAGTCGGATGCAACTGGTTGATTCGCAACATGAATAGTGAGCGATTGTCCAGCAGTTGCCATCGATCATTGCAACCGGGTGATCGACTTCGGTTGGAAACCCCAGGCGGTGGCGGTTATGGAAACCACGCTTCTGATGATTCGAGTGCACGCTAGAACTCGGGTGGCGCATGGTGTGCATATTGAGAGGCTCTTGTAAGCAAAACATGAACCTTTTCAGTCATATCGGGCAAAAGCCAAGCCATGCGCATCTCCAATCAATCAAACTGTCGCGATTCCGTTCGTCGCGCACTTTCAAGAAGCAATTTTAACCGTGCACTGCTCGTCGAGAACCTCGAGCAGAGAAGACTGCTCGCTGTCGATGTAGACGACTCTATCTTTGAAGCGGTATCGCTTGGGCAGGTGTCGAACACGCCCGTCGTACGTAGTGGCAGTGTTTCGCCTGATGTCGATGTCGACATGTTTAGAATCAGCGTGAACGCTGGTCAAGTTGTTGATATTGACATTGATACCGGAGCAAACGGAGCCGGAGGACTAGGAAGTTATCTGCGCTTATTCAACGCTTCCGGGCAGGAGATTGCGGTGAACAACGATGCCAACGCGCCCGGGGAAGACGTAATTGGTTTTGATGCTT
This sequence comes from Pirellulaceae bacterium, assembly GCA_041739135.1. Taxonomy (GTDB): domain Bacteria; phylum Planctomycetota; class Planctomycetia; order Pirellulales; family Pirellulaceae; genus Aureliella. The sequence goes on from JBGSOM010000203.1 coordinate 11,094, forward strand.
ACTTGCGATATCGCTTTGCAACGGCAGGAAACTATTACATAGGTGTCTCGAACGCTAACAACGTCGTTTACGATTCGTTGACCGGCGACGGCGACATTGCTGGCGGCTTCTACTCGATCGGTGACTATCAGTTGTCAGTGCAAGCGATACCTCTCGATCCCGATGACGAAGTAGGTGAGGCGACTGCGCTCGGCTTCGTCGATGAGAGTCCAAGCATCGTCAACGGGTCGATCAGCACGGACATTGACGTTGACATGTACAGCTTCTCTGTCGAGAGGGGCCAAGTTGTCGACTTTGACATTGATACCGTGACCAACGGTCAAGGTGGATTGGGCAGCTATCTTCGACTGTTCAATGCTCAAGGCGAGCAACTCGCGTTTAACGACGACGCCAACGCGCCGGGCGAGGATACAATTGGCTTTGATGCTTACCTGCGTTATCGATTTGAAAATCCGGGTACCTATTACATTGGAGTATCGAACTTTAACAATGGAACATACGATCCGCGCTCAGGCGATGGAGACACAGCAGGTGGCTTCTTTTCGGTGGGCGATTACCGATTGACTGTTCAGTCGTTGCCATTGGATTTGGATGACGAATTCACGGAAGCGAACTCACTTGGAGGCGTTGGTCAAGCACCGATTCGAACAAGTGCAAGCATCTCGCCTGATACCGATGTCGATCTTTATCGATTTACAGTTTCCGCAGGACAGACCGTCGACTTTGATATCGACACAGTGCAAAACGGCCCCGGCGGACTTGGAAGTTTCCTAAGGCTCTTCAATTCTTCGGGTGAACTACTTGCGACCAATGATGATGCCGCTGCACCGGGCGAGAATGTGATTGGATTTGATGCTTACTTGCGGTATCGATTTGATGCGCCAGGCACCTACTACATCGGAGTTTCGAATTTTACGAATGTGACTTACGATCCGCAAACGGGTAACGGCGATACGGCAGGCGGCAGTTTCTCGATCGGTGACTACCAACTGATCGTTCAAGCAGCGGTTGAGAATCCAATCGACAATGACGACTCAATTGCTGAAGCCACATCGCTTGGTCGAATCACATCGGCCGCCAATTCAGTATCGGGCACGATCGATCCAGGGGTTGATGTTGATTTCTACAGCTTTAGGGTCGTTGCCGGGCAAGTAGTCGACTTCGATGTGGATACACCGAACAACAGCAATGCCGGTTTAGGAAGTTATCTTCGGCTGTTCGACGTAGCGGGATCACAACTAGCATTCAACGATAATGCACGAGCGCCGGGCGAGAATGCGCTCACAAGCGACGCTTACTTGCGCTATACATTCCAAAACGCAGGCACCTACTACATCGCTGTTTCGAATGAGAGTAATACCCAGTACGATCCAGTGAGCGGCGACAACGATGTATTCGACGGTCCGAACGCGACCGGCACTTATCTCCTGTCCGTGCAATCGTTGACAGCGGATCTTGATGATTCACTCTCAGAAGCCACTCCGCTGGGATCGATTCAAACAGCACCGATTTCCAGTAGTGCAGCGATCAATCCTGACATCGATGTCGACCTTTACAGTTTTCAGGTGCAAGCCGGACAGACTGTCGACTTCGACATCGATACCACCTTGAATGGCAGCGGGGGACTTGGCAGCTATTTACGGCTATTCGATGCGTCTGGTGTGCAACTGGCGGTTAACGATGATGCCAATGCGCCAGGTGAGAACTCGATTGGCTTTGATGCCTACTTGCGATACCGGTTTCAAACGACCGGTACTTATTACATCGGTGTTTCAAACTTCAACAACATCAATTACGACCCGCTGACTGGGAACGTGGACGCGGCGGGTGGAACGGATGCGATCGGCAGCTACCGTTTGATTATTAAAGCGTTACCGAACGACGCCGACGACAGCATCAGCGAAGCGGTGACACTCGGGCAAGTTGGGCTCGCCCCAATCTCACGCAACTCAGCGATCGAAACGGATATCGATGTTGATATGTATGAGTTCGCGGTTGCAGCGGGTCAAGTCGTTGACATCGATGTGGACACAGTTGCTAATGGACCGGGCGGTCTCGGGAGCTACTTGCGATTGTTTGACAGTAGCGGCCAAGAGCTCGCTTTTAATGACGACGCGGTCGCGCCCGGCGAATCGGGAAATGGGTTCGATGCTTACTTAAGATACATTTTTCCAACAGCCGGAACGTACTACGTCGCGGTATCGAATGCGAATAACACAGGCTACGATCCACTATCAGGTGGCGGTGATGTGGCGGGCGGTTTTGATTCGATTGGTGAATACGCAATCACGTTGACTGCAATGACTGAGAGCTTTCCGGAGCTTGCGTTCTCAGTCGATGCAAGCTCGATTGATGAAGCCGGTGGCCGAACCGTGGGAACGGTGCGTCGCATTAACGCAGATCTCGATGAGGCGTTGACAGTTTCAATCGTTAGCAGCGATGCGAATACGATATCTGTACCGACAAGCGTTGTCATTCCGGTGAACGAGCAATCCGTGAACTTCGAGATTGTTGCAGTCGATGATCCGTTGAGAGGAACTCGGCAAGCTTCCGTAACCGTTTCCTCAACGGGCTTTGAAAGTGTGACGCAAACGATTTCAGTCGTTGATGTTGATCTCCCTTGGCAAAACCCATCCAACCCAACTGATACGAATAACGACGGCTCGGTAACACCGCTCGACGCGTTGCTTATCATTAACTACTTAAACTCGGCAGGCAGCGGACCCGTTCCGACAGGCGATCCATTCCCGTTTTACGATGTTAACGGCGACAATTTTGTCTCCCCAGTCGATGTGCTGTTGGTGATTAACGAATTGAACAACCGTCGTGCAAGCAGTGGTGAAGGTGAAGCGTCCGATCCGTTTTTGCTTGGGATCGATGCAGCGATGTACTACGACGTCGACGCCTTAACCGAGTCGCGCGAAGATGAAGCTCAATGGGCGCAGGCTGCTGATCAATTGCTTACATCGGAGTTTTAAGTGTTGAGGGGCGCGTTTACTAGCGCGACCTTAGCATGGTTTCTGACCAGTTGATAACTTGGTCCATAACCTGCGAGAGCGTTTCGGCGTATTGGCTGAGTTGGGCGGTGTTGCCGTCACGAGCGATTCGTTCGAGCCGTTCCGCAACGGCGGCTAGTTTTGTAAGACCGACGTAGCGCACGTTGCTCTTCAATGTATGCACGGCGCGACGCGCTTCCAGTGTGTTGCCTTGCTCAAGGCTCATTTCGAACAGCTTACGGAGCCGCGGCGCTTCGCGAATCAGTAGGCTGAGAACCTCTGCGAGCAAACTCGCATTGTCGTTAAACATTTTCAACAGCTCATTCCAGCTCGGCGCGTCATCAAGAATGGTTGCTGGATCGATTTCAAGCGGTGGTTCCTGATTCGGCTCTTGATCTGCGGCGGACGGCGATGTTGGACTCCTGGATGGTGGTGTTGATTGCATTTCGATCGCATGTGCTTGAGGGTGATCTGCTTCGGTGGCTTGCATCACGGAGTCGACCGCTTGCTTTAGAGCTTCGAAAGCGATGGGCTTTACCAAAAAGCCATCCATCCCGACTTCTTGGCAACGAACGCGATCACTCGGCATCGCATGAGCGGTCAGCGCGATGATCGTTTGCCGGACTCCGGATATCGCTTCGGCGGTGCGAATTTGCGTGGTTGCTTCCAAGCCATCGGTTTCGGGCATCTGAATGTCCATCAATACCAGATCGTACCGCTGCTGTGCACACCGGGCGATGGCATCTTTGCCCGTACCAACGGCTTCGACAGAATGGCCGAGTTTGCGAAGCATATCGCTCAGTACTGTTTGGCTGATTGGACTGTCTTCGACGAGCAAAATGTGCGCTGAGCGCGTGGCTACGGTTAGTCTCTGAGCGAGCGATGCGGCGAGTTGCATCGTTGGGCTCTCCGGTGCTTTACTTTGCAGACAATCGATCAGATCCGCCCGACGCTGAGGCATTGCGAGCCAGTCGACATCAGCGTAAGCCAGCCAGCTAGGCAGCACGCGCGGTCGTGAATACGAAAGCGGAATCAAGAAAATCCACTTGACGACAACCGGCGGATGCTTGATCTCACGGCTCGTCAATTCACGATAGTCGGTAATGATAATGGTATGGTTCCCGGCATCAAAAAGATGCGCTGGCTCGCGTTCTACCAGTTGATCGATAGTCATCTCATGAACCTCGAACGCGGCGCGGCGGATCTCTCGAGCTAGAATGCTGCGCTGGAGTCCTTCCGGTATCGCCAGCACAACTGTTGTATCGACCGAGGTGTTATCAGTTGCGTTGGTATCGAACGTTGCACCGCTTGTGCTCGACGCTGCTTCGATGTTTGATTCATTTGCCAGCGGCAATGGGATTTCGAAGAAGAAGCAACTGCCCTCCCCAGGCGTGCTCGCCACGTCGATGGTCCCTTGCATGCGCGTAATCAATTCACGACAGATGGCCAGGCCTAAACCCGTTCCGCCGTAACGCCGCGTAGTGCTGTTATCAGCCTGTCGAAAGGGATCGAAGATGATCTCGCGTTGCTGCGGAGCGATACCGATTCCGCTATCGTGAACTTCGACTCGAACCATTCGCGGCTCTGCATCCGAGTTCCAACTGGCGCGCACGCGAATGCCGCCTCGCTCGGTGAATTTGATTGCGTTGCCGATCAAGTTGAGAAGGACTTGTCCAAGTCTTTGGCTGTCGCCGACAACCCATTCCGGAAGTGCTGGGTCGAGATCGATCAGCAGTTCGAGACCGCGTAACTGAGCTCGCGCGGCCACGGAAACAACCGATTTTTCAATGCACTCGACGAGCGAGAAGGGAGCGTTCTCAAGTTCGAGTTGATGTGATTCGATCTTTGAAAAGTCGAGTAGGTCGTCGATCAGTGTGAGCAAATTTCCAGCGGACAATCGAGCCAGTTCGAGATACTCTCGTTGCTGGTCGTCAAGCTCCGTGTTCTGCAGCAGTTCATGCAGACCGATGATTCCTGTTAGCGGTGTACGGAGTTCATGGCTAACGTTGGCAACGAATTCGCTCTTCGCGATGCTGGCCAGTTCCGCGTTCTCTTTGGCGGTTCGCAGTTCCTTCTCAGTCGTTTTACGGCGCGTGATGTCGCGGATAAAAATCGCCCAGCCGTTTGAGTTTTCGATGGTTAGCGGGTGCGCAGAGATTTCGGCTTCGAACCAGTTATCGTTGCTTCTGCGCAATCGCACTTCGATGCGCCGACCTGTGGCGTCTTTAAGCAATCGGTTGAGCGGACCGCGTCCTACGAAACTGGTGGATTCGGCGATCTGCAAATCTACGACGTCGCTTCCGTCTCTAATTCCATCTTTAGAATCGTTCGTCGCTGGCTGCATGATGGCTCCAAGCGAAGGATGCGATTCGAGCTGGTCGGCGGTGTAGCCAAGGATACGTTCGCAAGCTGGGTTGGCTTCCATGACGTGCCCCGCTGTATCGACAATTAGCACTGCATCGAGTGCGGCATTGATCAATGCGTGAGCGAGCGATTCGATACGCTGCAGTTCCAAGCGGCTTGTGAATTCATCTGTCACGTCCCAGAAGATAACTTGGACGCCACAAATTTCGGACTCTGCATTGCGCAGCGGTGCTTTGCGAACTTGCATGTAACTGCGACGACCATCCGGCAACTGCGTTTTTTCAATATCGTTGAAGACCGCGCCGGCACCCATCACAGCTAAATCATCGCGTCGGAATTTCTCAGCAGTCTCGGGTGGAAACAGATCTTGATCGGTTCTACCAATCACATCCGCCAAGTCGCGATTCAGCAGCTTACAAAACGACTGTGTGGCAAAAGTGAATCGGCCGTCCATATCTTTCTGAAGCACATAGACGGGCAAGTGTTCAAGCAGTGTTTGACGTTCCGCTTCAGACTGTAGGTAAGCTTGTTGTGTATCTTGTTGAGTCTTGATGGCGGTCATCAGTTGCGTATCGCTGGAGCGCAGTTGCTCCGATTGTTTCTTAAGCCGATTTGTAAGGCGTTTCCAGGTCGCGGCTTGGCGTTGGTCGGCTGATTGACGCAGTCCATAGGCCCAGCCGAGCGACATGACGGCGAGGGTATTGAAGAGGATATCCACGATGGCGACTTGCCAAGCGTTGTGTGCGATTGCGCAGGCGATAAAGGTCGCGATGCTAGCGGCAATCAACCAGATGGCGTGTCGTTGCGGAAAGAAGGCTAAGCACAGCGCGATCACGGGCAGAGGCAGCAACACAAAATTCCGTTCGGGATCCCACTGCAAAGCGTACGGCAAGTGACTGAGGATTGTCACCACCATCGCGAGAATGAGCATAGATAAGTTTGTCTTTCGACGCATTGGATAATTCAACCGTTGGGACGTAAGCTCGCCACGTGCCATGGAGATTTGGCGGGTGACCGCAGCATGTCGTGGGTTCATCTTACATAGTGAGCGGAGAGTAGAAATCAATGTAGCAATTGGGAGCTCTGTAATGGGGCTTCAACGCTGCAAGTGGAGATTTTGGTTTTTGATTTTCCCCGCTCGGGAAATTTCGGGAGCGATTTGACATAGGGTTAAGAGGTCAGCCCAAGATTCGCCGGGGTGGCGAATCTTTAAATGCAGGCTGTTGTTTTGCGAACGAGCTGGGAGAAACCGCTATGAAAAAAATCGCGCAAAAATTCGAACGCTTCTTGAAATCCGAAGATGGTCCCACCGCAGTTGAGTATGCGGTGATGCTCGCGCTGATTGTCGTCGTGTGCTTGGGGGCGATTCAGACGGTCGGTACAAATGCAGAAGCGACGTTCACGAACGTTTCAAGCCAGCTCTAGGCAACGAGTACGCACAGCCCTAAGTTCGCTGTGTTGGTCACTCGCGTTTGACATACTCCGCTACTGGCATGCATGGACGCATCCGTAGCACTTCTACTGTTGTGCTTTTCGGCTCTTGCAATCTCGGCCTGGGGCACCAAGGCAGTCTCTTCCCGCTCTGTTGCGATTGGCTTCAGAATTGGGTCAGATCTTGGTGGTGTTGCAAACTGTGAGATGTAAAACTGCGGGGCATAGCTTCTGTAGCGATTATTCAGTCTCATTGAATTTCGCAAACTCTGAAACTTGGTAAATCATAGCAATTATTGAAAGTCAAAGTTTGACGTGTCGGTAATCTGTCCTATCTTTCATTTGCCAGCCGAGTACATCAACTCACTAACGACTCAGTCGAGTGCAGAGGACGTAGCCAGGCAAAAGTTGTCGTGAAGGATCCAGTTCAATAGGCGGTGGCGAGCCGACGAATTTGGGAATTCACAGTTGTTCCTCGTTGTTTCCCCAGCCCCCGCTGGGCGATTTACCTTTGGAGAGATGCCATGAAGAATTTCGCACAGAAGATCAATCGTTTCCTGAAGTCTGAAGACGGCCCAACTGCAGTTGAATACGCAGTTATGCTCGCTCTGATCGTTGTTGTTTGCTTGGGTGCCATCCAAACTGTTGGTACGAACGCAAAGACAACCTTCACCAACGTTTCGGCTCAACTGTAATTAGTTGAAGTTGAATGCGATTACGGCAGGAAGCCGCGCGGCCGGATGGTCCGCGTGGCTATTGCCAGATCGAAGCACCAAGCTGCTGAGGGCAGCAGTCGCGTCTGACGCAGCTTGATGCACAGTGTTTCAGCGGTCGTTGCCTTCGGGTGACGGCCGCTGGAACATTTGTTTTTAATGCGACTTTGATTTAGACGAACGTTCAGGGAAAAAAACATGATTCCATGCCTCATGCCAGCCGAATCCATTGCTGGACTTTGGGAGCTGGTGTGCTTCGTCGGCACCGTGATTTCGGCATTGCTCGTTTGGGTCTGCAGTCTCCGCTAGACCGCTTTGCCAGGAACCGTTAACTACCGAATGGACTCAGACCACTCAGCCTCACTTGGTCACACAGGAATAAGCTCATGACGATCGACTTTATACTTTCACATTTGATGGATAACTGGGCCATGTGGGTCGTTTCCGTCGTGCTCGTTATCGCTGCTGTTATCGACGGCATGTACCTTAAAGTTCCAAATAACATTACGTATCCGTTGATCGTTGCTGGCTGGTTGTACAGTACTGCGATCGGAGGTTGGGCAGGACTAGGCTGGAGTCTGGCTGCGACCGTGTTCGGATTCTCGTTGCTATTCTTCTTGCATTTAATTGGTGGCATGGGAGCTGGCGATGTGAAGTTGCTGGCCGGTATCGCTGCCTTCGTTCACATTGAACACACTTGGTGGATCTTTGTCGCAACCACAATCGTTGGCGGCATCATGGCCTTGGGCCAGATCGCAATGAGCGGCGACTGGATGAAGCACTTCACACAGGCTCAGTCGATTCTGCAAGAAATTGCAACGGTGAAAGATGCCGACAAGCTTTACGACATCGCTCAGGAGCGAAAGCCGCGCATGCGATTGCTTCCCTACGGGATTCCTATGACGGTTGCAGCGATTGGATACTTCGCTTGCGTCGGCTTGATCTAACGGGCTGAGAACTCGGGTGCCTGAAAACCCGGGTGCCTGCGAACTCGGGTGACTGAGACTCCCGCACTGAAGACCCAAGCACCAGACAACTAAAATTGACTAAACGGACACAGGCCGGCGAATAATCGTCGGCCTGTTTTCGTTTTTGGTGGTCTGCGGGAGCGTTTCGCTTACTTGATGCCGAGTCGCTCGATGATGACCGAAGCGCCCGAAGTGAGCTTGCGGAGCTTGTCGGCCACGATCGTTTTGTCAGCCTTGCTGCCGTTTTCGGCACGTTTTGTCAGTTTAGCAACCGCTTTCTTGCGGTGACGGCGACGACGAAGCTCACGAGTGCGCTCAGTTCCCATATTAACTCTCGTTTTTGGAAAGTAGTTCAAATTTTTGAATAGGCTGTTTAGCGTAGTGGCTCGATTGGCTTTGGTCAATGTCGTTGTACGGATCTGACATCAATTCATAATGGCTACGCTTGGTGCCAGCGCGCGTGCAGCAGCTTGAACCCGTGCGGCAGCAGAATCCCAGAATCCCAGTGGCCTGGATAACTGTGGTCTGCTCTGGCAAGATACTCGCTTTACTTATTCATCGGAAAACTCAGTTTCTCTGGAGAACGAATCAGATGGCTGGTCCAATTGCGGTAGTTCTAGCCGCTGGCCGCGGAACCCGAATGAAAAGCGACTTGCCGAAGGTGCTTTTCCCGGTGCTCGGGCGTCCGATGATTCACTGGGTCTTGGACGCGCTCGAGGCGGCTGGGATTCAAAAGAGCATCGTCGTGGTTGGCTACCGAGCTGATGACGTAAAGCAGGAATTGGCTGGCAGGACCGGGGTTAGCTTTGCGCTGCAAACCGAGCAACTGGGAACTGGTCATGCGGTGCAAATGTGCCGCGATCAGTTGGAAGGGTTTGCGGGAACGGTGATGGTAGTCGCGGGCGATTCGCCGCTCATACAGTCAAATTCCGTCGCACGGTTGCTGAAGGAATTTTCGAGTGGCACTTGGTCGTGTTTGCTGGGAACGCTCGAGAAGGATAATCCATCCGGTTTGGGCCGAATTGTGCGCGACGCGAGTGGCAAGTTCGAGCGAATTGTTGAACAAAAGGATGCGACGGCAGAGCAACTTCAGATCCGTGAAGTTAACATGAGCACATATCTGTTCGACTGCGACGCGCTGCTCAGTGCGCTCGGGCAGCTCAGTAACTCGAATGCGCAAGGCGAATTTTACTTGACTGACTGTCCCGAAATCCTTCGCCAATCCGGCCGCCAGGTGGATGCGTTGCCAATCTTGCAAGCCTGCGAATCGCTGAGCATCAATACAATCGACGAACTTGCTTTAGTCGAATCTAAAATGCAAGAGTTGGGTTACGGCAAGTCGAATGGCTCTTGAGTTCATGTACAGTTCGAATCACGTTTTGCGGGACGAAAAATCTGCCATGTGTGAATTGAAGATCTTCAGCGGAAGAGCCAATCCAAAGTTAGCGGGCGACATTTGCGAGTCGTTGCACTTGGAGTTGGGGTCAATCTCATTGGGCAAGTTCCCAGACGGTGAGAATTATTGCAAGATCGACGACGACGTGCGGGGTCGCGACGTGTTTTTGATTCAGCCTACGTGCCCGCCCGTCAACGATAACTTGATGGAACTGTTGATCATGATCGACAGTTGCAAACGCGCGAGTGCTTCACGCATCACCGCGGTTGTTCCGTACTACGGCTATGCTCGGCAAGATCGCAAAGACGAGGGTCGCGTACCGATCACGGCAAAGCTGGTTGCGAACATGATCACTCGTGCCGGCGCCGATCGCGTACTAACGATGGACTTGCACGCCCCGCAAATCCAAGGCTTTTTCGACGTTCCCGTCGATCACTTGTACGCCGCTCCAGTGCTCAATGCGCATTTCCTGGCGAAGGGTTACGATACGGACGACATTGTCGTGGTCAGCCCCGATGAAGGCAGTATCAAGCGCGCCATCGGCCATTCAAAACGACTTGGCGGACGCTTAGCGATCGTCGACAAACGCCGCGACAACTCCTTGATCACGGTTCAGAAGAACATTATCGGTGGACCCGTCGAAGGCAAAATCTGCTTTATGTTCGACGACATGATCAGTACGGCAGGGTCGATTCTCGGTGCAGCAGACTTAATTCGCAAAGCCGGCGCGAAGGAGATTCATCTCGGCGCAACGCACGGGGTCTTGTGTGGCAAGGCGATCGAGAAAATTAGCCAAGCTGACATCAACAGCATTTGTGTGACGAATACGATTCCATTGCCACCTGAGAAGCAATTGGATTGCATCGAAGTTTTGTCAGTTGCTGGTCTGTTGGCAGAAGCGATTCGTCGCATTCACCACCACCAATCGCTGAGCGAAATGTTTCGCCCGCCCGAGAGTCCGGCGGAAAAGTAGCGATCCAAGTAAGGCTCCGACCGGTTACTCGTCAGTTGGTGCTTCGGATCGGAACACCGCGACGACGTCTTCGACTGGAATTACGAAAAGCTGGTTGTCGGGTTCGAAATCGACCGGAATTGCATTTTTGGGATGGAAGAGGATTTTGTCGTATTGCCTCAGTGGCATGTCTTCGTCGTGGGCGACTTGCCGGCTAATCGTGACGATTCGGCCGGTGATTGTCGGAATTTCGGCAGCATCCGGTAAGGCAATACCGCCCTTGGTTTCCCGCTTCGGCTCATCTTTTCGTACAAGGACCCGAGCCCCGATCGGCTCGATGTATTGCATCTGGGTGCTTTTCTTTGCCATTACGAACGACTTTTCGATTCAATTACGCGGCGTTTTGCCTTCTAGGTTTGGGAACTTGCAAACCTACTTGACCGCTAGCGAATCAGCAAGCCGACTGGAAACCACGAAAATCAGGCTAGACGGCAGGCGACTCAGGTGCCCTTAAAACGCTGGTTCTGTCTTTAGAGCAAATTTCTCTGCACGATGATGGACAGTTGCTCTTGAAAGAACTGATCATTTTGAGATACTTGCCCGTTTAGAAAATCCAGACGCAGAAGCCTCGCCGCAAGGTGGGGTGCAATCGTCAAACCACGAGATTATTCGCTAAACCTCAAACAGGATGGCGATCGGGACAGTCCATGAGCGAAACTATCGAAGTCAAGAAGCGTGATCTAGTCGGTTCCCGCGCAGTCAAGAAGCTCCGCGACCAAGGTTTGGTGCCAGCCATTCTTTATGGTCACGGAGAAGAGAATGTAAACCTCAGCGTTCGTCGTGACGCTTTGGGCTTGGTTATCCGCCATGGCAGCAAGATTCTTTCCTTGACGGGTGACATCAACGACACGGCTTTGCTGCGCGAAGTGCAGTGGGATACTTTCGGAACCGAAATTCTCCACATCGACTTAAATCGCGTTTCGCAATCGGAAACCGTTGAAGTTACTTTGTCAGTCGAATTGCATGGTGAAGCTCCTGGCGTCAGCGAAGGCGGCCAGTTGAACTTCGTAACTCACGAACTAACGATCAATTGCCCAGCCGCAGTTATTCCAGAGCATTTGGTGGTTTCGGTAAACGGCTTGCACTTGGGTCAGAGCATTCATGCAAATGAAGTTAAGTTGCCTGAAGGCGCGTCGGTGGTGACACCCGGTTCAGTAGTAGTCGTTCAAATTACCAAACCTCATTTGGTAGCGGACGACGCTAATGCGACTTCCGAACCTGAATTGATCCGCAAGGCGAAAGAAGACGCTGACAAAGACAAGTAAGTTGCCTATTGAACCAGTGGGAGCCAAACTGTGAGCGACCAAGGTTCTGGGTTGAAGGTTGTGGTAGGTTTAGGTAACCCGGGTTCCAAATACGATGGAACTCGGCATAACATCGGATTCGAAGTTCTTGCAAAGCTTCAATCTCGCTTAAACGCTCCCACTCCCAAAGCGAAATACGAAGGGCAGTTTACGACTGCGACAACGAATGGTGTCAGCCTGATATTGGTCTGGCCCCTGACATTTATGAACAACAGTGGCCGTTGCGTACAACCGCTGGCCAATTTTTATAAAGTGAACCACGAGCAAGACTTGCTTGTAGTTTGCGACGACCTGAGTCTTCCGCTCGGCAAGTTGAGGTTTCGAACCTCCGGCTCAGCGGGTGGGCAAAAGGGACTGAATGATATATTGAGAGCGTTCGGCGGGCAGTCGGTGCCAAGGTTAAGGATCGGAATTGATCCTGTACCCGATCGATGGGACGCAGCGGATTATGTGTTAGGGCGATTTCGCGAGGATGAGCGAGCGACGGCCGAACAGGCGGTCGCCGATGCAACTGAGGCAGTTCTCAGTTGGGCGACTCAGGGAATCGCCTTTTGCATGAACAAGTACAACTGAAACAAACTTAAGACTTCATTCAATTCGCGATTCCCGCGACCATTGAACGGAAGACTGAGTGAATGAAGACTTATTGATTTCGACGGGAGTTTGGATTTTGGCTACTCAGTGCTACGACTGCTTTTTGATTTTCGACAGCAACAAATACAACCGCGATCCAGGTGGCGTGGCTGGAACCTTGCAACAACTCATTGAAAATCTTGGAGGCGAGATCCTCGCTAGCCGCCTGTGGGAAGAGCGCAAGCTGGCTTATCCCATCAATGGTCAGTCAAAAGGCACCTATTGGATCACGTATTTCAATATGGATACGAGCCGAATGACCGAATTCAACCGAGCTTGCCAGCTCGACGAGAATATCCTTCGATTCCTGGTAACCACGGTCGATCCACGCTTGGTCGAAACCTTGGTATCGCACGCTCTTGGCAAGGTTACCGAGACTCGCGTGGAAGAGCCAGTTGCAGTCGGCGTTGGGATCGATCTCGATGATGATGAGGAAGAAATCGACGAGTAAGCGATAGGGTGGGTAAGCCAAACTAGTTGCCTGGTGTTCCCAAATTGGCTAGGCTGTTGGCTTGTCAAACCTCACCCCTTTCACGCTCGTCCATGGAGATCCAACTATGGCAAGTTACAACCGCGTTATCCTCATGGGAAACCTAACTCGCGACGTCGTTTTGCGCTACACTCCTGCTGGCACACCCGTTACAGAAGTTGGATTAGCTGTCAACGATCGTCGTAAGGGTCAAAACGGCGAATGGATCGATGAGACAACGTTCGTAGATGTAACGTTTTGGGGACGCACTGCAGAAGTTGCTGCAGAATACCTGAGCAAAGGTTCACCGGTCTTCATCGAAGGTCGTTTGAAGTTGGATACATGGGAAAAAGACGGGCAGAAAAACTATAAGTTACGAGTTGTCTGCGACCGTATGCAATTAATTGGAGCGAAAGGTGAAGGCGGCGGCGCTCGCGCGGCTGGCAATCACTCAATTCGAGAGGAATACGCTGAAGCTCGCTCCGCCACAATCGACTCTGATTCTGGCCACAGCGGTGGTTACAGTGGCGATGACATACCGTTTTAATTTTTTCGAAAAGCAGTCGCGGCGCTCCTGATATGAGTTCCGTGAATTCATGTCGGATCAATGGAAAAGTGAGTTGAAGATGGTTACGAAAGTAAAGTCGTTCAAGAGATTGCCTAAGGGTCCGAATGGTGGCATCGAATTGCTGCTGATTCAGAATGTTGACCACCTTGGACGTCAAGGCGATGTGGTTGAAGTCAAGCCAGGTTTTGCAAATAACTATTTGCTTCCACAAGGTCTAGCAATTGTTGCGAACGACCATCACAAGCGAATGGTTGAGAAGCACAAAGCCAAACTTAAAGAGATCGAAAAGCAACGCCTCGGCGGACTTCAGTCACTGGCCGATAAGATCGCTCAGCAGTCGATCACCATCGAAGCCAACGCAAATGACGAAGGTCACCTTTACGGTAGCGTTGGTGCCACCGAGATCGTCGCTGCACTTAAAGCGATCGATATCACCATCACCGACGATCAAGTGCGTCTGCAAGGTCCACTTAAAGAGCTTGGCCTTTACACCGTTAAGATCCACCTTCATCAAGAGATTGAATGCGATATGAAGGTCTGGGTCGTCCCCACAGCTGCTGAGTAACCCATTACCTCACCTAGCTGAAACAAAACTAAAAGGTCGCTCGAGTGGAAAACTCGAGCGACCTTTTTCGTTCTCTGCCCTGGATGTTTACTTCTAAGGATGTTTACTTCTCAGGCAGTTTGTTTCTCAGGCCGTTTCGCAATGCGCCAATCCGGACTGCAGTGCTTCCAAGTGCATTCCGAAATGGTCGTCTAGGACTTGGGTATAGGTTTCTGGATGAGCTTTCAAGCAATCGCGAACGACGTTACCCAATCGCGAATCCGTTAAAACGCTACCGAATGTGCAGTGCAAAATCTGCCTACCAGGTTTGGTGAAGCCCTTCCCTTTCGGTACGTTCCCCCAGCATTCCAAGTACTCATTTTCCAAGTCGGAATCGCTGGCATCCTTGGTCGTAGGAGCGCAGGCAAGCGTTGCTGAGACGTGATAAGTTGCCTTGTCCGTTTCGTAACGTTCGCGAGCAAAGTCAATGATCTCACGGAAGGTATGTGCGTCGTGCTTGGCCACCACGCGCAGGGCTTCTAAGTAACTTGTGCCTGCTGTCTTGACGTGAAAGCGGCCTTTCGTGGCCTTCGCGAGCAATGCGTAGATCGACAATTTGTCACTACCAGAGTGTAGGCTCAGCTTGTACGGTCCCAACAATTCCGCGATCGCCGCATGATCTTGAAGTGACTTTTCCAACTGCAGCAGATCACCTTTGAAGTCGACCCCTTTTTCGAAATCGCCGATAAACCTCGGCGCGAGACTCACCAATTTCATCCCACCCGCTAAGCATTGATCGGCAATGATATAGTGCTCCGCCAACGTTGTCGGTTGCTCAGTCTCATCGATTGACAATTCAATTTCATGTTCGCGAAACGCGGCTCGTTGTGTTCGATCAATGTAGTCGCCCAGTTCAATCGCGTGTGCTATTGCGCGACCATACTTAACTGCCGCCCTCATGCACGCTTGCTCGGTCAGCTCGACGCGGGTACCACTAGAAAGCTTTATTGACTTGCCCAGGTACTTCTCGAACCAAGGCGAAGACGCGCGTGTTTCGGCAAACTTAGCGCGCAGTGTTGCCTCGTCATAGTCTTCAGCGCGCTGGTCAACATTTCCAGACGGGTCAATAGTGAAAAAAGTAAACCCCACGGCAGCGGTTACATCGACGTCGGCAGTCGTCTTCAAGTGATCTGCATCCGCTCCGATGCCGACGGTCCACCCGGCAGCAATCGCGCCCGACATCGCATCGTTCATTACTTGTTGAGGCGAGCGAGACGTGCGAGTCATCTCGCGAATCGATTGCTGAGGAAAGATAGGAGCGATACCAGCCCCGCATCGCTTCATCGCCGCAACATGTCCTGGCGTTGCTAATCCGATGCGATCGCCAAATCCGAAGCTGGCTTGTAGCCCGAGCGTAATAGGTTTGTGGTTCATTCTAATTCTTTCTAGGGTTGGATTAATTGAAGAGCGATTATATCGATCCAGCATTGCGGATGCAGGTGCAGCTCGCCAGCCCTTCGCCGCTTCGTTAGCGTCTGTTATGTTTTTGGAGTGTTTTTCCTGGTCAGAAACGCTTGCCCGGCACTAACTCCCAAGCAAAGTAAACTCCATGGCTAACGATGTTTCAATTCCTGATCCCGCAATTTTGCTCGACCTGCTCGAAGCGTTTCGACGGTCCAAGACTCTCTTCGCCGCGGTCTCGCTAGGCGTATTCGACGCACTCGAAACTGAACAAGCGAGCGCAAGTGAATTGGCATCGAGGCTAAGTGCAGACACCGAAGCGCTTGAGCAATTACTTGACGCATGCGTAGGACTCGGGCTGCTCAATCGCATGGAGGGTAAATACTCGAACAACGTCTTAGCCACGCGTTACTTGCTTTCATCGAGTCCCTACAGAATGACCGGCTATATCAATTATTCGAACAGTGTGATGTGGCCGATGTGGGGCAAACTTGAGGACGCAGTGCGAGAAGGCACTCATCGCTGGCAGCAGTGCTTTGGTTTGGAGGGGCCCATCTTCTCGCATTTTTTCCGCGATGAAGCAGCGAAGCGCGAATTCTTGATGGGCATGCATGGGTTTGGCGTTATCAGTTCGCCTCAAGTGGTATCGGCGATCGACCTCAGCCGCTTCAAATGCCTTGCGGATCTCGGCGGCGCGACTGGCCACTTGGCGATCGCGGCCTGTGAGCGTTACCCGAGTCTACGCGCGATTGTGTTTGATCTGCCAGCAGCTCTGCCGCTAGCGAAGGAGATCATCGATCAGTCCGCTGTAGCAACTCGCATTGAATTGGTCGGCGGCGACTTCTTTCACGATCCTCTGCCGCAGGCTGACTTGTATGCACTCGGCCGCATTCTCCATGACTGGAGCGAAGATAAGATTCGATTGCTGCTCAAGCGGATTTTCGATTCGCTGCCGAGCGGTGGTGGGATTCTGGTCGCTGAAAAATTGCTGACTGAAGACAAGACCGGACCACGCTGGGCTCAGATGCAAAGTCTAAACATGTTGACGTGCACGGAAGGAAAAGAGCGCACTCTGACCGAGTACGAAGCACTGTTACGGGAAGCGGGTTTCGTCGAAGTCATCGGTTGCCGCACTGGTTCACCACTCGATGCGACTCTGGCAATCAAACCGTGATGAGTCATCGGAAACCCGTGCCGGTCGTTATGGCCATTGGCTACTCTGTGCGAGCACTCGTTGAAGCGTGCTGGCAAGCCGGTGTACGGTGTCTTGCCGTCGATCATTTCGGCGATGCGGACACGCGGCACTATGCCGATGGCCGTTGGGTGGAACTTCGATTGACGAAGCAGAATCTGATCGTCGAAGAAGCCATTCGAGCCTTACAAGTGTTTACAACGGAGACGCAGCGAACCGGCCAAGAGGTTGTGGTTGTACTTGCTGGAGGCATGGAAAACCTGGGTGCGGCGGTTGAGCAACTTCGCGAGATTGCTGTCGTGCTCGGTCCCAGTGAAGAGCAGCGAATGAAACTGAGAAGTGTCGAGTTCCTCCGGGAAATGGCTGTTTGCGGCGAGTTCCATTTTCCAGAGACATCGCGTGACGGTCAGCTCGACGGGGATTGTTTGTGGAAGCCCAATGCGAGTGCTGGTGGATTGAAGATCGCACGCGTCATGGATTCTGGCAGCTGTCTTGATAACGTCGCGGGATACTGGCAGAGATCTATTGGCGGTGAACAAGTCGGTGCCACGTGCTTGGTATGCGATCAAGGTTGCGAGTTGCTGGGCGTTACCAGTGGTTTGTCAGCAGAGGAGTGGCCTGGTCCCACCGAGTTCATCTATCGTGGTTCGTTGGGGCCGTGTCCGGTCGAAAGCGATCTTTCCGGTCGGCTTAGGTTGCTGGCCAGTGCCATTCAAACTCAGACAGGCTATTGCGGTTGGTTGCAATTTGATTTCATTCGCAATGAGCATGGCGAGTTGTACTTACTGGAATGCAATCCTCGCTGGACAGCTGGAATGGAGGTGCTTCAAAAAGCTGGCGATGAAAATCCAATAGTCGAGTTGCTTCGATGTTACCACTTCGAAAACTCTTTCAAAGCAACGCAGCAGCGGGATTCTCGCGCCCATTTCGGAAAAGCAGTTCTGTATGCCGAAAGAACCGTTCACCTCGATGAGCGGTCGTTAACTCGTTTGCATCAGATCGAAGGAGTTGCGGATCGACCCTTCGAACCGCAAACTATCGAAGCCGGTCATCCGATTGTGACGCTTCAAGCATCGATAGTGAGAGAAGCTCCCTTTGGCAGCGATTCTGGTATCCGCAAGCGACTGCTCGACAAGCTGTGGCTGCTACGTCGCCACACGTGTGCGGCTCTATCGATAGCAGACTAAGCTGGTTCGGAACGGCGTTCAGTGGATCGGAATCCCAAATTTCCATACCTGTGATAGTCCACGCACAGGCTTTGCTCTCGCACATACCACAGCAATTCGACCCGTCCGCTGCCGCTGACCGGTGAGTCTGCGATGTAAATGAACCGATCTTCAGCCGCTTTGCGAACAATGAGCGGAACTTGTTCGGCACTTGCATAGCGAACGCGGTCGACTTGACCGTCGTGAATCGCTTCTACAAGCTCTTCATCACTTTCTTCAACGAACTCAAGATCTGCAGCCCAAGCGCGCGTTAAAGCTTCGATCAATTTGAGCGATTCTTCGTGAACTTCGTCAGCGTGGCTAAGCGTCGCGCGACCTCCAACAGCAATCACTGCAGCGGCCCGGGCGATGATACTCAGCAGCGAATCCGTGCTGGCAACTCGAATTCTGATGTGAGTCATCGATTGGTACAGGCGGAAATTGTCCTGGCCGATCAATCGAAGCGTGTCGTGGCGTTTGCGTATCTCCTCAACTGCAAAACGATCAAAATCGATTAGCGCCGTCTGCAGACCTTGCCACTCCGAAGGCGATAGTTGCTCTCGCAAGCGCGCTGCATCGCGGTTCGCATTGTCCGTTAGCAAACTCCAAAACGCCGCAAGCGACTTGAGTTGCGGTTTGGCTTCCGGCGGCTTCGGCGAACCGATCTCTGGTGCAATCGCTTGTTCTTGAGGTTCCCCTAGAGTTGCATAAGACATCAGCGGAACAACATAGTTCGGTCCACCTGCTTTGATACCAGGACCAAAAGCGCTTTTCCCCATTCCTCCGAACGGCTGACGCAAAACAATCGCACCTGTTGTTGAACGATTGATATAGAGATTGCCAGCGACGATACGCGATGACCAGTACTCTTGCTCACGGTCGTCAAGGCTTTCGAGGCCGCTGGTCAATCCGTAGCCTGTTTGATGAACCAAGTCGATCGCTTGTTGAAGTGTCTTGTACTTCATCACTCCAAGCACCGGCCCGAATAACTCAGTCATGTGCGTAAAGCTACCTGCGGACACGTCCCACTTGATACCTGGCGAATACAAACACGGATTCTCGTCGATTACACGAGGCATTACCGCCCACACTTCACTTGGTTCCAGTTCTTTCAATCCGCGCAGAAGTGCACCGTCTGGTTGTCGGATCAGTGGTCCCATCTTCGTTCGCAAGTCCCAGGCCGAGCCAACTTTTAAACTAGACACTGCGTCGATTAAGCCATCGCGGAAATCCTTGTCATGGAAAACTTCTTCTTCGAGCAACAGCAGGCTGGTCGCGCTACACTTTTGTCCAGCGTGTGAGAAAGCTGAATGCAGTACGTTTTTGATTGCCAGTTCGCGGTCGCTAAGGCTTGAGAGGATCGTGCAGTTCTTTCCACCGGTTTCTGCTAACAGGTTCAGTGTTGGTCGAGCCGCTAGAATTCGCTGCGCGGTTTCCGTACCTCCCGTCAGAATGACCGTTTGAATGCGAGGATCGGCTAGCAAGAACTTGCCAGCATCGGAACCCGAGCAGACAACGAACTGCAAGGCTTCTCGCGATACTCCGGCTGACCAAAAACACTCGCACAGAATTCGCGCTGGGAGCGCCGTGTCGGATGCGGGTTTGAGGATAACGGTGTTGCCCGCAGCGAGCGCTGCCGCGATACCGCCGCAAGGAATTGCAATCGGAAAATTCCAGGGGCTGATAACAACCACGACCCCGCGCGGCTTTGCGTTTAGATTCGCATCGGTTTGCAATTCGATAGCGGTCTGTGCATAGAATTCAACAAAGTCGATCGCTTCGGAGACTTCGGGGTCGCTCTCCATGATCGTCTTGCCGCCGTCCGCTAACGCTGCACCGATCAGATCCGCTCGTCGAATTCGCAGTTCTTGCGCGACCTTTCTCAGCAGGTCATAACGAACGTTGGGAGGCATCGCGCGCCACCCTGTTGGATCAGACTCTGCCACGTCGACGCAGCGTTTGAGTTGACGTTCACTTGCTTGGCGATAGCGAGCCACAATGACATCGGGTCGCGAGGGATCGAGCGATTCGAAATTGGCCCCCTCGCCCGCTTCATCTGTGCCAGCGATCGCGCAAGCAATTTCGGTAGCGAGACTATCGCAGCGTGGTTGCCAATTTGCAACGATTGATTGCGCCCATTCCGCATGTTGTGGAAGCGAGAAATCGGTATCGGGTTCATTAACGAGCAGCCGCCAATTCTCCGGTGCAGCGGGTTGTGCAGGTGACTGTCGGCGATCTTGAGTTCGATTTGGCTCGCTGGATGCACTATCCATACGTTCGATAGACTCAATGAACAGAGTCTCAAGTTGTCGCCATTCGGGGCTGTCGACTTCGATTTTGAAGGCGTGACGCAAGAAGTTATCTGGCCCGGTGTTTTCGTCCATTCTCCGTACTAAGTAGCCGATAGCGTGAATAAAATCTTCGTGCTTGCAAGCCGGCGCGTATAGCAGCAAGTTGTCGACCAATTCGCGAAGAGCGCGACGTTGATGATTTGCCATCCCTTCCAGCATCTCGAACTGAACGTGTTCGAGCGCGCTGCACTTGGCGGCGAGCAGCAACGAAAAGGCCACTTCGAACAGATTGTGGCTGGCGATACCAAGGCGAACAGCGGAAATATTCTCCGCTTTTAACCCATAGATGACCATGCGTTTATAGTTCGCGTCCGTGTCGATCTTGACTTTGTAAGGCGCTTGCGGCCAACCTCGCAGCGATGCTTCGACGCGTTCCATCTCCATGTTGGCACCTTTAACGATCCGAATCGTTACGGGTGCACCGCCTTTGGCGACGCGCTGTCGCGCCCACTCCGTCAATTGCTGCTGTACCAGGTAGCTATCCGGAATGTAGGCTTGCAACGCAATTCCAGCTCGAACCTGCTCCATGCCAGGTCGATCAAGTGTCATCATGAAAACTTTGGAAGTAAGCGACATGTCTCGATACTCTTCCATATCGAGGTAGACGAACTTCGAAACGCTCGTCCCGTCGAGCTTCACAAATTGATGGCGAGCGGCAGCGCGGTACAGTAGCTCGAGTCGGTTTGAGATCGTCTTCATCGTCGACGCGCGCGCGATAGGCGAGATCTGCGAATAGAGCGTCGAGATCTTGATCGACACGCATTCGATTTCGGGCATTTGCAGCGCACCAAGATATGCATCGAGTCGGCGCTGTGCCTCAGCCTCGCCAAGCAATGATTCGCCAAGCAGATTCACATTCATCCGCACGCCTTCTTCGCGCCGCGCATGCAGATGTTCACGTAACATCTCGCGCTCAGCGGGCAAAATTACGTTAGCTGTTTCCTTGCGCATTTTTTCTTTAACCAGTGGAACCGCTACACCGGGCAAATAGCTGCCGAAGGATTGAAATCCCTTGAGCATCGTTCGATCGAGCGGACTGAAGAATCGCGGAATGCCTTGCACATCCAAAATATGAACCAACTGATCAACGGCGCGCGCAGCGGTTTCACTTCGAAACGCTTGATCGGTCATCTGCGTCAACGTGGCTTTATCTTGCGGATGTTGGATCATGCGATCCAATTCGGCTTGCTGCCGTCGCTCAGCAGGGGTTTGCAATTCGGTCGCGCGCTGCTGAATCAGCTTGGCGAGCTGCAATGAAAGTTTGGCGATTCTTCCAATGTCGTTTGTGTCGGATGCATCAAGTTGTTCAAGCAGTTGCGAGACGGTCCGATTGTTTAATTGCATATTCTACTTCTGAGAAAACTCTGGGTTGCTTGGTCCGAAGTCGGCGGTATCCGATAGCTTCGCTGGATGTCGAGGTTGAGGAACTGGAGTTATCGGCTGGAAACCGGTTGTCTCTCGCAGCAACCTTTCCAAAGTTATCTCCGCCGCAACTTTGGCTTTAGGTTCTGAGTCATCTTCCGGTTCGCCTAACCGTGCAACGACTGCTGTGATGTTGTCCAATCCGCCACGAAAATTTGCCAACTCAATCAAGGATCTGCAAGACTCTTGTGGCTCAAGTTCAGTTTCCAATAGATCACGAATCTCATTATCACGAACATGCCGATACAATCCATCCGTACACAACATAATTGTGTCCCCTGATTGCAGAGGAACTTTATGCACTTCGGGAACCACCGCAGCGGCGCCCGCACCGAGCGCGTTGTAAAGCACGTTGCTCCACCGCGAGTTGTTCGCTTCCTCGAGCGTCATGCCGCCTTTCTCTACGAGCTGATTCGAGACGGTGTGGTCGCGGGTAAGTTGTCGCATTTCACCTTGACGAAGCAGGTAGCAACGACTGTCGCCCGCATGCAGAACGTACATCCACGGCCAGATTACATATGCCACCGTAAGTGTTGTACCCATCCCCTTCTTTTTGATTTCGGACTGGGCTTCTTTTTCGATCGCTTCGTGAGCGTGCTGCATCAGACGCTTCAAGTCTTCGACGAATCCAGCTTCGCGCGCCGCTTCGTCATGCTCATTACTCGAAAACCAGTGCATGCTGTTAAGTAGCTGATTGATCAGCAAGTCGATGGCCATGCGGCTGGCACGGTTTCCACCTTGATGACCGCCCATCCCGTCGGCCACCATCAGTAGTTTGCCATGAGACATGCCGTAGATTCGCGACTGCGCTTCTAATTCGAGACTAGTCGACTGCACTAGCATCGACTTGTTAAGGTCTGCGATCAAGAACTGATCTTGGTTACTGTCACGTTTCTTACCCGTATCGGTGCGACCTGCACTCGTGATTTTTGCCAGCATCCGCTCTACCTCTAGTCCCATGTAAGTTGGAGTTTAGGGCCTTATTCTAACCAAGTTCAGTTGAAAGGGCGCTGTTGGAGCGGGCGTCCGAATGCAGAAATGAGGTTACCGCTATCGACCCTATGAGCGTTGCGATTCGAAAGAGACTTTGCAATTGGGAAGCGAATTCAGGAACATCGCTCCGTAAGGTTTCGTTGATATGCGGGGGTCGAGGATTACAACTATTCCATGGTCATCAGCGGTGCGAATCAGCCGACCGAAACCTTGCCGCAGTTTGATGATCGCTTCGGGTATTTGATGATCGCGAAACGGATTGCCACCTGCTGCACGAATCGCCTCTAGACGCGCTTCCAGCAGCGGATGGTCCGGAACGCTAAACGGAAGTTTGGTGATGATTACGTTGGTCAACGCATTTCCAGGAACGTCGACACCCTGCCAAAAACTATCCGTGCCAAACAGTGCACCGCGCGGGTTTTGCTTAAACTGATCCAGCAATGCACCGCGTGGTGTTCCATCAGCTTGGCTGTAAAGCGTCATTTGCTGCTGGGCGAACCAAGACTGTAACTTTTGCGCAGTGGACCGTAGTAACCCGTAGCTGGTGAACAGCACAAACGCATGCCCATCGGTTCGTTGCAAGTAACGTTTTATTAAGTCGGGAAGGGCTGCTTCGAACTGCAAGCGATTCGATGACGGATCAGGCAGATCATTCACGACAATGATTTCAGCCTGGCGTTGATAATCGAACGGGCTGCCCAATTGAATGGTGCGACTGCCGGTTGCTCCCACCCGCGACTGAAAGAACTCGAAACCTCCTTCGCGCGCCGCTGATACGGTCGCGCTCGCCATGACGACACTTGGAACTTGTTGAAACAGCATTTCGCGCATGCGGTGGGAAATGTCGATCGGAGCCGCATGCATCTCCATCCGCATATCGCCGCGCCGACTGAGGCTGCGTTCTAACCAATAAACGCAGTCCGAGTCGGTCTGTTCAACCCAAGCCCTCGCATCGCCACACAGCGATTCAAGCCGATTGCCGGCTGACATCAGATCTTGCCGCTGCGACGCGTCGTCCGAGTTGTCCGCAATCTTGAGCAGCGCGCCACCCAACTCATGCAGAATATCGCTCAACAAATTTGTAACGATACGAGGTCCGTGCACGCGTTTGGTGTCGCGATCTCTTCCCATCCAGGAATCGAGATCAAACACCATCTGGTCGATCATCGTATGTGCCTTCTGGACTCGATCGCACAATCGATCCAGACCCATGGCAACAAACAACCCGCGCCCCGTTGCCGGGTTATAGAGCTTGTTCAGTGTGTATTGAACTTGACCGTTACTGATCTTCAAACCCAGATGAGCGCTGGCGACGGATTCCATCGTGTGACACTCGTCTAGCACTGCTACATCGTAGTCCGGGATAATCCCCCATCCGAGTTCGTCGCGAATCGCGAGGTCAGTGAAGAACAAAGCGTGATTAACTACTAAGATCTGCGCACCTTGGACTCGCCGACGCGCGCGATAGTAAAAACACTTGTCGTAAGTCGGGCACTTTCGACCGAGACAGTTGCTTGTGTCGCTGGCAACTTCATCCCACAGCGATCCGGTCGGACGAAACGGAAGACTGCTCAGTGAACCATCGGTAGTTTCCTTGGTCCACTTTCGAAGCTCGTCCAACTGGTTGAATTCCATGTCGTTGAACATAGCTGTAGCCCGTTTCCGAGCGAGTTCGAAACGACGCAGACTGAGATAATTGCCACGGCCTTTGACCAGTACGGATGTAAACTCGCGAGGAATCACGCTGTTCAGAAGCGGTAAATCCTTGTTCATCAGTTGCTCTTGCAGACTGATCGTGTGCGTGCTGATGACAACTCGCCTGCTGGGTTCTTCCTCGCCATCTAACGCTTCGTTCTCATGCTGGTTGGCGGTCACGTGCAGAATCGCTGGAACCAAATAGGCGAAACTTTTCCCAACGCCCGTTCCAGCTTCGGCGACCAAGTGCTTCTGATCCGTCATTGCAGCCGCTACGGCTCGCGCCATATCGAGTTGCTCGTTGCGGTGCTCGTAGTTCTTCAATCTCCGCGCAATCGCACCGCCGGGACCGAGTATCGAATCGATATCAAGCGACAACAGTGCTGAGTCCTTGCTTTGCCATAAAGCCGACGGATTTTGATCACATCATGGTCGGATGTGTCAGCGACAAGTGATTAAACTCGCTGAACCAATTGACCACTAACGCGCCGCACAAGGCGACGCATTTCCAAAACACTAAGCGTACTGAGTACGCGAGGAACCGGAAGGCCGCTGGTGACAACTATCGAGTTGATATCGGTGGGTTGTACGTCGATGGCTTGCAGAACTGCGTTCTCTTGATCGTTCAGTTGCAGTTCCGCAGCGTGACGAACGGTCTGGTCAGGCGAGAGTATAACGTCTTCGACCATCGGCCCAAGTTCATCGAGCACATCTTCTGGATCTTGAATCAGATGAGCACCATCTCGGATCAAGCGATGGCAACCGCGCGAATTGGGGTTTGTCACGAGTCCGGGGAGAGCAAAAACTTCGCGGCCTTGTTCTCCCGCCAATCGCGCGGTGATCAGAGCACCAGATTGCTCGGCCGCTTCGATAACGATCGTTCCCAGAGACAAGCCACTGATCAATCGATTGCGTTGCGGGAACATACCTTTCTTTGGTTTCGATCCGGGCGGCATTTCACTGATCAATGCGCCGTTTTCCGCGATGCGCTCGGCCAAATCTAGATGCTGAGGCGGGTAGATCTCAGTAACTCCGCTACTGAGCACGGCGATGGTTCTACCTCCGGCTTCGAGCGCTCCGTGGTGAGCAGCAGCATCAATGCCTCGCGCCAAGCCGCTCACGATCGTCAATCCAGCTCGTGCCAACACTCGCGAAAAACGTTCCGCTTGACCGCGACCGTACTGCGACGAACCGCGAGTCCCAACGACTGCGATACTTAATGCGTCCGTGCGCACAAATTGACCTCGCACGTACAGCATCATCGGCGGGTCAGGCAACTCTTTCAACAGACGCGGAAACTCCAATTCCCATGGAAACAGCAAGCGAACGTCTTTATCTTCGCACAAACTGAATACCAACAACGCCTGGTCGCGGAATTCGTTTGAACGAATGCGTCGACTGAGCAGCACGCCAACGCCGTCCACTTCCGCTAAGTCTTGCGGACTCGCCTGCAAAACTTCACTCGCCGTTCCAAACCGATCCAGCAAGTTCGCAAGCGTGCGAGGTCCGATGCCAGTGGTCAACGTTAATTGCAAGTAGTCAATCGAGTTGTGTTCTGCTAACGTCATGCACTGGGTGTCCAGCTAACGATGATTCAGTTCTCAACCTGCTCTAATTCAAGAAACTCGCCGCGATCTGCTGGCACCTCTTTGTGCCATTCCATTAACTGATTGCGCATATTTTCAACGATATCCATATGCGACTCGGCCAAGTTATTCGATTCGGCAGGATCCGACTTTAAATCATACAACTGAGCATCGCTACCGTCATACTCGCACAGTAATTTCCACTTGCCCTCGCGCATGGCCAAGTCTGGGTAGTCTTCCATTTTAGTGCCAGGACGATCCGGCGGTCTTCTCCAGTAAATAGGAGCGAAGCGCGATCTTTGCTGCAGCCCTAACAAAGTCGCCGAGATATCTTCACCATCGAACACAAGCTGCTGATCAGGTTTTATCCCAGCGATGTTTAGGATGGATGGAACCAAGTCCATTGCGCAAAAATAGCTTTCGTCATTCACCATTCCGCGTTGCTTGTCCTCAATAAAGGCTGGGCCCCAGACGACAAGTGGCGATCGAATGCCGCCTTCATATAAATTGGTTTTATGGCCGCGCAGAGGTAACGCGGAACCCGCGCCGCGTTCCGGACCATTGTCGCTGCAGAGTAAAACGAGTGTGTTGTCTCGCAGCTCTGCTGACGAATTCACAAAATCGAACAACTTGCCGAGCTGGGCATCCATGTTTTTCAGGACACCGTGATAGAGTGTCCGCTTGGCTTCATCGCCACGGAGCGCTTCGGGTGGGAAAAAGGGTGAGTGCACATCGTCGGGCCACAGATTGACGTAAAACGGTTTGCCAGCTCGTTGCGAAGCACCGATGAACGCAATTGCGCTATCCACAAATCCTTCAGTGATCTTTTCGCGATCCATCCAGGTAATCGGCCCATTGCCTAGCTTGTCACTTCCGAGTGCATATGGCTTGGGGGGCGTGCCATCATGCGCATCGCACAGTGGTAAAAGGCGTGGGCCTAAGCCTTCGAAATTTGTCAGCGATTCATCGAATCCATATTCAACAACCAGCGGCGCTTCACCAACATCGCGCTGGCCACCCATATGCCACTTTCCAAAGTGCCCCGTTGCGTAACCATTCGCTTTTAAGATGCGCGCCAAGCTCGGCGCGCTTGGTTCCAACCAATTCGCAACTCCGCGGCGTGCATTATCTTTGCGATTGTTCAAGTAAGAAGTGATGCGCCAGCGCTGAGGGTATTGGCCCGTGGTCAGCGCAGTTCGTGAAGGTGAACAAATCGGTGCGTTCACATAAAAATTGGTAAAGCGGATTCCGTTTTTTGCCAGGCGATCGATGTTCGTGGTCTCAACTGCTTCGTTTCCAAAACAGGACAGGTCCGACCATCCCATATCATCGACTAAGACAACAATAAAGTTCGTTTTCTCGATTTGCGCATGTGATTCAGTTGCCATATGGCAACAGAGCAATGCATAAACAAAAGGTGCTACTTTCCAACCGCTAATCATATTCAATCTCCGATATCGGCAAAGCGTCGGGCGTTGTCTTCATCGCTTGAGCCTTGTCGATGATGGTAGGTTCAAAGGCTTGCCAAGTCCCATCGCACAGTCTTTCGTGCGGGCCAAACCTTGCCTTGTAACACAGGTGCGCATTACCCGCGACGAACATTCCTAGGTATAACCACTTGAAGTGCTCGCGCTGCGCCAAGCTGATCTGAGTCAAGATTGCATACGTGCCAGGGCTCAGCCAACTGTATGCAGGATCAAAGTAACAGTACACCGCCGACAAACTCGTCGCTCCCACATCCGTAATTGTGACAGCGACTAATTTGTCCTCGTCCCAAAAGCTAAGCTCGATCGCTTCACAATAAGAATCGATCAAGAAAGATTCGTAATCGAACGCATCTGCGGCTGGTTCCCCGCGGTCCAACTTGCGAATCGCTCGATGCAAATTGAAAACCCGCAACCGATCTTCATCCAAACTGGGCGACGCCACCTCAACTCGTAAATGATCGTCAGCTTGTTTGCGGACGCGGCGCATGGATCGCGTTTCTCTGAACTTAGCGACTTCAATTCGCAGTGGTTCGCAAGCTTGGCAACCAGGACAATTGGTACGATAGAAATACCTGCCCGAACGTCGGTAGCCTGCTGCAAGGACGATATCGAACTGCTCGCCACTGACGCTTTCGATCGGAATACTCAGCGGCATTCGAGCGGTGCGTCCAATCAGGTAAGGACACACGTTCGTACTGTCTACAATCAACCTTAAGAAATCTAAGTGTTGCACCGAACGACTACCGCAGCAGCATGACCGTAGGGGGTAAAACTCAGTTTTAGCATATCGCTCCCGGTCGTGGGTGAAATTTCGGTTGTCACACGAATCGGACAGTTAGAATCTAGTTTCGCAAATCCCAGAGTTGGCAGACGTTGGCCATTGCAAGTCGCCAGCACGCCGGCCATCAATTCGATCAATCCGCAAGCCGAACCCGCTGTACCAAAGTAACTCGAAAACGCAGTCACTGGCGCGTCGCCACATACTTCTGCGATCGCTTGGCTTTCTTCAATATCGAGTTTGGGTTCTGAAAACCCCTGCGCTGCAACTGAACTCACCTCGCTGCCATCGATCTCGGCCATGTTCAGGGCTGCCCGAGCTGCGTTTGCAATGGAAACTCGCGAGCCGCGATTAGGAATTTCTGGCGTCGAAAAGCGATTCGCGAAACCGGTCAGTTGACCGTAGATCTGCGCGCCTCGTCGGACTGCATGACTTCGTCTCTCGATCACGATCGCAGCCGCTGCTTCCGCTGGGATCATCCCACAATGTCGCTCATCGAACGGAACGCACAGCCCACTACCATTGACGGAATCCGCGGGCGCGTTTGCGCGTCTGAAGATCGGTTCCAAACGAAAGATCATCCGAGCCGGTCCGACGCGACCTCCCACAGCTCCCACAACCATCACGTCGGCCTGATCGCGATCGATAATCATCGCGGCTTCGATCAACGCTTGCAGACCGCTGATCTCTTCCTGCACGATAGTATTGTTGGGCCCGCGCGCGTTGATTGCGATTCCAACGTGGCAGGCGGGCATATTGGGCAGGTTCTTCAGCATCCACAAAGGAAAGATGTCTTTGCTGAACTGTTTCCCCCAACGTGAAAACTGCATCTCACCGTCGACGGCACAGTTCGCAATCGCGCCGCTAATGTCCTGCAATTCGCCGGGCATCATTTCTGAGCCGTAGATGACTCCAAGTCGTTCCGCTCGTGTTTCGACATCGGTAAGCTTCGCGTCTTGCCAAGCCAAATGGGCAGCCGAATAAGCTGTCTGAACTTCGCGGTTCATCACTTTCAGCGCTTTGCGCGGCGTGACGTAAACCTTGCCATCGAAATCCGGTATGACTCCGCCGTAGAATTCGCGGCGAACTTCGCCCTTCGCCTCATCGCCCTCAATGCAATGCATCAAACGAATGCCGCATTTGCCGCTTCGCAGTCCGTTCCAGAACGCTTCGCGACCAATGCCAATGGGTGATACGCAACCGAGCCCAGTAATAACAATATCGTTTGTACCGACCATCGTGCTGCAAATCGTTGCTATTAAACGGGCATGCGGAAAGAAACTAGACTAACTGATGACCGGACAAACATCAAACCAGTGCCTTCCCTGGGTCTCCATCCAAGTCGCCGACGCCTCAGGTCCCCATCCAGCGAGCGGATAAGTATTCATGGCTGGCGCCGCGGGACTTCTCCAAGCTGCGATGATAGGATCGATAATTTCCCAAGCGAGTTCAACTTCATCGCTGCGAGCGAACAAGCTTGCATCACCCACCAGCGCGTCCAACAACAAACGTTGGTAAGCGTCGGGATGTTCCTTCGTCGAAGTATCGAAGCGGAAATCGAGCGCGCTCTCCATCAGCTTCATTTCCTGGTCGGGTACCTTCGATTGAAAGTGCACTTGAATCCCTTCTGCAGGTTGAATCTGGATGACAAGTTGGTTAGCGCGAGGCTTCGATTTCTTGCCATCACCAAACAGGATGTGTGGCGGCTCCCGGAACTGTATGACGATCTGTGTC
>JBGSOM010000010.1:0-8174 GCA_041739135.1 Pirellulaceae bacterium
TTCGTCGCGGAGGAATTTGAGTCGGTCTTCGTAGTATTGCAGCTCTTCGGGGGATTTCGAAATCATCTTTAATACTCCTATAGCTTCGCGATACGGTTCTTCGTGCAACATATCCGCAAGCGTTTCGGCTTCCATTTCAGCAGCATGCTTGAAAAGATACAGCCACTTCTCAACTGCTGGCAACTCACTGATATTATCGCTCGTCGGCTTGAACTTGGGTAGCTCGAAGATGTGAAATTCGAAGTCGGACGTCAACACCAGCTCCGAATTCTGATCGCAGCGCAGCCGGAAACTGTGATACCACCGCGAGTTCTCTGAACCGCCGGTGAACATCCGGCGATCCAGCAAACAGATACTGATCGCTGGCCGCAACTTCCCGTAACTATCGCCTTCACGCAGTTGCCGCATGAAGTTCTTAGAGTTGTAAAGCAGCAAACGACTTGGAAACAATAGCGGAATGCGGGTATGCATTTCGATATTGAACAGCCGTCCTAAACTGTCGCGAGCCAGAATATCGAGCACGATCAGTTTGTCTTCGGAGCGATCTTTGCCGACAATCGGATTGAGGATTTTGACCGCCACGACCGGGTCATCCAGCTGCAACATCGAATTCAAAAAGTGAATCGTAACCGAGAGATGATCCGGACTGCCCAGCATCAATTTGCACGCAAAGTCGATTCGCGGATCTATTCCAAGTGGCATAGATCGGGTTCCTATGAAGCGAATGCCTGAGGTGCGACCGGAAACGAATTAAGGCTAGCAAACGGTAAACAGAATAGCAAAAACTACGTCGGGTGGCTTGCGCTACCAGCAACTTTTAGTGGACCTGCGAATGCACCTCACTTTCAGCGAAAAACATTGCTACGATAGCCAATGCTGATCGAAGCGCAAGATAAACTTAACAAGTGAAATCGAAAATGGCCGACCGAATAACACGAACTTTGCATCAAGGATTTTTCTCGCGGCTGGCGAATTCGTTCTTCGGAATTCTAGTCGGTATCGTCATGATTCCTGGTTCTGTATTGCTCGTCAGTTGGAACGAATATCGTACAGTTCATCGCTCGCGAGGATTGGCTGAGGCGGAAAAGGCGGTGGTCAAAGTCGCCGATGCTTTTGAGATCGACCCGGCGCAGAACAATCAATTAGTCCACTTATCGGGCACCGCGACGACGGAAGAGTCATTGAGCGACCCGGAGTTCGGCGTGGAATTGAAAGCGCTGCGATTGCAACGCAGCGTGGAAATGTTTCAGTGGGTCGAGCATAAGGAAACGAAGACTCGCGATAAAATCGGCGGCGGTAAAGAAACAATCACGACCTACACCTATGATCGGCGCTGGCATGATGGCCGCGCAAATAGTGATTCGTTCGAAGAACGTAACGGCCATGAGAATCCAGCGCTCCGATTCGCCGCTCATTCCGCAGTTACAAACCACGCAACTCTGGGTGCGTATCACCTGCAATCATCTCTCGTCGAAAGCAAAATGACTTCGTGGAAGGATATTCCTTGGGACTTGAATACAGTACTCGCGAAGTTCGACGAGCCGATGAAAGCGCACTTCAAAAACGAGAACGGCCGACTTTACTATAGCGCCGGCTTGCCGATGGCCAGCGAACCTCAGGTCGGCGATCTGCGGATTCAGTTTCGCGCTGTCGAGCCGACGGAAGTGAGCGTACTGTCGAAGCAAACCGATTCGGAGCTTACACCTTTCAAGACAAGCAACGGTGAATCGATTGAACATCTGATGATTGGTAAAGTCTCTGCGGAAGAGATGTTCATTTCGCTGAAGGCGCAAAACACAATGCTGGCTTGGCTGCTCCGCATTGGCGGTTGGATACTGTCGATTGTTGGATTCTCATTAATCACCAGCCCGTTGAAGACGCTAGCTGCAATCATTCCGCCAATTGGACGACTAGTCGGTACGATGTCGTTCATCGTTGCATTTCTGTTGGGAACTATCGTGACACTGATCTCGGTTGCCGTTGCTTGGATCGCAGTCCGACCAGTGTTTGGCATCGCGTTGCTGCTTGTAGCCGGCGGAGCTATCTACCTGCTTACGCGGCGCACCAAATCCACTGCGGTTTCAACCGAGCCGTTTGCCGTAAGCGGTCCGCCTTCCATTCCGCCTCCGCTACCGAACTCTTAAAGGCAACTCAAAATGAAACCAAGCAAGAAATTTCACAGCGACAAGCGACCGCAGAATGGCACACTTTCTGAATCGCAGCCGCCTGAATCGCAGACTCTGCGACTGTCGCGCCGCGCCGTGCTGCAAGGCGGAGCGTTATTACTGGCAACGACATCGACCGCGCTAGCAGCGAATGTGTTTGAATCCGATGAAAAACCGGCTCTGCGAATCGGTTTGTTAACTGATATGCATCACGCTGACAAAGCGCCACTGGGAACCCGGCACTATCGCGAGACGCTAAACAAGCTAGCCGAAGCCGCCACGCAATTCGCGACCGCCAAGCCGAACTTTATTGTCGAACTGGGCGACCTGATCGATGCGGCCGATTCACCCGAGGTTGAGTTGAAGTACCTGGAGGAAGTGAATAAGCACTTTGCTGCAATCTGTACCGATCGTCACTATGTGCTGGGGAATCACTGCGTTGATATGCTTACCAAAGCCGAGTTTCTTGGCAAAGTTGGGCAAGGCGAATCTTACTATTCGTTCGATCGCAACGGTCTCCACTTCGTTGTGCTCGACATGTGCTTCCGCTCCGATGAAGTCCCCTACGGTCGCAAGAACTCCAAGTGGGACGACGCCAACGTCCCCAAAGCCGAGCTCGAATGGTTGCGAGCCGATTTGCAGAAGGCAAGCGGCAAGACAATTGTTTTCGCTCACCAGCGATTGGACGGCGAGAACCAGCACTGTGCGAAAAATGCCGCCGAAGTGCGACGCGTGCTAATCGATTCAAAGAAAGTTGCGGTCGTCTTGCAAGGGCACAGCCACCAGAACGACTACAAAGAGATCGACGGCATTCACTTTTGCACGCTTGCCGCCATGATCGAAGGCTCAGGAGCCGACAATAACAGTTACTCTACGCTCGACCTGCATGCGGACGGCACATTAAAACTCAGCGGATTCAGAAAGCAAGCCAACTACAAATGGAAAAGCGGTTGAGCTTCCCTAGATACTCTGTCAACATCTAACTTTACGGTGGCACGCTCTAAGGCTTTGCGAAGGGCGTCGCGAATGGCGCCAAAGCACTTACAACCGTAAAGTTAAATGTTGACAAACCACCAGGCGCCGCAAGCAGTAACGCCTACTGTTCGATTTTCGGATCGAGCATCACAATGACCAGTGCGTGTCCCGGCGTTCAGGCAAGCGCAGAAACTCAGATTACAAACATTGAGCAGGATTGATGGCAGACCAGCTTTACAAGATCGTGATCGGCTTGGAAGTTCACGTTCAACTTAGCACTAAGAGCAAATTGTTTTGCGGCTGCTCGACGGAATTCGGGGCGCCGCCGAATACTCAGGTATGTCCAGTCTGCTTGGGGTTGCCGGGTTCACTGCCGGTGATGAATGCAGAGGCCGTGGAGCTAGCCATTCGCACGGGTACGGCTTTGAACTGTGAAATTGCATCCGTCACCAAGTGGGATCGCAAGAATTATTTCTATCCGGACTTGCCCAAAGGCTACCAGATCAGCCAATTTGATCA
The DNA here is from genome assembly GCA_041739135.1 of Pirellulaceae bacterium. Lineage (GTDB taxonomy): Bacteria > Planctomycetota > Planctomycetia > Pirellulales > Pirellulaceae > Aureliella. Next base: position 3,660 of record JBGSOM010000010.1, read on the forward strand.
GCCGATTTGTGGCGAGGGCTATCTCGACTTTGCAGACCCCGAGAACGAAGGCGAGACACTGCGAGTGCGATTGATTCGAGCGCATCTCGAAGAGGACGCTGGCAAGAGTATGCATGACGAAGCGGCGGGAAAGGCGGACAGTCGCATCGACTTGAATCGCACCGGCACGCCACTGCTTGAGATCGTATCGTATCCGGACCTGCGGACAGCAGCGGCCGCGAAAGCTTATCTGACCGAACTGCGTCTATTGTTGACCTACTTAGGCGTATCCGATTGCAATATGCAGGAGGGTAGTTTGCGAGCTGACGCGAATGTCAATCTGCATATCGAGCGCGACGGGAAGACGCTTGCGACACCGATCGTCGAAGTTAAAAACCTGAACAGTTTTCGAGCCGTCGAGCGTGCGATTACTTATGAGAGTCAACGACAGTACGACCAGTGGCTGAAGACTGGGCAGGTGATGGGTGATGCACCGAAGCAGACTCGCGGTTGGGATGACGATGCAGGAGTAACGATTGCTCAGCGGGAGAAGGAGGAGTCGAGCGACTACCGTTATTTCCCAGACCCCGATCTCGTCCCGCTGCACATCAGTTCGGACCAGGTTAGTTCGGCGCGGTCCGCCGCTGAGTTGCCTTCAGCGATCCGAAGTCGCTTGGAGAATCAACTTGGTTTGAAGCCTTACGATGCCGATGTGATCGTATCGCAAGGTCGCGGCATTGTGGCTTACTTCGACTCTGCGGTGAAGGCTGGGGCGAGCGCAAAACGTGTGAGCAGTTGGGTGCAACAAGATGTAATGCGAACACTCAAAGAACAAGACTGGACGATCGACAACTTCCCACTCGATGCACCTCGGTTGGCTGATCTGCTAAAAGCGATCGACGCCGGAGCGATCGATAACAGCCGTGGCAAAGAGGTGTTTCAGTATTGGCTGCAGAACCCGCAAGCGGATCTCGAATCGGCGAAGCAGGCGCTGGGTATTGCGTCGATCGATCGCGGCGAAATTGAGAGCCTGTGCCGTGAGTTGCTAACTGAGAATCCGCAAGTTGTCGCTCAAGTGCGCGAAGGCAATCTGAAGGGACTAGGTTCCTTGATCGGAGCCGCGAAGAAGAAGAATCCGAACGCCGATCCAAAACTAGTTCGCGAAATGTGTCAGCAGATGATCGAGTCTGGTGCTGTCTGATAATTCTCTTTCGAAGCATGTATCGATCGCAAAGCGTATGAATGAAGCACAACGACACATTCTGATCGCGGCCAATCCCAAGTCAGGTGCGGTTTCGCGGGAATCGATGTTGCGTGACTTGCGAGAAGCCCTCGCAACGGACGGGTACCTCGTCGAGATCTGCACGGACTTGAACGAAATCGAGCGTCGCGCAGCGGGTCTGCACGACGAATGTCAACTGCGGGTGGTGATTGCCGCCGGTGGCGATGGTACCGCAGCGGTGCTTGCAAACCGTATCGCGGCTGATATTCCGCTGCTGATTTTCCCGCTTGGCACTGAGAACTTGTTGGCCAAGCATCTCGAGTTAAACAATGACATCGCACGCGCGCGAGCGCGAATTTGCGAGCGAAAAACGATTGCGCTCGATGTCGGGTTAGCCAATGGAAAGATGTTTCTAGTGATGGCAAGCTGCGGTTTCGATGCGGCAGTCGTCGAAGAGATGCATGCGAATCGCAAAGGTCACATCAATCGCTGGTCCTACACGAGACCAATCTTGAGAACGCTTCGCCGATACAAGTTTCCGCTAACAAAGTTGATCCAACGCAATCAGGTCACCGGAGCCGATATTGAGCAGACGTGCGCGTGGACCTTTATCTTTAATCTGCCTCGCTACGCTGCGAATCTGAAGTTTTGTCCCCAAGCCAATCCAGTTGATGGAATGCTGGATGTATGTACGTTTCGAAGTCCTGGCATTGTGAATGGCTTCAACTACCTAAGGCGACTTTGGTCGGGCAATCATCAGAGCATGGCGGATTTCTCGCACTCACTGGCGACGAGTATTTCGATGGAAAGACTTGCATCACCGCTTGAACCTGCAACCGCAACGCCTCCAATTCCGTACCAGCTTGACGGCGATCCTGGCGGTTTCCTGCCCCTCGAAATTCGCGTGCTGCCCAGTCGACTGCGATTGATCGCATAGCAACAAGCGAAGAATAAGCGGTGGTGACTTTCAGTCGCCAATCTACGAAGCGTCGACTTTCGAGCCAATGATCCTTAGCATCTTACTTCCGAGATCACCGATGGAACCTATCCCAGCTTTGCGAAGGCAGAGCGCAATAGACGACTTATTGCGTGACGATTGGTTGAAGCGCGTTGAATGGCTTGCGCAAGTCGACTCAACCAACAATTCGGCAAAGGACTGGTTCGCTTCGCATCACAGCGAGATTCCGGCTTTGTTTGTTGCCGACGCGCAGACAGCCGGTCGCGGCCGCGGTGGCAATCAATGGTGGTCACCAAACGGATGCTTGATGATGACGCTGATCGTCCCCGCAATGGAGTTGCCAGCCGATGCTTCGGTTCATTCGCAGCTTGCGTTGGTTGCAGGCATCGCCTTGGCCGACGCCGCTGATCGTATTCTCGAACTGAGAGAACACGCCAAGACGCAACTGAAATGGCCGAATGATCTCTATTTTGATGGCAAGAAAGTGGCTGGTATCTTGATCGAAGCGATCCCTGGTCGCGCGAGCTCAACTGGTTTTGCAATCGGCATCGGAGTCAATACGCGTATCGATTGGCAACAGGCGCCGCCGCAATTGATCGCAAGCGCGACGTGCCTTTCGAGCATCGCTGGACGAGACATCGAACGCGAAGAAGTTCTCACGGAGCTGATCGGCATTTTGCGCCGCCAACTCCGTTGCTGGTGTAACGATCCCTTCGGTTGGCAAAATCTCTGGCGCAGCCGCTGTCTGCTGACTGGTCGTGTCGTGCAAGTGCGATCAGCAGAAAGCGGCGAAGTGACGGGACTGTGCGAAGGGATCGATTCGAGCGGCAGGTTGCAACTGCGAACCGAGAGCCAGCTGCACGTCTTGAACGCTTGCCAGATTCTCAGTTGGAGTTGATAGTCACGCAGGACTTCGCGTATCCAGCCGCTTTCAAACGGAAGCGAGTTCCTTGCGTTTGCGGCCGATGGTGTTCAACAACTGCTTTTGTGGCGCAGCAAACTTCGCGGTGCCTTCAGCCATCAGTGTGTCGTGCAAATGTTGCATATCGACAGCCGCATTCAGCTCTGCAACCACTTCATCCGCAGGCAGTTTGTCAACTTGTCGCGTGAAATGAAAGTCGCCAGCCGCAATGGCTGCGTTCGTCTCAGGCGGGTTCGTTTGAATGTCGCTACCAGCTAGCGCCGCGACGTACTTTTCCTTGGGATCTTTCGGATCCTTCGTACCGGTGCTCGCGAAAATGATCTCTTGCTGCAACCGTGTCGGATGCTTGCTCCAAAACTCCTGATTGTCGAGCCAAATCTGCTTGGCGTTGACGATGCCGAGCTGACCTTGGGCGGCTGGTGATAAGTTCGGCAAGTGCTTGCTGGAATACTGATCAACTCGCGATACAAAGATGCTGTAAACGCTCTTGAAATCGTCGAGATTCGAACGTTTGCGTGCACCCTCCCAAACTTTCGCGCGTGCTTTGTGATACTGATCCATCGTAAACACCAACGTCACGTTCAACGTAACTCCGGCAGCGCTGAGTTCGGGAAGCGCGTCAAGCCCAGCCGCAGTGGCAGGAACTTTGATCATGCGATTTTTATGGCCCGCTGACCAGCGTTTGCCCAGTTCAATGTACTGTTCAACACGATCCGCGTGCGGCATGTTTTCATCAACGTCTTCCAACAGCGGATCGAGTTCGAAACTGACCCAACCTGCGTTTCCATTTGTACGATTCCAAACTGGCAGAAACGCTTCTTGCGCGTCGCGCACCAATTGGTCGGTAAGTGCCCAGGCGATATCCGAATCATCGCTGCCGCTAGCCATCAGCTTCGTCAGCGCGTCATCAAAGCGACCGCTTTCGATCAAGGCAGCGATGATAATCGGATTGCTTGTTGCCCCCACCGCTCCCCACTCTAAGTTCAACTTAACCAAATCCGGATCAATTGAGTCGAGATAGAGGTTCGTACCACTGGCAACAAGACTGGCTATCGAGCGATTGGACATTATTAAGTTCCAATGGGAGATTGAGGCGAATGGGAAATTTGCACTTTCATTCACCCTCCATTGTCGACCACCAAGCTGATGTTGGCAATCAGTAGCGACGCAGAGCGTGTAATGCGCCATTAGAAATGTCCCCTTGAAGCGTTCATTAGAAATGTCCCCGGGGAAAGAGGTTCAGAATAGGCTTTTTGAGCTGTCTTGCGTAGCGGAGGGAGCGTAGCGAGCGGAGCGGAGCAAGACAGCTCAAAAAGTTTCGGCGAGCTGTGTGGCGGTAGGAACACCACGCGAAATGCTTCCAGCCTTTCCGCGCCAGGGATGCGAGGCCGAGGGCTTTTGTCCTTGACTGGACTTCGCTTTGCCGGGTGTTTT
>JBGSOM010000198.1:0-8141 GCA_041739135.1 Pirellulaceae bacterium
GTCGTTACTGGCGAAACCGACTCAACCGATGATGGCGAAAGCTCTACAAGTGAGTTTCATTACGTCTTCGCCTTCCTGCAAGGTAAGTCACAGAAAGCAGACATCAAACGAGCTGAAATGGAAGACTCCATCGCTGGTGCCGGTGGTTGGACGCATGCCATTACCAAAAGACAGTTGACGACCGAGAGCCATCTGTGGGTCGATTATGGTGACGGAAAACCAAAGGATTGTTCAAAAGTGAAGAAGGAAGAGTTCTCGCCTATGACAAGTTGGGATCCATTCTCGATGCCGCTCAACTATTGGGCTTGCCTGCGACACCACGACGCTGGCAGCTATCGCGACATCGCAATACACATCATGGCACCAGGGAAAATGGTCGATGCGGATATCGATAGTCAAGGTAGAAGCGTAGGTCGATGGAGGCACGGCAAGCCCACCGAGCTTGGATACAACACAGTCGTCTTTGATCCCAAAGTTGGTAACATGCCTACCGAAATGCATATGTTTGACTTTAAGACGGGGCGCACAAAGCTTGATCTGAAAGACCTCACCAACGGCACCAAGCTCTACCATCGCAACGAAACGAAGTGGTTTCAGCACGCCAGTGGGAAATTCCTGCCTTCGCAAGTTCGTTGCCTAAAATTCCGCGGCGGAACAAGCGGCTGGAAGCTCGCCATCGAATGGTGGCTCGACGACGAAGTCCCCGACGCAGTCTTTACCGTTGAGGATATGGCGAAATCGCATTCAGGCACTTCCGTAGTTAATCAACTGCTCGAGCAAAGAATAGAGCAGAAAGAAGTCGCGAACCGCAAAGGCAGGCAAGTCGACGAGAAAAAGTGAACCAGTGCGAGATCTTTGATGCGCATGTCGATCGCATCTGTGGGTGTTACGGCTTTGACCTGCGCAAATCGCGTCGTATCGATTTGAACGGATGTCGATAAAACTCTTGGACATCCGAGCTCGACAATTCCAGCGGGCCGAATAGACACCACAGCGAGATCATGCAAAATAGCGTTGCAAACGGAGTAAGCAAGTCCGTGACCGAGTAAATGATCCGCATCGACTCGCGTGAGCCAAACCCAAGGTAATTGGCGAGTGCTAGTCGCACCAATAAAGAAAAAGCGACCAGCACAATAAGTACGCTGCCGACTAGTCTAAGCATTCCGATCAACACCAAAATCCGGTCCCGAATTCTACTCATTTCATTCTCAAATCATCTCGTGCGGGGTCTTGAGGAGGAAAGCGTTTGAAGAATACCTACTATTTCATCTTCCATCCTTCGTCGCTGATCATCCCACCGCCGGGTCGGCGAGGGCGTAGAGTGTGCCCCAGTGAGGATTCGGAGATGGGCCGAGTGTCATGCGGAACAAGGTACGTACAGGTGCAAACTGATAACAAGTAGCCAAGTACACCGCCGCAGTGTTCTGCGATGGAATATCCCAAAACAGCTCACGGGCTGTCGACTCAACGAGCTGCTTCACCACCGATGCAGCCGCTTGTTCTGTCGACGAAGCGGGACCCAAGTAGTCAGCGATGCGGCCGCTGCGAAGCATGCCAAACGAACCATCGTCAGCACTTCTCAGCTTGGAATCACTTGCCAAGCGATGCAACAAGGCGGCGCGATCCGCTCCAAAGGTCACTCGATCCAACGCGAGGTTTGCATCTGAAAGCTGATTTGACGAGACGACTGTTGCCATGTTACTGCCACTTAGCGACACCATCGAATCCACAGCCCCCGCGGGCCGGTGCCAACGGTGAAAAGCAAATTCAGTGCGAAATCCGAGTCGATCGTAGAGCAGCTTGCCGAGCGGTGTGGCGTCAAGCTGAATCGTGCGGATCGAACGGTCGTGCAACATTGCGATGGCATGTTCCATCAGAAGCCGCCCAATTCCTTGACGACGAAATCGCGGATCCACCAACATCATGCCAATCCAAGCCAATTCGGTTCCGTAACAAGTCGTCGTCAGCGTTGCAGCAATGTCACCCTGTCGTCTCGCGACAAAGCAACCCTGCGGCTCAAGCTCAATCAAACGCAACCAATCGCTCGACAACTGATTCCAACCCGCTTGTTCCACCAACCGACTCAGCTCAGGAGCATCTTTGGCTTTCATAGGCTCAATGGCAACTTGCACGACGACTTCCCCAGATTTTCTGCTTGACGGTTGAACTTAGGCATCACGAGCTACGGTAAACTACCCTCTTTGATTTGCCGCACGATTCCATTCACCGCGAAGAACCATGGTTAACCTAGCACCCAACTTGATCGAGACCGAGGAGCAGTTAGATGCCATCTTAACGCAGCCGAACCCAAGTGTGCTCGATGCCGTTCAGCAACTTGAATCTCCGCTCGTGATCGTTGGGGCGGGTGGCAAAATGGGTCCAACGCTCGCTGTGCTCGCGAAACGCGCGGCGGAAGCGACCGGTAAAGAGCTGCGCGTGATCGCGGCCAGTCGCTTTCGGAATCAAGCGGCTCGCGATTGGCTCGAAAGTCGTCACGTCAAAACGCTCGCCGCCGACCTGCTGTGTCGCAAAGATGTCGACCAGCTTCCCGATACCAGCAACGTGCTCTATCTGGTCGGGATGAAGTTCGGAACTGCGGGTGATCCAGTGCCGACGTGGGCCACCAACACCATCGCTCCACTGCATGTTTCCCAGCGGTATCGCAGTTGCAAGATCGTGGCACTTTCGACTGGGAATGTTTATCCGAACGTAAACGTCGCAACAGGCGGTTGTCGCGAGGACCATTGCCTCACGCCGCTTGGCGAATATGCCAACGCTGCAATCGCTCGTGAGAGAATGTTTCAGTACTACTCGCGGCCTGAGACACAAGCGAACCCAACGGCGCTGCTGCGATTGAACTATGCGCACGATTTGCGTTACGGAGTGCTGACTGATATCGCGACTAAGGTCTGGCGCGGGGAGTCAGTGAGCCTCGATGTGGGTTACTTCAATGCGATTTGGCAGGGCGATGCCAACGCCATGTGCTTGAAAGCGTTTCAGTGCTGTGAGTCTCCTTCTCTCGCGATCAACTTGACCAGCCCGACAATTTATTCAGTCCGTGAAGTGGCCGAACAGTTTGGCAAGTTGCTACATCGCATGCCGCAGTTTTCCGGAAGCGAACAACCGACTGCACTGCTCAGTAACACCGACTTGATGCAGGCGAAGCTCGGCTCGCCAACGGTGTCACTGGAAACGATGATGCGTTGGATCAGTCATTGGATTCAAACGGGCGGGCGGCTGCTTAACAAACCTACGCATTTTGAGAGTCACGATGGACAGTATTGAGTTGCTGCGTCAGCGGTTGCTGGCCGGCATGGTGATCCCGGCGCATCCGCTGGCGCTGCGAAAGGATCGTTCGTTCGATGAGCAGAGTCAAAGCCGCTTGAGCCGCTATTATTTAGATTGCGGCGCAGGTGGTTTGGCGGTCGGAGTTCATACGACTCAGTTTGCCATTCACGAACCTCACTGTGGCTTGCTGCAACCGGTTTGGCAAATCGCAGCGGAAGTCACTCGCGGACGCGCGGCTCATGCGTCTAGCAACGCAGTGTTGATAGCGGGTCTGTGCGGCGATACGCATCAAGCAACAGCCGAAGCCGCGCTGGCCAGGTCGCTCAGCTACGACGCGGGGTTATTGTCGCTTGCCTCGCTGAAGGATGCATCGGAGGAAGTGCTGCTGGAGCATTGCCTCCAAGTCAGCCGAGCTATTCCACTGTTCGGTTTTTATCTGCAGCCGGCCGTGGGTGGCCGCGTTCTGTCGTATCGGTTCTGGCGAAAGTTCTGTGAACTGGAGAATGTCGTCGCCATCAAGGTCGCTCCCTTTAACCGCTACCAGACGTTGGATGTGGTGCGGGCCTTACATGATTCGGGACGCGTTGCAGAAATCGCCCTCTACACCGGCAACGATGACTCGATCGTCGTCGACTTGTGCAGCCAGTACAGGTTGGGCACGCAGCGCGATGCAACTCCAGTCCGTTTTCAAGGCGGGTTGCTCGGGCACTGGGCATGCTGGACGCGGGGGGCTGTTGAGTTGCATCAGCGTTGCCAACGGGCTCTAGCAATTGCTCCAGAGGCGGATCCAGCAAGTGCTTCAGCGGCAAGCGGTGGGGCTGCCGAAGAGTTGCGAGCACTCTTGCAGTTGGCTCATCAAGTGACCGACATGAATGCAGCTCTCTTCGATGCAGCCAATGGCTTTCGTGGATGCATAGCGGGTATTCAAGAAGTTCTCTATCGGCAGGGCTTGATCGAATCCAATCTCTGTTTGGATGCTGAAGAGACACTCAGCGTTGGCCAAGCCGAAGAGCTTGATCGGGTGCAGCGGCTTTATCCGCATCTCGTCGACGACCAATTCGTAACCGGCTGGCTCCGCCTGCAATAGCAACTTGAACAATTAAGATTACGGCTTGGCGACAAAGCACAGTGGCTACTGAGGGCGCGCGTCGGTGACGTCGTGGGCCAAAAGTTGCAGTCGTCACTTAATGTCCAATTGAAAAGTGCGGACCTGGACGAATCGATTACGTCCGAGGAGCCTACAACTTTATTTGACGAAGGTGAGACCACCGGATCCGTCGGCGCCACGACGCGTCCAGCGGTCCAGCCGCAGCAGCCTCGGGACTAGTAGTCACGATACTTCCAAGTGTTGGGATCGCGTTGCGATCCACGCAACGCGACCCCACTAGTTCCTTATTGCTCAGTAGCAGCGCTAATCAAGTCTTCGATATCTCGATCTGTCATTCGCTGGCGAGTTGCCTTAAGCATATTCGCAAAATGCACTTGGCCCTCAGGCTCGGAAGGGAAACCAATATTGGCACCTGACACAGGAAGATTAGAAGTCGCCAGCTTGTTTCCTTGCGAATCCAGAATAACCATCCAAGGAATTCCGCCTTCGGCTTTACCTCGCAACTCTTCCATAATTTCCATAGCGCCGATCCATCGATGATCCATCTTCACCCAGATGTAATCCTTTTCCCATTGACGGTTTTCCAGCAACAAGTGAGTGAGCAAATGACAAGGCCCACACCAAGTCGCTGTCTCTTGCAGAAAGATATGCTTGCCCTCGCGATCTGCCCGCTCGTAAGCTTGCTGCAACAATTCAGCTGCGTCGAGCGGCACTGTCTTGTACTTGTCAAGCTCGGCGAGCAAGCGATCCTGTGAAAGTAAATCGTCCTCACAAACTTGCGCGCTGGTTAGTTTACTTACAACCTTTCCGTCATGATCGACTACTACCAACATGAATCCGTCGTCGCGGGTGAGTGAGACGTCCATCGATTTCGCAAGCGACTCCGCGGCGTCAAACTTGTCTGCACTCGTAGAGATCGCTAAGAACAGAAAATCATCCGCATACGGTTGAAACTCCGGGCTCTCAAATCGCAGTTGCATCAATGCCTTCGCGCGTTCATCCTCTGGCTTGGCAAGTACAACCAGCAAACTCTGATTCACTTGTTTAACCAAAGCTCTGGCTTTTTCGAAACGCTCCTGTGGCGTACCGGCGACATTGAACGCGTTGCGTGCTCGATCTTCTAACGTCGGCGGCACATAAGGCTTGGGCTCTTCTGGCGTTTTCAGCTCACCGATCATCTTCGTTTCGCCCGGCTGAACAGTCACATTCGCGACATTTAAGATATAGCCGCGTGGGTTATCAAAGAGCGTACACTCGTACTTCCAGCCTGGAACCAATTGCGTGAGGGTGAACTCGCCATTCTCATCCGTGATAATGACTTTGCCGAAACTTGGCGATGAGAACCGTCTATTGGGGGCTTCGATGGTTACACCGTAGAGCAACTTCGTGCCGGCGGATGCTTGCGATCCATCTTGCGTTAACAGTTTCCCTCGCGCACTTCCCAATTCGACAAGTGACAAAATCATGGTGATCCGATCAGCGTCAACTTTCGCGATAGTGCCAAGTTTTGCATCGGGACTGATAGCATGCACGTAGGAAGCTTCCTTACGCACCTTCAGTTGAAACTTTCCATCGCTTGTCGAATTTGCTTTCCACACGTTACGTCGCGCGCTTACTAATGATACCACTTCGATCTTGGCATCACCAACCGGTTCCTTCGATCGACTGTCCACCGTCAATCCAGTAAGCAGCTTTACTGGATCTACTTCAATGGGTAGATCAACCTGCCTCTCATTCTCATCAGTGATGGTGAACTTGATCGACTCTTTGCCTTGGACGAAAAGGTTGTATTCTCCAGGGCCAGCGTAGAACTCATACTTGCCGTCATCACCGGTCAGGGTAGTTTGCGCCCACACCGGGCAAACAATCTTGGTCGACTTTTCTGGGTTGGGCAAAACGTCTTTTCCAATTGCATCCAATTCGGTTCCTTCCTGGGTGAAAAAAACGGTCTGTCTGCCCAAAGGTTCCAGCATCGCCATATCAAGTGCGCGTCCGAACACTCGCGTTGCCGGACGAAGTACAAAGTCGTGGCGGACTACCTCTCGGTCCGGCAGGATCGCAAAGCCAGATTGTGCAGGTGCAGACCACTTCTTGTCTGAAATGTACAGCATGTAGATCTGATTGGGCGTCGCCAGGATCTCGTACTGCCCAGCGTCATCAGTCTTCACTGAGCCATAGAACCCATCCCGCGTATATCCAGCACCGCTCGCCCCAACAGAAATACCTGGTGCCGGTTTGCCATCGGGAAATGTGACCGTGCCGCGAATCGGTACCAAGCGTTCGAGCATCATCTTCAACGGGGCTGTACCTGCTGCTGGCTCGTATTCCGCGCGCTTGTGCACAAATCCCCTGGTGGATTTTGTAGTTCCCAGCGGCCACACCGTCGTAGTCATTTTCTGCCAGCTCGGAAACCAATTGAAAGCCAACTCACCTTCTTCATTTGCAACTTCATTGAACATTGTTGAGAAGAAACTCATATTCAATTGATTCGCTTCATCCTCTTTCTGCAACAACCAGACGTACGCTCCCATTTCTGGAATGGGTTTGTCCTTCGTGTCGACGATTCGCACGGTCAGCGGTGAAGCACCTGCGAGAACCAATGATTCGCCCGCGTCGATCGGAAATTTTGGCGGCTCGGTAAGTCGATCTTTATCCTGGCTACGAGGCAATGTATAAAGCTTGAAATCCAGTCCCTCGTGATCCTTCCATGCTACGACACCAACGATCTTTTCAGATGCAGGCACTTTCACTTCAGCTATGCCATCCGCGTCCGTTTGAGATGGGCCGAGCGTATAGGGATAAGCCAATTGCATCGCCACATTCGCGGCTTGGATCGGCCTAGCATCCGCGTCGACCACCTTCACCTTCGCAGCGATTGCAGGTCCAAGTTCAAACTTGATGGTCTTTCCAGCTTCCGCATTTAAATCGCCACGATGGAGTCCCATCAGAGTTCCGTTCTCGGCGGTCGCCATAATCTGCAACTGGTCCAATCTCTTTTCGTCTACTCGTACAGAGGCTGCAAACTGGCCCTCCGAGTCAGTTGTGATCGCGACATCAATGTCAACAAAATCATTCTGTATGCGGACCGTCGCAGCACTTACAGGCATTCCGCCTTTGTCCACGACGGTGCCAGTCAGAGCTGCGACTTCCGCATCTGGCCTACCATGCTTTGGCTTGTCCGACTGCGGCACTGCCTCTTGAGCGCAAGCAAACGTCAGCACAACCGTATTCAATATCAAAGCGTAAACCGACATCGCCGTGTTAAGTGACGACAGAGGAAATGGAAATCGCTTGCACATAAGCACTCGCCCTTCTGATACTGCTGACTAGTACTGCGGATGCAACCACCGGTTGCACTAAGTACGGATTGCACTTAGTACTGTTCCGGTATCGGACACCGGTCAAAGTCTAACACTCAGGATAATCCACAACTCCGCGAAGATGTTGCAGGCTGCCTGCAAGAGATTTGCTATGCCGTCCAGTCGAGCGATCGCAATAAGCCGCCGCTAGCCTCTCTCGTTCCCGGGCGGAGAATGAGGACAAGCGTCAGATCCCGGCTAGCGGTTGGGTCGCGTCTCCGAATTCCTTGGATTCAATTCCCATCCGGTTCATCAGCGTCAGGTAGAGACTGCAGAGCTTTCGCTCTTCTTCCGCTTTGTCGGCAAAGTCGAGCACACGACCGGTCTCGAACTTGCCACTCAATCCGCCCATGGTTAACAGCGGCACGCGCGTCGAATCGTGCTTG
>JBGSOM010000053.1:0-25403 GCA_041739135.1 Pirellulaceae bacterium
GTGATCGGTGCGGGCTGGAACCAACGCGAAGCCTTGAATGATCCGACGGCTCACGCCGAAATGATTGCGATTACGCAAGCGGCGGCGGCGATCGAGAGTTGGCGGCTTGAGGAATGCACGTTGTACGTTACGCTAGAACCCTGTCCGATGTGCGCCGGAGCGATTGTGCAATCGAGGATTCCACGAGTTGTGTATGGCGCGGCGGACCCGAAAGCGGGCGCTGTGGACTCGCTATTTCGCTTGCTCGACGATTCGAGGTTGAATCATCAATCGCGAGTGACTGCGGGCGTGATGGCGGACACCTGCGGTGCGATGCTGAGCGAGTTTTTTCGCCAGAAACGACAACTTGGTAAGAAGTGAATGAATGGCTGAGAACGCAACTGAACCCCTAATCGATCCCGCTTTGCTGGTGCGCATCAAATTTAAAGCGCATCAATTGGATCGAAAATACGCGCTCAAGCCCGAGACGTTACCCGATGAAGCGATTCTCCCGAGTCTGAGCGCGGAGCTGGCCGGCGAGCCAAAGTTCGCTCAAGTGCGCATGGCTGTCGGCACGAACGCTCTGTTTTTCCAATTAGATGTTCAGGGCAAAAAGCAGTTGCCCTGGTGTCGCGAATCGCGGCTCGAAGACAGCGACGGATTGCATGTGTGGATCGATACTCGCAACTCGCGTGACATCCATCGCGCCACGAAGTACTGTTACCGATTGGGTTTTTTTGCGATGGGCCGAGGCCCGAAAGCGGATCAGCCGTTCGCGGGCTGGGCACCGATCAATCGAGCTCGCGATAATTCGCAACCGCCGCCAGACGATTTGATGGTGGTTCGGGCCGCCATTCAACCCGATCGCTACCGTGTTGTCGCTGCGGTGCATTTCGATGCTCTGGTTGGATTGGATATTCAAGATTTTCCGGTAGTTGGTTTCTACTACGGCATTCAGGATCGAGAGCTCGGTTGGCAGTCGTTGGCTTTGCAACCTACTTTTCCTGTCGCTGAAGATCCGACGCTGTGGGGCCAATTGCAGATCGCCGGTTAGCGCCCAACTTCAAATAGTCGGAGAGCAAGATGGAATCGATCAAAGGAAAAGCACTCGTTGCATCGCCTTATCTAACTGAGAAGAATTTCTTGCGCTCAGTCGTCTACATTTTGCGCCATGATGAAGAAGGCGCATTTGGCTTTGATCCTCAATCGACCGACGAACGTCAACGTTGGCGATTTGCTGGAGCGTTGCTTGGGTCGTCCCTGCGAAAATTCGGAACCGATCTACAACGGCGGACCCGTCGATGGTCCGCTGCTGGTCGTTCATAACCGAACGTCGGAACCGGGCGATGGCACTTGGGAGTTTTGCGAAGACCTGGGTTTGTTCATCGCCACCGATCAACAAGTTGTTACCGATATCTGGCAAAAGAATGATTGCAAATATCGTTGCTTCGACGGTTACTCAGGTTGGGGCGAGGGTCAATTGGAATGTGAGCTGGAGGCGGGTGGTTGGTTGGTTTGGGACGCGCCACCCGAAACGGTTTACGCTGAGCCGGAGAACATGTGGAAGCGCGCCGTGCAAAAGATCGGACGCGATATTCTTAGCGTGAAGATTGACGATTCGCGTATTCCGATCGATCCCGCAGCGAATTGAAAGCGCACTCTCGGCGGAACGTCTTGGATGTTGCGGTTCAAACGCGATCAATGAAATGGATAACGACCGTCTCACCGCTTTTCGGCGATACTCAGTACCACGGGTTGCGTTCAGTTTCGCCTGCGGCTCGCTGAGCTTACCCGGGGCTATCACATGTCACCGCTTTGCGGTTTTCTCGCTCTGCGAAAAGGCACATATGTAACGCGTCTTTGCGGAGCGATAGGCGATCAACTTTACGGGCGATCATCTAAGGTTTGGCCGCTGCGGTTGCGCTAGCTTGAATACGTTGCAAGAGCAACAGGTTTTCAGGCGCGTTATTAGTTAGTTTGAGAGTCTCACGAGCCCACCGCAGAGCCTCGTCCCAACGTTCTGCCGATTCGAGCGCCATGGCGGCCGCTTGCGCGAAGTCAGCACGATCAGGCTCGAGCTCAGCGGCTCGCACCAGTCGCTCAGCGGCCTCCGCTTTTTGTCCCTCAGCGTACAACGCTAAACCGTATCGAAACTGAATCGCTGCTGCAGTTGGCAGCAGATCAACATCGCGTTTCAGCAACGGCAACTCCTCTTTGCGCAGACTCGCAATTTTTTGCTGAAGAGCTGCTGCGTTGGCTGCGTTCGGATTGGATTGGGCGCTGAGGTTGCGTTCAAGCAAGGCGGCTAAGTTCGTGCGCGGGCCCGTCACGCTCGGCTCAACCGCGATCGCATTTTGATAGTGTTCGATCGCTTGTTGATTGCGGCCTTGTTGCTCTGCAAAAATCCCGAGCGACAGGTGAGCTCCCGCGCGGTCGTTATTGAATTGCATTCCCTGCTCCAACTCGGACAAGGCTGCAGTGAACTTCGAAGCCGACGTCGCTGACCACGTGCTGCGAGGCAGTTCGAGTAGATTGCGCGCAGCCTCAACGCGTACACTGCGCACTGGATCTTGGAGCCCCTTTTCGAGCAGCGTTGCCGCAGCCGCAGGATCGCCGCCCAAGCTGGCGCTCATCGCCGCGGAACGCACGAGCGGATGTTCGTCGTCGGCAAGACGAGCGGCTTCGACGGCTGCGGCTTGGGGAGCGACTTCGGACAGAACTTGCAGCGCAGTCGCACGCGCGATCGCGGGCGATTCGAATCCCTTGCGCGCCAGCACGCGCCGCAACAAGTCCGCTGCGTCCGGCGCGTTGTTCTGTCCCGCTGCAATGGCAACTCCGAAATGTTCGTCGCGGCGGCGCGCTTCTCCGTACCACTTATCACAAGCTTCATCACAATAGCGATTCGCGCGCTCCAATTCCGCTTTGACTTCTTCGTCACCTTGTCGAGCGGCGAGCATCCAATCTTGATAGCGCTTCAGCGAATCGTGCTTCTCGGATGCAACGTTTTCCATCTTCAAGTGGCAACCGGTGCAAGCGTTTGGCGTCCCGATTTTCAGGCTGAGATCAGGTCGCGGAACACGCAACGAGTGATCGCGACGCGCATCGACATCCATGTAAGTCGTGGTTGGCATGTGACAGTTCACGCACTGCGCGCCTTCAGAACCGATCTTATGAAAGTGATGCGCGACCGAATCGTACTTGGCTGCGGGGTGTTGATGACACGAAGTGCAAACTTGGTTGCCGTCATGTTTTAATCGCGCTGTGTGGGGATCGTGACAGTCGCTGCAACGAATGCCTTTGTGATACATCTTGCTTTGAATAAACGATCCGTGCACATAGTCTTCGTCGAGCACTTGGCCGTCGGGATAATAGACGTTTTCAGTAAGCAGTTGATTGCTGTAAAAATCGTAATAGTTGTCACCGGCTTTGAAACCAGCGGCGACTACATTGCGTCTACTGTGACACGGCGCGCAGGCTTGGATTTGATTTTCGGCTGTCAGCTTCAGATTCGCCAAGCCGTAGCCGCGAGTTCGATTCCAACCAGGCAACCACTTTTGTGCCAGTTCCACGTGAACGCTGCCGGGGCCGTGGCAAGCTTCGCAACTGACGTTGATCTCCACGAAAGTCGAATGGTACTCACCACGAGTTCTAGCGTCGCTCGCATCCTCTTTAATTGCTTCGTTGGATTTCGCGGAGACTTGATTGAATCTGCTGGTCGAGGGCGGCACGAAGTTCTTTTGGTAATCTGTGCTGTGGCACTCGGCGCACATGTTATTCCAGCGCTGCGCGATTCCGGTCCAATGCAAATCGTCTGTCGGATCCAGCTTCTCTTTGACGTCCGGTGGGTCGAGGTGAAACCACTGTTTTTTCTCTGTGTCCCAACTCAGCCTCAACACTTGCACGCGCGGCAACTCACCGTCCGATCGACTTGAATTCGTAGCGGGAAATTCGACCATATATTGCTGAAGCGGTGTGACTCCGAAAACATACTTCACTTCGAAGTCTTGCATCGTTCCGTCAGGCCCTTCGGTGTTGACCAAGAAACGTTTTCCGTCGCGGAACATGCGGCTGGTGATGCCATGATGTTCCAGTTCCGCGTTATCGAAGTTGGCGAGCACGGTTTCATCCGTTGCAAGTTTCATCGCGAGATCGTGATGCGAGCCTTGCCACTTCTGCGACTCTTCAGCGTGACAACTCACGCATTTCGATTGGCCGACGTAGGACGCGCGGCTGAGGTCGAACGGCTTCGTTTCGCGACTGCATCCAGCCAAGAGAACCGCGCAGGTAAGCGTGCATTTCAACAGCAGTTCGACGCGCACTAGAAATCAACTTTCCAACTAGAGATCTAACTCGGCAACTAACGAAAGTAGCATTATCTTCGACGACAGCCACTTTCGGGAAGATAGCTGCTTCAAAAACTCCAAATGTCGGTGCGTTTTTAGCCATTGACAGGTCTACCCGCTTTTGTCCACTTTTGTCTCGGCGTGGAAAAGCAAAATAAAAAATTGTCGCGCGGCGAGAAAACATTGGCGTTACAATAATAATCGGTTCACGAAAGCTCGCATGTACTTTTCGCCGGAAGTTCTTTGTAGATATGACGCAGACAAGCTTGAGCTTTCAATGGACCACAGGCACGCTGGCGATCTCGATTGCTGCGCTAGCGATCGCTGCGACGCTCGGCTTCGTTGCTTGGCAGCGCAGCGGCTTTCGACGACAAATCATGTGGCTAGAGTTGCTGCGGACGGCGATGGTCGCGTTTGCAGTCGTGCTTTTGAATCAACCCGAGTCCGTTGAACAATTCTTGCCGGACCAACAACCCACGATCGCTGTGCTGGGCGACGCGTCGCTGAGTATGTCGACGCGCGATGTCGGCTTAAATGATTCGAGCACTGGCGTGCTTCAGTCGCGCGAAGAAGCCATCTCGGGCTTGATGCAACCAGAAGCTTGGAAGAATGTCGCGAGCGAAATGAAAGTTGTGTTGGCACCGTTTGGAGGTGGCGACGCACGCAATCAAAGCGACTTGCACGCGGCGCTGAAACAAGCTCGCGAAGATCATCCGAACTTGCGAGCTGTCGTGATGGCTTCCGACGGCGATTGGAATACCGGTGCACCGCCAGTTGAAATGGCGATGCGCATGCGGCTTGACCAAGTTCCAATCTTCGCCGTTCCCGTTGGCAGTCAAACGCGGTTGCCGGATGTCGAGCTGCTGAGCTTCGATGTGCCGACGTTCGGCGTTGCGGGTAAGGCAGTGCGTATTCCGTTCACGATCGAAAGTTCACTGCCTCGCGATCATGTTGCTACAGTTGTCATGACGACAGCGGAAGGTGCGCGCGTGACTCAAGACGTTCGCGTCGCAGCGATGGGACGAACGACCGATGCGATCATCTGGAAACCCGAGACCGTTGGCGATTACACGTTGACGTTGACTGTTCCAACGCACGGTGAAGAACGGTTAACAGAGAACAATATCAAGACCGCTCCGATCGCCATCCGTGAAGAGAAGTTGCGGGTACTGGTAATCGAAACGTTGCCGCGCTGGGAATATCGTTACCTGCGCAACGCATTGTCGCGCGACCCTGGCGTAGAAGTATCTTGCCTGCTGTTTCATCCAGGCCTGAGCAAAGTCGGTGGTGGTAATCGCGACTACATCCAAGCTTTCCCCGATGCGTTGGAAGAGCTGTCGAAGTACGACGTGGTTTTCTTAGGTGATGTGGGCATCGAAGAAGGTCAGTTGACTGAGGAGCAATGTCGCTTGCTAAAGGGACTCGTTGAGCAGCAAGCGAGTGGGCTGGTGTTTATGCCAGGCTGGCAAGGGAATCAATTGTCCTTAGTCGGCTCGCCGCTCGATCCGCTTTTGCCAGTTGTGTACGACGAATCGCAGGCAACTGGTTGGGGATCACGAACTCCCAGTCACTTTGCATTAACTGAAATCGGCAGACGCAGTCTCTTGACGAAGCTGGCTGATACTCAAGATGAAAACATGCAGGTGTGGGAGAACTTGCCGGGCTTCCAATGGCACACGGCGGTAACGCGGTCGAAGGCAGGGACAGACGTGCTCGCGGTGCATCAAGAATCGGCGAATGAGTATGGACGCATTCCGCTGTTGGTGACGCGAACTTATGGTGCTGGCAAAGTTCTGTTCATGGGTACCGATGGAGCCTGGCGATGGCGTCGCGGCGTTGAAGATCTTTATCACTATCGGTTCTGGGGACAAGTTGTTCGCTGGATGGCTTATCAACGCAATATGGCCAAAGGTGAGTCGATGCGTTTCTATTACTCTCCAGAGCAACCGCAAGTTCGGCAGACGGTATCCCTAAGCGCGAACGTGATGGAGAAGAACGGCGAACCGCTAAGCAAAGGTGAGGTTACGGCTCGCATCGCGGCTCCTTCTGGTCGAGTGGAAACGGTCGCACTGACCAGCAGTGGAAACGAATGGGGCGCTTTCGCGGGCGCTTACACGCCGACCGAGGCTGGACCGCATCAAGTGACGCTGCGTTGCAAAGAAAATGGAGCGGAACTGGAAGCGAAGCTGTTCGTACAAGGCGCAACGCTCGAGCGAGTTGGGAAGCCTGCGCGGCCCGAAGTGCTCGAAGAATTGGCTCGCGTGTCGAAAGGAAAGATCCTCCAGAATGGCGAAGTTGAAGAAATTGTAAGGGCTATTAGCGAATTACCGACTCCTGCTCCCAAGATTCGGCGAGTTCAACTATGGAGTCACCCGCTGGTAGCCGCTACGCTAATAACAATGTTGGGAATTTTTTGGGTGATGCGAAAAATGGCGGGAATGATTTAGCAGCCGATTTAGTGCTGACTCGAATCGCTGGCGTTTTAATTCGTGAATAGATGAATTCGGTGTAAGCAAAAGGAAGTGATCGATGAGTGCAATACCAAAGTCTGATGGACGTGGCTTGTCGGAACGATTGAGTGTGCCGAGTTCGTTACGCGAGCAATTGGAGCAGTTCCGCAGTCGCGTATGGTCGACGAAGATGCTCGAGTCACTCGCATTTGCGATTGCCGGAGTTTTGGTTGCGTTCTTAATTGTCTTCACCGTTGATCGCTTTACGGACACACCGCGAGCGATCCGGTTTGGTATTTTTGTCTCTACGTTGTCTTGCTGGTTGGCGATCCCTTATGCGTTTCACCGCTGGGTTTGGAGTCATCGCCGCCTCGATCAACTCGCGCGGTTGCTGCGAGTTCGCGAACCGAACATTGGCGATCAACTGCTCAGCGTCATCGAACTGGCTGAGAATGATCAAGAGCAAGCGAGATCGCGGACGCTGTGTGCTGCTGCGATTGCTCAAGTTGCTGAAGCAGCGAAGAAGCGAGACTTAAATGTTGCCGCTCCACGAACTCGCGTGAAGTCTTGGACTTATCTGGTGATCGGCTCTGCAGTTGCCGCACTGGCGCTGGCTGCTTTTTCGCCGGCCGCGACCAGCAACGCTTGGGCGCGATTGATGGCTCCGTGGCGCGATACGCCGCGCTACACCTTCACTTCCGTAAAACCAGTTACAGCGAACTTGGTTGTGCCACACGGCGAGAGCATCACGTTGCCGGTTGAATTGGAATCGGACAGTCGCTGGCAACCGAACTCAGGATCACTGTCAATCGAAGGTTTACCCGACATCGCAGCTGAACGCACCGACGAAGGCTACCAGTTCGCGATTCCACCGCAAACTCAAACAGTGAATGCCAAGTTGCGCATCGGTGACTTCGAACACAAAATTGCGTTCGAGCCCAAGATGAGACCAGAGTTGGTTGAAGCGATGGCCAAAGTGACATTGCCCGCATACTTAGGGTTAACGGATGCGGTCGATCGCGACGTACGCGGTGGAACTCTCGCAGTTGTCGATGGCAGCTCAGCAACGATTCAAGCGATCGCTTCACGCGAGTTAGAGTCAGCGAAGATTAACGAAGCAGAGGTCAGTGTGGATGCAGCTAGATTTTCGTCCGAACAGTTGGCTGTCGCTGAGAAGAACGACAAGCTGAAACTTGAGTGGCGCGACAAAGACGGATTAGCTGGCCGCGCTCCTTTCGACTTGCTGGTCAATCCAACTCCGGACGAAGCACCCTCGATCGCTTCTCAAGAGTTCCCTCGCCAAGCGGTTGTGCTGGATAGCGAGCAGATCAACTTCAACGCTCTGGCCGCTGATGATTTTGGCGTGAAGAATATCGGTATCTCTTGGCGAGGATTGGATGATAAATTGCTAGAGAACCCAGCCAAGGGCGAGAAACTGTTGCGGGCTGGCGGTCCAGATCAGTCATCGATTCAATCGCCAGGGACGTTCTCAGCAAAACAGTTAGGCATCGATCCGCAACCGGTCGAGGTTCGCTTGTGGGTAGAAGATTATCTGCCGGGCCGTGAACGTGTTTATTCGCCGCCACACATTCTGTTCGTTTTAACCCCAGAAGATCACGCGGTTTGGATCACGGATCAACTGAGCAAATGGCATCGCGCGTCGCTGGATGTCCGCGACCGCGAGATGCAGTTGCATGAGACGAATAAGAAACTGCGAGCGATGAATGAAGAGGAACTGGGAGACGACGAGATGCGCGAGCAATTGCGAGCGCAGGCTGCGGCAGAAGCGAACAACGGCCGACGACTGGCTGGATTATCGAAGGCTGGTGAGCAACTGTTGCGACAAGCAGCTCGCAATCCCGAGATCGGTGTCGGACACTTGGATCGCTGGGCCGAAATGCTTCAGATTCTCAACGACATTTCGTCGAATCGAATGCCTGGGGTCTCTGATTTGTTGGGTAAAGCTGCGGCAGAAACGAAGCTGGCGCGAGCCGGTCAAGCCGGCAAAGCGAAACCAAGCGGCCCATCCGCAGGTCAAAACAAAGGTGGTGCGGGCGCTTCCGGCAAACCAGCCGACGAATCCAAGTTGGCTGCGTCGGACAAGCCAAAGATGCCTACGATTTCCGACATGGAATCTTCCTTGCAACCGCCTGATGACAAAGCCGTCGAAGGTGAAGCGACTAAGAAGAAGTATGACGGCAGCCGTTTGTCGCTTCCAAAGACTACTTTGGCTGGACCAGCCAAACCGAATGAGAAGAAACCTGAGGAAGAAGAGAATGAAGAATCGACAGTCGACCAGGCTGTCTACGAACAAGCTGATTTGTTGGCAGAGTTCGAGAAGATCTCCGACGAACTGAATACGGTACTGGCGAACATGGAAGGCAGCACCCTCGTCAAGCGACTGAAGTCGGCTTCGCGCGAACAGAACAAAGTTGCCGAGCGGATCGGAAGTCGTATCGATGCGTTGTTTGGTCAAACCAACAATGTGAAAAAAGATGACACGCAATTGTTGAAGGACCTCTCGGATGTCGAACAGAAAAGCAGTTTGGCCGTGTCGTACATCATGGACGACATGCAAAGCTACTTCGAACGCCGTCGCATGAATCAATTCAAAGTGGTGCTCGACGACATGCGCAAAGTCGAAGTGACGGACGCGTTGAAATTGATTAGCGAGGAACTGCCCAAAGAACACGGCATGTCCATCGCGCAGGCCGAGTACTGGGCTGATACGCTAGATCGCTGGGCTGAAGACTTGGTAGATCCGGCTTGCAGTGGCAGTTGTCCGGGATGCAAAACATCGGACGCGTTGCCGCCTTCGCTGATTCTTGAAGTTCTGCAAATTTTGGAAGGTGAAGTCAACTTGCGCGAAGCAACTCGCGTGGCTGAACAAGCAAAAGCTGGATTAACTGGCGAGAAACATCTTGAAGAAGCGACGAAGCTCAGCGAGACGCAACACGGTCTGAAGGATCGAACTAAAACGGTCGTCAAGAAGATTGAAGAAATGCCAGATGGAGACAAGCGTTTTCCAAAAGAGATCGCATTGCTCAGTCAAGTGAGCGACGTGATGTTCGATGCCGAGAAGACGTTGTCGCTCCCGCAAACTGGCGCACCCGCCATCGCGGCTGAGACTGAAGCGATCGAGTTGCTGCTGCAATGCAAACGCATCAATCCAAACGGCGGCGGCGGTGGCGGCACTTCTCCCGGCGGCGGAGGAAGCGGTACGACTCAAGATTCGGCGCTCGCTTTGTTAGGAACTGGATTGAATCAGAACGAGAAGCGCGAGCATCGCGACGTTTCGCAAGCGACCGGAGAGACTGGCCGTGTTATGCCCGAGGAGTTCCGCGCTGGTTTGGACGAGTACTTCAATCGTCTTGAAAATGGACTTTAAGCGGTTCTGATACGTTGCGGAGTACTGTGGGATCGCAAGAGGTCCCACAGCTCGAATCGTGGTCGTCTGAGAAAAGGAGTTGACTGATGCAAGCTATTCAGAAAACAGCAAGCCAATCATTGCTGTTGATTGCGGTGCTGACACTGTCGACTCTATTCGAAATGCGAACAGTGATTGCGCAAGATCCCGCTGCTCTCGAAAAACCGCTTCAACAGGAACCTGCCAAGGGAGAACCAGCCAAGCAGGAACCAGCTAATCGAGAGCAGCCACCGGAGCAGCAAGAAGAAGTTGCGATGGTTGGAGCCCAGGTATTCCAACTTGGTAACGGCGAAGCGATCGGCGTTGAAGTTGAGGCGCAGGCGGTTGAGATTTTCCGCGATGTGACGATCGTAATGGATGGCGTTGAATTAGGTGGTGATGGGGCTGTTCAGCTAGCAACACAAGTCATGCTCGCTCCGGTCGCAGTTGACAATGCCCTTATCCGTCGCGTCTGCAAGCCAAATGAAGATCAACTCAAGCAGCTCAGCCAATTCGATGCAAAGTGGGTGGCTAAGGAAGCAAAGTCAGTCAAAGCGAATGGAAACAAGAATGTTGTGGGAGGATTTCTGCGAGTGTTTGCAGGAGGAATGCCCGAGCAAGGTAATACGAATGATCGAGCGACGAAGATCTCTGCACTTCATCGCAAGGAGGTTGCAAAGATTCTTACCGCCGAACAAAACGCAGCGTTCGAGAAAGCGGTCAAAGAGCGTGACGAATTTCGCAATCGCGCAAACGCTGAATGTGTTGTCGCTATGCTCGACGAACGACTCTTCCTATCCGCCGAACAGCGCAAGCAACTGACAGAAAAACTGATGGCGTGGAAAGACATTGCGAATTTGGAAGTTCACTTCTATTTCCAAAATCAGATATACCTTCCCTCATTGCCGAGTGACATTTCGAAGGTGTTGAATGAGTCCCAACGCGCAGTCTTTAGCAACATCCAACAAGTCAACTTTCAGGGTCAAATGTTCGGTGTCGATGACGCTGGGATTTTGATCACGAATTGAAACTGCACTGCGATCCGCCATATGCCCTCACTTTTTAGTAGAAACTTGCTGCTGATATTGCTTACAGTCGCTTCCGCATCTGTTCAGGCAGCAACTTGCAAGACCGTTTGTGCTCAGCAGCAAGACTGGATTCAATCGTGGGTCTTTAATGGTCGCACCGAAACGGTTGTTCGCGAGAGTCTCCAAAACCAGGCCGACCAGAAACTGAAGCAGATGGAGGAAGCGTGCGGGTTGACCGCAGAGCAAAATTCCAAGCTAAAGTTGGCTGCGACAGGCGATGTGAATCGTTTTTTTCACGAAGTCGCACAGCTCCGCAAAGCGACGAAGGACTTGAATCAACAAGACCAGAATACTGTGCAAGAAGCCTGGACTTTGATCAGCCCGCTGAGCACACGCTTGCAGGCTGGTCTGTTCGACGAAAAATCTCTGTTCGCTAAAGTGATGAGCAGCACGCTCGATGAAGCTCAGGCCAACGAATACAAGAAAATGCTGCGAGAGCAAATTGAACGCCGCCACCATGCACTGGTCCTGGCAATGGTGAGTACACTGGAGAAGCATGTGCCGATGGTTGGAGATCAACGTGAAAAGTTGATCGAACTCCTCGATGCTCAACCGGTCAAGGACGTAAAGCAACAGGGACTGGAAGCGTTCGTGGGGTATGCGAAACTCGACCGCGTACCCGTCAAAGAGCTTGAGAAGCTTTTTGATAAAGACCAGTTGACGGTACTCAATTCGTTGCGAGAGCGTTACGCGCAGATTGTTCAAATGTTTCGGTAGTTGTTTAGCTTTGGTTGAAATTAATGATTTCGAACGCGATCCCGTACTTTTTCCAATCATTACAGTTCGCCGCGCGCCTAGTGTGTACCGCGGCGGTGCTGTTTCAAGTTTCGTCCAACTGTTTCGCACAAGGTTCCGACGGGGATGATCCAGCGAGTTTGTCGGGCGCAAGCGCACAGGGCTTAGCGATGCCACAAGGCGATGTCGTACCCCGTGAAGTGCGCGAGATGACTGATCGCGGACTGAAATACTTGCTGGACACGCAAAGCGATACAGGCACTTGGAGCGGTGGCGAACAGGGACCAGGAACAACTGGGTTAGGAATGTTGGCGTTTCTTGCCTCCGGCGAAGATCCGAACTTTGGACCCTATAGCTCTGCCATTCGCAAAGCTCTACGAAGCATCATTCGCTCGCAAGACAAAGCGACCGGCTACATGGGAAACAGTATGTACCATCACGGGTTCGCGCTACTGGCACTATCCGAAGCTTATGGCGCAGTTGACGAGACCGACTTGTGGACCGACAACACCGGTACCGATCGACAGCGAAGTGTCGGTGAAGCTCTGGAGTTAGGAGTGCGATGCGCGATCACTTCGCAGTCGAAAAATCCCTACAGCGCTTGGCGTTACTCACCGAGTGCACGTGATGCGGACACATCGGTTGCCGGTGCCGTGCTGATGGGATTACTAGCGGCGAGAAACGCAGGCATCGAAGTACCAGATAAGGCGATCGATAAAGCGGTGCAGTATTTTTCATCGATGACAGGTACCAACGGAATCGTCGGTTACTCGGGCGGACTGAGCGGCTTCGGTGAATCGATCGCGCGTTCTTCGATCGCTTGCTTGGTATTCAGCATTGCCAAACGTAAAGACTTGAAGCAATACACTTCGGTCGAAAAATATGTTACGTCGAACCTGAATGAATCGTCCAGCTACCCTGAATACTCACGCTACTACCAAGCTCAAGCGCTCTTTCAAGCGGATTTGCAATCTTGGGAAAAGTGGAATCGAACGATCATTCGGCAATTGAAGGCCTCGCAAAACGCGGACGGCAGCTTTCAAGGCCAACTAGGTCTACCGAACAGCACCTCGATGTCGCTGCTCGCACTGGCTTTGAATTACAAGTTCTTACCGATTTACGAGCGATAAACTGCGAGCAATCACTATGGAATTCCGTCAACTTTGGATTGCTGCATTTGTCTTGATATCCAGTTGCTGTTCGAGTTTCTGTTCACCTTTCTATTCACCGGCGTTCGCTGTTGAGTCTGACGTTCGTGTACGGCTGAAGAATGGCGGCTTCGTAGCGGGTCAGTTGGCTGCGAATTCTGGTGAAGGAAATGTCGCTATCCGCAGCGACATGTTTGCAGCGCCCTTGGAACTTGATGTGCGTGCCATTCGATCGATCGACCAGCTCGACCGCAACCAGCCCAATGAATCGATGATGCAGACATTTCTGCTTTCGAGTGGCAGTTCGATTACTGGGGAATTGGTCGCGATGGACGATCAACGTGTGGTTGTCAAATCGCCATCGCTGGGTGAAGTAAGCTTCAGCCGTGCGCTGCTGCGTGAGTTCAGCGATTCGCGCTTCGAAGGGCGTTTGGTTTATAGCGGACCGCGAACGGGGGCTGACTGGAAGAGCGCCGATAAGCCCGACGACTGGCTGTTCGAAGCCGGTTCGATCTCGACCTCGAAGTCTAGTGTAAGCGTGATTGGCGATGTGAACTTGCCTGACAAAAGTCAAGTTCAGTTTTCGTTGTCGTGGTCTAAGACGCCGGATTTTGCGTTGTACTTGGGTTGCCCGGAAGATCCCAAAGTACAGAGTAACGCCGCACTCTGCCTAGAAATATGGGACGGCGTGCTCACGATGGTTCGCGAAGTTGGTCAGAACGCGGAGATCGCCATGGTTTCGGAGTTTGCACCCGAAAACAATCGGCTGAACTTAGTGGTCTACCTCGATCAAGTCGCTGGCATTGCGGCTGTTGCAACTCCGACAGGCAAATTGCTTGAACGCATCGAGCTGAAGGCGGACAAAGTTGCACCCTCGCGTTTCGTGAAGCTAGTCAGTCAGGTGCAAGACAACAGTCAGTCGGTGTTCAGGTTAGAGCGATTCGAGGTGCGCGAGTGGGATGGACATCTGCCGTCGGCCAGCGACGTCGTTGTGAACGGCCAGATCATCGGCGCAGACGGGCAAGCGATCGCAGGAACGATTGGTAACTTCAATCCGGAAACGGGCGAGTTGCAGATTCTGCGCGATGGCGAAGAGACTCGCGGGGTGAAGATTTCCGAGATCCGTCGCGCACAATTCCAATCCAATGAGACGAGCGATACGGTGGCTAAGTCGAACGAGGCGGCCGCCTCTGAGACCAAGACGCCAGCGGGCGCCGCCAATGAAGACGTTGCAAAACCGAAACTGATTCCATCGCCTTTCGAGGATGCGAAAAAATCGCCTGCAAAACCGGTCACTGTTAAGGACACGTTGATTGAAATCGAATTGCAAGATCGAAGTCGCTTGACGGGCAAATGGCTGAGTTCGAAAGAGGGTCGCGTGTCGTTCGAAGTGGCTGAAATGGGTAAGCCAGTCAGTTTCGAAGTGAGCAGCTTGGTCGGATTAGTCGGTAGCGCGGAGCCGTTCGAAGTCGCTTCGAAAGTGCCGGTTAGCTTAGCACCGAAGGGTCGCTTGATCGGTTCGAATTGCGAACTTCCAGGCACTCTAGCTGTTCACGAACTAGGCGATCTCAAGACGCTGCTCTGGATGGCTGATTCGTTTGCAGGACCAGTGGCGCTTACTAAGTCGAGCGAAGGCAAAGTGGAGTTCGGCAGCAGGCCAACTACTCCCACCACGAGGAATCGGCAGGCTGTCGATGCACAAGCACTGTTACTGCGGCAACGCGCTCAGCGCAGCGCTGCCCTTGCCAACGCGATGCCAAGAACCAGGCGGCTAACGATTGGGCTGGAGCTTCGCACAGGTGACGTTGTCGAAGGCAAAGTCACATCCATTAATGAAAAAGGGGTGACCTTCGAATCGGCAAGCACAACGACAAAGTTTGTCCCCCATGCAAACTTAGAAGCGGTTACACTGCGCCCGAATCGAGATGCCGTGAACGAAACTCCGCAAAAATTAGAGCGGCTGATGACGGTTCCGCGATCGATGAAAGCGGACCCACCAACGCATCTGTTTGTTTCAACGAATGGTGATTATTTGCGAGGCCGACTAGTCAGCCTGGACGCCAACAAAACGGTTGTCGAAGTCCGATTGGAGAATGTCGAGATTCCAACAGAGCAACTGGCGCAAATTTATTGGTTGCATGATCGCGAGTGGGAGAAGGATGACAAACCTGCCAAGACAGAAGATGAAGTGGATGATGCGGCGAACGAAAAATCTGAGTTTCAAGTTCACGTAATTCGTAAAGACGGTCGCGGATTAACCTTCGCGCCCGAGTCGCTCAACGAAGGCAAGCTGGCAGGCACCAGTCAAATCTTGGGACACTGTGAACAGCCTTTGGCTGAATTGCAGACGATTCTGTTTGGTTGTGACGTCGGCAAGCAAGCCCGAGAATTGAAGAAAGAACTCTGGAAACTCTCATTGGCTCAACTGCCGAAGGTCTATCAGGAAGACGAAGCGGGCGCGGGTGAATCGCAATCGCCGCTGGTCGGCAAGCCAGCGCCGGAATTTCAATTGGAAGCCATCGATGGTTCCACATTCAAA
The DNA here is from genome assembly GCA_041739135.1 of Pirellulaceae bacterium. Taxonomy (GTDB): domain Bacteria; phylum Planctomycetota; class Planctomycetia; order Pirellulales; family Pirellulaceae; genus Aureliella. Next base: position 15,689 of record JBGSOM010000053.1, read on the forward strand.
CTTTCGCAACAAGCTGGCAAAGTCATTGTGCTAGATTTCTGGGCAAGTTGGTGTGGGCCCTGTATGAAGTCGATGCCCGAGGTGGATCGTGTTGTGAAGGAAGTGGGAGGCGATCAAGTCGAATTGGTTGCCGTCAATTTGCAAGAAGGCAAAGAGCGAATCAACACAGCACTCGGCCGCTTGGCGATTACGGCCAACGTCCTGATGGATATCGACGGCGAAGTAGCTCAGCAGTATGAAGCGAATGCGATTCCGCAGACCGTGATTGTTGACCGCAACGGAAACATCACGCACTTGTTTGTTGGCGGCGGCCCCAAGTTTGTCGAGCAATTTGCGACCGCTTTGAAGGCGACTATCGAGGCGAAATGACCAGCAGAATTACGGATAGAGGGCTTTCAAGTTGCATGCGTTGCGCACTTGAAACTACAATCTAAGCCCTCTCGCTCCGTTCGCCTCTCCTGGGAGTCAAGTCGATGATAAAGCAAGTGCTGGTGTGCTGCGTGCTATTGTTCGCAGCGTCTTCGAATTTGTTCGCTGAAGACACCAAACGTCCGAACGTTCTCTTCCTAATCTCGGATGACCTAAACAACTTACTGGGTTGCTATGGCGATCCGTTAGCGAAAACGCCCAACATCGACCGCTTGGCCGCGCGAGGCGTTACCTTCAACAAAGCTTATTGTGCATTTCCATTGTGTGGCCCAAGTCGCAATTCAATGCTGACTGGACTCTATCCAAACAGTACAGGCATCCAAGCCAACTCACAGATTTTTCGCCAGACCATTCCAACGCAAGTCAGTTTGCCGCAAGCGTTTCGTCAAGCCGGTTATTTGGCGGTGCGCGTCGGCAAGCTTTATCACTACAACGTCCCCAATTCGATCGGAACCGACGGACACGACGATCCCGGCTCGTGGGAAATCGAGTGCAATCCGGCTGGTGTCGATCGCTTGGAAGAACAACCGTCGATCACAACTTTGACACCCAATCAGTTTGGCGGAACGCTCAGTTGGTATGCGTCGCCGAAGAGCGATGAACATCATACCGATTCGATGCTTGCTGACGATGCGAATTGGGTACTCGAGCGATGTGCAAAACACCAAGAGCGTCCGTTCTTTCTAGCCGTCGGATTTTTTCGGCCTCATACACCGTACGTCGCGCCGAAAGAGCCTTACTTCAGCATGCACCCGGAGGCTTCGATGCCGATCTTTGAGGGCATCCAAGAAGACCAAGCCGATATTCCGCCCGCAGGTTTGGCGAGTTACAAGAAAGAACAAGACAAATTAACAGATCCAATGCGTCGACAAGTACGACAAGCTTACAACGCCAGTATTTCGTTCATGGATGCTCAGGTTGGTCGAGTCGTCGACACGCTCGATCGATTGGGATTGGCGGATAACACGATCATCGTCTTCACCAGCGACCACGGATATCACGTCGGAGAACATGGGCTGTGGCAGAAGCAGAGTCTCTTCGAGGAAAGTGCTCGCGTACCCTTGCTAATCGTTGCACCCGGGAAAACGAAGGCTGGAGCGCATAGCGAATCACTTGTCTCGCACGTCGACTTGTTCCCAACGTTAGCGGAGCTATGCGGAGTTGCTAAGCCTGAGAACCTTCAAGGCCAGAGTCTGACGTCGATGCTGGGCGAACCCAATGCAGTTGGGCGAGGTTGGGCTCTGACACAGGTTGTGCGAAACGGACGCGCCAATCGTGCGGGCGGAGCAGGTAACGCAGCCGCTCGCGAAGGAAACGGCAAGTTTTTTGGCTACAGTTTGAGGACCGCGCGTTGGCGTTACACTGAGTGGGAAGACGGCGAAGCAGGGCGTGAACTGTACGATCACGACGCTGATCCGCGCGAACTCAAGAACTTGGCCAGCGATGCGGCTTATTCTAAGACAATTGCGGAGCTGTCGGAGCAGATGGAGCAAGCAGTGAAATCGTCGTTGCCCGCTGATGGCAAGATTCCCCAATTGCTGACGCCGACGTGGGCTCCAAACTTAACGAATCCCTAGTGTTGGCTGCAGCCGCACACCGGCGGAAGCCTCATTTCGCCGGTCGCCGATTGGGTTAGAATCTAGCGGTGGGCAGCTTGATAACGTGAAGTTTTGGGCAAGTAAGACGATCACCTCGCAATCGAGATCGAGATAACGTAATGGGCAGAAGTTTCGAAGTTCGCAAAGAGTCGATGGCCAAGACGGCCGGCCAGAAGTCGAAAATCTATTCGAAGTATGGCAAGCAGCTTTACGTTGTCGCAAAAAATGGCGGTGCGGACCCATCCGCCAATCCAAGCTTACGGAGCTTGATTGAGAAGGCGAAACGCGACCAAGTGCCCAGCCACGTGATTGAAAAAGCGATTGACAAGGCAAAGGGTGCCGGTGGTGAAGACTTCGTAGCCGCGCGTTATGAAGGATTCGGGCCCGGCGGTTGCTCGGTGATTATCGACTGTTTGACGGACAACAATAATCGCACGATTACCGATGTTCGCAACTGTTTCACCAAGACTGGTTCGAAGATGGGAGCACCGGGTGCGGTAGTGCATTTCTTCGATCATCTCGCCGTCTTGTCGTTCAAAGGCGACAACGGTGAACAAGTGCTGGAAACCATGTTAGCAGCGGATGTCGACGTGAATGATGTCGAATGTGAGGGCGGACAAGTCACCATATTCGCGCCCGCCTCTGAGTTTTCTAAGGCGAAAAGTGCATTGATTGAAGCGATGCCTGATGTGCAACTGGAAGTGGATGAGATTACTTTCTTGCCACAGTCTCGCACCGAAATCAGTGCTGACGATCTACCGCTGTTTGAAAAATTCATCAACATGTTGAACGAATGCGATGACGTTCAAGACATCTACCACAACGCGATTTTGCCGGAAAAGTAGCGTCGAAGTTCATTAGTTCAGAACGCTTTGATACATCTTCAGCATCTGTGGAAGACATTGATCGAGCGTGTAACGGTCTTTAATCGTTTTGCGGGCAGCGTGACGCAGCGATTGATATGGCGCTGGATTGTCGAGCATCTTGATCGCTTTCGAAACCAGCGAATCGATGTCGAAGAACTCGAACAACCTACCGTTCAGCCCGTCTCGAACAACTTCTTGCACCGGAGCGGTGTTACTGCCAAGGATCAACGCACCGCAGCTCATGGCGTTTAGCAGCGACCAACTGAGTACAAACGGAATCGTCAGATAGACGTGAAGATCCGAAAGGGAGAGCAGGTGCACCAACTGCGATGGTGGCAATCGCCCGATGAAGTGGATACGCGACAAGTCCGGTTGATAGCGGTCAATTACCCACTCTTTGAATGATTTCCCTTCAGTAAACCGTTCGTCTCCGCCGTAGGCGATGCGATCTTCTCCGACCACCACAACCCAAACGTCCTGACGTTCGCGACAGATTCGGTCTGCAGCTCGCAAAAAAATGTCGAACCCACGAGTCGCTTCGAAACCGCGGCTAACATAGGTCAACAGCTTTACACCCCCAGGAATCTCCAAGCCATTGAAGACGCGTCGCGGGTTGCTGATCGGACGCCAGAAACGATGATCGATTCCATCAAAGATCGTGTTCAATTTGTACTGAAACTCATGTGGCAATTGCGCGCGTTGAAACTCAGTGGGAACATATCCTGCATCGCAGTTTTGAAGATCTAGTAACAACTGCGCATTTCGAGCTCGCAGTCGCAGCCGATCCATTTCCGGTGGTGGCGGCAAGTCGTGTCGAAAGTCCATATCGCTGGCGACGGTGTGGTAGAAGTATTCGAAATAGTTGATCTGTGGCGTGTTTGGATAGAGTTCTCGCAAGAATAGCGACGAAACAAAACCGCTGTGGGCAACAATCAGATCTGGTCGCACGTCGGTCCGTTTTTGCAAAGTTTCGAAGACCGCATGCGAACGCCAGACTTGGTTCTCAAACGTTCGGCTGCAGTGATGAGTGAGCTGCGTTGCGCCGCCGACGGAAGGAAACTGAATGTGCACGATCTCGGCAGAATTCGCAACTTCTTTTTCACTGACGAATGTGCAGCGATAACGATGACGCTGAGCCAAGTAGACAGCGATCTGCCCGAACTGAGCGGGAAAATTATGGTGTAGAAAAAGTACATGCATCGCGCACGTCCAAATCACTCGGTCCTAAGTTATCTTAAGCTGGAAGTTTGCGAACTTCCCCTGGCACGACAGGTTGATTCGTTTCAGCACTGTGGATCGCGGCAAAACAAAGTTCAAGGCTGCGCAGGTTATCCTCCGCATCGATTAACGAGGGACGATTGTCTTCAATCGCGCAGAGCAGTTCACCCATGGTTCCGTGAAAGCCATCTGGAAACCACTTGCCAACTAATTTCGGTGTCCATTGGCCAGTCGCAAGATTCACAGTTAGCTGCTGTTCTTGATTGCCCGAACCGACACTGTAGAGACTGCCCGCAGTTCCAGAAAGGAACGTGCGTTCTTGCGAACCCGCGGGCACGCTTGCGTCGAACGCAAGTGTCGCTTGAGCGTCTTCGAATTCGATGAGTGCTTGCGCGAGCAGATCGGGCATCAGTTGTTGACCAGGCGAGCGTGCCGTGGAAGCAAAAACTCGCTTCACTTTCTTGCCTTGCAAAACACATCGCACGATATCAAACCAATGAATCGCATAATCGTACAAGATCAAGTGCTTGATCTTCTCAAACTCGGTTCCTTTGACCCAGGTATGATCCCAATGACACGACAGATGCGCGCCGAAGACTTCACCAATGATCCCCGAGTTGGCAACTTGACGAGCGTAGCTGAAGTGCGGTGCCCAGCGTCCGTTTTGGTTGACGACAAGTCTTCGATCGACTTTATGTGCAACTTCAATCAGACGTTCGCCTTCGTCTAGATCCAGCACAAACGGTTTCTGACTCAGCACATGCTTACCAGCCAGCAACGCTGCTTCGATGATCGGCGGACGATCGGGTGGATGCGTTGTAATGTCGACGACTTCGATCGTATCATCGGAGAGCACTTGTCGATAATCGTCGTACACCGCCGCTTCGGGAAAGAACTCTTGTTGCCGAAGCAACGCTTTTGCGCGATTGAGATCGCAAAGTGCAGTAACTTTGAAACCAGCCGCTTGATAAGCCTTCAAGTGATAGTGCGTAATGCCGCCACAACCGATCAACCCGATATTCGGCGAATAATTGCGTGGTGATTGAGGCCGGTACGGCAGGCTGCTGAGTCGTTCGAGTGCGTTTGGCATTTCAGTCTTCACAGTGCGTGTTCAAAGTGCAAGTCACAGTGCGTGTTCACCGTGCGAGTCCAGCGAACGTTGGGCGATTCGAGCGAACATGATTCGACAGGGTAAGAAAAAAACCTGCGTACCGAAAGAGCACGCAGGTTTTGAAGTTTTATTTAAGGATAATCCGAGCGTCTAGCTCGAGCCAACGCAAGGCGATTAGCCTTTCAGCCCTGCCGCCTTAGCAAGCTCAGCTGCCTTAGCGGTGCTCTCCCAAGTGAACTCAGGTTCGGAGCGACCGAAGTGACCGCCAGCTGCAGTCTTGCGATAAATCGGACGACGGAGGTCGAGGTACTTGATGATGCCGCTTGGCGTTAGACTGAACGTCTTGATAACCGCATCCTGAATCTTTTTATCGTCAACTTTGCCGGAACCTTGCGTATCGACGTGCACGCTAACAGGTTCCGAGACGCCGATTGCATAAGCAAGCTGCACTTCACAACGATCGGCCAATCCCGCTGCAACGATGCACTTTGCAACATGGCGCGCCATGTAAGCAGCGCTGCGATCCACCTTGGTTGGATCCTTGCCGCTGAATGCACCACCGCCGTGACGGCCCCAGCCACCGTAGGTATCCACGATGATTTTTCGACCGGTCAAACCACAGTCACCTTGAGGTCCACCGACTACGAAATTTCCAGTCGGATTGATGTGGTATTTGATATCGCCCTTGTCTAGCTCTGCTGGAACGCAGCACTTGATGACTTCGTTGATGACGAAGTCTTTGATGGTCGCGTTGTCAACGGTTGGCGCGTGCTGAGTCGAAACGACAACGGTATCGACACGTACAGGTTTGTAGCCGTCGTATTCGACCGTAACTTGACTCTTGCTATCCGGACGCAACCAATTGACCTCGCCCTTGAAACGAGCTTCTGTCAGACGATTGGTAATGCGATGTGAGAGCGCGATCGGCAGCGGCATCAACTCGGGAGTGTCGTTGCAAGCGAAGCCGAACATCAGCCCTTGATCGCCAGCTCCGATATCCTTACCAGCCGCTTCATCGGAGTTGACGCCCATTGCAATGTCAGGGCTCTGTTCACCGATCGCCACCATAACGCTACAGGTGTCAGCGCAGATGCCCATTTCGTCATCGGTATAGCCAACTTCACGAATGACCTGTCGAACAACTTTGGCGAAATTCACATTTGCCTTCGTCGTGATTTCGCCAGCAATCATTGCCAGTCCGGTGGTGACCAGAGTCTCGCAAGCTACGCGACTCATCGGATCCTCTGCGAAGATTGCATCTAAAACGCCGTCGGAAATCTGGTCAGCTAATTTGTCGGGATGTCCCATGCTGACTGATTCGCTAGTGAACAAATATTTACCGGAAGCCACCTAATTGACCCTCTCAAATGTGGGTTGTAAAAGCGCCTCAACAAATTGGCGCGTCGGATGCAGTGCGAGGTTCCCGTCACGGGATTTTGCAGTATATCTAGACCCTAGGTGATCCGGAAGTCTTGCTGGCAAAACCACTTCAAATCGGGCCCGAATGCAGGCAGAATTGGCTGCCCGTAACGGGTTTGAGGGCAGATATTTCAGTGAGCTCGGCGATCCACGCTGAGGTCAATCCATTTTGCGAGCGCTATCGTTTGGCGTTGTGAGAAATGGGAAACCGTGTATACTCCTCAGCTCGATTGAGAGTTCCGAACCAGCGGAAAGAGATGTAACTCTTGATGCTCAATCGAGTTACGCGATCGTATTCGACGCAATTTTAGAACAAACTTGAACAGCGTTTTTTAGAGCTTGGGGAGCCGTCTGATGGCCCGTCAATGTGATGTTTGCGGCAAAGCTGCTTCGTTCGGTAATAGCATCGAGATCCGCGGTAAAGCGAAGTATTTGGGTGGTGTGGGTACAAAAGTTACCGGTATCACTCGGCGCAAGTTCCGTCCGAACCTGCAATCGGTCAAAGTGCAACTGCCGAGCGGCGAACACAAGTCGCTGCGAGTTTGCGTGCAGTGCATCCGCAGCGGCTATATCCGCAAGATCGTCAAGCAAAAGCCGTTTGCACTTCCCGCTGGCAAGAGCTAACGGAAACAGAACGCGCCGATGCTGCTAACAACGGAAGACGTCAAAAAAGTCGCTATACTCGCGCGACTTGAGTTCTCGGAAAGCGAAATCACGCTTTTCACCGAGCAACTTGGCAACATCGTAAACTTCGTCGAGCAATTGTCTGCAGTGCCAACGGAAGGCATCGAACCGTTGGCTCATCCGCTGGACGTTCATTCCGTTTTGCGCGCCGATGAGATCCGCGGTGGCTTGCCTCGCGACGCCGCACTGAGCAACTCACCAAACCAAGACGGTACATTCTTCTTAGTCCCGCCAGTCATGGCGCGAAAAAACTAAGATACGCGCGCAGCAACACGTTCGCGCTGGGCTTTCAGCCGTCTCAGTTGCCAGCGCTAACGGGTGTGATCTTCAGCTCATCAGCGGCTTTGAGCGGCGCCGCTTTCCAGATCATTCGCAACGTCGCGGTTTGCACATGAAGTTTCTCTTTCTCCATCTTGCTCACGAAACCCTCGAAGGATCCACATGCAGTTCCGTTTTGCACCGCGCGTGCGACTCCTCAGCTGCTTTGTAAACGCCATGCAACTCACGCAGCTCCGCGTACAGGTCATCGAGCAGCCGATAACGCAGCAGCATGCCGATCTTCGCTACCGCCAGGATGGTCGACGGGTCTTTCTCATCGCTCTTGTTCGGATCGTTCGACTCGATACACGCCCGTCGATTCACAAATGATGCGCAGCTCATCGTAACGTTGCTCTTTCGCCAATCGTTCCAGTTGCTTCAGCACTTTGAAAATTGCACAGTTGTAGTGTCCAAGCTGCCCGTTAATCCTTGGTCATGCGGCTGAGTCTCCCAAGTCAGTAGATCTTTGCCGACATCGAACGCAACACTCAGGACTCGCAAACTGGTATGAAGTTGAATAGAATTACGCATGGCATCTCCTCCAGAAATCGTATTAACACAGTCGCGCCGAGCACACCTCGACGACGATCAATCGAGAATATGTTGGAGATGCCGTTTAGCAACTCACATTTCCACTGAAGAGTATGTGCACCTAAGCCGCCGAGCGGTGCGTTTTAACAATGGAACAACCACTCCGTCGGCTAGGTGATCGCAACCGTTATGTGTCAGGATGCCGCCAATGACCAATACCAAACAGTGGGCAGCATCTCACGGCTTGTGCGTCGACGACATCGTGCCGCCCGTCGATGATTACAGCAAACCGCACAAACGCACGGCCGAAGATGTCGCGATACGCTCGATCATCCTTCACTGCGTCGCTGCCGTCGGCTACGGTGTCGATCCGCAACCCGTGATCGCGTGGCTCAAAGAACAATCGATATGGGGAAAGGTCTCACGGAACGAACAGGTTTTCCTTTGCGCTGAAGACGCATCCGACAAAGAACGTAGTGATGCTCGATGGCGACAAGAGGCTCAGTGGGCATTGCTGTGGGCGATCGGCAAAGTCGAAGCACTTGGCTTGCCCACGCAAACCTGCGACACCGCAAGACTGGTCGATGAAATCATGCCCGCACTGGGAGAATCGATTGATCAATTTGTTTCATCCGCAGTACTCCGACCGCCTGCTGTGGTACTCGGAGAAGATGATCGCACCTACAATTTGCACTGCTACGCACGCAAAGCTTATCGTGTTGGTTCGATGCCCGACGATTTGGTTTACGACGTCCTGTTTCAACGTCACTACGCATTCGAATGGCTGAGCGGCGATGAAGACTGGGACGACGTGACCGCGGACACATAACAATCGCATGCAACGGAGCCGGCGGTCGGGTCGGTTTTGAAATCAAAGCATCTCGCGCCGGCCCGCTGATGCGTAGCGTTATGCGGCTAATCGCGAGAGGATCCAGATGCAGACTCAATTGAATCGAGTAGCTTTCTTGCTTGGAGTACTGGTTTTGACCATTGCTGGCTGCAAGGATTCAAGCTCGAACTCTGGCTCCGTTGATCAAATGCAACAGTCGTTACCGGAGCCGTGGCATGATGGTGACGCTGTGGCTAACGTTTCGACGTTATTGGGAGAGCAGTTTGAGTTGACTGCGACAAAATCAGACTTTTATTCTGTGCTTAAATCCATCTGCAATCATTATGAAATATCATGCGATGTGAAACCCAAATGGCTGCTTGATCGTGGAATAACGCTTAAGCTCAGTGGCTCTACAATAGAGGTCGTGCTCCAACAATTATCTGAACAATCCGGACTCGCCCATGAAAAGCTTGGCGAAAAACGCTGGATGCTTGTTCTGCCCGGAAGAGAATCTTCTGAATCCGAGACCGTTCAGATGGATGACTTCTGATCGCCGCATAACCAAGCAATCGGGATAGGGCCCGCATTGCTGCGGGACCCTCCCACACCACCTAGCATGCGGATCCGCACTAGGCGGTTCGTCTTACGGGAGCAAGCTCCGCCCAACGCTTGGATAGACTGAAGAGTCCCAGTTCAGTCAGCCACTGAA
>JBGSOM010000054.1:0-13273 GCA_041739135.1 Pirellulaceae bacterium
TTCAGTGGCTGACTGAACTGGGACTCTTCAGTCTATCCAAGCGTTGGGCGGAGCTTGCTCCCATAAGACGAACCGCCTAGTGCGGATCCGCATGCTAGGTGGTGTGGGAGGGTCCCGCAGCAATGCGGGCCCTATCCCGATCGCTTTGTTAGGTGCGTTTGTTCGCGTCACTGACTCGGCATCTGCAATGCGAGCGTGACCATGTTCAGTTTACTACCAACGAATTCGTAATGCGAGGTGTACGCACCGTGGTTCAATTTGATCCAGTCGCGTTGAACGCCAAGAAACAAAGTGCTGCCCTCGGTTGAAGTCAGATTATTCAAGGCGGCATACTGCCTAGCTTCGTCAGTCGACTTCCAGAACGCAACGTCAGAGTTCGTGATATCGAAGGGAGTAAAGTCATCGGTTGAGACGAGTCGGAGAAACAAAGTCTCGAGTATTTGATTGGCGTCAAAAAGAAGTTCCATTCCAGCAGACGGCAGTGTGACACGATAGCAATCTGGCGTGTTCTCATGTAGTCGATCGAAGTCGTAAACAACCACTGCCTCCCAATGCTCGAGGAAATCGATGATGTCATCGCTTTTCAGTTGCGCTCCGATCAGCGAAATGACGTTCATGTATTGAGCACCTAACCATTATTCTACTGACGCCTAGATAACACGTTCGGCGACAAAACACTGAATCTAGCGGTTTGGTAATGCGTGGTCAAGGAAATTCGACTTTATCGGCAACTTCCAAGCCAGCGAGGTGCACGGAGCGGAGTCAAGTTATCTGGAAATCTGGGTAATGGACTTACGCCAGCCTTCCATATAACTCGGCACTTGCTTCCTTGGGCGAAATGCGGGATTACCCCGAACTTTATGGGCTTTGTGACGATTTCCGCGTTCATTGCTGCGGTGAGCAGTCCAGAGTTATACGGACGGTGACGCCAGATAGGGGGCGTCGGCAAGTTGTTCCGGCTGTTCTTTTAGTACCGAAATTAGAGGCGTGCATCTTCACTCGTTGATCGCTATTTGCACTCTGTCACACGATGCGCGTAACGTTCGGCTGGCAGCACCCAAGAAAACCGAACTATCTCCATCAACTAACCGTGGCGTCTCCCGATACCTACGGAAATCTTCGAGTCTATTCAGGCGGTCAGCAAGTTGACCGGTCAGCCGACGGAGCAACTGATCGCACAGACCATCGCGCACAATTGGCCGGAAGTCCGTGCGCTAAAATAAGAGCACGGCGAACCAGGTTAGGTTGCTTTCGGATAGCGGGCTGACCTTCCTGCAAATCTCGACAGTGGTATCGTTTGGCGCGCGAAGGCGTCCATAGACATGGCTTCCCACCGTTCTCCGATTCGGACCGCGGGCGTCCCCGCCCGCTTGTGGCACTCGGTTACGCCACTACTAGCAACTGGTTCCCAGGCTCTGCCGGCTCTGCCTGGGAACGAGGGCCGAGACGGCTATAGGTCTTGCATAAGTGGCAGGTGCAGCGGACGGGACGTCCGCGGACCGGGAGAGAGAAAACGCCTGCTGATTCATTCTTCATTCCACCGAGCGAATCGGGCGGTTCCTGGCGTTCCTTTTGAGCACGCGAAATTCTTTTTAAAAGAATTAGACAAACGCCCAACTCTCGCGCATCCTATTGGGATCATGAAGTCAACCGTGAAAACAATCGTTCCGTTCACCGAGCAGGTTCGCCTGTGCATTGAGTGCATAGCGGAGAATGGTGCTGCTGGCCTTTCGGGGCTCTTTGACTTGACCGCCACGCGGCTGGTGCGATTCTCTGTCACGATCACTCGCAATCAGCATGACGCCGAAGACGCGGTCCAAGCGGCACTTGTCCGAGTGGTGAGCAATATAAGGTTAGTTCGAGCCGCAGATGCGCCCTGGTCTTACTTGTTGCGAATGGTGCGCAACGAATCGCTGGTTATCCTCCGCAAGAAAAAACGCTGGCCATTGGTCAGTAGCTTGGCAGATCTTCTTACTCGGCGAACGGTCGACGAATTGGAACTGGAAGAAACGCACCGGGCTGTTTGGAGTGCCTTGCGTTCGTTGCCGACTGAGCAAAGCGAAGTTGTGGTGCTCAAGATTTGGGAAGAGATGACTTTCGCGGAGATCGCCGAAGTCCTGGAACTGCCTCCTGCGACCGCTGCCAGCCGTTATCGTTACGCGCTCAGTAAGTTAGCTGGTCACTTGCGTTCGTTGGAAAACGAGGTGCGACGTGGCTAGAGACTTACGAGATGACGATTCATTTTTGGTGCCGATCGAGTCGTTGATTAAATCGGCGGGCAGTTATGTCGTGCCTTCGGATAACTTGCGACCGCGAACGTTGGAAGCAGCCCGCGAAGCAGCCGCGGATCGAGTCGGTTTCTTTCGGTTGGCTCGATTGTTTCTCGTGTTGCTGTTTTGCAGTGCGGTGAGTTTTCCGGCGCTCGATCGTTTGAGTGCTTGGCATGAGCGTTCGGTTTCGCCTTCGGCGGCTGAGATTCAGGATCAAGCGGCTCAGTTGTCAACGCAGAAAGGGATCGGCCCTCACTGGGGATTGTACGAAGCTTTTACGCGTCTCCGCGCCGATCAAGCGACGAACCTAAATCGGACCTCGCCTTAGAAGTTGGTCTGGGTTTCGTTTCAATTTCTGCGGCTTCGAATTCCACGGCATTGGCGTCACTCTTTTAGATAAACCCTGCACTCTGGCGCATCCACTTGTTCGAACGAAGCGATCCAAGCTTCACGTTTGCGAACGCGAACACGAACGGCGGAAGTATGAACACCGGGCAGGTTGCCACCATCGACGATCTTATTGCATTCAATCAGCAACTGATGAAACTGCTGGATGCCGGGCTGCCAATTGAGCTTGGCGATGGTTTGCCGCCTGAATCGATTGTGCACCAACTAGAATTGATCCAATCACGTGTGGGCTTGCAAGTCAGTCGTGGTGTTACTGTCGAACAAGCACTCGCGGAGGAACCGCTGGTGCCCGGCATTTATCGTGCGGCTTGGGAAACTTGGTTCCATGGTAACAAACCGGTAGAAGCACTCAGTGCTTTGACCAGTCAAGGTGAAGCTCGACGCGAGATTCAAGTAAACGTTGGCAGCGCGTTGGTTCAGCCGCTAGTCGTGCTGACGCTTGTCTACTTTGGATTTATCTACCTTGTGCTCTTCTCTGCACGTCAACTTGAGATGACTTATGAACAGATCCACGAACCGCCGAGCCTGAGTTTGGCTGCGTTGCTGGTCGCGCGACAATGGTTGCCGGTTTGGGGCGTGCTCGTACCGCTGCTAGTGTTCTTTGCAGTTGTTTATTGGACGCGCAGTTCAGCGAAGTGGCGTTACGATTGGTTGCCTGGGCGAAAACGCTTCATGGAATCGATCACGAAAGCGAGCTATGCCGAATGTCTAGCCCGTTTGCTGGAATCGAATCATTCGCTTGACGCATCCGTCAAGATGCTCGGATCTAAGGTACTCGGATCGACGGTCGCAAAGGTGAGCGGTGGTGAAAATCGCGAACTGCCCGCGATGCTGCAGTGGGCGACGAATACCGATTTGTCGAATGAACCCGAAGCTGCTTCGCGCGCGGCGTTACTCAGGTTTACTGCGCGGGCCTATCGCGGTTCGGCCAATCGCGAAGTTGAGCGCTGGCGCAGTTGGTTGCCCGTGGTGATTGGTGTTCTGCTCGGCGGTTGTCTTGTGCTGGTCTACGGAGTCAGCCTGTTTTCGCCGATGATCGAGTTGCTCAAGATTCTTTCCCAGCCATAAAGGACGCATGATGCCGGTTTATATATACCAAGCGATTGCGAGCGACGGCGAGCGTGCAAGCGGAGAGATAACAGCCGCGCGTGTTTCCGATGCTATCGCTCAACTCGAGGCACAAGGTTTCGAGGTGGAGTCGATCCGTGCGTTTGCTACGCAGTCAAAACAGAATCAAGAAAGCGAAGCGTTTTACGAGCGAATCGATCAAGCGCTCGCACATCGCTCAGAGTTGATTCCCGCGCTGAAAGCGATCGCGGAAGAGCTTCCGGAGCCACACGCGTCGCGCGAGCTTCGTCAGTTGGTCCACGAGTTAGAGTCCAATCCAACAGCGGAAGAGTTTGTTGCCCGTCCTTCGACCGCCTCATGGCTGCCGGTGATTGTCCGCGGCGCCGCTTCGCAGTCCACCGCAGTGCGCTATTCACAATTGCTCGATGATGCCGGACGTGAGTACGAGAATCGGAAGAGCTTGCGAAATCTGCTTGCGTATCCGCTGTTCCTTGCGGTCTTTGGCGGCGTTGTCCTGCTTTTTCTGCTGCTCCTTGTCGTTCCCATCTTCGACAAAATGTTCAGCGAATTTGGACTCTCGTTACCTGCGCCCACAGCATTCCTTTTTTGGCTTTATCGCCAACTCACCCAACAACTTCCTCGAACCGTTTTCGCATTACTGGCCGCGCTGTTGGTGATCCTCTTCGTTGTTCGAGTCTGGTTGCATTTCGCACTCTCAACTTCGCTTCTGGGCATGTTCACCGCAGGCAACTCCGCCAACGTGACGGCCATGTCCAGATTCACAGGGACTTTAGCGGAGATGTTGAGTATCGACGCGCCATTGCCCGAAGCGCTGCGTATCGCTGGGCGCACCTGCAAGCATCGACACTTTCGGAGTAAAGCGGAACAGTTGGCTGATCATCTCCAATTTGAAGGACTTCCTATTCAACAGTCGCCAGTTGTCCACAACTTTCCATCCTTGATGATTCATGCTCTCAGTTTCGAGCCCCAGAAACCCAACGTGCCGCTGCTCCGCGAGCTTTCGCGGATATACAGCGAGCGCGCTCGAACTCGCGTGAGTTGGACGACAAGCCTCATAGGACCCGTCAGTTTAATTGCAATCGGATTCCTGGTGGGCTTCGTAATCATCGCCTTGTTCATGCCTCTCGTCTCGATGGTAACCTCACTTGCGTAGAGATTCGAAGTTCCATGCTTGAAAAACTCTTTCCAACACTTGCTAGCTGGATCGACGCGCGACGTACAAGTTCGGAGCGTTCCTCCACGCGATTGTCTTTATTTCGAGGACCGACCTGGTACGTTGCAACTTGGTTTGGCGACTCGTTGGCGACGCATCAGCGATCGCTACTTCGCCTACTGTCGATCGCTCACCACGAACGCCTTGAATTTGCGCCACTGGTGCACTGCCTGGCCGATGAACATCGCGGCCGCTACCGTTGGCGACTTCGGCGTTTAGCGAAACATCTTGAATCGGGTACTCCACTCGTCGAAGCGCTCGAGCAAACTCCCGACGCGCTCAGCGACGATGCGGTGCTTGCCTTGCGCTTTGGTAGTCAATCGGGAACGCTGTCATCCGCTTTCGATATGCTGTTGCCCGAAAATCAAATCAACGCAAGTGCGAAGAAAAACCAACGCAGCCTGCGGAGTTACTGGATCGTATTGGCCATTTCAATCGCTATCCTGTTGACGTTTCTCATGGCTGTTGTCGCGCCAACCTTCGAACGGATGTTTGAAGACTTCGGGATGGAATTGCCTGTAACGCTTCAGATTCTTCAAGCTATTTACAACGTGTTGACCGAGTATGCTGCGTTGTGGATCTTGGTTTTAGTGATTGTTCTTGGTGTCGTCTCATCGTCGGCAGCACGTCGAGTTTTTCGTCGAGATATCGCACCGCTCTTTGTTCGTCCGCTTGCACAGCATCGCACTGCAGAGTTATTGAAGTTGCTCGCGATCGGTATCGAATCAGGTCGACCGATCAACGGCGCTCTATCCACACTTGCTCGCTATCACTTTGACGGGCGTTTTCGCCAACGCCTGCTTTTTGCACGAAATGAAATTGAGCAAGGAGTTGATTCGTGGCAATGCTTGACCGATGCCAACTTGCTCACGCCGCAGCAGTCAATCGCACTCGCTACTGCACCAAGCAATGAGATTCGCGCATGGACGTTGCGGAGTCTAGCGACTCGAAAGCAGGACTTGGCTGAGCGTCGAACCGCCCTTGGGGTCACACTGCTTCATCCGCTAGTCATCTTGGCATTTGGTGCCATCGTCTTTTTCATCTTCGTTTCGTTCTTCAGCGTGCTGATCACTATGATCACGTCGCTATCCTAAGCAGATCCCTATGAAACAAATGGCTACACCGGAGACAATCAGACGTCGTGGGACCACTGCGACAGAAGTACTGGTTTCCGCTACTCTGTTGCTCGGCATGATCGGTGCTGTCGTGCCAACGACGGTGCGCACTGGAAAGATCTGGCGCGATACTCGGCAGTACCAACTCGCCACGAATGAGCTTTCAAACCAATTCGAACTGCTCAGCAATTTACCTGTTGACCAACGAACAGAAGCGATCGAGCAATTGCAAGTTGCAGAGCATGTCGCCGGGAGCTTACCCGGTGTGGAATTAAGTGCAGAACTCATCAGCGACGCAGACGGCAATCGCTTGCTGCTCACACTGAGTTGGGATCGCGGACAGAGTTCGCAACCGCTCAAACTCGTCGGCTGGTTGCCTGAGGATACGATGCGAGTTGATGACAAGGAGGCGACAGATGAAACGAACTAGAGCTTTTACCTTGATCGAAATGCTGATGACTATGACTATGGGTAGTTCGCTCATGCTACTTGCGATTGGACTTGTGCATCAGTCGTTGTCCTTGTCAAAGCTCGGCAAGGTTCGCGGTGAACATGACCTCACAGTGAGTCGCTTGGCTCAGCAATTTCGAGCCGATGTGCACTCCGCGGCAACCGTGAAAGCCGCTTCCGCCGACTCGCTGCAACTCGAAATGCCCGATGGAACAGCAATTACCTATTCGGTAAAGGACGCAACCTTGCAGCGTTTTCGGACGACGATCGAAGGTGTGAACGGGTACGAACAATTCCGCTTCGAACCGCTGTGCCGCGTCCAGTTCCGATCGCAGACGGCGGACGAAGTGGTGCTTCTGCAACTCGAGCGTCGCAATGTCGATCAGCAAGTTCCGCCCCGAGTTGAATTGCAAGTCGCTTCGCGCGTCGGTCGTTGGCGGGAACTGGAATCACCGCATGTCAGCCCGCAACCCGGTGTCGGAGCGCATCCATGATCAACAAACAAACTGTGAAACGACAAGGCGCTGTGCTCGTCTGCGTGATCGCTTGCTTGGCAGTCTCTACAGTTCTAATAGCGCTCAGCGTTCAAACCGCTCTGCGCAGTCGTCGCGAAGTTCGTCTTCAATTGCAACTTCGTCAAACGGAGTTGCTTTGCGAGGCCGGCGTGATGCGAGCAGCGCTGAAGCTTCGCGACGACTCTTCTTACTCCGGTGAAGACTGGTCTCCCGAGTTGGCTTTGGAGAGCTATCACACCGCCAAAGTCAGGATCGAAGTTCAAGCGATTTCCAGTGAATTATCTGCGGAGAAGAACTCGCGGCAAGTGACCGTGACCGCCAAGCTCGATTCACATTTCGATCACGACGGACCCATGCAGCGTTCACATCAATTCGATTTCAAGATCACTCAATCAACTTCCACGGAGAACTTATAATGCAACGTCCTCAGAAACGTCTTTTCCAGCGATCTCTATCTGGCTTTACATTGGTCGAGTTGCTGGTAGTAATTGCGATTATCGGAATTTTAGTTGGCTTGCTTCTGCCGGCAGTTCAAGCGGCCCGCGAAGCCGCGCGACGATGCTCATGCGCTAACAACCTCGTGCAACTGGGACTAGCGGTGCATCACTTCGAATTCAACGCAGAACAGTTGCCATCAGGTGTTACGAACCCCGAAGGACCGATACGCAACGAAGAGATTGGAAAGCATGTAAGCTGGATCGTGCCCATTCTTCCCTACATCGAACAGACGAACGCTTTCAACAAATTTGATCAAGAAGCCGGAGCTTACGCGGCGACCAATAAACCGGTTCGCGAAGAATCGATTCACTTGCTACTTTGCCCATCCAGTCCCTATACAACGTTTGGGCAAGTGGATGAGCGACGAGCAACCTCTCACTACGCAGGCTGTCATCACGATTCGGAAGCCCCCATCGACGAGAGCAACAACGGTGTGCTGTTCTTGAACAGCCGCTTGCGCCTGGCGAAGGTACTCGATGGGCTTTCGCAGACGATTATGCTTGGCGAGATGGCGGATACCAAAGATACGCTGGGGTGGGTTTCAGGTACGCGTTCCACACTTCGAAACACGAGCGCATTGAATGATCCGAAAGTCTTCGATCGCAATTCAGTTTTGGAAAACGAAGCCCCAGTTGAATCTAGCGGCACTCTACAAGTCGGCGGATTCAGTAGCTTTCATACCGGAGGAGCCCAATTCGTATTGGCTGACGGATCGACGCGATTCCTCTCGCAGAATATCGACGTCGAACTCTACAAGAAGCTCGGCAATCGAGCTGACGGTGAACTACTCGGTGGAGACGACTACGGTTGGTAACAATGGTGCTGCAGTGGCTTCAACCTTCCCTACCACCGAGCTTCATCCGTGGGACCACCATGTAATCCATGGTAGATAAAAGCACGAAGCCACCGCACGAATCACTGTGACGCTTCACTATTGCGCAGCAAAGTCCAAATCCACAGCTTGTTTTCGTCGGCATTCGGTTCGCCTTCAGCAGTTGGCAACGGTTCCGCTGGAGTCGCAGGATCCAGCCGCAGGTTTCCGCCCCACACGACGGCCTCTTGCTGGTCGACGCGGTATCCGAACGGCTTGCCTCCAGCAGGCAGAAGCGTGGTTAAATCGAAGCTAGTGCCATCCACTTGTAACGAAATCAGGTCATCAAGTTTCGCGGGCAATTTTCCCTGACGCTTTTCATACAAACGAATTCCTATGCACGTGACTGCCATACGGTGCTGCACCGCGCGGCGAACAAAGGCGCTTCCGGCGGCTCGATAAGCCGGTGTCAGCAAACTCGTCAGAACGGAATCCAGCATCGTTAGAATTCCTCCATGAACAAGCTCATCTGTCTTCTGTTCTTCAGCATCCAACGCGGCCAAGAAACTATCGAAGTCGTCCTCGGGAATCTTCAAGACGCGTTCCATCGCATCCAGAAAATACAAAGCGTCGCGCGATCGCGCGGGAATACGTGCGGCTCCGTCGCCTGCAAGCGCAGGATTCTCAAACACAGGCAATCCCATCGCGCGCTCACCTTGTATCGCAATGCGCCACTGCGGGCCGATGTCGACGCCAGCTCGGAAGAGAGGGAGCAATGCAAGTAGCTCTTGTTCGTCCAGCACATCGTGCTCTAGGCCCGTCTTCAGCAGTTCCATCGCCATGCCATCGATGGCAATGCTAACCAACTGTGAAATCAGGATCGGTTCTCCCTGCAAAGTTCGCGAGCAACCAAGCAAGGCTTCGATGGCATTCTTCACTTGCTTCGAATCGCGATCATACAGAGCGATCTGACCGCGCAGGCTCAACAATCTCGCAGCTTCGCGTAAACTCTGAACGCACGGTAACAACGTGTTCAAAGACTCGAACTGTGCAATAAACTGCACACCTTTCGCTTCGGGCTCCAATTGCTTGAGCGACAGCATCGCAATCTTGTGATGCAACTCGCTCCAGTTGGCCAGAAAATCGCGCACTTCGGATTCAACGATCACGTTCTCTTCCACCGCCGAGAAGCCCTGATCTTGCAAATCCAAATCAGTCGCACCCAAGTCGGAATCGTCAGAGAACGCGGCCAATTCCTCTCCCGCTATTCTCTGGGGCCATTTCTCGCCCGGTGCAGGAATGTTCATTTCGACTAGGCCATCGAACAATGGCACGCCCTTCGATGACTGTTTGAATTCCGGGCTCTCGAATTGCTTAAACACTCCCTGCCAGGCACGAGTGTCTTCGCTGCTGGTCATGCTCTTGTTGAACTCAAGCAATGAAGCATCGTCGACTGGCAGACCTTGAGCGACCAGCCGATCGAGTCGCTTCGTCAGTTCGTTTCGTGCAGAACGTTCGCGGCCAAAGAAAACCAGAATACCAACGATCAGCAGCAGCAATGGAATGCCTACGACCAATCCGATTGCCCATAGCCAGCAACCAAAATTCGAACGTTTCTTCATAGCCGCTGACCTATCGACGTAGTTTGCAAGATTCAAAAAAGCTACTGTGCGGGCAGAACGTTTAACCAAATCGGTTTCGAAGTGGGATTGTCTTTCGACTGACTGCGAAGGTGAATTTGGCGACGTTGGGGAGTCATCCAATCGGCGGCGGTGATAAAGATCTCGCGATCATTCACACCGTCTGGCAATAGCAACCCATTAAGCCCGATGTTGTCGACAATTGTACCATGCGGCAGGTTACGCCCGGAGTCATCGCCACCAAAGCTAACTGGACCTTTGACATCATGCCGATCGATCACCACCCTCGCAGTAATCGTCTTTCCCGGTCGAATGGTCAATTCCTCCAACTCGCGATTCGCATCAACCGCATCGACCAGCTTTACTGTTAACTCTGGTGCAACGGTTAGTTCAAGCTCAATCTTCTCTTTCAATTCATGTTCGATCCACTTCCCTGCGTGCTTGCTCTTGGCAACAAGATTCAATTCGAACTTCTTACTAGTCTTTTCATCCGCAGCAGGAAGCAAGTCTTGGGCTGCGGGGGTTGCATAGATTGTCCCTCGGGCGATCATCTGACCCGCTTCGATAATTAGCGGATTAGTCGCGACGATTCCCTCAGGCAATCCTTTCACTTCCACAAGAATTTCTTCCTCAAGTTCATCGAGGCGAGTCGCTGTGACTTGCCACTCGCGTCCGCTGCCCACCGGCATCTTCAGCTTCGTACCATCGACTTTGATTTCGAAATCTGGGCGAGGTCGAACAATATCCAGCGTGTATTTGAAGCCCGCATCACTAAACCCACGAGCGTCGCGAATCTTTACGAAATAGTCACCGGAACGCGGCGCAATAAATGACAGCCGTGAATCTTTTCCCCATCGCCTCAGCCCATCGTCATCGTTTTCGTAATAGAGCGGGAACACGGGCAAACCGTTTGGCAAGGCTTCCTCTTCTTCGACCAGTTCTCGCACAACATAGGCGGGGGCGCCGAGCGCATGCGCGCTAGGAGTTGTTCCGAAGTACGTGTAGCGCGCTCCCGCGCCTGGATAGACTTTAAAGCCCGAGTCTGGTCCGCGCGGGTACAACCACAACTTTACAACTTCACCGCCAGCGTACAGGTACTCGTTCAACTCCATGTCTTCCCAGTTGTGCACGCGGAAATCATCGCTGGTACTGCTGTCTTTCCCTCGGAACGTAAAGTACGATTCGCGCATCGCTTGCAAGCGAGCCTGCAGAACGTTCTTGCCGTACTCATCTAGAACTTCAATGCGACTGTCGAGCGCTGATCCAGCTCGAGCTGCATTGACTGCCAAGATCCAACGCTCGCCTGCTTTGGCTGAAAAGCGAAACAGATCTTGGTCCGCATCCGAAGCTGAGTTATTGCCGATGACCCCGGTAATTTGAGCTGGTAGGTCGACCTTCACTGCATTCGAAAAGTCATCGTTCGGCTCAGCTTCCGCAATGGCGACCAACTTTGCTTCGTCAATCGGCATAGCCATGGCAACAGCTGCGTCAGGCTGATCCTTTCTGGCCGCAGCTAGTTTTTGTTCAGCCTCATGCGCGCGCCGTTCCAGTTCCTCCTTCTTGATCTCCGTTGATACTCCGTCCATCGTCAGTACCTGGACCGTATCGAGCGAATTTACTAAGCCGACGGGAATCTCATTGAACGTGGCCAATTGTCCAAGAGGCCGAAGCTGCTCTGTGTCCCAAAGCTTCAAAGTTCGATCCACGGAAACCGAAAGCAACTGATCAGCTCCGACAAAGGCGATCTGCAGCACATCATCTTCATGAGCGAATCTCGCCAGCAACATCGGATTGATCGCTGGTGCGCCGCGCGACACGATCTGCCACTTGCGAATTTGTCGATCGACACCTGTCGCGAACAAGTGTTTACCATCCGGCGCGAATCGAACACTTAACATTTCACCTTGCGGTTGCCCAAGTGTGTCGAGGCGTTCGCCCGCTGTATTCCAGATCTTCACCGTTTGGTCGGCGCTCGCGGTGGCGATTAAGGAACTCGTCGCGTCAAAATCCAAATCGTAGATCGCTCCGTTGTGGCCACTTAATGTCTTTGCAATCTTGCCGCTCACACGATCCCACAAAATCACCGACTTGTCGTAACTGCCCGATGCGATCCACTTTCCATCGGCACTTGCGGTTGCACAATATGCTGCATCGGAGTGTCCCTGCAAACGTTGCTGCACTTCGCCGGTCTTAACGTTCAGCACCACGACTTCGCCCGCTACACCAGCGATGCCCGATGCGACGAGCAACGATTGGCTGTCGGCACTCAACCGAATTTGGTTCACTTTTCCAGGAAGCTGATCGCAGACCCAAAGTGATTTCCCATCGGATGAACGCATCTCAACGGAGCCGAATTTGCCGACCGCAAAATTTCCCTCGGTTGCACCGCACGCGGCGGAAAGTTGCATTTCAGAGCGAGGGTCTTTCGCTAGTTTCGGGATATTCAACTTGGGCATCAGTTCGTTCGAAGCGCTATCACCCTTCGCCCCTTGGCTGATCCATTCCCGTAGCAATTGAATGTGTTCGGGCTTGAGTTGTGGTTCATCCTTGGGTGGCATCACGGGTTCTGCGGCACCTGAGATTACCTGATAGAGTTTGCTCTCTTCTGGCTTGGAAGCGACCACCACCGCGCCATCCGCTGTGCCCGCTCGCAGCGCAGCCAACGTCACCAACGAGAGATCGCCTTCTTTGTCCGAGTCGTTATGACACCCAGCGCAATAAGTCTTCAGCAATGGCGCAACTTCGCGATTAAAGTCCACTTCGGTTGCTGATGCATGTGCAGCAAGAGTAACGCAAGCAAATAGAAGCGTACCAACCAACTGACGAAGCGATGGCAAGATATTCATGCTGGACCTGGTCGAGGCGGATTGAGTGGCGGGAGGATTTCGAGAGGACGAGAACTTGCGTCCAACAGTGACCCTTCTATTGTACATAGAAGTCACATCCACCGTGTATTCCGGGGCTGCGGGACCTGCCAGCGAATTTGTAGATCGAAACTGCGCTCGGGACGCAGTTGAATTGCTGAGCGTAATTGGGCGTGCGGTCTAGCTACTTAAGGGCAAACGTAACGACCGGCTGCGTTGCATGTTGTGTGACAGCATGTGCATGCCATCGACGACTGGAACAGCATCGCGGGCTCTGCAGCGTCGACACAGCCGGAATCCGCAACCCATTTCCGCTGCAGTGCTTCCATGTGCTCGATGCGATGCGCGAGCACTTCTTTGAAAGGCCAGTTCACGTAAGCGGGAATTTGAGGAATGCTCT
>JBGSOM010000055.1:0-77785 GCA_041739135.1 Pirellulaceae bacterium
GAACTGACCGTTCGGCGGTTTGCTTTCTGTGGCACTGTCCCTAACCTTGCGGCCGGTCGACGTTATCGACCACTCTGCCCTGCGAAGCCCGGACTTTCCTCTCCTGGCCGTAACCAGCAGCGACCATCTGGCGAACCAACATTTTGATTGTACTGTAATCCGAGCGTTAGGCGCCTTTCGCTCTGTGAGAGTGCGTTAAATGCGCGTTACAAACGCTTTTTTCGCATTGCGAGAAAACCGCGAAGCGGTGACATGCAATAGCCCCGGGTAAGTTCAGCGAGCCGCAGGCGAAGCTGAACGCAACCCGGGGCGTGGAGCACCGCCCAAAAAGCGGTGAGAAGTTCGGTTGCCATTTCGTGGATCGGTTTCGAACCGCAACACCCGGACGGACCATCCAAATCAGGCACGGATTCCGTTTGGTGAAGCCGAAGTTTCCAAAAGCTGTGCGATCAGCGGTAGAAGCTGCTTCTTGCGACTGACGACTCCGTCGAGCTGATAGAGGTAACGTTCAAGCCGTGGGAAATTAATCTCTTCCCAAAAATCCGGCTCGCGCGACATCAGCAGCAAACTTCCGTTCGAAACAATGTCCGTAACCAACAGTGCCGAGAAATCGAGATTGCGTTCGCGAGTCAGTTGAACGAGCGCTTCGTGCAGTTCGAGATGCCTTCCCCAAAAAAGCTCGAAGCCGATCTCTTCGATTTGTGAGATCGAAAAACGATGACCGCGTTCAACAAACTCCTTACAATCCTCACGCACCACTTCAGCCGGCGTGCAGGAACGTAAAGCCGAACCGATTGCAAAGAACTCTTTCGCGAACTTATCCAAGTCAACTTCACAAATCCCCCGCAACCACTCGAGCACATTGCGGTCGACTTCCGTAGCTGTCGGAGAACGCAAGAAAAGTGTGTCCGAAATGATGCCCGCTGCCATGCACAGCGCGATGCTGGGACTAGGCGTCAAACCGGCTGCGCGAAACTGGCGAGCCACCAACGTACACGTTGATCCGACCGGTTCGTTAATAAAGCGAATTGGCTGCGATGATTTCAAGCTGCCGCCAAGCCGATGGTGGTCGAGCACTTCGATGATGTCCGATTCCTCAGCCCCCAACACGGCTTGACCAAGTTCGTTGTGGTCGACCAGTACCAACTGAGTCTTCGGCGGCGAAATCAAATCGCTCTTGGAAAGAACGCCGAACAGATTGCCTTCGTCATCGAGCACTGGGAAAAGACTTTGCCGAGTTCGCTCGATAGCTGTTCGCACATCGGCGATTGGAGTCTTCGAAGACAACGTCATGCAATCCGTTTGCACAGCCGAATCGATTCTGCGAGCCGACTTAATGCGCATTGTCGTCGTCGCGGTATCGAAAGGACATCCGATGACAGTTACGTTATTCAACTTCGCCAACTGCAACAACCCAGGCGACAGCTCATAACCGCCTGTAACGACTAACACTCGCACGCCATGTTCGAGCGCTGGCAATTGAATAGTCGGTCGATCGCCGCTGACCACCAACAACTGTGCCGCTGGGAACTGATGCAATCGCTTGGTAAATCCTTCGGCGCTCATCGCGCCCACCATAACGATCATCTCATCCGTGGCATCGGTGTCGACCGAGTGCAGTATCTTGCCCTTGATGACATCGCAAATCTTGGAGACGCTACTGACAACTTGACGCGACTTAATCGGGTC
The DNA here is from genome assembly GCA_041739135.1 of Pirellulaceae bacterium. Lineage (GTDB taxonomy): Bacteria > Planctomycetota > Planctomycetia > Pirellulales > Pirellulaceae > Aureliella. The sequence continues at coordinate 1,690 of JBGSOM010000055.1, forward strand.
CGAGTCGCCTTCAAAAACCACTTTCAGCAGATCGAGCAGCGTCAGCAGCCCGACGAACTTTCCGTTTTCGTCCAAGATCGGCAGCGCACGCAGATCCTTACTCTTCATGCTCTCGTAGATCTCGTAAAAGACCTGATCGATTCGGCCGGTAACCGGGTGGCGTTCGCAGACGTCGCCGACTTCGGGCCGCACATCCATAATGATTCGCGGCGGCGCCAGCCCCGCCACTTTCAACGCATGCTCGGTGCGTTTATTCGGCGCACCGCAACAAGCTGCGATAGCATCCGGGCGAGTCGTTTTTTGGAGCAGATCAGCGTAGGAGATTGCTGCGCAGATGGCATCGGTGTCAGGGTTGCGATGACCAAAAACAAATACGGGCATAAAAACCAAACCGTCGACAGGAGAATTTAGCAAAGGTTCGAACTCGGCCGTTTCGAACCGCTATTTTGAACCAAGCCAGCCGTTTTGGCTATGCAGTTTGGACCTGTTTCCCGGTGATTGTCTACAACCCGATGCGGAGCACCATCGTAAACTGAATGAAAATCGAGGTTCACGGGCGATACGAGGCAATCGCTTACTGGTATTTGACACAGCAGTTCTGGCCCAGCTAACGCCATCAGTCGCGATGGATGCTGCGACCAAGCGTGAGGAAACTGAATCCAGCTCGCATCCTTCGTCGCTGAGAAAACCATGACTATTAAATTCCATCTCAACACTACGCTGGCACCACCGTTGCCGCTGCGAAAATTTTCGGTTGAAGAGTATCACCAGCTGGGTGAACTGGGCGTACTGACCTCTGAAGACGGCGTCGAACTTCTTGAAGGATGGATCGTCAAAAAGATGAACAAGCGACCGATTCACGGTTACCTTGTTCGGTTGCTCAGTGAGCATTTCATGCGACAATTGCCGCCGGGTTGGTTGTGCCAGTGCCAACTGCCGATCTCAACACAGCGAAGCGAACCCGAACCCGACATCGCGATCATCTGTGGATCGCATGCCGACTTCCGCGAACATCACCCCGGAGGAGCCGATTGCCGGTTAGTAATCGAAGTTGCTGATACCTCGATCGAACGAGATCGTTCCAAATCGGCAATCTACCGCGAGGCTGGCGTTCAGGAGTATCGGATCGTCAATGTGGCAGACAAGTGCGTCTAGCGTTATGAGTTTTCCAGTTCGACACGCGATGTGACAGCAACGTCGATCGCCAGCGACTCGCAACTTTCACTCGCAGTTGGCGATTCTTTTGTTGCTTTCGATCTAGCGAAGATCTTCGGCTTCGCGCGCTGATCGTGCAGAGTAGAGCTGCGTCAAAATCGCTTAGGCTCGTTCGATCGGCAACGCCAATACTTCGTCAATCTGCTTTGCACCTAATGCAACCATGATCAGCCGGTCCAGGCCGAGAGCGCAGCCGCTGCAGGCTGGGATTCCAGACTGCATCGCATGGATCAGTCGGCTGCTAACTGGCAAACTTGGTCGGCCAAGTTGACGGCGCTTGGCTTCTGTTTGCTCGTTGCGAAGCATCAACTCTGCGGGATCAAGCAATTCGTGGTAGCCGTTCGCGAGCTCGACGCCGCGCACGAACAACTCAAAACGTTCAGCAGTTCGCGCATCCGATTCAGCGATCCTCGCGAGCGCCGATTGACTAGCCGGATAGTGCGTAATGATCGTCGGGCATGCATGACCAAGTCGCGGTTGCACCAGTTCCGAAAACAGCAGATCCAACCAAGTGTCAGTATCGTCGCTCCAGTCGCTGGACACACCAAGGTTATTGGCCATCGCCAACTCGCTGAGCTGCTTCACTGAAGCGGTCAACGGATCGATGCCAGCGTGAATCCTAAACGCTTGCTGATAAGTGATCACCTCCGCGGCCGGCCCACCAATCGCCTCACGAACCAACTGATCAACCAATGCAACGCCCGCTGCAAGATCATCGCCCACTCGATACCATTCGACCATCGTGAACTCGGGGTTGTGGTTGCTACCACGTTCACCCGCGCGAAAGACCGGTCCGATGCTATAGATCGCTTTCATACCAGCAGCCAACAATCGCTTCATCGCAAACTCAGGCGAAGTCTGCAAAAACAAATCGTGCTTACCCGCGCCCTGGCAATCAAGATTGGAACCAGAAATCCGTACGGGTTCAATGTTCAAGTCCACCACAGTATCGTGACTGATGATCGGCGTATGAACCTCCGCAAATCCTTGCTCGCGAAAGTACCTGCGCAGTTGCCAAACGATTTCAGCCCGCCGCAACAAAGCTTCGCACGACGCGGTCGGTTTCCAACTTGAATCAGTCAATGACCATCTTCCATCTTGAGTTATTGCAAAGCACAAATCCCAAAAATCATTCGTGAGCCTGAGCGCTAGCCGATTTCTTGTCTTTTCATTTCATGTTGTGCGAAGAGTTCGGCTGGCGCCTCAGGCTCATTTTAAGAGTGTTCATGATGGTGAACTCTTCACAGGGTGCAAGTCCAATTGCCGCTCAAGGTAACTCACGCTGCCAATTGGCCTAGGTAGAATAGACAATGTACGAAGTGGGGTCATGATGGTTGCTCGACCGAACATCAACCAACCGCGGCGCGAAATTGCAACGGAATAGGAAACGGAAAGAATGAAACTGAAACCGCTCGCTGCGTTTTGTCGCCGGATGGGTGTCGGGTTGCGATCCGGTGTCGACATTCTTCGCTTGCTCGAAATGGAATCGAGAATGGGGACCAAGCAGCACCAGCAGACGCTCGCCAAAGTCCACGCAAGCATTCGGGAAGGCAACACGTTCGCGCGAGCCATGTTGGCAGAGAAGCAGTACTTTCCACCGCTGCTTATTCAGATGGTCAACGCCGCAGAAATCGGTGGTCGCATGGACAGCATGTTCGCGTACATGGCGAACTACTACGAACAACTTCTGCAAACGCGAACATTCTTCCTCAGCCGCATCTCTTGGCCGCTAATTCAGTTAAGTATGGCGGTTGGCATCATCGGCTTGGTGATTCTATTACAGAGCATTCTGTCGCCCGGCGGAAACCCAACCTTCAACGCATCCGGAACGGGTTTGTCGGGAATGAGCGGCTTCGTAACCTATTGCATCTTCGTCACCGTTGTCTTTGGCAGCGTATCGCTGTTCATCTATGCCATCTGGAAGAACTGGTTCAATTGCCACCGTATCCTAATGCCCATCGTGCAACGCATCCCGCAACTCGGCACCGCACTCACGACCCTCGGCCTCGCTCGGCTCAGTATGACCTTGTCGATGCTGCTAAACGCTGGAGTCGACGCGCGCAAAAGTTTGAAGCAAGCCTTCCTCGCTACCGGCAATCATTATTTCATCAGCGGCATGGACCGAGCTCTGGAAACGATCGGCAAAGGGCAAGATTTCGGCGATGCCTTTGAAGCTGCAGGTGTTTTTCCGCAAGATTTTTTAGACTCAGTGCGCGTAGGTGAATTGAGCGGCACCGAAACCGAGTCCTTCGATCAACTCGCCATTCAATATCAAGAACGCGCCAAAGCCGCTCTTGGTCTAATCGCCACGATCGCCAGCGTTGCGATCTGGATCGGAGTCATGATGACCCTAGCCTTCATTGTGATCAGCATGGCGCTCAAGGTGTTTGGCGTTTACAAGTCCGTCTTCGACGATCTAGGAATCCCCATGTAATCCCTCTTGATCGAGTGGAGTTCACGCAGCCAACTTTTTAAGTTGGAAAGTAGGTGCGGCTCGCCGTGATTACAGCGAGCCGCAGACGTCGCAGTCGCTTCTGCGTTTGATTTTCAGCGTTCGAAATTCCATGTCCCGCAAATCGTATCGCAGCCAACGATTTAGCAGCGGTGTTCCGATACCAGCGATCAGCTTGATCGCTTCCATCGCAGCCATACAAGCGACTGAACCGGAGACCGCGCCGAACACAGGAAACTCACGCTTCCAAGTCGGCGGTTCGGTCGGATACAAACATCGCAAGCAAGCGGTCTGGCCAGGAATCATCGTGGTCAACTGCGCCTCGAGTTCGAACATTGCGCACTCAACGATCGGCTTGCGCTGCAGAACAGCCTGCTCATTCATCGCGAAACGTTCAACGAACAACGGCGCGCAATCAACAATCAAATCACACTCCGCGACCAAATCGGCTGCGTTATCCTTCGAGACATTGGCATTCACCGCTACGCACTGTAATCGCGGATTCAGCTCCAACAAACGTCGCTGAATCGACTCAATGCGGGGCTTACCAATCCAATCGTGCGTCATCAACAACTGCCGATTCAAATCGCTCTCGCGTACATCGCCCGCGTGCGCCAGCACCATCTTCCCAATACCCGCGGCAGCCAACTGGTAAGCTACTAAGCCACCCACGCCGCCGACGCGCGAGATCATCACGGAAGCGTTCTTCAGTTTCAACTGTCCCGCTTCACCAAAGTCTGGAACCCACATCTGCCACTCGTAAGTCGCTCGCTCTTCGTCGGTCAACTTGTGGTTCAGCATCGGCGGGATATTTGTAGTTAGCGCGGGCGGAGGCTGTTGATCGGAATTTGCTCCGCCATTCTCAGTGAACTGCTGTCAGCGTTCAAGCGGTAGATAGCGACCTCGCCATGCTTGAGAAAGCGCTCGCAGCGACCAACTTCAGCGAAACCTGGCAGGTCTGCAAATTGACTCGCCTGCTGCTCGAACTCTTGAATCGCATCACCCACTAGCACTAAACGCGCATCGGGATATTGAACGAAACGATCATGCACCGACTTCCAAATCGACTCTGCATGCGGTTTGCTAGAAAGTTCTTCGATCGTGTTGCCAAGATAGTAAATCCAACTAGGCTCCACTGGCCCGACCCCCATCCAGAATTCGGACGGAAGCTTCTGCTGGGTCATGCGAATCAGTGCCGTGTCTTGACGATAAGTGCTGGCGTGTCTCGCTCCAACGCCAAACAAACTGACTTGAAAAATCACCGCGCAAGTCATCCATACGCGCGGAATCCAATGCTGACGCTGGCGCTCGCACATCAACCCGAGCACTCCCGCAGTTGCAATTGCCAGTCCGCAAACACTTGCGTAAGCGATCTTGTGCATCACTTCCAGCCGACTGATAACGATGATTGCAGTCAAAATTCCCAGACCCATTACGATCGCGAGGCTATTCGCACCGACCCGCCATCGAAACGACGGAACGTACCAGCGACTTTCAAATTGTTTCCAGTAACTACCGATCAACAACGCTGCCCCGCCAAAGCACGGCGTAATGTAGCTGGGCAGTTTCGTGCTCGCCGCCGTAAACGCAGTCAGATACACAGCGATCCACACGGTGCCCAACACTGCCAACTGGCGCTGGACAGCGTTTTCATGAACCGCTCGCCGAGTCCACATCGCAATTGGTATCAACCAAAGCGACCATGGAAAGATACCAACCACGAAAGCTAACGGATAGAAAAAGATCGAACCGCTATGTCCTTCCATCGAACTCATCGCGCGGCCGAGGTTATGTTCGATAAAAAAGCCTTGCAGGAACTTGCCGTTCGTTTCAAGTCCAACCGCTACATACCATGGGGCCGCAATGGCTAACGTCAACAGCAAACCAGGGATCGTTCGCAGCGCGAGCAAGGCTCGGATGCAAGCCATCGGGTTGAAGCAGTGCCAGGATTCAGCAAGCAAATTACGCAGTGATTGGGCCAGCGACAATTGCGGTTGTTTCCGTCCAGTCCCTTGATGGTCGTTATTCCACAAAGCTAAGGTCACGGACTCGAGCCGCTTGTTGATCATCCACCAAACGTGAACGACGGCCAGCGGAAGGATAATGCCAACGGGACCTTTTGCAAGCGCTGCGAAACCAAGACACGTGTAACCAGCCGCGACAGCTACCCAACGAGTTGCACGCACATTGCCGCTGGAAAATGGAGACGACGGCGCGAGCGATCCGATTACCAAGATCGCGATTCCAAGTGTGCTGGTTGCGATCAGCAACGCGTCAGGAGTTGCCGCACGCCCAGCCATGACCATCAGTAAACAAGTTGCTAAAACGGTCGCTGACCAAAAGCCGGCTGCACTAATGCCGCGCGGACTGCCCGACAAGCGACTTGCGAGCACTGCAATCGTGAACACAGTCAAGATGGCTGCGAGGGCTGATGGCAACCGCGCAGTAAAGTTCGATTGACCCAGCGACTGGTAACTGAGCATTTGACCCCAGTACAGCAGAATTGGTTTGTGCGTACGCAATTCGCCATTGAAGGTTGGCACCGTCCAATCGGATCGTTCGAGCATCTCGACTGAGGCCCGCGCGTTTCGGGGCTCGTCCCGGTCCCACAGCTCCGCTTTGCCAAGACCGTATAAAAATACAGCAGTTGTGATCACTGCTAAGATAAGCAGACGCGATATCGAAATCTGAGGCATGGCGTTTTAGAGTTTGTTGATTGACCACTTAAGCGGGATGTTCAGACAGGTGGCTTCAAGCTAGAGTGCATTAGTCAACTGGTCATGAAGTTCATCGATGCTCGAAGTGCCAGCTTGAGATACTGAAAAACACCTCCTTTTAGCAAGAGGAATTTGTCGGCGTGGAAAGTGCGGACCCACCGTCGTTCACCGGAGAACGGTTTTTATTGGCAAGCCAGCGTCGCTTTGTCGAGCCGGCGCCTGTCGAAGTCCAGCGCCGTCCGCGAATTCATCGCATCGCGTTTTGGCTGGCTTTCGCAACAGTTATCTCAACATTTTGGGCTGGAGTAGGCGCGTGGATGCCTACGACTCCCTTTGTTATGGCCTACGAGCAGTCGTCTTGGATGCCTGTTCGCCAAGCTTTGCTAGCGAATTGGTTTACTGGTGTGCAGTTTTCGTTAGCTCTGATGGGAATTCTGGTCGCCCATGAGCTTGGTCACTATGTGATGACAATTATTTACAAGGTGCCGAGCACTCCACCGCTTTTTATTCCATTTCCGCTACTGTCCCCAATCGGAACCATGGGCGCGGTGATCATGATGCAAAGCGGTCAGGCGGATCGAAAGCAGATCTTCGATATCGGTTTAGCTGGACCTCTAGCGGGCCTAGTTGTCGCGATCCCAATTCTGATTTTTGGTATGCTCGATCCAAAACCGATCCCCTACGCGCCGAGTGAGATGCTCGTGATGGGGCAACCGTTGCTGATCCAGTGGTTGGCAGCATGGTTGGTGCCGGACCAAGCGTCCAGCTTTATTCAGATTGCGAACAGTCGAGCGAACCCGCTGCTGATGGCGGGTTGGGTTGGATTGTTGGTGACGGGCTTGAATATGATGCCTGTCGGACAATTGGATGGCGGTCACGTAACGTTCGGATTGGTCGGGCGTCATTCATACTGGATCGCCGTCGCCGCGATGGCTGGCGCTATTTCGTACATGTTCTATTCGCAAGTTTGGATTTTTTTGCTGATGGTCGTGCTCGTCTTTGTGATGGGCCTGAGGCATCCACCCAGCAGCAACGACGATCGCACACTCGGTTGGCCGCGCCAGATTATCGGCTGGTGCTCGTTGGTCCTGCCGCTACTTTGCATCCCTGCAAATCCAATTTTCTGACTCGGTCGGCCAGCCGTTTTGCGATAAGAAATTAGAAAAGCCGAGTTCGAAGAGAACTCGGCTTTCAAAAATTGCAGAATGATATCTTGCTTTAGCTGGCTCAGCTTTCCTTGGGCACAGTTGCTTTAATCTTTTGAACGAAGTGGTGTTCACCAGATGCTTTCAGCAGTGCGGCAGCTCGTTTTTCAGCTTCCTTCTTTTGATCAAACTCGAATACCGCGACTCGCTTAAGCAGTTGATTAAAAACGGCCCAATAAATGCGGGTGCAGACTTCGACCTTTACACGTCGGCGAGGTTTGACGACAGCGTCGAGTGTAGCAGTGGAACCATCAGATGTGACAACCGCACTTGCCGAAGGCGCGACCAAATTGCGCTTTGGAGCCTTCGATGCAGATCGAGGCTTAGGCGGTTTGGATTTCGATTTCAGAGCAGTAGCAGCGCGACCAGCCATTGCAAGGAACTCCTCAACAGAAGGAAAGACAAGAAGCAATCAGATGACAAAGGTTAATTCAGGACAGCCGATATCCCTATCCGTTCGAACTCTACAAAAGTACGCACGACTCTTCCTTGTAAACGTCGAGCTCTGGCTGGCACATTCTCATCTCTGCAACAACTTACAAACTAACACTTGTTCTAATGTCGCAGAAATTACTGGTGGGTTCTGACCATGGGGAGATCTCAGCAATCGGAACTGCAAGAGATCTTAGAGGTGGGTCTCATCACTCAACGCAGGCTCTATCCTACCGCATCGCCTTGCTGATTCCCAGTGCTGTTTCCTGCATTCGGAAATCAATCTTTCGTTTTGACCAAAAGTGGTTCACCTCTGCTTGACAAATGACTTTCTTCGAAGGTCATTTTTTAGAACATCAATGGTTGGTCAAAGTTCAAGCTTTCGGAGGAACTCCTTTGCCTTCAGCGATATAAGCACTGCGTCCAGCAGCGTATTTGTTCGGTGCAGGGAAGTGTTCTTCTAACCACGCATCCAATTCGTCTGCATTCGGCGGATTATGTTCCATGCGTTCGACGATCTTGCGCATAAATGCACGGCACCAACCACAACCCGTCCCGGCGCTTTGGCACTCTGCAACTTGACTCGGCAATCGGACGCGATGAATGCGGATGTAGTTGATCACTTTCCGCCAACTGACGTGAAAACACAAGCAAAGTTCGTCGTCAGGTTTCATCTTGCAGGCTTCTAAGTGAACTATCGTCAGACGGGGGCATTAAACAGAAGACGCAATTAAGTCATCGCGAATCTTTCGAAACACACTGCCCCAATCGCCAAACGAATCTTGCCGAAACAGTTTCACCGATGGATACCAAGGTGAATCAGCGCGGTGCAACATCCATCGCCAATCAGGTACATAGTTGAGCGCCAAATAAGTTGGTACGCCAAGACCGCCAGCAAGATGTGCGATCGAAGTGTCGCTTGTAATCACCAGGTCGAGATGTTGCATGATGGCTGCTGTGTCCATGAACGCACCGCTGGTTTTATCGACGCTTGCACCAAGCTGCACAATGGGCTTGGCTCCCTGCCACTTCAGTAGCTGATCTGTGCCGTGTCCGCTCTGAAGACTTACCAGTTCGACGCCTGGGATGTCCGCGAGCGTTTCAAAGCTTGTCAGCGGGACGCTGCGAAACACATCCGCTTGATGATCAGGATTGCCCTGCCAAGCGATCCCAATTCGACGCGTTCCAACTTGTTTCGGGAAACGCTGCGACCAGTAGTCAGTCAGATGGGATGCGGCGCGCAAATAGGGTCCTTCGCTCGGAATGTTGTCAGCGCTAATCTGCAATACGTCCGCGACGTCGATTAACGAACACTGAAAATCGAACGGCTGTTCGACAGCGATTGAATTGGGGAACATCGGCCCGAGCTCAGGTGAGTTCTGTAGTAGGGCGAGCAAGTTGGGTTGGCAATGCACAAGAGTCTGTGCTCCTCGCTTCCTAAGTGCTTGAGCGAACCGCACAAAGTTCAGCGTGTCCCCCAATCCTTGCTCGGCTGTCAACAAAATGCGACGTCCTCGTAAATCGGAACCATTCCAAACTGGGATAGTGGCGTTCGAGCGGTACAAGTCGCCTACGCGCCACCGCCATCGATATTCTCGCCAACCTTCCGCGAATCTGCCTTGCAGCAAGTAGATCACACCCACGTTGCGGTGCAGTTCAGCTTCGTTCGGATTGATCTTCAACGCTTGTTCGTAGTAAGCCAGTCCACGTTCGAATTCACCCGTCCACACATGCAACGTACCCCGGTTCTTATACGCATTGAGGTAATCCGGTTTCAGATCGATCGCTTTCTGAAAGCACTGATCAGCTTCCTCGACGCAGTTCACATAACGCAGCGAGTTACCCAAGTTGTTCAATGCGATAGGAAAGGCTGGATTCAATTTCAAAGCTCGACGGTAGCATTCCACCGCCGTCGTATACTGCCGCTGGTCGTGCAGAGCGATCCCAAGAAAGCACCATGCATTGGCGTCGTTCGGCGACTTGCCTAGAACGTCACGATAGATCTGCTCAGCCTCAGCGTAACGTCGCTGTTGGTGAATCTGCCAAGCTCGCTGTAGTTCGTTTTGAAATGCACTCATCCAACCACCGATCGGAAGCCTAACCAAATTGGAGTTGCGTAGCGCTTTGCCTACTCAGGATTGCGAGTGGAGCCAATGCGTTACATGTTCCATGATAGAGCACTACCACCGACTTGGGATACGACACCTCAATATCGCGTCCAGGTACTATCGCTTTCAGGCATTAAAAAAGAAAAGGCTCGTGATGCACACGAGGCCTTTGAGTGTTTTCGTTCTTGGGCTCAGGATCGCCGCTCTTGAACTAAATATTGTCTTGCGCCCAGACTTACGTCTGCGTTATGGAACCATTATGGTTGCGACTTGCGGGGTAAAGTCATCGTCGTTCGAAAGTGCAGCCACACCGACCGCTAGACCGGCGATGCCGAGCAGGCCGCCAAAGCCACCGCCGCCACCTAAGCCGCCACCACCGAATCCGCCGCCACCGAATCCACCACCAGCACCGCCGCCCAAGCCGCCACCACCAAAGCCGCCTGGGCCGGCGAAACCACCGCCCATCATGGGACCGCCTAGGCCTGGATCACCCAGCATTGGAATGCCCGGGTCCATGACGATCGGGTCCTGAATGATAACCCCATCTGAAACTTGAGGAGCAATGTCGCAAGGCTGCACCAACTCGCAGCACAGCGTATTGGCAACTTCGACTTGAGCGCTGATCAGCAGCGGATTGTCATTGGCGGTCGATACAGTCTTCTCTTCGGCTGCGATCGCTTGGAACCCGATCGCAGCAATGCCGTCGTCGCCACCCACAAACAAGTCATAGTGCCCCGGTTCAACATCTGCGACTTTGAAGTAGCCATCCTTTTCGACCGAAGCTGTCGCAATCACTTTGCCGTCTTTCAAGACATGAGCGACGGTGCCCGACAGGTCTTGCTCCGTAAAGCTCCATCCGGGACGCGAAACACGACCGACCAGTTGACTACCCTGCAAACGCACACGATAGGAATCGTTGAACTTGCGAGTTTCAGCGATCGGGTCTTCTTCATAGCCGCGATAATAGTTTTGCCCATTCTCGCTAGTCGGTACCCACACTTCAGAGATCAACTTGTCAGCTTGCGCCGGCGCTAGCTTGGCTGCGTAAACCGATACGGTTGATTGCAGGTGCTCGCCGCTCTTCAACACATGCAACGCATACGTTGAGAAAAGGTCGTCGCTCTTAACAACCAACGCGTAGGTGCCCGGAGAAACGTTTTCGAAAGTAAATCCGCCTGAGCTGTCCGAAGTCGTTTGAAAGACCTGCTTTCCATCGAGCGCAAGTACAACCGTCGCGCTCGCTCTGCCAGTTAGGTCACCATTCGCATCAAACGAGTTCACTTTCCCACTCAACGCACCTTCGGAGTTCAAACTGACCCACTCGCGTTGCTGCAAAGTGTTGATGTAGTCCGCTGGCGCGCTCTGCGCAACAGGTACTGGCACTGACTCTTGTGCGAAACTAATCGTGCTAAACATGCTGCACGCAGCAAATGCTAGCGTCGGTATGGCGTGGGGGCGTTTCATGTCTACCTCTGTGTTGATTTAGCCCGGGCAGCGACTCGCTAGCCCTTAGACAAGCAAGCTTAGGTAGGTTGTAACGGTGGTCAATGAAAAGTAGACCTCGTGGGACTATTTTGCGGAAACCACTCGAAACCTTGAAATTGAGCCAACGGTGAACCACATCAGCAAGCCGCCAATTGACATAAGTCCACAGCTCGCATAACCTTTCGGTTGCCCGCGAACCCGCGACCGCAAAACTAGATCAGTATTCCTATGATCCACGAAAACCAACCAATTATTGACGTGATCGCAATTTCCATCCGATTGATCGGTGGGGAACGGTAAGGTCTACGTCACTAGCAAACGCAATCACGAGACCCCTGGAGCCCCAGCTTCAGGGGTTTTTTGTTATCATCTGCACGCTCGGAAAGCACAAAAAGGCGACCAGATTGCCTGATTTAGAAAAGTCCAGCTTATGAATCGACGCATCGCAATCTACGACACCACACTCCGCGACGGCTCGCAGGGCGAAGGAATCAGTTTCTCGCTCCAAGACAAACTGAACATCTGCGAACGACTGGCCGAAGTCGGCATCGATTACATCGAAGGTGGCTACCCTCTGTCGAATGAAAAAGATGTTGCCTTCTTCGAACGTGTCCGCGGACTGCAACTCGGCGAAAGCAAAGTCTGCGCGTTCGGGATGACGCGGCGACGTGGCATGAACGCAGCCGACGATCCAGGCATGCAAGCCATGCTGCGAGCTCAAACGCCTGGTTGCACGATTGTCGGCAAAAGTTGGGACTACCACGTGCTGGAAGTCCTCAGCGTTTCGCTCGAAGAAAACTTGGCGATGATCGGCGACAGCGTCGAGTTTCTAGGTCGTCACTGCGAGATGATTTACGACGCCGAACATTTCTTCGATGGCTACAAAGCGAATCCAGCTTACGCGTTGAAGACGATCGAAGCGGCCGCGTCGGCGGGTGCCAAGTGGCTGGTGCTGTGCGATACCAACGGCGGCACTTTGCCCGATGAAGTCAAGCAGATCGTTGCCGCCGCAATCGAAGCCACAAAGTCTTACAAAGTTCAGCTTGCGATCCATTGTCACAACGACGGCGACTTAGCTACCGCCAATTCGCTGGCAGCGATCGATGCGGGCTGCAATCAAGTGCAAGGAACGATCAACGGCATCGGCGAACGCTGCGGCAACGCCGACTTGATCGCCGTCATGGCTAACCTCGCGCTGAAGAAGAAGGGCTTCCAAGTGCTCGGCGGTCGCGACTTGATGCACCTCACTGAATTGTCGCGTTACGTTTATGAAACTGCCAATCTTCAGCATCGCAACAACCAACCGTTTGTAGGCCAAAGCGCTTTCGCTCACAAAGGCGGTATGCACGTGCACGCGGTCAACAAAGCGGCTCACACTTACGAGCACCTCGACCCTTCGTTAGTTGGCAACGAACGCCGCATTCTTGTCAGCGAACTCTCAGGTCGCTCGAACATCGTGGCTCTGACCAGCAAACACAATATTCAGTCTGATCGCGCGCTGATGGATACGATCCTGGCCGAAGTCGTTCGCCAAGAGAATCGTGGCTATCAATATGAGAGTGCCGAAGCGTCGTTCGATATTCTCGTTGCCAAGAGTGCAGGGAAACTGAAAAAGTACTTCGACACCATCAAGTATCGCGTTGTAGCCGGCAATCGCGACTTGGATCGCAACTCGCCGTTCGCTGAAGCGATCATCAAACTGCGCATCGGCGATCAAGAGATTTTCGAAGCCGCTGAAGGTCACGGTCCAGTCAACGCGCTCGACTCTGCGCTTCGCAAATGTTTGTGCGGTGTCTATCCGGCCTTGGAGCAAATGCACTTGGTCGACTACAAAGTCCGTGTTGTGAACTGCGAAGCTGGCACAGCCGCGCGCATTCGTGTGAACATCGAGAGCTCCGACCATCACAAAGTTTGGGGCACCATCGGTGTCAGCGAAAACTTGATCGAAGCCAGTTGGCTCGCGCTGGTCGATGCCGTCGAATACAAATTGCTTTTGGATGAAGGAAAACTGCCCAGCGGAAATGGGACTAAATCATGAACGAAGCTGCACCTGAGATTCCAAATCGTTTCGATTTTCAAACCGTTTGCCAAGAGATCTACGCCGCTTGGGAACAGGATGGTTGCTTCAACGCTGAAGTTAACCCTAAACGCAAGCCGTTCACGATCGTCATCCCGCCTCCGAACGTTACCGGAGCCTTGCATCTTGGCCACGCGCTAAACAACACACTGCAAGACATTCGCATTCGTTGGCATCGCATGCGCGGCTTTGAAGCGCTGTGGATGCCCGGCACCGACCACGCTGGGATCGCTACCCAAGCCGTCGTTGAACGTCGCTTGAAGGAACTCGAAAACAAAACCCGTCACGACCTCGGCCGCGAGAATCTCGTCGAGCGTATCTGGCAATGGAAGGACGAATCCGAGACTCGCATTCTTAACCAATTGCGCAGCATGGGATGCTCGTGCGATTGGCGACGCACGCGATTCACGCTCGACGACATGTGCGCTCGCGCTGTTCGCACGACGTTCTTCGATCTCTTCTCCAAAGGTTTGATCTATCGCGGCAAGCGACTGGTGAACTGGGATACGTTTCTCCAAACCGCGGTCAGCGATGATGAAGTTTTTCATGAGCAAGTGAAGGGTCACTTCTACAACTTCCGATATCCAATCCTGAATCCTCGCGCCGGCGAGCCGACGCATGTCACCATCGCCACGACTCGCCCCGAAACGATGCTTGGCGATACCGCTGTCGCCGTTCATCCCGATCCCGAGTCCGCCATTGACGCCGCTGAGCAACAACTGCGCGAACGCATCGCGGCCGCCCCAGCCAAAGATCGCGAAGCGCTTGAACAACAACTCACAGACCTCACGGCGCGACGCACCACGCACTTGCCGTTGCTGAAGCAGCTCGCCGCGATGGCCAAGTCAGGTACGACGCTCAAGTTGCCTCTTATCGGTCGCGAAATCCCGTTAGTCGCTGACGTTTGGGCCAAGCCTGAACTGGGAACTGGTTGCGTCAAGATCACACCCGCACACGACCCGAATGATTACGAAGTTGCTCTGCGCTGCAACTTGCCGATGATCAACATTCTCAATACCGACGGCACTTTGAATGCTGAAGCCGGCAAGTACAAAGGCTTGACGATTCGCAAAGCACGCGAAGCGGTCGTAGCCGACTTGGAAGAGCTCGGATTGATGGGCGACATCGAAGATCGCGACATTGAACTCGCGCATAGCGATCGAAGCAAAACGCCGATCGAACCATTCCTCGCCGATCAGTGGTTCGTGCGCATGGACAAGTTGGCTGAGAGTGCGATGGACGCCGTCACGTCCGGCCAAGTCAAAATTCTCCCGGAGCGTTACGCAAAAAGTTATCTCGATTGGCTCAGCGAGAAACGCGATTGGCCCGTTGGCCGACAACTATGGTGGGGCCATCAGATTCCGATCTGGACAAAACAACTCGATACACCGGAGTTGGCGCAAGCTGAGCTTCTACGCTTGAATGCGCTGCCACAATCGAAGGCCACAACACTGTCGGCATCGATCGAAGCGGATCGTATTGTGCATGCTTGCGTACGCGACGAAGCGGACGCGATGGCCCAGCAATTGGAATCGGCTGGTTACAAACGCCAAGACGATGTGCTCGACACGTGGTTCAGCTCCGCGCTCTGGCCGCACTCGACACTCGGCTGGCCCGATAAAACTCCCGAACTCGATTACTTCTATCCAACCAGCACGTTGATCACCAGCCGCGACATCATCACGCTGTGGGTCGCGCGCATGGTGCTGATGGGGCTGAACAACGTCGGCAAGATCCCATTCAAAGAAGTTTACATCCATCCCAAGATTCTCGACGGCTACGGCGAAACGATGTCGAAAAGCAAAGGGAACGGCGTGGACCCGATCGACGTCATCGACAAATTCGGACCCGATGCGCTGCGTTTCGGTTTGACTTGGCTAGCGACCGAAACGCAAGACGTTCGCATGCCCGTCCAATTCGAATGCCCGCACTGCGAAGCGCCGATCAATCAAACGAAACAGAATCGCGAACTCCACACGATTGAATGTCCGAAGTGCAAGAAGAAATTCTCGACGCAATGGGCTAAGTCGGCTGAAGATAAAGCCCTGCCGAAGGGTGCTGTGATCAGCGAACGCTTCGAAGTCGCTCGCAACTTCTGCAACAAACTGTGGAACGCGTCGCGCTTTGTCATGATGAATTTGACTGGCTACAAACCAGTCAAGCTCGACGTGAAGAGTCTGCCGCTTGAAGATCGTTGGATTCTCTCACGCTTGGCGACGACCACGAAGAACGTCACCGAAGCGATTGATAAATACCAGCATGCTGATGCAGCTCGCATGATCTACGATTTTGCTTGGGACGAATTCTGCAGCTACTATGTCGAGATGGCCAAGCCGCGATTGCAGGATGCGGCGTCACGGCCAGCCACGCAACAAGTTCTGATCCATACGCTGGACCAACTCTTGCGTCTGTTACACCCAATGACGCCATTCATCACCGAAGCCATTTGGCAAGAACTCGCGCGCTTCGGCGATGTTCGCACATTAGATGGTGACGCAGAATCACAAAAGTGGTTGATTCGTTCCGCTTGGCCCGAAGCGAACACCGCGCACATCGATCAAGTGATCGAGCAACAGTTCGCTCGCTTCGTCACCGCGCTCGGAGCCCTGCGCGAAATTCGTTCGCGTCAAAACCTTCCGCCTAAGGAAGAGATCACGTTCACGATCAGTTGCGATGCAGCGACACAAAAGTTGCTCGAGCCAATGGTGCCTTTCTTCAAAGCTCTCGCCGGTGCAACGTGTACAGGACTTGGTGAAAAACTCGCGCCGCCTGAGATGTCGGCTCAAGTGAGTGTCGATGGTATGGAAGTTAGTGTTGATCTAGGAAAGTTCATCGACATTCCGGCCGAGATCGCGCGGAACGAGAAACTGCAAGCCAACCTCGTAAAGCAGATTGCCGGCAAAGAATCAAAACTGTCCAACTCCACGTTCGTCGACCGCGCCCCAGCCGAGGTCGTCGCGAAAGAGCGCGAGAGCTTAGAAGAACTTCGCCAGCAGTTAGTCAACGTAACTCAAGCCCTCGAACGCTTGAGAGCGTCGAACGGCTAGCTGGCGAAACCGTTGCTCGGGCGGCAACTGCCCCAACGGGGTTGCGTCATTCCATCTGACGAAACCTCTTCGAGGTAACCAACACCGCCGATCGAATTCCTGGGTAACTCGCTGCCGCTCGCAACCCAGGGCTATAGGACGCAACTCTTTCAGAGTTAACATTGAACATGAAATAAACCTGTACAATCGCACTCTCTATCGCCCGCGAACTCTGCGTTTCAGGTCTGTACTCAAATTCGTCGTAATGTTCCGAACGGCGGTTGAAGAAGGCTAGTGCCATGCCGCCAAGCTACGCTTGTCCAAACTGTGCCAAGAAGTTTCTACAGCCGCTGATAGCCTGTGATGTTTGCGGATATCCAAACCACGAACGCAACCAAGCCAACTCGATTCCTACCAAAGCTGAGAAATCGAAGTATCAATTCCATATCTACAATTTGATCGTTTGCATGACTGTTACTGCCATCGCCATCGCAGTCATGCGTGCTAACGATGGCGGCTCGTTTTCGACAGCCTTAACGATCGGCTGCATACTCTTCCCTGTCATCGAGTTCATCTATTATTTCGGAAAGAACCTCATCAGCAAGAAACCGAACGTGATCGCTGACTACGAGAATCGTTTCTTCCGCGATCTGTAGACTCGCAGCCTATTGCAGGATTGCCACTTAGAATCGGACTGGGCGCCAGATCACGTAAGTTCCCTGGGTCTTCTTGCTGAGGTCAAGCGCCTCTAGCTTGACTGGTCCACCGATAGGAGCGTTTTGATGGAGTATCTGAAGTTTGCTACCGTTCGCCCCGACGATTATCGCGGTGTGGTGGTCCATTACAATCTCGTACCAACTGTTGGGGAATGTATATCGAAACTTGCAACGCTCGAATTGGATGATGTCGCCTGGGCGAATCCCGTTGGTAGGTATAGCGCCCCACACGTACCTTCTATACACTCGGAAGTCACCCTGTCTCGCATACGAAACATTCAAATGCTGGGATACTAGATCTGTACATTCCCCGCGGCCAATTCGCTTTCCTCGCTGAGATAACGCCCACCCCAGACCGCTACTCGGCACCGTCAATCGCACGGCCATCGTGTTGAAATCGTGATAGGGTAGCGAGGTGCCGAAGTAAGGACGAGTGTCAAGCAACTGAGCCATCGCTGAGGATGAACAAAGTGCGACTAACATCAACGCGACAATGGATTTCACAATCAACTTGTTCATGATTCTCTTCTGGCTGGTCAAGCAGCCGATTTTGTAACGCTTGGGACCGAGATTGGCCGTCCCTTTGCCATGCCATTCGCTCGAACGGCTAATGTGTTTGCTACCGTGAACTGCAAGTTGAATCTTGCTTTCTCGATAACTACTTCACACAGGGGACGTTTTTCACCGAGAGAAAGTTAGAAGAACTTCAACATCTTTCACCCCACGGCACACAGCATTAACCCTCCCAGCGAAGCGTCCGGGAGGGTCGGCAATCGAGCGTCTAGCGAGATTGCCGGGGAGGGTGAATGATGGTAGCGGCTTTAGAGCATGCTCAGCAGCTCTTTGCACGTTTGTTCATTCTCAGCTTTGGTAGCCGAAGGTTGGCTATCAGCTACAACCCTAAGCAGCGCTTCAAGAAATTCGCTGCGGGCTTTTGCGTATTCGTGATGCAGCCAAGCTGGGTCGACATCCCAGCTCTTTGCAATCTCACGAATCGGTTGAGCTTCGTAAAAACGCGCATGCAACAGTTCGACACGCCGTATGGCAGCCTCGCCCGCTGACTCGGCCAATTGGCGCTGGAGCAACGATGCTTCTTTGACAGTGGCCTTAGCGTATTCACGATCGAACAATCGTCCGACGGTGCAGTCATCAAGCACTTGATCGGCAAATTCAGCATGACTGGGACCGGGACGAGTTTCGAAACGTAACATCACGTTGCGCATCACACCGTACAAATAACCACGAAAGCCGCTCGGGTGTTGCGGATTGACTCTTGATAACGCGCCGCCAGGTCGAATGCACTCGATGAAGACTTCCTGCACCGCATCGTCAATCAACGCAAGTCGTTTCGACCGATTCCACCGCGCTGCTAAACAGTTGCGAACCACGTGTTCGTATCGCTGTGCAAACTGATCCAAAGCAGCCTTCGACCCATCCGCCGCAGCATGAATTAACGTCCAACTAGTAACACGTTCTGTGCTGGAAGTTCTCGATTGCTCGATCATCGTTGACCAGCTCCCCGGTTGATTACTTACCCGCATTTTCCATGTTCTCGAACAGCTTCTTGAATTCGTCTAACTCTCTCAACGGACTCAAGTCTGGGTCGCGTTTCAAGTGCTCAATGTCTGCGAAGCCCGCGTTAACTGCACGAGTCAACAATTCAACGGCCCGAGCCGCGTTAGTAGCTTGCTGATTCGTCTCTTCTCGACTTGCCAAGGAGAAAAAACACGCTGCATCAAACCATTCAATCGCAGTCCAAGGCGGCGTTACAATTCTAGCTTGCGCAGCATCGATCAGTGCGTTCATCTCTTGGGTGGCAGCAGCGGATTTTCCAGCTCGCAATAACATGATTGAACGCTGAATCTGCGTGATGGGCGCTCCATCTTTAGGAATTAGATCGCGAGCGGCTTCCCAGTCTGCCGGCGTATCTCGACCCAACTGCGCAAGACAAAATGCTCTATCTGTCATTCTGCGACTTAATGCTTGATGCGCAAAACCATGGCTAGATTCTCGATCGGCGACCGGCTTAATAGTCTCAACGGCTTTGTTGTACCACGATAGAGCCTCAGTCGGATTGCCGCGGGCTTCCAGCAGCTTGCCCATGAAGCCGTAGGAGTTTGATAAGTCGATCTGATGTCTAGTGGCCCTTGGTGCGCCACTGACGAGTAAATCCAAACCGCGGATAGCTCGATTTAACTGAGTCTCCGCGCTGTCCAGTTTCCCCTGCTGAATCAAGACTTGACTTACATCAATGCAGGCATCGGCCAACTCCGCGCGATAAGACGGAACTGAGGGAAGCTCGGTGGCAAGCTCGTTTAAGATTTCAATTCCTGCGTTCAGGTGTTCCACGGCCTCACTAGGTTTGGCGAGCCTCGCCCTGAGAAATCTTCCCAGCGAGATGTAACGTTCAGCAACCGCGTGCCGATAATTAGGAGCTTCGCGCTCGTACGTGAGTAACTCGCGAGATGTCGCCAGCGCTGCGCGAAAGAGCCTATCTGGCTCCGTTGTATTCCCAGCCTCAGCCAGGAAGTTGCTCAAGTTTGATTGCAACTGCGCAACTTGAAATCGATAGGCGCGTTCGTTCGGAAAATCCTTTGCAAGATTTTCGAAAGTCAGTAAGCATTGGCGGTATTCGTTTTCAGCCTCAGGTCTTCCTTGGCTCTTTAATAAACCGGCGAAGGCGTTCTGGCACTCGCCAAGTTTGAGGCGATATCTTTGCTGCAAAGGCTCTTTTGTGACGAGGTCTTCAAGCGACTGCAGCGCCTTTTTCAGTTCGATTTCAGCGGCAACGGGATTCCCCTGCGCTCTAAGGGCTTGGGCTAGAAGTCGACGGGCTTCGGCTGCATCTTCCTTGTAATGGAGCTTAATCGGAAACCGATCGGCCAGCGCAGTCCAAAGTGATACACTTTGTTCAAGAGCTGTGCTGGCTTTCGCATGTTCCCCTAACCTAGCCCACACAATTCCAACATGGAAGTTCCCCTGCGCGCGCGTGTTGGAGCTTCGTTCGTCGCTCCCCTGTCGATCTGCAAATGACTGCCAACGTCGGTAAGCGTTTTCAAGATAACTTCGTTCCTTTGGTCCCAGTTCTGGCTTAGATCCAATCAAGTTCGCGATCGCGTCGCTTGTACTTTCTCGATAGCTCTCTAGTGCAGCGTCTTCCGCTTCTTCGGCGATCTTCTGCAACCGTTGAGCCTCGGTTTTTGCGGCCAATTCTCCTGCAGCGCGCTCGTCTGCCTCGCTTCTGGCCTGTTCCGCAATCTTTCGTTGTGATTCAGCGCGAATAAATCCCAACGACGTACCAACAATGCCCGCAGCCAAACTCCCAATGATAAATGCACAAGCTACAACAACCCAAAAATTGCGTCGGACGAACTTACGAGTCCTATACAATCTGCTGGGTGGGCAGGCTTCGACAGGTTCGTCAACCAGATAACGTTGCAAGTCACCTGCCATAGCAAAAGCGGACTCGTATCGCCGCGAGCGTTCCTTCTCAAGCGACTTCATCACGATCCAGTCAAGTTCTGACTTCAGCAGCTTTCCGAGGGCCGCAGGTTCTGTTCCACGCAAGGTTGCAATGTTGGCTCGCATTTTGGAAGTTGATAGCTTCGCGCTGGGCAACTGTGGATCAACTTCGCGAATCAAACGCAACACTTCATGCCAGCCTCGGTCTGCCATCTCTGCGCGCGAGAACGGTGGCGAGCCTGCTAACAACTCGTACATTAATACTCCGAGCGAATACACATCGCTACGAGTATCAATGTCCAAGTTGTTTAGCTCCGCCTGCTCGGGCGACATATACTCCGCCGTTCCCACCACGGCTCCGAACGCTGTATGCAACGACTCCTCTGTCAGGCTTGTACCAAACGCTTTCGCGACCCCAAAGTCGATCACTTTCGGAACCGGCTTCCCATCGAACATGGCAACCATCACATTCGAAGGTTTGATGTCGCGGTGAATGATTCCTTTTTGGTGAGCGTGATGAAGCGCCTGACAGACCGGAATCAGCAATTCAAGTCGACCGCGCAAGTCGACCTTGTTCTCGTCGCACCAGCGTGTGATTGAAGTTCCTCGCACTAGCTCCATCACAAAAAATGGATGACCCGTTTCGCTGATTCCACCATCAAACACCCGAGCGATATTTGGATGGTCCATCATCGCCAGCGCCTGCCGCTCGGCTTCAAAACGACCTAGAACGCTGCGCGAATCGAGACCCGGCTTGATCAGCTTGATAGCTACTTTTCGCTTGACTGGCTCCAGTTGCTCGGCGTACCAAACGAACCCCATACCCCCTTCGCCGATTCGCTCGATTAAACGGTACCTGTTGGCAATGATAGCGCCAGGCTCATAGAAGCTGCTGTTTAACCTTGTCGATCTGTCGTTACCGTACTCAGAACCAAACGCCGCAGCCAAGCCAGCGGTTAAGTCCGAACCTAGAAACGAAGTCTCCAGCGTCGGATCTTTCTCTTGGTCACTGGGGCCATTCTTGGGGAATTCTGTATCAGACATAAATCTGTATCTACGGAAATAGGCTTCGTGGCTTCACTCATTCCCGACACTGAAATTTCCCCGATGGGTTATCCGCCAGTGTAGGAACGTTGACGGTCGTTTCCAACTGGCAACGCAGCAAGAAAAGTGGGTTTACATCTAACTTCACCGCTCGCTCAGTTTTCGCGCAGAGATTTTTTGAAGTTTTAGAAATTTGTTCCCAGCAGCCCGTGACTCGGCGTTGAAGTCGTG
Organism: Pirellulaceae bacterium; assembly: GCA_041739135.1. Taxonomy (GTDB): domain Bacteria; phylum Planctomycetota; class Planctomycetia; order Pirellulales; family Pirellulaceae; genus Aureliella. The sequence goes on from JBGSOM010000055.1 coordinate 23,860, forward strand.
CCCAGAGCGGCAGCTGCCCCAACGGGTCCGTCGATCAGGGTGGCGAGCATATCAACGAGCTACCCTGGGCTTGTCTACAGCACATCAATCAACCAACAACCATTTAACTCAAATCTTCAATCGTATAGAGCACGCGATCGACGATCTCATCGCTGGTGGCGGGATTGAAAAAGACGGCTTTCCAAGCGGGAATTTCGATGCCGTGGGGATTGTAGCCATAGTTGGTGGTGAAGCCTAACATGGCATCGACGGCGGGATCGATCATCTTCTCACGGCGTTCGAACATGCGTCGAACTTCGCCGAAGTAACGCGCACGTTGCTCGTCGGTCAGCAAACCCGCTTGCAGGCGTTCAAAAATTTCAGCCGCGTTGCGACCTTTCGGTAGCACCCACCAATTCACGCTAGCACCGACGGTTCCAAGATTCAGCACGCGGCAAAAGTCGAACTTCAACAAACCCTGCTTGAGTCGTTCGGCGAGTTCGATACTGCGCGCCGTCAGCATCTGCCAACCCGTTAGCCCGATGCTGTCCAGCGAAGTCATTACGCAATACGGACCGATCGCTGGTCGCGAGCACTCGAGCGTAAACAGTGCCGGATCGCGGCGCGCATCCGCCTCCGAAAAATACGGCGTGTCATGCACGGTCCGCGAGAGATACTTTAAATCTTCGCGTCGGTTCACGATGAACGCGCTCGAAGGATAATGACCGCGACCCATTTTATGAAAATCAAGCGTCACGCTGTCTGCATACTGCAAACCCAAGCAGTGCTTCTGAATCTTCCTTACCACAGACAACAGGTGCGGCGTGAACTGCAACGGATTGGATTCAGCGTGGTACTCCGTCAGGAAGGTGAGCGCCCAACCGACTGCTGCGTCCACATGCAGTTGCGGTTTCGGCTGAGAGTGCTTGGCGGAGACATCATCAATCACTTTGCGAATCGCTGCGACGTTGTCTAATCCAAACCCGTCCGTGGTGCCGAAGGTTGCAATGACGTAAGCGACCAGAGTTTGCTGGCTGTAGAGTGTCTCGAGTTGCTCGGCCAGTAGATCCAAACGCATCGCGAGATTTTCATCTGTTGGGATCTCGATCAACTGCTGCGTGCCAAGACCGCACCAACCGGCGACGGTGCGATTCGAATAATGACTAGCGGACGAGCAGAGGCCGACGATGCGCTGTGAGCCAAGGCCGTTGTGCATCGCGCCGGGAACAACCTTTTCAATACCGATTCTAGCGCCGTACAAGTTCGAAATGGTTCCGCCGATCGTAAACACGCCCCACGGATCTTGCGTGTGATAGAAAATCAAGTTCGCTAGGGCGGTGATAACCTTTACTTCCAATTCGTTGGATCGTTGACTGTAGCGATCGGTGCACAAGTTCGGATTCTTGAGCAAGCATGCGAAGGCGCCGATCAACGACGCGTGATTCGCGGGACCGCGTACATTCTCAAGATGCAGCGGGCTGTTCCAGCTGTCCGTTCCCCAGAAATAAGGAAAGATCGCGTCGCGAGCGTCTTTCAAGTTGCCGGGTAGCAAGTGGATTTCGGGATTCGCCTGCGCCGTTTCATAATTTTGCGACATGATTTGGCCGGGCAACTGCGCATCTTCGGCAGCTGCAGCGGCCAATAACTCATCGACAATCGCTCGAATGGCAGGTTGGTCCCATTCAAAAAATGTCTCGATCAGCTTGGCGTACTTCTTGCGATCCATAGTGTCTACTTTCATTTGTTCGGAATCGGCTGCATCATGTAACGCATGCAAAGCTGAGACCAAAATTGTATTGGTAAATTGGTCGAAAAGGCTTGGCAGATCTAATTCGAAAGGTTCCAAGTGTGTTTCGACTGGATGGCAAAACTGCCCTCATTACCGGCGGCACTCAAGGCGTTGGGGCGGCGATTGCCGTAGCGCTTTCGAATGCAGGTTGCGACATTGTATTGCATGGCTTGAAAGAAGATGACGCCAGTCGAGCGACTCTCGCGGCATGCGAACTGTCTGGACGCCGCGTACAAACGGTGTTCTTCGATCTCGCGGGTCCGACGAGCGAGTGTGTGCCGCAGCTTTTCGAAAAAGCGATCGCGGCGTGTGACTCGATTTCAATCTTGGTCAACAATGCAGGCACTTTTATCGACAAACCGTTCGTTGATATGGACATTGAAACTTACGAACGAACGATGCGCTTAAATGTGGCCGCGGGATATTTCTTGACACAAGCTTTCGCGCGGCACTGGATCAAGGCAAAGATAGCAGGTCGTGTCTTGTTTACCGGTTCGATCAATGGCGAATTGGCGGAGCCTGATCACACTGCTTACGATGCCAGCAAAGGCGCTGTCCGAACTTTGGTGCGCAGTTTGTGCGTGTCGCTCGCGCCGCATCAAATTCGCGTCAACGCGATCGCGCCGGGACTGGTGATAACTCCTCTGACAGCTCCAGTTCTCGCTAACGATCCAGATGCGATGAACTGGATGAAGTTGCATACGCCGAATCAGCGAGTTCCTGGTCCAGAAGTTTGCGGACCAGCCGCTCTGTTTCTGCTCAGCGATGAAGCTGAGCACATACACGGGCAGACTCTATTGATCGATGGCGGGATGAGCGTTTGGCAACAACCCGATTTACCAAACGCTCTTCGCAGTAAAATGCCCTAGCAACTAGATCCGCGCCTTCAGCGCCGGTAGAAGCTCTTCGGGTTCAGATAAGGCAACGTCGAACGAATTAAGATCACTTTCGAAGGCTGCATCGAGCTCACCGGAGTACTCAACCGCACTGCCAAAGTCTAACTCTGCGATCGAATCAAAATCCAGCGGCTTACTAAGCAGTTCGACTTCTTCGCTCAAGCTGAATAACTCCAGCTCCACCTCAGTCGATCGCGTGGTGGAAAGCAACGAGTTCGATCGTTGCATGCCCGATTCGAAGTCCAACGGCGTAACAATCTGAACGTCCGGCGAGAGAGCAACAGAAGCGTCCTCAACGATTAGGCTGGCACTTGCCGCAAGCGTCGGAGACAATTTTGCACCGACGCTTTCGATTCCAGTCGCTTTGCACGAACCGCAAGCCCCGCATCCGCCGCATCCGCCGTGTTCTGAACCATGAGCCAAATCGCCAACATACGGGACGCCATTGATCCAAGTCATTACCGGAACGGCAAGCTCGGCAGCCGTCAAATGCTCCGCTGGCACAAACATCCACAACGGATCTGCCACGGCGATCAAATCGGGCGGTGCGTCTTCGGTTTCGCCGTTCGCAGCGTTGTTTGAATCGTCGTTTCGGATGACGCCGTTAGCGAACGGGGTGCTGATCGTTGCACCCACTGCAGAAGATAAAGTGACTCGAAATGTTTCTCGTTCCTCTACCGTAGAGTCGCCTCGAACCCTGATGTTGATATCGACCGCAGAAACACCCGGCGCAAAGTCAACGCGTACATTCGTTGGAAATCCACCTACGAAATCGTTGTTGCTTGCCTTATATGTACCGACACCCTTTACTGTGTATCGGACACTGGCTGCAGCGGTGAGATCTCCAGATCGCGTGATAGTGAATACGAAGGGAGTCGCAGCTCCGGTCCCTTCCAGCCGATTGGCATTCGTCGCTGAAATGCCGAAAGTTGGCGGTAGGGTCGACGAGTCATCGTTAAGGATGTTACCAAACGCGACGCCTTCAGCGATCACTGTATCGGCACTTGCATTCTGCAAGCTGACGACAAAACCTTCGTCTTCTTCGAACGTCGTGTCACCCTTCACATCCACAGTGATCAATTGAGACGTTATGCCTGGCGCGAAAGTGAGTGTTCCGCTCGGAAAGACATCGCCAACAAAATCGGTTTCACTGGCCGGATTAAGCTCAGAGCCGAAGACCGAATAGTTGACGATAGTCGTGCCGCTGATGTTACCAGTTCGGTTAACAGTAAAGGTAAACGGAGTGCTGCCGCTAACGCCTTCGTTCTTGATCGCGCTCGTTGCCCCAATGCTCAGCGAATCGCCAGGAACAGCGATGATGTTACCGACAATCGTATATTCACCGAGACTTGCGTAGTCCGTATACCCAGTTGGAACCGGTGCAGTCGGAGTGCCAGCGCCTACGCCATCGATCTTGATGAAATACTCACCAGCGCCAACCACAGTTGAAATGTTCGCATTCAAGCTTTGCAACGGATTCGACGACGCAAGGAGTGCGCCTGAGCTATCGTAGAGGCTGGCTTCGATATCCAAGTTCGCGCCGATCGGCGCTGAGTTGAAATTGAAATTTAACTCGCCACCGCTGGTTGTGAATCGGAAGTAGTCCACGTCGGTTTGCGTTGAAATCAAACCGCTAGCGGTAATCGTTGAACCGACAGGAACCAGGCTGGTTGCGGTAAGCGGGCTGTTCCCATGATCGTCGGTCTTGTAACCGAAGCCGTTGTAGTTGGTGATGATCGCCAAGTCATTCGGCCCTTTACCGTAGTTGGCACCGCTAGATGCGTTATTGGATCCGGTATACTCACCGTTATCCCAGTGCGATACGTCGACGTAGTAGCCCACCCCCATGATCGATGACCAATAAGCGGAGTCAGTGCCAAGCCCATGTCCTTGGTAGTAGCTGCCCGCAGCGCTGCCGTCATGCGACAATCCGAGCGCGTGGCCAACTTCGTGACTGACCGCTTCCGCGACGCCGATTTCACTGGTGTTGAAAACGAAAGCCGGTGTGTCTGAATTCCAGTTGAAACTGTCGATGTAGGCGATGCCACCGCAACCGCAATTGAACGCGACATCGCGCGTTACCACGACTCGGACGCCCCATTTCGTGTCGGTTGTGCTTGTTTTTCGAAGATCGTTGATGGATGGCTCGACAGTTGTCACGTTGACTTGGAACGGTGCAAAGTCTTCCGCGACTCGCGCAAGCGTGCGTTCAATAACCAGCAGCTCCGAGGCGCTGAAATTCAACGTGTCCGCATCCGAACTGTAGGCAGGCGAATTGATTGTCGCGCCGTTGTTCCACGGAGTACCCGAAGTCACGTGGCCGTCAAAGTCCAGATAGATCGTATGGTTCGCGCCCGGCAAACTACTGAATACGGGAACATCCAACGCCAAGTTGAGCCTGGGCTCAAGCAACTCGAGCGCAAGTTTCGATCGCTTTCGGCGTATAAATCGGCTTCTAACCGACAGAAGACTTTCGCGAGACTCCGACATAGCTAAATTCCGCTGCAAGGATTGTGGGGCAAATTGGCGTGGAAGCGCACAAACGAAGACTATTGCACATCGGCTGGCGGAAGTCAATTTGCCGAACAGGTTGTTTTTGCATTGTCGCAGGCAACCGTAGTTTGCTCCACCTTTGCAGCGATCGAGCACGCTTTCCCGATATTCGCCGCTTAGAAGCACAAAAGAAACGAGCCGGGCACTTGGCCCGGCTCATTGCAAAGGTTGGAAGTTGTCGCTTATCCGCTAATCAAGTTCTCAGTTCGGATTGCGAGGCTTGAAGTTCGGATCGTAAATCTCTGAAACTTGCCCGGTGCTGCGCGGCGGATTCTTGTACCGCTGAATCGGAAAGTCTGCTGCACTAGTTCGGTTACCCAGCGAAACGGTGCGGTCCGAATTTTTTGGTTTGAGGTAACTAAGCAAGTTATCAAGCGACATTTGCGTAGCACCCAACGACTTGGCTTCTTTGATGAAGCCAGCGTACTTCTGTAGCTTAGACTTTTGATCAGCCGAGAGGTTTTCGGAGTTAGAGATGTCAGCATCAGCACCCATGACAATGAAGCCCGTACCAATAGTCGGCTTGCCCTGAGTTACCAGCTTGGTATCCATAATCGCGTCGACTCGTCCACCCGATGCGCGAATGAGATCTTTGATCATCTCGGTATCGTCTTGGAAATTACCATCAACGTCCATCGAACCAACCAATGCAAAACCTACGCTACGACCTGCTCGCCAAGCTGGTGAGTAGATCTTGTCGCCTGTCATGATTGGATTGCGAGGGCTTATGTCGGTCGCTTTAGCTTGAGCTAGATGCGCGTCCACGATCTTGGTGACTTGCAAACGAGCCTTCGGAGTTGCTTTACTGACTTTCACCGTATCAGCTGGGATCACTGAGAAAGGAGTTCCTTCTTTCAAGCCATCAGCGCTTCCCAAATCCAACCATACCGTTTGACCGCCGTCTGCGACCCGCATGATCTCGCCTTGAGGTGCAGCGAAGTCATCTTCGCGAAACGCCTTTAGTTGTTCTTGCTGGTCCGCGATCACGCCGGCTTGCTCTTTGTTCTTGCCGTCCAAAACCGCCAAGCTCGCCGTCAACGAATTCAGCTTTTTATCGAATGCCGCTTTGTTGTCTGCAAACTGCTTAGCAATTTCGTCCTTCTCTGTATTGAGCGCTGTAATCTGCTGCACATGCTTTGCACGTTCCGCTTCGAGATCTTGCGTCGCTTGGGCCAGTTTCTTTTGAGCGTCTTCGCGAGCAGCGGTTTCACGTGCGAGCGTGTCAGCTTGCTCCTTTTGAATTTCCACTTCTTGTTTGCGCATGCGATCGAGTTCGATGTTTCGCAGCCGAATCGTATCCATCAAGAACTTTGGCAGCTTCAGCAAATTCTTCTCGCTGTCCTTCTCGCTCTTTGCGAACAGCTTCATCTGCTCCGCAAAATCTTTTTCGACTTCGCCAAGCGTTGGATCCGCTGCGAACTCCTGAGCCATCGCTTGCAAGTCCTCGCTGGTGTGCTCTCCATAACCCAACATCGCCTTAAGCCGCGTTACCCGAGCTTCGCTCTTCTTGGCTTCAGTGAGCGTTTCGTTGTATTTGGTAGACATGTCCGCCATCTTGGTGGCGGTGTCTGCATAGGTTCTGTAAAGAAAGAACATCCCGAGCAATAGACCAACGGAAACGAAGGCCATCGTGATGACATACGCTTGCCATGCCACGAGATTCTTGTCACGAACTGCCATTAGAACCACTCGAGAAAAGAGGTGAAGGTGAGTAAGAGAAGGCCTTGAGCTCAGCCTCCAGTGTATTTAGATGCGTGGGGGTCGTCAAATTTTGATCGCATTGCCGACTGGCTCAAGCATCGAAACCGGTGGCGAGCTTCTAGCACTCCTTCTGGAGTCGACCAGGGTCGCAAAGTGCTAGCTGCTCCTAACTGTCGTTGATCCTCGCCAGACGCGATTGCACAGTCAGTTGCCAATGGTGCAGGGTACTCGACCGCCTCCAAAAAGCCACCTTCCACGGGACCGAATTTAGCGATTAAAAAGCTTGCAACGCGCACGCTAGCCGATTGCGCAAACTATAGTGAATAAGCAATTTACGACGACGACCTGCTGGCGAAAGAGCTGAAAAAAATTCCAAAATTTCTTAAAGTCAAGCGGCGTTTTGACTTGGCCTCTCCCGTCCGCGCTCAAGACCGTGTTCTACATTTGAAAAGCGCAAACATTCTCGGCACAATGGAGCAGTCCCTAAATTGGGTGACTGTGATTGGGTTGGTTCCTGCAATCGAAAAGTGGATGAAGTCCATGAGAAACACTCTACGTTCTCTGCTGCTCGCTGGCCTCGCTGTTCAATGGGCACCTTGGTCGTTGGCTCACGCACAAATGTGCTGCGAACCCGCTTACTCCGTCACGTCCAAGGTCGTTATGGAAGAACAGCTAGAGACGCGATACCGCATCGTTTATCGTCCTGTTTACGAAGAGCAGGAAATCACCTCGCAAAGACCCGTCCTCCGAACACGGATGGAAAAGCGGCAGATAACCACACAAGTTCCCGTGACTGAGACGAGCACCGTCGAAGAGAAATACACGATTCTCAAGCCAGTCACGAAACGTGAGTGGGAAGATCGCAGCTACCAAGAGACAACGTATGTGACGGAAACGGCGGAGCGTGAAGAGGCTTACACGACCTACCAGCCCGTCGTTGAAACTCAATATCAAACACAACAGTACGTCGTGCAACGCCCCGTCACCGAGACGCAATATCAGACGCAGCAGTACACCACTTACCAACCTGTCACGACGATGCAGACGGCGGTCGTTGACCAAGGCCAGTACGTGGCTCAGCAATTTTACCAACCCGGCGATGTTCGTTACGGACTGCGCTATCAGCAAGGCGGATTGACCGTCGATCCAACCGGAATGGCCGCTTACCGTCGCGGCGGTTTTGGGTGGGTTCCCTACTCCGCCCCAGGACAGACTTTCGCGCAACTGCAATACCAACCGAACCCAGTTCAAGTTGCGGTACCTCAGACAACGTACATGCCGCAAGTTGTCCAGCAACAAGTGCCGGTGCAAGTCACACGAGTTGAAAACCAAGTTGTTCAACAGCAAGTTCCGGTCAACGTGACCAAGATGCAAGCGGTTGAGCAACGACGACGCGTTCCTTACGCAGTTCAAAAGCCGGTGACACGCTACGTTGAGAACAAAGTTCCAGTAGACAAGGTGGAATGGGTTGAACAAGAAATGGTTCGTCCCAAAACGGTCCAACGAACCAGTTACAAACTCGAAACTGTCGAAAAGGAAGTGCCTGTTCAGTTCTACGAAACGGAAGAAGTGAAGACCAAGGTGCGCGTCCCACGCCAAGTCGCTGAATACGAACCTTACACAGTTCGCCGTTTAGTGCCGCGCACGGTTCAGATGCCAATCACGCTCAGCTATGTCGATCCGTACGCAGTGCCGCTCAGCCAAGGTCGTTCATCATGGATGCCAATCATCGGCAGCGAACGCGTGCTTTCGGTCGGCCCCGGAGTTCCTGTACAAGGCTCCAGTTCGTCTTCTTCGAGTACCGCACCCCAACAGAGTTTGAAGAAATTTGAAGCAACCGAGGGCGGAGCATCCAAGAGCAGCGCCGACGATTCGAAAGAACCTGAAACGGTCGACTCACCCAACGCTGAAATCGAACTGAGCCCTTCAGACGGTAACGACTCTCCCAAAGCCTAACTATCACTCGGCACTTGAGCCGAAGCGGGCTGTTCGAGCTGAGTTGCTATCCAGTCGACCATCAATCGCCGCACTTTCTGGCTGTCCAAATCGCGATGCACATCATGCAAGCGATTGGGCAGCATTCGGAAATCGCAGTACTCAGTACAACTCGCGGCAAATTCTTCCGACGCGACCGCACTTGTAATTGCGTCGATATCACCGTGCAGCACCAGCAACTTCGTCCGCAATGCGTTTGCGTTCTCAAGCGCCCACACACCGCTGTCGATCAAGTGCATTCCTAACAGCAACGACACTCGCTTATGAAACAGCTTGTCACTTTTCATCTGCTCGAGTTGCTCGGGGTCGCGCGTGCAATCTTTGTAACCGCCAGGCGTTGTAATGTAGAAGTCGGGCCACAGACTAGCCAACCGCCTCGCAAACCACTCGAACGCTTTGCTCGGCGGATTCGTCGCTCGCAACATCGGCGCCGAAGCGATCGCGCAGGTTGGCAAGCGAGTTCTACGAAGCAAGTAATTGATGACCAGATTGCCTCCCATGCTGTGACCCCACAACAAGATTGGCAGATCCGGATTGCGTTCAGAGACTACGTTCAGAGCGGCTTCAATCTCGTCCAGCAACCCTTCGTAACTGGCGATACAACCACGCTTGCCAGGGCTCAAGCCGTGGCCCACGAGATCAATTGCGAACGTATCGAAACCCTGATTCGAAAACTCTTCTGCACAGTCGGCATAGCGTCCACCGTGCTCACCCAGACCGGGAATGATCAGTAAACTTGCTATCGTCGCTTGCGCATCACAGGGCCAATCATAAAACGCACGCTGCGAACCATCCGGCATCTCGATCGAACTGAACACGCGCTGAAGTTCATTTGCTGTAAGTGTGTAACTCATCGCGGCCCCCCAGTTCAACCTTATCAGTTTAACTTTATCGGCTAAGCAAAGCCGCTTCCACAACTAGCCCCGGACCGAACGCCAATGCGACACAAGTGCCTCGCAGACTCTGCCGCCGCATTCGATCAAGAATAAATAAAATCGTCGGCGAAGACATGTTACCGCAATCGGCAAGTACGCTCGCCGATACCTCTAGCTGATCCTTCTCCAGCTTCAATGCATCGGTCGTCGCCGTCAAAATGCGAGGACCACCTGGATGCACCGCCCACGACTGAACATCACCCAGCGTAAGTTGATGAGCCGCGAGCCAACTCTCAAGCCAAGGTCTTAATTGCTTGCGAATCACTTCAGGCACCTGCGCTGATAACGTCATTTTGAACCCGTGATCACCGACGCGCCAACTCATCATGTCCGCACTTTCACTTAGCACACACGATGAACTCGCATGCAAATGCCACGCCACTTCTGCACCTGTTTCGCCATCAATTCCGCAAAGCACAACTGCGGCCGAACCATCTGCGAAAAGCGAGTTCGCCACGATTTGCTGTGGATCATCAGTGTACTGATGATGCAGCGAACAGAGCTCCGTCGCGCAGACTAGGATCTTCTCTCCCGGATGCGCGAAACTCAGCGCCCTCGCAACTCGCAATCCATTCAACGCTCCATGGCATCCCATGAATCCGACATTGGTTCGCGAGACATTTGCTGCCAATCCAAGCGCTGGATACAAAGCCAAGTCGAATCCAGGTGCCGCAAATCCGCTGCAAGACACAGTCACCAAATGTTTGATTTCGCCAGCCTCAACCTGTGCGTCCTTCAGCGCCGCGCGGCAAGATGCTTGCGCTAACTCAGGCGCTGCAGTTTCAAAGCGCTGCATGCGCTCAAAGGTCGTTGGACCCAAGTCGCAATCATCTGCGGCTTGTTTGTAAAACGTCTGCCGTTCGAAAGGATCTTCGCTGCCATCTCGCAGCACAACACTGTGACGCCTGTTAACTCCCGAACGCCGATAAAGCGCGTTGAGTATTTGGGCGGTTCGGGCGCCATCTGCTTCTGGATCCAACCCCTTGAGCCGAACCGCAGCGCCGACCGCTTCGTCCTGAGTAAGCGATCCAGCGGGCAGCGAGGTTCCGAACCCAATCAACTCCGTTTTCATCCAACAACTCCAGATTTCATAGTTAATTGATTGACGCCACTAGCGCGCGCGATCAACCATTGCGGAATCCAAGGCACCCAACGCGCCGCAATCAACGAAACACTCGCCGCTCGCGGCCGGCGCAACAAACCAGCCAACCCTCGACATACCCATTGTTTACTCTTAAGCTTGCTGTGCCACTGTGCATTCCAAGCCACTTCCAGTCGCCTGCAATCGTCCAAACCGAAATTGGTGATCAACTCACTCAAATTCAGCGCGTCGATGATCGACCACGACATTCCTTCACCCGTGAACGGCTCCACATAGCCGGCTGCATCGCCAACTTTGAACAGTCGTCGCGCTGCTACAACGCGGCTTGTTCGAGTCAACGGAAGAGTGCCAACCCAGCGAGCCTCTTCGATTGCTTTTGGGACCGGCAGCCGACAGCTTTGCAAAATTGATGCCACAACCGCCACTGGACCCAGCGCCTTCATCGCAGCTACGTCGATCGCAGCCGCCACGTTCAACTTCTCGCCTTCAACGCGAGCCAGCCCGACATAGCCCATGCGTCCAACTGCCATCGTCAATTCATGCGGTTGGTAAGAGTCGCTTCGATCTTCAAAAGTTGCGCCCAGTCCGATTCGCGCGCCGCTTTCAACGCGACTGGTCAACTCAGGAAACTCGCTCAGCGACGATTGCCCCAGGCCGTCGGCAACGATCGCAATCCGCGAATTGATGAAGCAGCTTCGTCCGCTGGCGTGACACAACTGCACTCGTCGAAACTCAATCGCTTCGTCATCAACAATCTTCGCGATTGTCTCAGAACAAAAGACTGCACCTGACTGCACGGCAGCCTCAACCAGAATCGGATCCAGCGTTCTACGTGATATCGCTTGCATCGTCGGCGTACTCCACAGAGCTTCTTGCCCAAGGCAATTCAGCCGCATGCGATCGATCGGCACCGCGCCGGCTGCGATGATTCGCGAAGTGATCGAGTCCGATACACCTCGAGGTAGGATCTGATCGAGTCCCATCCAAGCGCGTTGATTCAAGCAACCCCCGCAAACTTTGTCGCGCGGAAACGCCTTAGCTTCAACCAGCAAGACGCGCAGTCCCTGCGCTGCCAACCTCACAGCCACCGAAGCCCCGCCCGTGCCCGCTCCTACGATCACCGCGTCCCACGTGCTGTCGTTTAGCTTTAGGAAAGATTCTCTAGGAACGCTCATCACCAGCCATCCACTTCAGCAAGAATCGATGGGGCCAATGGCGTCGAATGACCGGTCGCGGCAATTGACAGCGATCGGAAAGTTCTTGGATCTCAGACTCGGTGAACGCCGCGCGAACACTCAACGGCCCATCAACATGAACGATCGGGGACCGTGAAAGCAACTGACAGCCGATGATCGCCAGCGCATATCCAACGGTCGATCGCCTGAGGTCATCGATCAACACCATTTTGCGCGACATACCCCACATCGACTTGAGTAAACGTTCCGCTTCGCAATCGTCTAAATGATGAAGAAAGAGTGTGCAGTAAACTACGTCGAACTGCTCAGCAACCTCCGCATTCAATGCGTCAGCAATCTTAAAGTGAACGCGATTCTGGTCTTGGCCAAGTTGCTGCACTGCGAAATCGATCGCGGTCTTGCTCAGATCCCAACCGTGTACCTCTGCATCCACTCTCGCACGGCGCAAGTGTTCAGCGACTTGTGTCGCAACGTCACCGCCACCACATGCCAAGTCCAGCACCCGCAGTCGCGTCGACTGACCTTCCGTTCGCCAGTGGTCGATGATTGCAGAAGAGATAACCCGCGCCGTGCGACTGAATCGATTGACGCGCCGCAGACCATTCAAGGCTTGATGATGATCCTTGGCTGGCAATTGCGGATCGTCCATCAGTTCGCCGACCAACACGCGTTTACTAAGGCTCACCGCCAATGAATCACCCTCTCGAACCAATGCTGGTTCCTGTTACAATTTGACCTCAATCCATTCTGGATCGCGACTTACAAGACCTAGAGTATATCAACCTCAGCGGATTCGTGAGACTGACCTATGCAGTTGAACTTACTTTGTCGCAAGTGCAATGTGCGTGTCTTTGCCGTTTTGCTGTTCGTCAATCTACTTGGCTTTAGCGTATTGTCCGAACAAGCATTCGCGCAGCCTTCAGCACAAGAGACTGCTTCCAGCGTGATAAGCGGCGATGTGGAATTGTCACTCAGTCGCGTGTACGTCAAAGTCGGCAAAGTTGGTTTGGGGCACGAGCACGCAGCGTCCGGAAAATTAAAGAGCGGTCGTTTGCATTTTGACCAGCCTGATTCTTCAGGCTCATTCGGAACGCTGGTATTCGACATGACAACCTTCGAAGCAGATAGCGATGCGTCGCGCGCCTACATTGGGTTGGCTGGCAAGACGGATGATGACACACGCAAGAAAGTGAACGAAAACATGCTCGGGAAAGAAGTTCTCGACGTGGCGAGTTTCCCGACTGCAACGTTTGATGCCAAGCGAGTGACCAAGCTTGAAGAAAAGAGTAAACGCGGGTTACCAAAGTATAAGTTTGAAGGCGACTTCACGTTGCATGGTGTGACCAAACCAATCGAGTTCACCGCTGATGTTGAAGAAGTCAAAGGTTGGCAACACTTGCGAGGCGGATTTGCGATTCTGCAAAGCAACTTCGGAATGAAACCGTACTCAACGATGCTCGGCGCTGTCGGCGTCGCGGATCGACTCGCCATCTACGGCGACCTGTTCGTTGCGCCTTAAACAACAACGACGTTAAACACCAAGGAGTATCACAGCTTGATCGAATGCCCCCAAGTGCAGAAGCGAGTGATTCGCACGCACTACGATTTGTCGACTTTGTTCTATCGTTTGATGTGGGGGCCGCATATCCACCACGGCCTTTGGAGTGGTGACGAATCACCGCGCGTTGCTCAATTGCAACTGACAGAGCAGATGGCCGAACTCGCCGGCATTCGCGGTGGCGAACGCGTCGTCGATGTCGGCTGCGGAATGGGAGGTTCAAGTATCTGGTTGGCGAAGAATCGCGGCTGCGATGTCACCGGTGTAACGATTAGTTCTGTGCAGCGACGTTGGGCTTCGACCTCTGCCGTTTGGGCGCGCGCAAACCCGCGGCCCAGTTTCATGCGCGCCGATGCAGAAGAAGTGCAATTCGAAGCGGGAAGCGTTGATGCCGTTTGGAGCATTGAATGCACCGAACATCTGTTCGACAAACCCGCATTCTTCAAGAAAGCTGCGACTTGGTTGAAGCCTGGTGGGCGCGTCGCAATCTGCGCTTGGTTGTCCGGTGACGATGAACAAGCTGCCGAAACACAGCGGCTCGTTTATGAAGTTTGCGAAGGATTCTTCTGCCCTTCGCTTGGCACCCAAGCCGATTATCGCCAGTGGTTGACAGAAGCCGGGCTTGAGATGCGTTCGACAGATATCTGGACCAAGCGTGTCCTCAAGACTTGGGAGATCTGCCGCGATCGAGTTGCTGCGTCAAAAGTGCGCTGGCTGGCAAAGTTGCTTGGCCGCGATCACGTCATGTTTCTCGATCGATTCGATGCGATCCTCGAAGCGTATCGCACCGGTGCGATGGAATACGGTTGCTTCGTCGCCGTCAAACCGGATCATCAAAACCCAAACTGAAGAGTCGATGTCAACTCAGCTTGAAGTCGCAACACCCAATACGCGCAAATTGACGGTCGCGTCACGCAGTCGCATTACACTCGTGGCAGGATTGCTGTTTGGTGTTTTGACGCAGGCAGTGTTTTTGTGGACCGCTGCCCAGCTGTTTTTGTTCCTTCGCTTCGGCAGCCAATCGACACAGGCCTTTTCACCGCTGCTAGACATTGGCCTCGCGCTTTTTTTCGCGTTACCGCACAGTGTCTTACTTTTACCTGCCGTGAACAAATGGTTGCGCCAGAGCGTTCCAAGCCAGCTACTGGGTTGTGTGCATTGTCTCGCAACCTGCATTAGCTTGCTGGTGCTGTTCGAAACTTGGACAGCCAGTCACGCATCGATTTGGCAGTTACAAGGTTGGGCGGAGCAACTTATGCTGGCCGGGTTCTATGGTTCGTGGGTCGCGCTTTTCTATAGCTTGTATCTAACGGGCCTTGGCTACCAGACAGGATTCTTGCCATGGTGGTGTTGGTTACGAGGTAAGAAGTCGCCAACTCGCAGCTTTGAGATCGTTAGTCTTTTCCGCTTCATGCGTCATCCAGTTTACCTGAGCTTTCTCGGCTTGATCTGGTTTACGCCGCACATGACGCTCGATCACGCTGTGCTCACGATCATCTGGACCGCCTACATTTATGTCGGCAGTTACTTGAAAGACCAGCGGTTAGAGCGATTTATTGGTGAACCGTACCGAGCGTATGCGCGCAAAGTTACCGGTTTTCCACTCATCGGCTTCGGCCCCTGGGGTCGGCGAAAAATAAGTGGTGGCGACTATTAGTCGCCATTCAATAATCATCTTCTAGGTCTGCCTGAGCTTCTCGCGGCGATGCGGCTACGACCAACGATCCTTGGTCGACGCGTATGGCAGTAAGTGCGAATAGCACCGTGATACCCTGCGCAGCAATGACCGCTAATGGACCTGAAATCATCCAAGCCAAGATGTGCGGCAACGAGAATTCGGTAGGTGTTTGCGATCCAATGAGTACCAAGCAAGTAACAAAGCCCGCGAGCAAAGCGAGCAACTTGGCCATCGACCACCGGTCATCAAATACCCAGCGGTAAGCGACCCAACTGCAAAGCAAGCCCGCTGCCACAACGAAGCCTACTTGGCACAGCAAAACCACAGGCGAAGCGAGCAGCGGGACAGTATAACAAACGAATGCACACAGAGTTGTAAGCAATGCCAAATCCCAGATCGTCCATTGGCAATAGTGCCGCAAGCGATCTGCACTTCGCAAATCACCTTCGGCAGAAGTATCCATATGAGCGACAGCCCAGCCGGCACCAAACAACATCACCGCTACCAACGTGCACTCTGCTGCTAGCAAGTTGGTCAATGTCTGCATCACCTGTTGGCTGAACCAAACCCACAAACTCGCTACCACTGCAAAACCACCACTCCCGCGCCGCACGTTACCCGCCGCTGCGCCCACCAGGAACAGGCTTCCGAATAAAACGCCGACTACTGTAGGTTGAATCCACAACGTCGGCTTCCAGCACCAGGCGCTTGCAATCACGCTGCAAATTGCCAACGCTGCAATGCGCGTGCTGAGGCCAGCAGGTACATAACCGGCTGGCGCTTTACCAGTCGACGGACGTTCGAACTCAAAATCTTCGTTCAACAATGCTTCAAAAGTCATGCGACGAACCGACTCGCGGTGGCACAATGGTTAGGTAATCGCTCGCCAAGTCCAGCGATTGCGAACTGTTGAGACTAATTGCTCTCAGGCCACAAAGTCCGTCCAGCGTCGAAAACCCTCAGCAGTCGCGTCCGCTTAGAAACGATCGCAACGTTTCTAACGAAAAAAACATTCTGGCGCTGAATCGGTTGTCAACTCAAGACGTTCGTGGCTATCTTAAGAGTCCTGTGCGAATTGCGCTCTCACGCTTCTCCTTCGCACATTCGTCTCCCACCGTTCGAGCCTCACCTTTAATCAAGGATTCGCCATGTTCCGTTCAATAATTCACTCTCTAGGCGCCTGCGCGATGTTCGCCGCACTCGCGCTCGCTACGATGCCCACCACTCAGGCGGACGACGGTGTGAAATCGCCGCCCGCTGGTTTTAAAGCTCTTTTCAATGGCGAAGATCTGTCGGGTTGGCATGGTCGCCCCCATTTGGATCCGCGCGAATGGGACAAGATCTCAGCCGAGAAACGCGCTGAGTGGACTGAAGATATGAAGTCGCACTGGAAAGCCCAGGACGGTGTGCTCATCAACGATGGCCATGGAACCTACCTAACCACGACTGAAGAATACGGCGATATCGAACTGTTTATCGACTACAAAACTGTTCCCAAGGCTGACAGTGGAATTTACCTGCGTGGCACTCCCCAAGTTCAGATTTGGGACAGCACCGAGAAAGCCAAGTTTGAATTGGGCGCTGATAAAGGCAGCGGCGCCTTGTGGAACAACAGTCCCGGTGCACCCGGTAAAGATCCACTTGTCCTGGCAGACAATGCCTTTGGTGAGTGGAACACGCTTCGTATCGTTCAAGTGGGCGCGCGAACCAGTGTTTGGCTGAACGGAAAGCAAGTTGTCGACAATGCGCTCATGGAGAATTACTTCGATCGCGCAGCGCCGCTGTTCGCGAAAGGTGTTATTCAGTTGCAAACTCACGGCGGCGAGATCCAATGGCGAAACGTCTTCATTCGCGAAATCGGCGGCGAAGAAGCGAACAAGTGGCTGCGCGATCACAGCCAAGGTAACTTCACCGCGCTATTCAATGGGAAAGACTTGAATAATTGGAAAGGCGAAGTTGATAACTACGAAGTCGTCGATGGAGCCATTCAGTGCAAGACCGGACACGGCGGCGTCCTGCATACTGAGCAAGAGTACAGCGACTTCACGGTTCGCTTCGAATTCCAAGTGCCGGCCGGTGGCAACAACGGTCTCGCGATTCGCTACCCAGGCAAAGGCGATACTGCATACGTCGGCATGTGTGAACTTCAAGTGCTCGACAATACAGCTCCCAAGTATGCCAAACTAGATCCACGCCAGTACCACGGCTCAGCCTACGGAATGCTCGCCGCAAAGCTTGGTTACCAACGTCCAGTCGGCGAATGGAACTACCAAGAAGTGACCGTTAAGGGATCAACCATTCGTGTCGAACTCAACGGTTCAGTTATCCTCGATGGCGACCTCTCCAAAGTGACCGAATACATGGCCAACTCGCCGCACCCCGGCAAAGATCGAACCACAGGCTACTTCGGTTTCGCCGGACACAACGACTCAGTGCGTTTCCGCGCCGTCGATATCATGGCCCACTAGCAGACCGTGATTATTTATCACTTAGACTCGCTCAAGCCTGATCGACTTCTCGATCCCAGTCGATCAGGCAATCGCGTCATTTTTTAAACCACGAAAAGCACGAAAAACTCGAACGTCTGAAAGTGTTTTCTTTTCGTGTTATTCGTGCCTTTCGTGGTTAAATGAGGAATCCCATTCGCGAAACAATCGTCTTCAAAGACGAAAGCTACGCGATTCAAGGTGCTATTTTTGATGTCGATCGAGAAATGGGCTGTGGCTTTTTAAGAGCCCGTCTAGCAGGAGTGTTTGGAAAAAGAGTTCCTGCTACGTTCATTAGTCTGCCTCTCTCCACTTCTTCTTTTCGTGTCTTTCGGGTTGCTCGTGGTCCAAAACGGAAAGCCCTCGCCGAACATCGCGCAGTTGCGGCTGTGCTGCCTCTAACGAAAAAAACGATTCGGCGCGAATAGGTCATTAAGATTTCTTGCATAAGTGGAGCACGGCCCGGCTTGTTTGCGTTCTCACATTGGATTTTTTGTCCTATCTTTCACATGCCCCTGAATAGATTGAACGCTATGCCCCCAGCAATTAGCTACAACCAAAACCACCGATTGCGCCGCCCGCGCGTCAGTCTTCAACGATGCAACGTTGAAGACCAGGGGAATACGTTGATACCATTACCTCTAAGCCGGAAACAACTCGCAGAGAACTTGTTGCAGTTCTTTGCGGATCGCCATTTCGAATCCGTTTCTGTGTTCGAATCGGCTGACGACAATTGGCAATCCGCGATCGTATCGATTCTGCGACTTCATCCCAGCCTCGCAGGGCTTTCAGAGGCAATCACACGCAAAGTCGCTGAAGCTCAAAACTCCGTGCAAGGGATTCAACTCGACTCAGAGCACACGCTTTCGATTTCCACTTCCGCCAATGCTGAACTGCTCATCTGTGCGATTCAACAGGGTCCCGTTAGTCTCGCAAACTCCGCGCTCGCCTTTGCACTCGAAGCTTGGCAACTGAGCGAGCGTGTCCAGGAAGATCAACTGCGTCTTGATGTAACGACGAAACTGATCTCGCAAAGCCAAAATGAGAAATCTTGGTTGCGGAGTTTTGCGTCCAGCATCGGAGCGATCAATCGCGTCAACGCAGCCAACACGATCGCACAAGGCATCTTTGAACCGCTTCGCCACCTGCTGCTCGCAGAGTCACTTTTTTTGATTGTCGATCCCGCGGAATCGGAACGCAGCGGCCTTCAGAATTGTAAGTTCGGAACCAGTCCAGTCGATTTCGAGCAGGTTCAAGCTGCCGCAGTTGAGCTGCGCGACCCGATGCGCACTGTCATCGTTCGTGGCCACGCTAGTGTCGAAGGCATAAATTCGCTTATCGGAATCAAGATCGCTATCGGCGACAATCTGCTCGGCTATCTGATCGCCATCAATCGCCAATCAAACATGGGCGACAGCAAAGATGAAGGCTCATTCGCGGATGCGATCGGACTGATCGAAGAAGCCGCCACGTTGTTCGCGACCCAAACGCAGAACATTCACTTGGTCCTCGAAAGCCATCAATTGGTGCTCGGTGCTCTGCATGCGATGAGCAGTGCGATCGACGCGCGCGATCCGTACACGCAAGGTCACAGCGAGCGTGTTGCGAAACTCGGCTATGAGATTGCAAGAATTTTGGGAATCTCCGACACTGCTTGCCAAGAGATCTACTTGGCAGGACTGCTACACGACTTGGGCAAAATCGGAATACCTGATCACATTCTCCATAAAGGCGGGCCGCTGACAAACGAAGAGTTCGCGGTCATCAAACAACATCCTGAGATCGGTCATCGCATCATCGAGCAACTTGGCAAGCTGCACTTTGTTTTGCCGGGCGTGTTGTATCACCACGAACGTTGGGACGGAAAAGGCTATCCGCACGGACTCAAACAGGAATCGATTCCATTGATGGCTCGCATCCTAGCCGTCGCGGACAGTTTCGATGCCATGACAAGTTCTCGGCCCTATCGCGGTGCAATGCCTATCGAACAAGCGGCAGCCGTCATTCGCGGCGGAGCTGGCCAGCAGTGGGATGCCACGATCGTCGATTGTTTCGAAATTTGGCTCGAACGAACTCTCCCTGCACACCCTGTCGGCATTCCGCTCGAAGCCGAGGATTTGCTATCGCATGGCGCACCGTTCGACAGTATCTCGCAAGTCGTCATCGCTCTGAATCTATAGGCCTCACGTCTCCTCGCCTAAGCTTGGACCGCCAAAAGTAAGGTGGTCGCAATCAAGTTCCTCGTCAGTTGACTGAAGTGCGTTTTGCAGTGCGGCCCACGCCAATTGGCTACAACTGGACTTTGCGGATAGTTGCTCAAGCTGAGTCAGTTCGACGTACTGCGATTCCGTCAGTTCACTCAGCTCTACCATCGATTTCGATTCGCAAAACTGCGCGAGAATCGAAGCCGGTGCCTCGCAAGCTAAACAACCACGTGCATCGAACCAAGCTTCTTCAACGATACCGCTATCATCAATGCGTAACTGCATCACCACAAAGTGTTGCGAATCCGAGTCGAATTCTTGAGCCGCATGAGTGGCTCGTTCGCAGCAACCGCGATGATAAGGATCTTCGAAGTGGCTGAGCAGCAACTCGGGGATGTCACTCATTCGATCGTGCGTCACTTGTCCGAAACTGGTGCGGAATCAGTTGCTGCTTTTGTAGCTGCATCTTTAGCCGCTGCATCAGCAGTAATCGGACGCCACTTAAAATCACGCACTTGCACCTTCGACTGAAACGCACAGTAGCCAAGCGGACGGTTGGCGAGCACTTCACCGCGAACCGAAAACTCGTGGCCTTCGATCTCCTGTTCGACAACTTTCTTCCCATCGATGAAAGCTAAAATCGCTTTATCATCGACTCGAATTTTAAAGCGATACCACTGGTTGTTCTTGAAGTCCATGAACTGCGTCGTCGAATTTTCTGACGCATCGAATCCATCAACGCTTGAAATTCCTAGAACGCCGCCACCCCAACCGCCAGCGATGAATGAACAGTGTTTCTCGCCAACTGGAAACGTCAATCCGCACAAGAAGTCGCTGCCGTCCACACGCTTTGCTTCCAACTCGATCTCGAAATGGCTGGTCGGGAAAACGCGTTTGTAAGTAATTCCAGTCAGCGGGTCGCCCATTTCGAGTGTCACTACATGATCGGCAATTGAAACCTTGCCTTCGCCGCCGTAATTCGTCACTTCCCAGCCTTCGAGCGTCTGCGCTTCAAGCAGTGGTTTCCAGCCTTCTTTGTCTTCGGCTTTGTCAGCACCCGGTTTCTCGGTAGCGGTTTTTTCCGCTTTAGATGCAGATTGAACCGGTTCGGTTTTGGTTTCCTGCGCAGAGGCTGCGGAAAGGAAAAGCAGGACTAGCCCACTCGAAGCGAAAGCAAGTGAATTTTTCATGAAACTCTCCAGGACCGCGTTTTTTGCGCAGAAAGCTGAGCTAGGTTTGACGACTGTTTAGGATTCTGTCGATGAAACTTGAGCAGGTAGGGGTTTGCTGAGCTATTTTTCGATAGGCAGCAATCGTCGGTTTCATCCAACAACCAATGTGGTCAAATTATGCTGGGAATGCAAGCGCGGGCCGGGTCAACCGATGTTGCGATTAATGGACGAGTTGAAATCGCACCGCAGCCCCCAGCCGTCCGCAGGTTATCTGCCACCAATTGGTCCAATACGTTTCGAATAGTAATGAGCATAATGCGTTTAGCCTCAATCGTACTTGTCGGTTACTGGGCTCTGATTTTTTTTGGCACGCATTTGCCTAAAGCTTCAATGCCAAGTCTGAACGCATCGGACAAGGTCTACCACTGCGGCGCATTCATTGGACTCTCGTTCCTGCTGTGCTGGGCGATTCCGTCGAGCCGCTTTAGTCTCGGTAAGATTCTCATCATCGCCGCTCTCGTCGCACTGCTCTATGCCGTGCTCGACGAATGGACTCAGCAATTCATTCCCGGTCGTACATGCGACATCTGGGACGTAGCCGCTGATGCTGTAGGCGTGGCGATCGGCTTAACAACTTACTGCATCGCTCGCCGCATCGTCCGTCACAACAAATTCGCGCAGCGCTTCCTCGCCGCCGGTATCTAAGCAGCTAGGCAAGAGTTTTCGAAGTTGTGTCCAAAGTGCTTGAGGTTCTACGTGTGCCACGGGGCTCTGCTGGCTCTGCCAGTGCAACCGAAGTTGCTAAGCCAAGGCCGACCGACGACTAACCCAAGACTCGAAGTAACAAAGTAGGTCGACCACAGTCTGACCAACTTCGTAGGCTCGCATTAAACCGAGCTAGTAATTCGCCGATCCGTCCAGCGTGCTACTGCAACTCAATCGCCGTTGCCAATTCGATCACGTGCGGCATCTGCACCATACTGTGATGATGACCGCTGACATACCGCACGATGACTTGCTGCGCGACGAATCGCCAGCCGCGATCGGGTGATGTGTGTTGTTCGAATGGAACTTCCATCGGACGAATCAACGTAATCACGCCTGGATAAGGACGCACTTGGTAACGCGTTGCAAGTTCCATGTGATGATGAAAAAGCGACTTGAGATCTTGAAGCAACTGCTTAACGACCTCGGGTGGTGTCTCCTCACGCAACACGCCCAAGCTCTGAGCGTGCTGCCATAGCAGTGGTAATTGCTCGTCGGGATGCAGCGAGTTTAACTCGTTCAGCGACAAATGAAGTCCATACTCGCTGCCAGCACTAATCAATTCGTTGCTCGGCACCAACTGCGCCGCTCCATCCGGGATCGCCGTGTCCAGCATCAACATCTGTTCTACCGCTTCGCCACGCTCCAACAGCTGGGTTGCGATTTCAAGCGCGAACAGACCACCGAGCGACCATCCGCCCAAACGATACGGTCCGGTTGGCTGCAAAGATTGCATGGCAGCGATGTAGTCTCGGGCCGCTTCCTCGATCGTCTGGGGCAGCGGCTCTTGACCATGCAGCCCACGTGACCGAATCGCATACAGCGGCTGATGCGGTTCGATGCGCGCAGCCAGTTCCCGGTAACACATGACGATGCCGCCAGGCGGATGCACCATGAACAGCGGTATGCGGTCGCCTGTCGTCTTAAGCGGAGCGAGCAGGGGATGTAGTTGGTTTGAAGTTTCAAGTGCCGAAAGCGATGCGGAATGCAAGTCACCGCCGGATGCATAAGCCGTAACCGAACTCATTCCAAAGCGTTCCGCGATTTGAACTTCGTACAACTGCACTAACCGCTGCGCGACCTGTGAAATACTGGCCAAATCGAACAGAAGTGATGTGGGCACATGCACGCCTAAACTCGCCGTCAACTTGGCGGTCAGCATCGCAGCTTGCAGAGAGCTTCCGCCTAACTCGAAGAAATTTTGATCGACACTCACGCTTTCCAACTTCAACGCCGCGCACCATTCCGCTGCGAGATATTCTTCGAGCGGTGTACCTGCCGCCACATGCGTGCGCTGCGCAGTTTGAACCGAGACTTTAGGCAACCTCTTGCGATCCACTTTGCCACTCGAAGTCATCGGCAGCGTATCAAGAACAACTAGTTGCACCGGAACTTTGTAGGCGGGCAAACGCGTTGATACTTCGCGCCGAATTTGTGCCGTTACCAAATCGCAACTTTCCACCGACTCGCGGAGGCAAACGTAGCCAACCAACTGTGCTGCAACGGAATCTGGGTCGACGACCGTCACCACCGCTTGAGCGACGAGTGGGTGTTCAAGCAAATGCTGCTCGATCTCTTCCAGTTCGATGCGATAGCCATGAATCTTGACTTGAAAATCCGTCCGCCCAAGAAACTCGAACTGTCCGTTCTTAAGTCGACGACCACGATCGCCAGTCAGATAGACGCGGACGCTTTCGCCGCCAATATTCAACGCAACAAATCGTTCAGCCGTCAGTTCCGGTCGTTTCAGATAGCCGCGAGCGAGTCCGCTACCTGCAATCGCCAATTGTCCAGCGGCGGTGTCGGGCAGCGTTCTATGCGCTTCGTCCACGATGAACACATCTGCGCCGGAAATCGGTTCGCCCAGAGGCACCGAACACCGCTGGTCGTGTGACTTGATCGAAGTTGCAATCGCTTCGACTGACGCCTCAGTCGGTCCATAGAGATTCCAAAGTGTGGCTTGCGAACGTTGTTCAACGAGCGCTGGCAACTCGCGTGACATCGCTTCGCCCCCTGTCCACAACATTCGCAGGCTGCGACACTCGCTGAACTTCGGATGCTCAACAATCAGTCGCATCAAGCTTGGAATTGCGGGCAGGACCGTAATGCGATCTCGAATGATTTGCTCGACGAGTGCATGCACATCCGTTTTCGCCGCTGGGTCCGCCCAGATAAGTTCAGCGCCTTGAGTTAACGTTGCGAGTGCGATACCCAAGCCGGCATCGAACTGAAGCGACAACAGAAACAGCACTCGGTCTCCCGCTTGTACCGGTACAGTTGCATGACGCCATCGCAGTGTATTGCAAATCGCTTGATGCTCGATCATTACTCCCTTCGGTCGGCCGGTAGAACCCGAAGTGTAAATGATGTACGCCAAGTCCGATGCACTTGGCAAACCACAATCGTTGGCCGCACTCGCCGAAGCGCGTACATGATCGAAAGGTGCTTCGAGTACTACGGTTGCTCCTGTATCCGCCACAAGTTCGTCGCGAGATATCGCTGGTTGAACACTATCGATTGGAGCGACCGCAGCACCGCTGAACATCGCTCCGAGAATCGCCAGCAGCGTCTCCGGCGAACTTGGACCGATGACGGGCACAATCGCCTGTTCACTCAAGCTTCGCAGATTCATGTCGCTGCGTAACATGCTGGCACGCGAGCGGACAACGGACATCAACTGCTCAAATGTCCAGCACTCGGATGCGGTTCGTAGCGCTACCGCGGAGTTGTCCACTGCGGCACTCTCAAGCAACTCCCACAACGTCGCCGGAGCGTACTGATTGTTCGCAAGTGCGGGCGATGGTTCACTATATTTCTTCGCTGCGCTATCGAACACGCAGCGATGCGGCTCGCTTAGCAGTGCATTCAAAATGTACGCAAAGTTATCCGCCATCGCTTGCATCGAATCTGACGAAAACAGATCTCGGCAGTAGCAAATCATCCCCCGCAAGCCACGTTCTTTATGCTCAAAAATGAATTCCAAGTCGTAATGGCATGTCTGCTGAGGTACATAGAAACTCTCTTGCTGCAGACCTTCGAGCGATGCGACTTCGCGTTCACCCGGAAAGAGGAAGCTTGCGCGGCCGGACTCGGATCGCAATTGAGCCTTTTCAAAAGTACATGAGACTTGAAACAGAGGACTGCGGCTGGCGTCGCGCGGCGGATTGATGTCGCGCACGATTTCCGAGAATGGATAAGCTTCGAATTCGAGTGCACCCAACAGAGCGGCGTTGGTACGCTCAATCAACTGCATAAAACTAGGTTCGCCCCGCAAATCGGCTCGCAGTGGCAGCATGTTTACGAAAAAGCCAACGGTCGATTCGAATTTGCGATGACTGCGACCAGAAAAGGGACTGCCAATGAGAAACTCGTGTTGACCCGTCGACTGACTCAGCAGGACTTGGAGCGCAGCGTGAATGATCGTGAAGGGAGTCGTTCGCGCGCTGGCTGCCAAATCGAAAATGCGAGCACATGCTTCTGCGGTTAACTCGAGCGATTGAATCGAAGCGCGACCAGTGAAAGCCTGCGGACGTTCGAAGTCAGTTATCAGGTCGAGCGTTGTCGGCGCGTCGCGCAGTTGTTCGCGCCAATATTTTCTCAGCCGTTCACTCACGGGGCTTTCAAGCATCGCGCGCTGCTCAGCGACAAACTCCGCATAGTTATTCGCGGCTGTAGGCAAGTTGGGCGAACGACCATCGACGAAACTCGGATAAACCTGCCGCAGCTCCGCTAACATAAGTATCAAAGACCAGAAATCGACGACGATGTGATGCGTCGACGCCAGCACAACGTAATCGTCAGCCGCGAGTTGGAAAACCGCCAGCCGCAGCATCGGTCCATCTTGCAAGTTGAAAGGCCGCTGCGACTCGGTTGAAATCATCGCCTGCAATTGCATCTCTTCAGCAATCAGATGCTTGGCATCGAACACCTTGAACTCAGGCTTCAAACTCGCGTGCACAACTTGCTTCAGTTCGCCGCCTTTGTCCGTGAACGTGGTTCGCAAGCATGCATGTCGATCTGCAAGGAACTCTACCGTTTTTTGCAAAGCGTTCAGATCCAAATTGGATCGAATCCTGGCTGGCAAGAAAACATTGAAAGGCGTTGCGTAGGGATCGCGACAGTATGCATACCACAAGCCTTGTTGGCCGGCGGACATAGGGCACGAACTCGGCCCAGCAGCATCCATAGCTCGTTTTCGCAGCAATTCTGCCAGCAGCGCGCGCTGTTGCTCAGGGCTGAGCTTCGAGATCGGTGATCCGGTTTGATCCATGTTTTGCGATGACATAGCTTGATTGTAAGAAATCGCGAAGCGATCCGTCTGTTAATTGCGATGAACGAAACAATTGAAGGGTGCGATGCTATGCGATTGCAACGAGAATGTGAACCGCTATTTGGTCTCGAACCGGACAAGTTATCGCAGATCGCTGACGGATTTGTTTTCAACGTTAAATTATTGCTTCCAACATTCTAGAGCGCTGAAGCGGGTAAGATGATTCGCTAACACTTGCCTTTCGCCATTCCAACCAGTGCCCAGATTTGAATGAGGAGCCGCCATGCGTCGATTCTTGCAATTGATCATTTGCTGTCTTCCATTTGCCAACGTTCCGTCTTCGTTGAAGGCTCAAGACACACCGGCCGCATCCACGGCCGTTGCGAATTCGAATAATCAAATTCGCGACATGCTCGAGCGAACACTCGAGAAGCATCAGCTTCCAGCGATGTGGGCTGGCAAATTCTACGTAGATGATCGCAGCGCAATTGCTGCTGCAGGTATTCGCAAGTGGGGCTCAACCACACCTGTCGTCGCATCGGATACCGTGCACATTGGATCCTGCACGAAAGCGATGACTGGGTTGCTGATCGCTCAGTTGGTCACGGACGGTTCATTGAAGTTCGATTCGACTCTGCGCGAGATCTTTCCGGACGTGGCTGGCTTAGCGGATTCGGCGTGGGGAACAGTGACTGTCAATGAGTTGCTGCAACATCGAAGTGGCGTTCCAGCCAACGCCGATTGGAACGGAATCGCCAAGCAGCATGCGAACGACGAGCAAGCGGGGCGACGTGCGACACTTGAGTGGTTGGTGAAAACCAGGCGACCGAAGAAGCCGAACTATGCCTATTCAAACGTCGGATTTGTTTTGTTGGGGCACATCGTCGAAAAGATTCGAGGTGAAAGCTGGGAAGTTATCATTCGAAAGCAACTGTTCGAACCACTGAAGATTGAAAGCGCGGGTTTCGGACCGGTTGGAAGTGTTCAGTCAGAAAAAGACCCGCAGCCGGCGTTCGCTTTCGGTCATACCGTTACGTCAGACTTAAGCGCTATTGTGACCGGATTGTTTGGCGGGAAGACCAAGCTGAGTTTCTCGCCAACTCGCATCGATAACCCGGCCTTGATGAACCCAGCGGGGCGCGTGCACTTGCAAGTTGCTGATTGGTCTCGCTTCGTGTTGCTGTTCGCCGATAAGAGCGCGCCGACTGAGTTGGGCGTAAGCGACGAAGTGTGGCAAACTTTGCTCAAGCCAGATTTCAATGGCAACTATGCGGGAGGTTGGGTCGCACAAAAACCTAATTGGGCTCAATCCAATACACTTTGGCACAACGGCAGCAATACGACTTGGTATTGCCTAACGTATGCAGTTCCTGACCAACGGTGTTGCATGATCGCAGTAGCGAACGCTTATTGTTCGCAGGCCGAGGCGGCTTGTGAGGAGGTCATTGCATCTCTGAGTAAGATCGAGTTGTAGGGCAAACGCTAAATAAAAAAGCCGACCCTACAAGGATCGGCTTCGTTTACCCAATCTTCAATGCGACTCGTGGTACGACGTTGTTCGTCCGTACCAATGAGTCTCAATAAAAGCTTCTACCTTTAGTTCCCAGTGCCAAACGGATCATCCATGGGTGCGTCAGTTGCTGGCGTGCCAAATGGGTCTGTTGTATCAGTCGGAGTTGCTGGCGCATCTGTAGCGGGTACGTTCGGCTGATTGTTTGCTGGGGCTGCTGGATCATCACCGAACGGATCGCTGACGTCTGGGGCCGTTGGTTGCACGGGATCGACAGCGGATCTATCCGAACGCAAACTTTCGGTAATCGGATCTGGCACATTGCCACCGATCGGCGGCACGACGTTATTATTTGATGGCGTCGACGGAAGGCCTGCCGCGGCTGCGTCGGCTTTGGCTCGTTGTTCGAGCAATTGTTGTTGGCCATATTGAACACGCGCTGCCAAACGTGCTTTTTCGATTTCTCGACGAGCTGCGCCTTGGATGCGAATCAGCGCTTGACCAACTTGATAGGAATTCTTGCTGCGAGCTTCGGCTTGAGCGCCGGCTTCGAAGTCAGCGATCCCAGCCATGGGTCCGCCACCTTGAGCTACTTTGCACATGCCAAGGAAGTAATGAACGCGTGGGTCTTCGGCGCCGGACGCTTGGACTTCGTTCAACAGTAGTTCTGCTCGAGAGTAATTACCTGCGTAATATTGATGAACTGCTTCACCATAAACTTCAGTCATCGCTGCCTGTTGAGCCTGTAACGAAGTACTGATACTCAGGAACCCGATACCTAGGCACCCGGCGACCATTACAGCGCGTGCAAACCATCGTCGCATCACTTGTTCTCCAAAATTTAATTGAATGTGGGAAAGGTTCCCAGTTTATCTCTATCGCGCTCAATAATCCGCGAAAGTTTTTGCAGGTCCAACCACACTAATTCGCGTGTGCCTCAAACGCAAGTTTTTCCAACCCCTTCGGCGCAGGTTGCGGCGCACCGAAGGTAAGGGTCGGGGTGGGCAAAAAACTCATGTGGCGACGCCTTCGCCCAACAATCGCTCGGCGGTTTTGCGACCGCTCAGCAGCGCACCCTGAATGGACGAGGTTTCGAGGTAGTCGCCACAAAGTACGATCTCACCGTCGCGAAGCGGCGAAGAGCCGTCACCTGTTTCGCCTCGCGATTTTTGGAAGTTTGGCGGCTGTTTGGGCAACGCTCGAGCAATCTGGTATGCCCGCAGAAATCGCCATTCGCGTGCTTGAACTCCGAACAACTCCTGCAAATGATCCAGCACGGCGGGCAACAATTCCTCGGCGGTGCCGCTCGAATCCACTAGCGAAACGCTGATGAGCGACTGCCCCGCCGGAGCGAAACTGGGAACCGAGTTGCTGGTGATAAACACATGGTTGACTGAACCTGTTGTATCGCCGCGCAGCATCAGCAATCGCGACGAACTCGCAGCGCGATCGGACGCAAAGTACATGCACATCGTCTTTGTCCAATCGACCTTGAGTCGCTCGTGGCCAGTGTCAGAACCTTGCTCGCTTAGCAACTTCGCGGCTGAATAACTTTCCGTGGCTAGTACAACTGATTTTGCTGCGAGCACTTCACCCGATTCGAGTTCCACTTCGTTCGAGCGGACTGCAGCGACGCGCGAAGCCAAACGTATTGATTCACTTGGCAACTTCTTCGCCAACTGATTTGGGATCGCTTGCATCCCGGAACGGGGCAGCGCGACGTCTCCCGCAGCGAGCATCCGGAACACGAACTGAAAATAAGCTGCTGAAGTCGACAACTCCGTTTCCAAGAAAATGCCCGACCACCAAGGATTCAAGAACAGATCATAAAACGGCTGTGAGAATCTCCATTTCTCAAGTAGGTATTCGCGCGTCGAACAATCCTCTGATGCACCTAACAATTCCTCCGCCGACTTCGAAAGCACATGACGACGCAGCTGATAGAGTTTGAGCCGATCGCTGAGATTTCCCACCGAGTTGAAGAGAGTTGAAAACGCATGCTGCGGTTGTCGCCAAGGGTCAGCCATTCGCGCCCACTTACCGCGATGACGAATCAATGCACCGGTTTCCAGCGGCGTCAAATGCAGACTGGCATAATCCAGCGCTACTTTCGCTTCAGGGTATGCCGTTTGAAAGACCTGAAAGCCGTGGTCAAGCAGAAAGCCGTCGACCGCGTCGGTTTGCACGCGACCTCCGATACGATCTTGAGCGTCAATCAATAGGACTCGCTGGTTACGTTCATGCAGCAGCTTGGCACAATTCAACCCCGCTAGTCCAGCTCCGACAATGATGACCGGTGGTTCATGTTCAGTCGCATTCATCGTGACTAGCGCCCACTTCGACTTCGTTCCAGTTGTTGCAGCCGAGTTTCGCCTGCTGGCTATAAATTTGTTCGACTATCCAAGTATAGCCGATCGTCAAAACAGTCTTCACAGTCATCGCTAGGAACGTTTGTTACGTCGGCGACCGCCACGCCAGTTGCCTCGGCGTTTCTCTTTGGTACCCGCGCGCGCTGCGGCAAATGTTGGCAACGGCAAGTTCTCGATGAGCGCCTGTATCGCTTCATCACTTAAGTCATCACGTCGTTCAGCCCACCCGCGATAGATCGTTAGGCCTTGCTCAGTCGCCATGAATTCGCGGCGCGATCGACCATGCACATCTTCGGGCCACGGTTCCAACTGATCATGCCATTGCATAGTCGCTGCAACCAGTTGCTTGAAGTATTCCCAATAAGCTGGATTGTCGGTTTGCAGAAACAGTTTACCCTGCGGACGCAACGCTCGATGAACTAGCCCCATGAACTCGGGAGTTAGCATGCGGCGATGCTGACGTTCCGAATCCGCGTACGGCTGCGGATGATAAATGTGAATCTCATCGACCGACGCGGGGCCGCAAAAATGAGCAAGGAACCGTGAACCGTCGCACGCCGCGAACCGGCAGTTGCTCAAGCCGCGCTGGTTCGCACGCCGCGTGGCGTATCGAATAACCAGTGGCAGGATATCGATCGCAACATGATCCCAATCGGGCCGCCGAACCGCGGACGAAAGGACGAATCGACCATTGCCGCACCCGATATCCACCGCCAACGGCGCTTCGCGGCCAAAGATCTCGGCGAAATTAAGCGTCCCGGAATCAGGTAAACGCTTGATGGCTGTCGCTGCCCAATTCTCAGGCGCGAGAACAACGCCGGGAATCGGAACTCCAAATTCTTCTTCGATCGTTCCAGGTGCCGAGGGTATTGCCGCAGGTGCTTTCTGCGGCTTGTCCGAGGTCGTTGAGTGAGTTGACTGACGTTTCGAAAGCGGCTCGCGAGGGCGCGAGTTCGCATCATCTGCGATTGGCATGTAGACTTCTGTGAGTGAACGTGAAGCTCGGAATTCGAGCGATTTGCGTGCGTGCAGTATCCAGAAAGGCATGTACCGCACGCGAGTTGCCTGTATCTTAATTGAAACTCCCAAGCTTCGCGGTGCCGCACGACCTAACAAGCCGCATTTTGATTGTGATCCTATGTTAAATCAAAGTCCCAAGTCGAATGAGCAACACGCCTTCGAAGCGAACTCTGGCGAAATTGAACCTTGGTTAGTGGTGCTTGACGAATCCGAGGAAGGATCGCTTGCGATGTGGCGGCTGACCGGCGAGATTGCAACGCGGCTGAACCTCCCACCTGGTGCCGAACGAACTTTAGCGATGTTTTCCACCGAGCAGCATGCGTCCGATTATGCTGATAAAAACTGCTCGGGCACAAAGCGTATCGTTCAAGTTGATCGAACCCGTCTTTTGAGTTTAATGGTCGATTGTTTTCGTCAGGGGATTCGCTACGCTACGCTAAACCCTGGCGATTCGACAGCCCACAGTCTGTTTGTCTTGCGCGATGTTCTGAGCGCCGCCAAACGGGAACTTACCAAGTTGAACTAGTTAGCCCTCCCTCCTTTTCAACCTCCCGCCGAGTTTTTTCCATGCCCATCCGACGAACCCCCAATGCCATTTACTGTTCCATCGTTGCTTTGCTACTGATGATGTCCTCTATAACTTCAACTGCCTTACAAGCCGCTGAACCGAAGACGTTCCGATTATGGGAGGGCGATGCGCCTAACGCACTTGGAACTGAAGAAAAAGATGTTCCGACCGTTATCGTTTACCTTCCTGAGAATGCCAAGGAATCAGCGCCGGTGCTGATGATCTGCCCAGGCGGTGGATACGGCGGCTTGGCGATGGACCACGAAGGTCATCAGTTTGCGAAGTGGGCAAACGATATGGGGATGGCGGGCGTGATTGTTTCCTATCGCCATCGAGGTCGAGGTTACGGGCACCCCAATCCATTGCTAGACGCTCAACGCGCCATTCGTTTCACTCGTAGTCAGGCTGAGCAATGGAAGATCGATCCAAAGCGCGTGGGCATGATCGGTTTTTCGGCTGGCGGGCACCTAACGTCGACGGTGCTCACTCACTTTGACGAAGGCAGCGCTGACGCAGCCGACCCAATCGATCGACTCAGCTCACGACCCGACTTCGGCATTCTCTCTTACGCAGTCATCGCGCTTGGCGAAAGCTACACGCACATGGGAAGCCAACGAAACTTGTTGGGGCCTGACGCATCTGACGAATTGATTAAGTCGCTGTCGAATGAAAAGCAGGTAACGAGTCAAACGCCACCAACTTTTCTGTGGCACACCGCGGAAGACAAAGCGGTGCCAGCCGAGAATAGCCTGAGATTCTATTCTGCAATGGTTACTGCGGGAGTCCCCGGTGAGTTGCATGTGTTTACCAAAGGGCGGCACGGTATCGGCTTGGCGGCCGGTTCCGGAGCAGCCGAACAGTGGCCCGGGCTCTGCAAAAATTGGCTAGTCGACATCGGTATGATCGACAAGTAATCTCTCCCAATCTGACAATCCATATCGCCTTTTAAATCAATGATCTTTGGAGAATGACTGTGGCAACAGTGGACGTTTCGATTCCATCAGCACCAAGCAACGTGCGTCTCAAGTTAATCACGATGATGTTCCTTGAGTTCTTCATTTGGGGCGTGTGGTTTCCTCTGATATTTGGATACCTTCCCTACTTGAAGTTCGATGCAACTCAGCAAGCCACCATTCTCAACATGTTCCCGCTGGCCGCCTTGCTGGCGATGTTCGTCAGCAATCAAATGGCTGACAAATACTTCTCCGCTGAAAAGACGCTCGCCGTCAGTCACTTGATCGGTGGCGTGAGCATGTTAGCGCTTTCGCAAACGACCAGCTTCATGCCATTCCTGCTGCTGATGGCCGTTCACTGCTTCTTCTATGTTCCGACGATTTCAATCACGAACGCGATCGCCTTTAATGCGATGAAAGATCCATCACGTGAGTTCGGGCCAGTGCGAATGGGCGGAACGATCGGCTGGATCGCTGCCGCTTGGCCGATGTTCTTCCTTCTCGGCTCGAACGACAAGTCGCTGGTGACTTGGTCCTTCGTCGTCGCAGGCATCGCGTCCATTGTTCTAGCCGCCTTTAGTTTGACGTTGCCCCATACGCCACCTCGCAAAGACGCAAAGTCCGGCGGCTTGGAAGCGTTCATGAAAGCCGGCAAGTCACTAGCCGTTCCATGCATTTTGGTGCTGTGGATCGTAACGTTCATCGATGCTGGGATTCATCAGCTCTACTTCAGTTGGACCGAGCGATTTCTTTCGGCGACTGGTATCTCCCAGCGTTGGATCATGCCTATTATGAGTATCGGGCAGATCGCTGAGATTGTAACCATGGCGGTGCTGGGTTACTTCCTGTCGCGTCTCGGCTGGCGTTTGACCATGATCTTAGGTGTGCTGGGGCATGCGGTTCGATTCGCCGTGTTCGCCTTTTTCCCAGACAATCCAGCGATCATCATTGCCGTTCAGATTCTGCACGGTGTCTGCTACGCGTTCTTCTTCGCAACCGTTTATATCTTTGTCGACGAATACCTGCCGAAGGATATTCGTTCGAGCGCGCAGGGACTTTTCAACTTTATGATTCTTGGCGCTGGTCCGTTTGCCGCGAACTCCATCGCTCCGTATTTACATGACACGCTCTACGGTGTGAAAGATGCGGAAACAGGCGCCGTTGTTACGAATTACTCGGGGCTATTTATGATTCCGATGTTCGTTGCCATTATCGCTGCGGCAACACTGGCTGTAGCGTTCTGGCCATCGCGCCGAGGCCCCGAAACACCAGTAACTCATTAATCAGATTCAAATTGATGAGTGAGAAACCAAGCGGCGAAGTTGAACCATCGCGTGTTGCAGTGGTTACCGGCAGTTCTTCAGGGATCGGCCGAGCCACTGCAATCAGGTTAGCCGACGATGGCTTCGCAGTTGTCTTGCATGCGCGCCAGAATCTGGCTGGCTTGCAAGCAACTGCGTCGGAGATTTTCGAGCGGACCGGGCGCGCGTCGCGATGCGTCTTAGCAGATGTGTCCCAGCCCAGATCACGTTTGGATTTGGTGCGAACTGCGTTTCATTGGTTTGGAAAAGTTGACGTTTGGATCAATAATGCCGGCGCCGATGTGCTGACCACGGAAGCTCGGCAATGGTCCTTCGATTCCAAACTGGAGCATCTTTTAGCGACAGATCTGGTAAGCACGGTCAGCCTCAGTCGCGAAGTTTCCAGCCGCATGCGATGCCAACTGGCCGCCATCGCGACGCCGAGCATAATTAACATTGGCTGGGATCAATCTCTACTTGGCATGGAGGGTGAGTCGGGCCAGTTATTCTGTACTACCAAAGCTGCCGTCATGGCTTTCACGACCAGTTTGGCTATGACGGTCGCACCCCGAGTGCGTGTGAACTGCGTTGCACCCGGTTGGATTAAGACGGCTTGGGGCGATGGACAGAACGCTAACGATTACTGGGATAACCGTGCCCGCGACGAATCGTTGCTCGAACGTTGGGGACGCCCGGAAGATGTCGCCAGCGCCATCGCTTGGCTTGCTAGCCCCACGTCCGACTTTATCAATGGCCAATGCATTAACGTCAACGGTGGCCGCCGCTTGGCGAGATGACATCAAGTTGTCTTTGACTTTGACTTACATTGTTTCTCACTGGGCGATTTTGCTCGGCTTATCACGCTCGCGTTGCTTGGTTTGCTTGTCGGCGCACGGGCTCAGAAAAAAAGCTACTCTTCAGGTGGCTCTCAAAATGCAAACTGGCTGAAACCTGACTGCAGATTCGGAAATAGCGGATAACGCGAAGATTGCGTTTACTTTTCTGGATGCGACGGACGATTCTTGCAGTGTTGAAGTTGGTCGACTTTCGGGCGCAGGCGATTTGAACGCGTCGTGAAGGCTGTAGCGATGCTAGCGGCTGTAGCGCGGTTCGATAATTTGCTAGAGCTGGTGGCAGGTAAATGCCGATCATGCTTTTAATGCCAGCAATTGGCGTTCGGCCCGAGAACTGGAGTCCAAGGGCAATACAGTACCATGCGATCGATTCGGGTCAGTAGGATAGGACTCGCCGCATACCTAGTTAGCGTGTAAGGCACACTGGCGATGCGAGCAAAATCTTTAGTTCTGTTAGTTGTGGCTCTGGGTTGCGGAATGGTGGCTGCCGTCGCAGTCAGCAAAGCCGTTATGGACCAAGGAGCTGGTGAGCCAGCCGAGTCCACAGTTGAAATCTTTGTAGCCAAAAAGAATCTTGAAGCTGGCTGGAAGCTGACCGACGAGCACTTTGCGTTGGATCGTTGGCCGCAAAGCCGATTGCCTCAAGGTGCCATCATTAAACTTGAGCAGATTGACGGCAAGTTCACGAAGCAAAACATTTTTGCTGGCGAACCGATCATCGTTGATAAGCTATCCGACAGCCGCGATAGTCTGTCCAATCAACTGCCTAAAGGTTATCGCGTATTCGATATCGCCTCCGGTGGCATCGGTTACATCAAGCCTGGTGACCACGTAGACGTCATTGGTACCTTCAAACTTGAAGGTAATGGCAACGTCGCTGAGTCGAAGACTGTGATGAAAAACGTCAAAGTGTTTGCAATCAATGGTGTCACCACTCGTGAGTCCGATGGCAAGCAAACCAGTGGCCAAGCGACTTTGCAATTGCAGGTGAAAGATAGCCAAGTGGAAGCGCTCACGTTAGCGAACAAACTCGGTGAAATGCGAATCAGTTTGCGGCCTTTCGGCGAAGACTCGGAACTTTCCAGTGAAGACCAATCGGACAACGGCGAGTCATTTCTTTCCTGGGTGCAGCAGAACGAGCGCGAAATTGAGCCCACTGCGCCGCCACAAAATGTGCCAAGTAGACAGACGCTGATCGCATCCGCGCCGTCAGCGCCCAAAGAGGCTCCAAACGAAATGCTGATCGTCACTCCAACTGGCGTCGCTCGCTATCAATGGACCGGCAACGAGATGCCGAAGTTGGTTGTGGACAAAGAGGAAGAAGAGCCAAAGCCAGCGACTGCACAACCTCCAGCGGGCTGGCCCTATGCGGGCGGAAATGTTTATTCAGGTTTTGGCGGTTACACGCCGACATATCCGACAAGCACCGACGCGACGGGTAGCAAAACAAACCCTGCACTACCCGGGGCGTCACCGGCAGATGCGAACCAAATGAATGCATCAGCAACTCCGAAGATAGACTAATTATTATCGGTCCGATGAATTAGTCGACATTTCCGAGTTGTATGACGATAAACGATAAACCGCTATGTATGCCCTATTCTAGCGGCGGTGATCCGCGGAACCGTTTGCGGGTCACACCGAGAAAACGTTCAACAGTTAATTCAGGTTGAACAACAAAGTCGCCAATCCAGTAGACGTGCAAGCAATCAGGGACGATTGCGTAGCGTCTACTCCAAAAGTACAAGGATGTCCTGGGATGGCTCAATCGCAAAAAACCCGTACTTTGCGCCGAGCGCTCTTGGCAGCGTCTCTCGCCTCAGGCTTCTTCGCCAGTGCGTTCACTCATTCCGATCAAGTCTGCGCACAGCAAGTTCCTACGTCACAGTGGAGTGTCACTAACTCCAACATCGCTCTCCAAGAGAATCGCGAAGGTCGACAAGCGATTCAAATGGTGGTCAGCACCAGCCGCGAAATAACGGCCGATCGACCATTCAAGCAGGTTCGAATTCAGAATCCAAACGTTGTTTCCGCTTTGCCATTAACCGGAAACCGCTTGCAAATCTCCGCGGTGCAAACCGGTGTAACGCAAGTCGACTTGGTCGGTTCCGACGATTCGGTCTACTCAGTTGAAGTGATGGTACTGGGCGACGTCCGCGAATTGGAAGCGATCTTGCGCCAACAATTTCCGGAAGCGAATCTGATTGTTACGCCTGTTCAAAAAGGTTGCATCGTAACTGGGTTCGTGAAAAGCGATGATGCCGTTGAGCAGGTCGTACAAATCGCAGAACTCTATTTTCCGACAGTGATCAATCGAGTCACTGTCACTGGAGTGCATACGATTCAGCTTGAAACTCAGGTGATGGAAGTCTCTCGCACGAAGCTGAAGGAACTCGGTATCGACTGGGCGTTCGCAAACGGTGACGACGTCATCGCCAATACGGCGGGTGGCCTGCTGACGGCAAGTGGAAATGCATTCGCTGGCACAGGTACCCAAAACTTCTCGATCGGCATCGCTGAGAACGGCACATCGTTCTTCAACTCGATCAAAGCTTTGCGACAAAACAACTTAGTCAAAGTGCTCGCGAACCCGACCCTGACCGCCGTCGATGGTCGTCCAGCCAGCTTTAACGTTGGTGGTGAAATTCCGATCGTTGTCCCCTCAGGTCTCGGTCAAGTTGGCATTCAGTATCGCGAGTTCGGTACGCGGGTGGACTATGTTGCCAAGATCCGAGGCGAAGGCCGCGTATACTTGGAAGTTCGCCCGTACGTCAGTGAGATCGACCCAACGCGCAGCGTGACAATCAACGGAACGAGTGTACCGGGATTGCGCAGTCGTTACCTAGAAACCGGTGTCGAACTGCAAGCAGGACAAACTCTGGCCCTTGGTGGTCTGTTGCAGATGCGCACCGAATCGTTGAACTCAGGTCTGCCATTTTTGGCTGACTTGCCATACCTCGGTTCGCTGTTCCGCACTACACGTGAGCTGCAAAATGAGATCGAGCTGCTGATAACTGTCACGCCACAGTTCGCTGGACCAATGGACGCGCACGAAGTTCCGATGGGTGGACCGGGTACGAACTCAACCAACCCCACTGAACGTGATTTATTCTGGCGGGGTTATGTTGAAGTGCCAATGGGTGAGAATTGTGGTCCCGGCATCGGCCATGCGAGCATGACTGGCGAAGGCTATTCAACTGGTGAGTTCATTCAAAGCAACGGTCAACCTCAACCGATGAACAATTCGTACGAGTCGTCGCCGGGAATGTTCAACACGATACCGGTGCCGAATCCCGCTGCACTAAGTATTGGTCCAAACGCTCCCAAGTTGGCACGGCCACAGGTCGGTACAGCGTCCGCAAGTGGACCGCAAATGCGCTGAGAGTCTCAGTAGCATTAACGCTGGACTGAGGAGATTTTGAGTTTGATTAAGGTAACTGAAAAATGAGCAATGTACTTCGCTTAGCCATAGTAGACCCAAAGGACGAAACTCGAGAGCGTCTCAAGGCAATGCTGCTGGGCATGGACATTGTCTGGCTAGAAGCCGAGTGCTCGCGCTATGAGTTCTTTCCAGATGTGATCGCCCAGTCCAAACCAGATGTCGGCGTCATCAGTCTCGATGCGGATTCCAACAAAGCGATCAGCTTGCTCGAACGGATGCGCGTCGACGCACCTGAATGCGCGATCCTTGCAGTCAGCAGTACCAGCGATGGTCAGTTGATTCTACGTGCAATGCGAGCAGGTGCGAAAGAGTTTCTTACACTGCCTGCCACGCTCGAAGAGATGATGAGCGCGCTCAGCCGTATCGCCGACAGCAAGTACGGCGGCGCAGATGGCAAGAGCCGTTCTTCGAAGATCATTGCTGTCGCTGGCTCATGCGGTGGAGTCGGCTGCACGAGCTTGGCTGTCAACTTGGGTTGCGTGCTCGCAGCCAATTCAGAGAACTCCGTCGCACTCGTCGACTTGGATCTCGCAATCGGTGACGCCGATGTGTTTCTCGACACCATTCCAGACTACAGCCTCGTCGATGTTACGCAGAATATTTCGCGGCTCGATTTTCAGTTGCTGAAGCGCTCGCTAACGAAACACAGCTCGGGTCTCTATCTGCTGCCTCGGCCTGTGCAATTGCAAGACGTCGGCTTGATCACTCCTGAAACGCTTCGACGTGTGTTCGGTCTGCTCAAAGCAACGTTCACGCACATCGTCATCGATGTGTCGAAAGGCTTTAACGCAACCGACTTGGCTGCTTTTGAATTCGCGAACGATGTCTTGATGGTTGCGCAGCTTGATTTGCCTTGCTTGCGCAACTTGGTGCGTTTGCTGATGTCCTTTGATGAGATTGAAGGACTGCGCGACAAACTGAAGATCGTCGTGAACCGCGTTGGACTCGAAAGCGGCCAAATCAAACTGAAGAAAGCTACCGAAACGATCGGCCGAGAGATCTTCTATCAAATTCCGAATGACTATCGCACGATGGTCGAAGTGCGAAACAATGGAGTTCCACTGCTCGAACAGGCTCCCAAAGCACCAATCACGCTAGCTATTCAAGGTCTCGCCGATTTGCTTTCGGGTTCAAACAACAGCCCGAATCCAGTCGCCACCAGCGATGACGCGGCGGGGGCTGGCTCGAGCTCGTGGTTAAATTTCTGGCCTAATAAGAATGCCAAAGCGAAAGTTCGCTAGCACGCTGGTTGTTTCGGATTCAATCAAAGGCCCTGAACAACCCGAAGATCTGTCTTTTTCGTAAAACTTCGCTCAAGTCGTACCATGACTCGCGCCGAAGTTCTTCGTGGGGTAGAGGAATTGCGCGCGCACTCGCGTCGGAATTCCAATGGACCTTCAATCATCTGCTTTGCGAGCAATAATCTTTGCAGTGCTCATCCTGCAAGCTTGCACGAATCCCTGCGCCGCTCAAACCTCACCAGCCGTCCGCAAGCCTTCACGTCCGAATTCTTCCAACGTTATCGGAAGAAGTTTGACGCAGGCGTCGCGCGCGCATCAACAGAACGCCGCTCGCACTTCCGTTCGCCAAGCCTCTGCTATTCAGCACGGACCAACGCTCGCACCTGCCGCCTCCCAAGGTGCTCACGAGTCGATATCTGTTATGGATTCAGCCGAGTATGACCTCGCTCATGAAGGTCACTTCGCTTCGAACGCGCACTTCGCAGACAACGCCGCGTACGGCAGTTGCGATGGCTGTGATTCTTGCGGCGGCATCGACAGTTGTTGCTGCGCTCCAGGCGGATTCCTATTTGATTGGACTCGTGCGGACGTTTGGGCGGGGACCGTAGGTTACACCGTTCCAAGCAACATACTCAGCTCAGCCAACAATTCAACCGGCGCCGTTGAGGGCTCCTTTGGTTTTCAAGAGGGTTTCAATTTCGGAACACGTTTGCCGAGCTTGCTTTGCGGACAGGTCGGATCACAACTGGGCGCACGATTCATTCAGTCTCAACTAAACGGTAGCGCAGCAGGCGTCGACAATCGCAATCAAGCGTTCGTTACCGGAGGCCTGTTTCGCCGAGTTGACTATGGATTCCAAGGTGGACTGGTCGTTGATTACCTGCACGACGACTGGATCTACAAAGCGGACTTGCTGCAACTGCGCGGCGAACTGAGTTTCCTGTTGTCACCATGCCATGAACTTGGGTTTCGCTTTACGGATAGTCAACAGACCGACGCCACGAGTTACCAAGTGCCTGGCGCTTCCGCCGCAACTGAAATTCAGCTCACCACTTTGAACACCTATCGCGGTTTCTATCGGTTTCGGTTCAGCGAGCAGGCACGCGGGCAAGCCGAATTGCAAGCCGGTTGGACTGAGGACTCTGGTGCGATTTTGGGCCTTTCGCTGTTGACGCCGCTGCAGAGCCAAGTCGGTCTTGCCACAAATGCTAACTACTTAATTCCGCAGCGCGACGCCGCGCCGGAGTTTGCTTTTGAAGGCTGGAATATCAGCCTAGCCATCGTCTGGACTCCCGGTCGCCCATTTGGTTTAGCGCGCGACTACTATCGGCCTCTCTTTGAAGTCGCCGACAATGGTTCCATGATTTCAAAATTCGAATAAGCTTGACCTTCGACGAACTCGGTGCATCGCCACGCTTTCAGCGATCGCTTTCTGAAGAACTCCTCGCGTTTACTCAAGAACTGTCGTGACCCAAACCAACGTCCGGTTGCCTATTGATGACCACCTGCACGAAATCCTCGCAGCGGTGGCAGCAAATCCATGCACAATCGTCGAAGCGCCTCCAGGTGCCGGAAAGACTACACGCGTCGCACCCGCTTTGCTTACTGCAAAGATCTCAACGCGCTCGGATGTAGCGATTCGTAAGGTAGTGTTGGTGCAACCTCGACGCATCGCAGCTCGCGCCGCTGCAGCGCGCATCGCCAGCGAATTGTCGACGGAGGTGGGCCAACTAGTCGGCTATCAAGTTCGCTTTGAACATCGCTTGAGCGGCGCGACGCGCTTGATCGCGATGACACCGGGAATACTACTGCGTCAATTGCAGTCCGATATTGAGCTGTCGCGTACGGACGTTGTTGTACTGGATGAGTTTCATGAGCGATCGCTCGAGTACGATCTGCTATTAGGAATGCTACGCCGCATCCAGATCGAACTGCGGCCAGAGTTGCGATTGGTCGTGATGAGCGCGACACTCAACACGCAGTCGATCAGCGAGTACCTCTGTCAGCCGCCGGTGATTCGGGTTCCGGGACAGTTATTTCCTGTTGCGATTCATCACAGCCGTTTTGCGGCGCGCGGCAAATTGGCGGACACGGTTGCCGAGCGAACCGTCGAAGCCGCTGGCGATCACGAAGGCGATGTGTTGGTGTTCCTGCCCGGCGCTGGCGAGATTGATCAAGTCGCCAGGCAACTGGAAGGACGCGCGGAACGACAAAACTGGGAAGTGATGCGACTGTTCGGCGAAATGACTTCGCAGGATCAAGATCGCGTACTGCAGCCAAACTCGCGACGTAAAATTATCTTGGCAACCAACATTGCTGAAACATCGCTGACCATCGATGGCGTGCGTATTGTGATCGATAGTGGTTGGGCTCGGGTGCAACGCGTTGATCCGAGCTTGGGATTGAACAGTTTGCAATTGGAACCGATCTCGAAAGCTTCTGCTGCTCAGCGAGCCGGTCGCGCGGGCCGGACCGCGCCAGGCGTCTGCTATCGATTGTGGGACGAAGTCACTCATCGAAGTCGTCCTGATCACCTCGAACCGGAGATACTTCGCGTTGATTTAGCCGGAGCGGTGCTGCAATTGTTGTGTTGGGGTGAGAGTAACCCGGCGGCATTTCCCTGGGTCACTCCGCCGCGGGAATCGGCCGTTGAGTTGGCGGTGCAGTTGCTCGAGCGGATCGATGCCGTCTCAGCTGGACAGCCGACTAACCTTGGTCGCAAGTTGCTGCAACTGCCCGTCCACCCAAGACTAGCGCGATTGCTGGTCGAAGGCCATGCGTTACATGTTCCGCAAGCTGCTGCCCTCGTGGCTGCCATGTTGTCCGAACGCGATGTGTTCGATCGATCACAGCAATCGAATCAGCGACAACCATTTACGCGCGCGATTCAGCAGCATGACTGCGACGTCACTCAGCGACTCGTCGCGCTGACTGAATTCCTGCGCGGCCGTGGACAATCAAGTGCTTCGTCTGCGGTAGCCATTAAACCTGGAGCGGCTCGTCAAGTCGCGCGCGTCGCAGAGCAACTTGCCAATCAAATGTCTCAGTCGCTTGCGTCGCAATCGCCCGGCTCAGCCGCCGATGTTCCACTGGCTGACCAAATTCCGCGAGCTCTACTGGCTGCGTTTCCAGATCGACTCGCGCGCCGCCGCAGCCCGCACGATTCGAGAGGACTGATGGTCGGCGGCAAAGGCGTGAAACTGGAGAACAGCTCTGGAGTGCGTGAAGCGGAATTGTTCTTGTGCATCGACATCGACGCGGGAGCCGGTGAAGCGAGTGTGCGTCAAGCGTCTGGAATCGAACCGGAATGGTTGCCGATCGAACATCTGCGGCAAAGTGATGATCGCTTCCTGCATCCAACTCAGGGAACTGTAATCACGCGACGACGCACCTACTGGATGGATCTGGTCATCGAAGAGACTCCCATCGCAACTCCGCTAGACGAGACAACTGCCGACTTGCTCGCTGGAGCAGCGATTCAGAATTGGCATAAAGTCCTCCCCAGCAACGACAAATCGCTCAACAGTTGGTTGGGCCGCGTGAGTTGGTTGCTAGAAGCGATGCCAGACAGCGGATTGCCTTCGTTGCGTCCCGAGGATTTGCGAGCGTCGATTCAACAGTGGTGCTACGGCTTGCGAAGCATCGAGGAATTGAAACAGTTGCCGTGGCGAAGCTTGCTCGAGAGCTTGCTGGACGCCAATCAACGTAGGCTCTTACAACAAAATGCACCGGAGTCCTTTACGCTTCCAAGTGGCCGTGTGGTGTTGCTGCAATACGAATCGGGCAAGCCGCCGATCCTAGCCGCTCGAATTCAAGAGTTCTTTGGCTTAGCAGAAACACCGCGAATCGCGGGCGGTCGCGTTCCGCTTTTGCTGCATCTTCTTGCGCCCAATATGCGTTGCCAGCAAATTACCGATGATCTCGCCAGTTTCTGGAAGAACACATACTCGGTCGTTCGTAAAGAGTTGCGCATTCGCTATCCAAAACACGCTTGGCCTGAAACGCCGATGCAAGGAAAATCATAGCTGGCTGTTTGTAGGACGTTTGACAATGGTTGCGTGCTAATCCTTTTCCGCCTTTCGCGCAAACCGTCCACTTCGCTCTGGCGGCGCAGTTTCACTTTTTAATAGAATCCACGCTTATACGTATAATTTGCTAGCGATTGCCAGTTGAAAATGGAGTGCAGACGTGGCTAAAAGAAATCAAGATGATTTTGATCGCCCGCTAACCAAACGCGTTCAACGCAGGCGGCGTCCATGGCGTACCGCGCTGTTGATGATGCTGTTGCTGATAGTTGTGGGCACGATCTTCCTGCCCAAAATCTTAACGAGTCGCGGCATCTTAGTTGGTCTGGTCGATCGTTTCGGCGGCATCGCTCCGTTGAAGATCGATCTCGAACAGGTTCAAGCCGGTTGGTTTCAGCCGATCGCGGCGCAAGGCATCGAACTGAAAGACGCTGATGGCAAGACGCTGATACGAGTCGGCAAAGTTGAGACTGAAAAGGGAATTTTCGGTTGGATCATGAACAGTTCCAACCTTGGCAAGATTCGCGTAGCCAGTGTTGAAGCTGATATAGTTACCTACGATGGAACGAGCAACATCGAGGAAGCGCTGAAACCGCTGCTCGATCAAGCTTCGAACACTTCGACCCCAGACACCACTACTCAATCGGCATCCAGCATGCTCGGCGAGCTTGAAGTCGTGGATACGCGATTCAGCTTGAGTTCGCGCGATAGTTCGCAACAGTGGATTCTGAACGTTCCCGAGATGTCTGTTGTGCTGCCTACAGCTGGACAAGTGATCGGCCCCATCAAGTTGCAAGCCAACTTAGGTGCCGCTACGAACTCAAACGGACCTGGACAACTTAGTCCAACGGCGTTCATTGCGATTCCTGGAGCAGGAACAGATCGTGGTGGCAGCATCGCGGCTGAAGTGAAGCAGACCGTAGGCGAGCAAGCATTCGAGTTGCGTGCGATGGTGGATCACATTCCGCTGGATTTTTGGCACGTTGTCAGTGCTCGTTTACCCGATTTGCCGATCGAGAGTCTGAATGGTTCGATTACCGCTAAAATTGCTGGGACGATAGTTAACGCGGAACGTTGGAGTGTCGATGTCCAGCAGATTGACACGTCGCGTCTGTTTGTAGTCGCTCCCCAGTTAGTTGGTTCGAACCCAGCCCAATTTGAACAAATCGCTGCATCAGGTCGGTGCACATTAGCCGATTCGAGACTGCAACTTGAGAATGGAACGCTGAGCTGTGATTTCGGAAGCGCCACCGCATCAGCTCAAATTCCGTGGCCGATCGTTACACCGACGATTTCGCAACCTTGGTTGCCCGGCGCAGTGATCGATGCGCGCGGCGCAGTCGATTTAGCTCGACTCGTTCGAACTGCAGAGTCGCTGGTACCGATGCGTCAGGACACCAAACT
Organism: Pirellulaceae bacterium; assembly: GCA_041739135.1. Taxonomy (GTDB): domain Bacteria; phylum Planctomycetota; class Planctomycetia; order Pirellulales; family Pirellulaceae; genus Aureliella. Next base: position 68,826 of record JBGSOM010000055.1, read on the forward strand.
GATCGCAGGTACGGCACAGTTCATCGTCAGTCAACAGAATGGCACGGCGGGAACGCCTATAAGCGCGGCGAGCTTCGAGTTGGCTGGCTTGAAAGCGATTGCCAATGGGCAGCAACTTACCTGGAACGAACCTCTTAAACTGCAAGTGCAAGCCGACGCGGGAACTGAGCAAAAACCTAAGTTCAGCGCGCTGTGCGCCGCCGAGTTTTGCAATCTGCAAGGACAAGGAACTCTCGAAGCGGGATCGTTCGACGGGAGTGTCAATCTAGCGCTGTTGCGCCAGCGACTTTCCGAATTTGTGGAATTGCCGTTCAAGGAAATGACCGGCAACGCTGATGTGAAATTGCAATGGAGCCAGATGCAGCCTGGATTGGTGGCGGCCCAAGGCGAATTGAATACAACTCCGTTGGTCATCTCGTCGAACACCGGTGGCCAGCTGAACGAACCTGCATGGAAGGGGCAGTTTAGCGCAACGGCGCGTCTCGAGAACAACACACCTTCTCAAGTCGATATTGCTAAACTCGATCTTTCATCCGAACAGGAACGTCTGACGGTTGACCTGCGAGAACCAATTCGTTTGGTCGCAGCGACAAGTGGGACGACATTGCCGCCAGCCTCATTCGCGGTTCAACTGACCGGTGACTTGGCGAAGTGGCAACGACGCGGAATGGCATTCCAGGCGCTGCCTTCCGACCTAACGCTGGGCGGCAACGTCAATCTCGGTGTCGAGGGTCGCGTGGATTTGCAACATGCTGAAGTGCTTCAAGCGACTTGGCGAATGCAACCGTTTGCTCTGAGTACATCGCAAATCGAAGTGGCCGAACCACAGATGGTTGGCAGCTTCAAGGGCCGTGTCGATACTTCGGACATCGCTCGCTTGGTTGTCGAGAAACTAGAAGTGCAAGCGACCTCATTCTCGCTGGGCGCGACCGACGCAGCTGCCGGTGATGGCAGTGGCAGCCGTTTGGGGCAAGCTGGCTTTATCGCCGATTTAGGCAAGCTGATGAAGAATGTACAAAGCGGTTCAAAACCCGGCGATCTTATCTTACCACCCGGAGGCACCGCTCCTGCACAAACCGTTGCCTCGGGGACCGTCGAAGGTACTTTGAACTGGCAAGTGAATACAGCGGCTGCGTCTTTCAAACTGGATTCAGTCGGGAAGAGTATTGCACTCGAAAGCCGCGACGCAACCGGCAAAACACTTTCCAAAATCTGGGACGAACCACTCATTAAATCCGGTCTGAGCGGCAAGTATGATATCGCTACCAGCGCATTGACGTTGGATACTTGTCGCTTCGAAGCACCTTGGATTTCTTACGCGGGAACACTCGACTACAAGACGGTGAACGACGAACAGATCATCAAGATCAATGGTCAAACGAGTTACGATGCAACCCGCGTCGCTGAGCGAATTCAGCCATGGACGGGCGGACAATTGCAGATGGCTGGGCAAAAGACGATGCCAGTCGAAGTGGTTTGGAAAAGTAAAGCGGACAGCGTCGGCAGCGCCCTCGCTGGCTTGCAAGCAGCGACTCGCCTCGGTTGGGATCAAGCACGTTTAGTAGGCATCGACATCGGAGCTGCTGACGTTCCGCTGGCTGTAACGAATGGCCAATTGGCAACCGCAGCCGAAATCCCCGTCAGCGGTGGCAAAGTTCGATGGGATGTGGCGAGCGATCTTACGGCTCAGGACATGATCATTTACCAAAAGCCGATGATTGTTCTTGAAAACGTTGCAATCACGCCCGAGATGTGTCAATCGTGGCTGAAGTATGTAACGCCGCTTCTCGCCGATGCAACATCGGTTGAAGGTCGACTGAGTTTGAAACTCGACCGAGCTTCGTTCAATCCAGTCAATACTCGTAATCAAACAGTTGTTGGACAGTTGCTAATCCACAGCGCGGAGGTCGGCCCCGGGCCGCTATCCAATCAGATCATTAATCTCGTACAGCAAATCAACGCGATTCGGAAACAGGACTTTACGCAAGCAGTGAGCGCTCAGAAAGTTTGGGTGCAGATGCCCGAACAGAAGATCGACTTTGAGATGATCAATGGCCAAGTCATTCATCGCAATCTCAACATTCGGGCTGGCGATGTCGTCATCAGCAGCAGCGGTACTGTCGATATCGATGGCCGTATGCAATTGCTGGCGACGATGCCGATTCCAGATGATTGGGTAGAGAAAAGCCAATGGTTGGCGGGCATGCGGGGACAATCTTTGCAGTTTCCTGTACACGGAACGCTATCTGGTCCACAATTGGACACGCAACTGCTAAAACAATTCGGGCGACAACAGGTGCAGCAAGCCGCATCAGGTTTGATTCAGCAACAATTGTCGCGTGGCCTTGGAAAACTCTTCGGGCCTGCCGCACCACCTCCCGCCCAAGCTCCCGCCCAAGCCCCGAGTGGCCCATGATTGTCAAGTGCTTAGGAACAGCCGGATATCATCCGAGCGAACAACGTCATACCTCATGTTATTACCTGCCGGACCTGTCCCTGATGCTCGATGCAGGGACTGGCATTTTTCGAATAACGGCCGAACTGCTAGCGGACCCGCGTGAATCGATCGACATCTGGCTGTCGCATGCTCACCTTGATCATGTCGTCGGCCTAACATTCCTGCTCGACACGATGGCGGTAACCAAACTGAAACGCGTTCGCGTCTTTGGAGAGTCAGCCAAGTTGCTCGCAATTCGCGAACGACTTTATCATGAACTGATCTTTCCCGTCGAACCACATATGGAGTTCATTGACCTGCCAGACTCGTCAAATCCGTTTTTGGTATCGGGCGCAAGTGATTACTTGGTTCAATGGATACCGCTTAAGCATCCTGGCGGCTCAGTAGGCTACGTGTTTGAGTATGCCGGCAAGCGGATTGCCTACATCACGGACACTACGGGAACGCCGAGCAGCCCATACGTTGAAGCGATTGGCGATCTAGATCTGTTGCTACACGAGTGCAACTTTAGCAACGAAGAACAAGAACTCGCTGAGACTACTGGTCACAGCTGGTTGTCTGCCGTCACTCAAATCGTTGCGCGTTGCCAGCCCAAACAAACGCATCTGATTCACCACAATCCTCTGGGCGAACTACTCGGAACAGCCTTAACGCTCGAACCCATGCACACGTGCTTAAACATGCATTTAGCAAAAGACCGCGACGAAATTCACTTTTGAGTTTGTGCTGAGGGCGCATTGCCAGACCTTTGTTTTTCAGCATTCGAGTGAACCAAGCTGAAATTGAAGGGACGCCAAAAGAGAATCATTGTCCAGATCACAAAGTGGGCAGCCGGAGTGGTCGAACTGAGCAGCCCTTCGACGACACCGCCAAGTAAAAAGCACACCGCCAGTCCATCGACCTCAAAACGCGGTTGAAAGACCATTCCCCACAGCACATACAGTGACTGCACAACCAGTAGAATTCCAGCGACCACACCCCCAGCCATCATCGCGTTCAAGACCACGTTGTGGCAGTGGTAGCTGTGGTTGTACATCACGAAGCGCGCCGCGCCGTAACCATACCCGAATATCGGCGACGCTTCAATCTGTTCGATGCCATACCTCCAAATCTCATCGCGACCGGTGACGCTACTTAACTCCGAGGAACTTCCTGACTTCGAGACACCAGAGAGCAAGTCTTCGACCATCCAGTCAACTTTTCCCGACGCCACTGCGGCAAAAGCAACGACGACGCCTAGAAAAACGCCCGCTATGGGAATCGCAATATTCGCTCGCAACTGGTTCTGAAAGACAAGCACTAACCCAATTGCCGTTACAGCCATCGACGTTCGGCTGTAGCACTTAAACAACGCTAGTCCTGCCATGAGCAGAATTGGCGCGATGACAATCCACGGTAGCCGCCGTGTGACACCTATGACGGTGAAAAGCAGAATTGTGAATGCACAATAGAAACCGAGTTCGTTGGGATGACCAAGACCACCCATTCGTTCGAGTGCGTAAGTATTCGTAATCTGTTCTTTGAAAACTCCAATCTCTGGGTAGCGGAAGTAGGCGATCCACGAACCGAGTACGTACATTACGACGCCTACACCAACTGAGGATACGATCCCCCATGCGCCTAGCACACGCATCGCAGTTGGCACAAACACCAACACGCAGGTCAAACAAACCCACGCCGCCGCGCAGTAAACTCGCTCGATTCCAAACGGAATACAAACCCCGTACCACACCAGTGATAGCGTGACAGTAAATCCTGGCCAAGAAAAAAAGTCGCGATAGGATCTGGGGAATAAGAGTAGTGCGGCAACAGCACCGCTGCCAACGGAGACTAGCAAGCGAAGATAGATTTGCCAATGAACCTCAAAATTCTCTGCGCCGGTCGTACCACGAAAATCAGCCCCGTTGATAAAGGCGATCAACACGACCAACGTCCAACATGCGATTGCTTGAATTGACCATACTTTGCTCGCTTCAGCTTCATGAGATCCGGATAGCGAAATCGCAGTTGCCATAATCTCTTGCCGATGCTGCCGATATTTCTGTTACGTCGAAGAAAGCTCAATTCACATTCGCAGCGCGGTTCGTAAACGGTTGCAACCGATCTGACAGCACCGCTACTGCTACGCCGCCAATACACGACATGACCGCTGCTAGTGCCAGCAACATGCCGCGCTTTGGACTCGAGTGCTTTATGGACAACGATGGTTCTTGAACGACTGACACGTTGGACTGCGAACTCACATCGAGCGCTTGATTAATGCGGGACTCTTCGAGCTTTCGGGCGTAAACTTGGTAAGTCTCGCGAGCCATATCGATTTTGCGTTGCAGAATGTCAGACTCCATTTCGAAGCGATTGACCTTTTCAAGTCGGTCGCGTAGTTCCTCAGCTGTCTCTTGCAGCGCTTTTTGCTTCGCTTCCAGACCAAACATTGCCGCACGCGCGCCCAGCAGTTCAGTGTGCTGCTTCTCGCGCACAGGGTTGCTCGATATCACCGATTGGTCACGGTCTTTCTGCTGCTGCTCATAAGTCCTTCGCGAACTGGCGAGCTGAACGCGCACTTTCTGCAAGCTTGGATGGTCGTCCGAGTACTTCGATGCTAGCTCTTGTTCTTGAATCTCAAGTTCATACAGACGGCCCCGCATCGAGTCGGTGCTGACTTCAGCAATACCGGAGGTCACTGCACTCGGTATCTCTGTTGGCAGTGACAGCATATCGCGTTGCAACTCGCTCACTCGCGCTTTCGCTGCAACCAACTCCGCCCGCACATCCAGCTGCATTTTTTGATTCTCGGTGATCTGCTGTTGCAGAGAATCCTGCTTACCCTGGATGGTGATGATCATCATCTCATCTTTGGCATAACGCAGTTCGTCTTGAGTATCCATCAGCAGTTTGCTTTGCTCGTTGAACTTCTCTTCAAAAAACTCAAGCGAACCGTCGGCTTGATAAGCCTGAATGTGTAACTTGCGGTATGCATCGATCACGGATTGGTTCACCTGTTGTGCCAAATGAGGATCGCGCCCGCGAAAGGCAATTGATATGGTTGTGGATTTTCGAGGCGATTTAATCTGCAAATTTTCTTGAAGATCCTTTATTGCCAATTCAATTTGTTCTTGGGCTTCGACTTCCGCTTCGGTCATCTGTGGTCCGTCATCGCCAACAGCTGGCGAACTCGGCAACTCGGGTATCAACCCTTGCAGCCATTCCAGATTGCGCTCGATCCAAGAGTACTTCCTTAGGATGCGGTCAGGGCCGATGGACTTTACAACTTGCTCAGCCACGCCGCGACTCTGCAACATATCGACGACTGAATTGATTTCAGTTTCGCGAGACTCTTGAATCGAAATCGTCTGCCCCGTCGTCGCCGCCGGGTCCAGCGTGACACTGCCTCGTCCCAATCGTACGAACAGTTTCGCGTCCGAATCGAATCGCTTGGGCAGAAGCAATACGACTACAGAGGCGAGCACCATGAATAGGATGCTCGACTTTATAGTGCGTCCGCGATAGCGCACTACCGCGAAGCAAAGATCTATTAAAGTCATCGGCCTGGGACTGTTTTCAGTTGGTTCCATGCGGCTACGGCTTCCAGACAGGTAAGTGGGCGAGTGGAAGTTCTTGTCAGTTTTATGAGCAGCGTTCATTCTGGTTTCGAGCAATTTTCTTTTCAAGGCGATCGTTAGCAATGCGACATACTAATGTTCAGCATGCGACGATTGTGCCGACTATGCCGACTACGGAGCCTCTGACAAGCTTAGAGGGCGCGACATGACCAACGGCTGACGAGCTTGAACGATGCACACGCGACCTATCACGCCAGTTCGCAGCCGTGGAAAACTTGTAGTTTGACGGTCATTTGCATGTTCGCCGACGGTCATCTGATGGTTGGTTGTGCGTCGGTTGCGGGCTTGTAACCAGTGGACTGCCCGCCCAGATCCGGCTAGTTACGACGCTCAAAGGTGTTGCACCATGAATTCGGAGATGTTTTCGTTTGCTCACAAGCCGAGAGCGCACTAGGGTTCAGTTGGCTTTTAAACTAAATCCCGATCGCGTGCCTCCGCTTGGGACCATCAAACGCAAACTGATTGGCAAGGAATGAGCTTGCCGTCACGAGCGAAAATTGAGCACCCGGAGTCCCCATGAGTTCGCCACGCAATCGTCAGAGCAAATTGACTCGCAAGTCACGCACGATCAATCTCGAACAACTTGAAAGCCGCATGATGTACACGATCAGCGGCTTGGAGCAATCGCTTCTCCTACTGGACGATTCGCTTGCAACACCCACCGTTAACGCTGCTCAAGTCCGATCCCTAGCGACCAACACTCCGCCTCAGATCACCACGCCGATCAATACAAGCGGCAATACAAATACGACAACTTCCGGTAAGAGCATTCCTCTTTCCGTCGTTGCCGCTGACGACGGAGGCACACGCACGCTCAAGTACAATTGGCAAGTGATTCAGTCACCAACCGGTTCCGCCACGAAGTTCTCGAAGAACAACAACAGCTCAGCAGCGAACACGATCTTCTCTTTCAACCGAGTCGGTACCTATCAATTGCGTTTGACCGTCACCGACGCCACCGGGCTATCGGTCTCAACAAATCAAAACATAATCGTCACGCCACAGGTAACGCGTTTGGAATTAGAGTCGCCTGGCAATACGGTGCAAAGCGGTCGATCGATCAAAACAGGAGCCGCCGCAGTCAGTCTCGTTCCGGTTGCATACGATCAATTCGGTGTTCGGATGACAAGCCCGACCGTCACTTGGCGCGCAACGAAAGCGCCTCCAAGTGGCGTAGCTTCGATTACTTCGCAGAACGGCGGAGCGAACGTTGCATTCAACAAAGCGGGTACGTACACATTCGAGGCCGCTTCCTCTGGCTTGAAGTTGCAATTCACAATTGCGGTCAGCCAGACGTTGACAAGCGTCTCGGTCACTTCGGGCAATGCTAACGTCGAGCCTGGTAAGTCACAGCAGTTCGTGGCAACAGCGCGCGATCAATTCGAATTGCCTATGTCCAAGCAACCAAAATTCATTTGGACTACGACTGGCGGCACTGTATCAACTAAAGGCTTGTTCAAAGCACCAACGACTGGCGGAACCTACACAATCACCGCAACCACCGGGAACTTGCGTGCGCAAACAACAGCTTCGGTTACTTCTGCTGCACCAACCAACGGTTTGCAAGATGCCGTCTTGTCCAATCTTGTGAACAGCTACTTCGCCGACGGCTCGATCACTCGACCCGAGATGATTCAACTGCTGCGAGCAGCGGGCATCGATGGCAGCGTGGACGCTACGGAACTAGCGGATCTGCGATACGTCGTTTCGAATGCGAACACTTTCAACATCGCTGACTATGTTAAAGTTCTTGCAAGCAACGTAGTCAATGCGAATCAAGCGAACAGTCTCTATCAAGGTGTTGCGGCTGGTAACCTTGCAGTCGGAAGTTCATCGACTCTGCTAAACAACTTAGTTGATAAGTGGTTCCTCGGTACCGATCGCCCGACACTCACCAGCAACTCACTCAGCTACCGCGCGGCCTCAGGGACATTATTCGTTGGCGCTCCCACTTACACGAATGAGAAACAAGGTACGTTAGGCGATTGCTACCTCATCGCTGCGCTCGGCTCGCTCGCCGCCAGCAACCCTGACTCAGTGCGAAATATGTTCGTCGACAACGGCGACGGAACTTATACCGTTCGATTCTACGGAGGTTCATACGGCGCCTACTACAACGCTGACGGCACGATCGGCGAGGGGTTCGCAAATGGAATTGGAGTTGCGGACTATGTGACCGTAGATCGCATGTTACCTTCGACCTCCAGAGGCGTGTTCGCTTACTCGAATTACGGGGCGAGCCTCACAAATCCGAACAACGTCTTATGGATCGCGCTCGCCGAAAAAGCTTATGCGCAGTGGAACGCGAACGGGAAGTCGGGTCGCACCGCAGCGAACAGCTACGCGAGTATCGAAGGTGGCTGGATGAGCAACGTCAACGCTCAAGTGATCGGAAGCAATTCAACGCGCTACGCTTCGTCGAATTCCGCCCACAAGACAGCCTTGATGAATGCTCTCGCAGCAGGACGCGCGGTAACGATAGGAACCACAGGCAACAGTGCCATGATGGTCTCTTCGCATGCCTACTCTATCACTGCTTACAATTCGAGCACTGATCGCTTCACCGTTTTCAATCCCTGGGGAACGCAACATCCAGCACCCATGACTTGGGCACAACTGCAAGCGAACACCACGTTCTTCGTCGTAGCCAATGCCACACAAAGCGTTCCAATCCTGAGTTCTGCGCGCGGTGGCATCGCTAGTGTTCGCAGCCAGGGTGCCCAGCAACTAATCGGTTGGGAAACTGTAGCTGTCCAAACTGTGAAAACTGATCTTGGAGGGATTGGTGGGTTGGGTCAATAATGGGGCATGGACATTGAACAACTCAAAACGGATGTTGCGGCTGGCAAGCTTTCTGTGGACAAGCTACTGGTCGTTATTGT
>JBGSOM010000080.1:0-48688 GCA_041739135.1 Pirellulaceae bacterium
TTTTTGAGCTGTCTTGCTCCGCTCCGCTCGCTACGCTCCCTCCGCTACGCAAGACAGCTCAAAAAGCCTATTCTGAACCTCTTTCCCCGGGGACATTTCTAATGAACGCTTCAAGGGGACATTTCTATTGGCGCATTACAGCTGGATGTCGCGTAATTCCGCAGCGTTGTTGCAAAGGTGGGAAATGCAGCGAGCGAGGTGCGGTTACAAAGTTTGCATCTGCTGTACCGCTTCAGCAGCGATGGCGGAGTCGGTTGTATCGACCAGCACGGCACCGTCTCGGAGAACAATGTTGCGTTTAGCGTTGCGAGCGACGGCGAGATCATGCGTCACGAGGATCACAGTTAGGTTGCGTTCGACGTTCAGTCGACGAAACAGTTCGATGATCTCGCGGCTGGTACGCGTATCAAGATTCCCTGTAGGTTCGTCGCCCATTAGCATACTCGGCTCAGTTGCGAGCGCACGCGCAATGGCGACGCGCTGTTGTTGACCGCCAGAAAGTTGTCCTGGGTGATGATCGTGTCGATCGCCAAGTCCTACGAGCTGCAGCATTTCAGCCGCTTTCTCACGACGCTTGCGAGGGTTCAAGCGGTTGCCGTACAGCAATGGCAGTTCGACGTTTTCCATCGCTGAGGTGCGGGCAAGCAGATTGAAATTCTGGAAAACGAAACCGATCTCGCGATTGCGTATGCGAGCGCGTTGATCGCGCGTCATGCTGGTGACTTCTTGACCGTTCAAGTGATAGGTGCCGCTGGTCGGTCGATCGAGGCAACCGAGTGTGTTCATCAAAGTGGACTTGCCGGAACCGCTGGGACCAATCAGCGCTGCGTACTCGCCGCGTTCGATGTTGAGAGTTACGTCGCGGAGCGCGTGCACATCCACTTCGCCCATCGTATAAACTTTGCTAACTTCTTTGAGCTCGATAAGCGACATGTACGATGCACAGTTAAAGGAAACTCAGCAGATTCGTTGCTCCCTTATTGTAGTCATCGCCATGCTGTTTGATAGATTGCAGAATGCAGTTGGGCGGACTGAAAAGATCCAATCCGCCCAACGCGACAAACTTTGAAGCTGACGAGGTCACAGAGTTTTAGCGTCAGATTATTTGTTATTAATAGTGACGCCGGGCCAATCGTCGGTTCGGAATGGAGTCAAAGGAAGGCCGGCTTTGGAAAACATGTTGCAAACTGGGTTATCTGCCCAGGCATAACGCACTGCGACTGGGTTTGCGACGGACGGATTGGAAACTTCCACGCGACCATCTTTTTGAATCGCTGCATTGGCCCATACAAACTTTTTGTCTTCGCCTGCGATCGCAAAGCCGCGAGGTTCTTTGACGTCAAATGGACGCCAACCGCCATCAACATGATCAAACGTGAGAACAATCTTTCCGTCAGCGGCCTCCATCGATTTGTACTGAGGGCTGTGGAATGGAACTGCCACTTTGTACTCGTTGGCCAGCGCCCAGCGAGCTAAGCGGCGACCGACCTCTAGTTTATTCATCGGATGGATGTCTTTACCTTCACCGATATCGATAATTACCGCTTCGCCAGTATGTGGCAGTTTGGTCATCGTCATCGTTTGGGCTTCGCGCAGTTCAGCCCAATCGCTTTCCGCAGGTTCTGGTTTTTCGTCTCGGAAGTCAGCAAGCTGAACCCAATAAAACGGAAAGTCACCCTGTTTCCATTCACTGCGCCAGTTTTGAATCATCAATGGGAAAAGATCGCGATACTGATAAGCGCGCCCAGCATTCGATTCGCCTTGATACCAAATCGCACCGCGAATGCCGTAGCCCAAATGCGACTTAAGGACGCCGTTGTAAATATTCGCTGGGCGACTATTGCCTCGCATCTGACCCTTCAGTCCATCGAGCTTCTTTTTCTCAGCTTCGTTCAGATCTGCTTTTGCGGAGAGTGTCGCAAACTCGGCTTCCATCGCTTTCCATCGGTCCAGCAACGGTTGGTACTTTTCGTCGGCGGCCAAGACTTCGCGATTGATCCAAGCTTCGCAAGCCGATCCGCCCCATGCGTTGTTAATTAAACCAACTGGGACATCGATCGTTTCTTGAAGTTGGCGACCAAAGAAGTATCCGACGGCCGAGAAGCCACCGACGCTCTCCGGTGTTGTGAGTTGCCATTGCGAACCCTTATGTTCCCAAACAGGATCCTGTGTGCCAACTTGTGGGAAGTTGATCATCCGCAAATTCGGGTTCTTGGCAGAGAGTCGCTCAAGGTCAGCGTTCGTTGAATTGTTGACGTTCCATTGCATATTCGATTGGCCCGAACAGATCCAAACTTCGCCAACCAGAATATCTCCGATTTTGATTTCATTTGAGCCTTTGATGACCAGTTCGTGAGGGCCTCCGGCGGGCAGCGGATTCAGTTCGACTTGCCACAGTCCATTGGCGTCAGCGGTGGCTTCGTGGGATTGACCAGCGATCGAAACGGAGATTTTCTCACTGGCTGCCGCTTTGCCCCAGACGCGGTTCTTTTGATCGCGCTGCAGCACCATGTGTTCGCTGAAAATATTCGGTACGCTAACTTCGGCGACAAGAACTGCGGTTGGCGTGAGACAAAATCCTGCAGCGAGGATTAGTCGTCCTAAGAAATGAGTCATTTGCATGCTGTTGCCTCGGGTGCGTTGAGGGAAGGGAGTTATCGGAGTCGCGAACGCAAGGTCCTGACACGGGGTCCCTATCTTAACAACAGTCCACCACAAAAGCACGGTGTCAGCTTGACAAGGCATCGCGAATCGCCCATCAGAGGAAATAAAGTCGACCAGTTGCACGTTAACGACTGGGATGTGTGTATGCTCGCCTGCACTTCGCGTTTGCAATGGTGAATCACGCGCCAATGCAGTCTGGCAATCGGCAAATGTTAGCTCAGTCGGTATTGCGGCAGAACCAAGAACGGAACATCATCAACGAATTCGTGTTTGAATGGGAGTTCGGTGGACTTGATCTGTGGACTTGGACGAGTTCACCGACTTTGAGTTCAATCGATGGTTGCGAACTCGAATACGCAATTCAAAATCCAACAGACTGGGTGAAGTATGCTTCGAAACAGTAGGACCTCGCGAGTAATTACTACGATGGCCAGCGCAATTTTGATTGCGATGCCAATGGCGTCAGCTAGTGATGCTAAAGGGTCGAATGCAAGTGCTGTGGGACGAAAGTTGGAGCGCTTCGAGTTGACCGACTTCCGAGGTCGAGACATAACGGAGAAGGACTTTGTTGAATCCAAACTACTGGTAGTCGCTTTTCTCGGCGTCGAGTGTCCGCTTGCCAAGCTCTATTCGGAGCGACTGCAATCGATTCACGAGAAGTACCAAGGACGCGGTGTGACAGTTATCGGCGTTGACGCAAATCAGCAAGATTCGTTGACCGAAATGGCTGCCCACGCGCGACGTCATTCGCTGACTTACACATTCAGCAAAGATACTCAACAAGCTTTGGTTGCCGCGCTGGGCGCCACCCGCACGCCGGAAGTTTTCTTGTTAGATGAAAGTCGAGCGGTGCGTTATCAAGGTCGCATCGATGATCAGTACGGTGTTGGTTATGCCCGGGAGAAACCAACGACCAATGATTTGACCGACGCCATTGAGGCTTTGCTGGAAAATAAATCGATCGCGAACACGCATCAGCCCGCGCCAGGTTGCTTGATCGGTCGTATCAAACAGCCAAAATCGGATGCAGCGGTAACTTACAGCAATCAGATCGCAAGAATCTTTGCGGATCACTGCGTGCGTTGCCATCGCGAGGGTGAGATCGGGCCGTTCGCAATGTCAACTTATGATGAAGTCGCCGGCTGGGCTGAGATGATTCAAGAAGTTGTATCGGAAAAGCGCATGCCACCCTGGCACGCTAACCCAGCCTATGGAAAGTTCGCAAACGATTGCTCGTTGAGCGACGAGCAGCAAGCGTTGATTGAGCAGTGGGTGAAGGATGGTGCGCCAGAGGGAGATCGAGGTCAGTTACCGGAACCGAAGAAGTACTTGGTGGGTTGGCAACTGCCGCGCGAACCCGATGTCGTCTTTCCGGTCAGCCCAAAACCCTTCACCGTTCCAGCTGAGGGAGAGGTGAAGTACAAGTATTTTCACGTCGACCCCGAGTTTACGGAAGACAAGTGGATCAAGTGTGCGCAGTTATTGCCCGGCAATCGTGCGGTTGTCCATCACATTTTGGCGTTCGCCCGACCGAAAGGCAGTCAGGGTGGTCTTGGCGGCGAGCGGGGATTTTTGGTCGGTTATGTTCCGGGTTCGCAAGCGGAACAATTTCCAGAAGGTATGGCAAAACGGATTCCCGCGGACAGTGAGCTCGTTTTCTAAGTCCATTACACGCCAATCGGCACCGAGCAGACCGACCTGAGTCAGCTTGGCATTGTCTTTGCTGATCCGCAGGAAATCACGCACGAAGTGAAGACGACGAGCGCGGTTCAGAGCAAGTTGCGAATTCCACCGGGTGAAGCGAACTACCAAGCCTCCGCTTTGTTGCCCGAGGAGCTTCCGGATTGTCGGCTGATAACGATGGCTCCGCATATGCACTTGCGAGGCAAAGCGTTTCGTTACACAGCGATCTATCCTGGGGGCAAAAAGGAGATCTTGTTAGACGTTCCCGCTTACGATTTCAACTGGCAAACGGGCTATCGCATGTCGGAACCACTGACGATGCCCGCTGGATCTAAAATCGAATGTGAGGCGGTGTTCGATAATTCGGCTGCGAATTTGAATAACCCTGATCCTACTAAGTTGGTTCGTTGGGGCGATCAGACGGAAGATGAGATGATGATCGGATACTTCGACATTGTCGTTCCTGTTGGTGAAAGCTCTGCGGTCGATACAAGCAGGGTTAACCGAAGGAAAGCTCTGGCGGAACAGATAATCAAACAGGGATTGTTTCAGCAATTGGATGCGAATAACGATAAAAGATTGGAGCGATTAGAGGTGCCTGCAAAGCACCGCGATCGTTTCGATGAGTTGGATGCGGACGGTGACGGAGTGCTGACGCAAGAGGATATTGAACGGAGTCGTTGAGCTTGCACTATTCGAATGCAAGGCTCCCGAACTTTGAACTCTTGAGGAACTTCGATATGACTAATGTTCGAACTTTAATAGCTGCGTTTCTTTTCACGGTGACTGGTGCAGCTAGCGCCGTTCAGGCCTTGCCGCCGAAGGGTCAAACGCAGCCCACGAAGGGTTGGGATAGCACGATTATACTGCGAGGAGCCGAGCGAACTGCGGTGAAGTCGATGCCAATTGAACAGCGGCCGAATCGCCCGTTGCACATTTATGGCAATACGATTCGACGCATGGAGTTTCGTGGGCGTAGATAAGAAGCGCAGCTAGATAGTGCGGAAATGTCCGTTTCAATTGTACGCGGCGTGCCGTAACGGCAGGCCGCGTTTTCTTTGCCAGCCGGCATTACTAGAACAATCGGTTGTAACCGTTGAGCGCCGCAACGCGATAGGCTTCAGCCATCGTTGGATAGTTGAATGTTGTATTAATGAAGTACTCAAGCGTGTTGTACGGTGCAGGTTGCTTCATGATTGCTTGGCCGATGTGTACGATTTCGGAAGCGTTTGGTCCGAAGCAATGAACGCCCAAAATTTCGAGCGTTTCGCGATGGAACAGCAGCTTCAGCATACCGATCGCGCGGCCGGTAATTTGAGCTCGCGCGAGGCTCTTGAATTGTGAGTGGCCAACTTCGTAGGGAATCTTGGCAGCGGTTAACTCGCGCTCCGTCTTTCCGATGCTGCTGATCTCAGGACTGGTGTAAATACCAGTTGGCACATCCGTCAGTTTAAGACAACTGCTTGTGCAGCCGGTGATGTGCTGTGTGGCTGCGCGACCCTGCATGTAAGCGGCACTTGCGAGAGATGGAAATCCAATGACATCTCCGACGGCATAAACATTCGGACATTCGGTTTGAAAGTGGTCATTTACCTTTAGATGACCGCGCGAAGTTGGAGTGATGCCGATGTTCTCGAGTCCCATATTCTCCGTATTGCCTGAACGTCCGTTGGCCCACAACACGATATCCGTCTTTATCTGTTTGCCGCTTTCAAGGAACAGCACCGCGCCATCGTCATGGCCTTCAAGCCGCGCGAAGGATTCATTGTGTCGGATGAGAATGCCAGAGTCGCGGAGGTGATACGAAAGCGCATCGATGATCTCGTCATCGAGAAACTCTAGCAACTTGTCACGAGTATTAACTAGGTTAACTTTAATACCGAGGTTGCGAAACATCGACGCGTACTCGCATCCGATGACGCCAGCCCCATAGACGGTGATCGATTGCGGTTGCGTACGCAATTCGAGGATCGTATCGCTATCGAAGATGCAGGGATGGCTGAAATCGACGTTGGGCGGACGGAATGGACGCGATCCAGTCGCGATCACAATATTTTCAGCTTGGAATTGAGTGCCGTCTTCGATTTCAACTGTGTTCTTGTCAACAAACTTGGCGTGGCCATAGATAACTGGAACTTGGTTGCGATCATAAAACGTCTGACGCATCGAGACTTGTTTCGCGATGATCGACCGGCTGCTCGCGCGCAATTGGTCGAGCGTCGGACTGATGCGGATTCCCATATCCTTGAGAATCGGATTGTTCATCGCTTCCATGACGGAGTAGATGGAGTATCGCAGAGCTTTGCTAGGGATAGTACCCCAGTGCGTACAGCCACCGCCGATGCGATTGTATTTTTCGAAGATCACTACGCGTTTGTCTTCTTTGGCCGCTTGCATGGCCGCCCCTTCTCCGCCGGGACCGGTGCCAATTACAATCACATCGTACTCAGCGGGCTTGACCATACTGCATAACTCCGAACGAAACTGGCAATGAATGCGGCTAAGGCGTAATGTTGTTGATCGCTTCGCCCCGCCACGAACGACCAATACTCGCGAGACTATTTTTCCGATTCCGGTACGCTTAACAAGCGGTCTGAGCAGAGCTGAGGGGAGTTGGAGAGATCTAGCTGTGGATTGGGAGCAAAGCGTCGGAGCGAACAGGTAGACCTGCTGAAAACTGCCTGATGATTATTTTGCTACATTGGGGATCTTTCCGGTTTCTCGACAGGTTCGTTTCTCGACAGGTTCACAGAACTTGCCGAGCTGAACATCGGTAATTTTGTAGTGAGTGTACGACGGCATGATCGAGCTCTTCGAGTTTGGCAAGGACTACGGCGAATTTACGGCTGTGCAATCGGTTTCACTGAAAATTGAAGCCGGTGAAATGTTTGGTTTCATCGGCCCCAACGGGGCTGGCAAGAGCACATCGATTCGATACTTAGCGACGCTTCTGAAAGCCTCGCGTGGCGATGGTATCGTCAATGGGCACAGCGTTAATCGAGATCCGATGGCTGTGCGACGTAGCATTGGCTACATGCCCGACGACTTTGGTGTTTACGATGGCATGAAGGTTTGGGAATTCTTGGACTTCTTTGCAGTGGCTTACAAGATTGGTCGCACGCAACGCAAGCAAGTGATCATTGATGTGCTTGAGTTGCTGGATCTGTCGCACAAGCGCGACGACTATGTGAACGGTCTGTCACGAGGCATGAAGCAGCGGCTGTGTTTAGCGAAGACATTGGTTCACGATCCACCGGTTCTGATACTTGACGAACCGACTAGCGGACTGGACCCACGCGCTCGAATCGAAGTCAAAGCTCTGCTGAAAGAGCTGCGGCGGATGGGCAAGACGATCTTGATTAGCAGTCATATTTTGTCCGAGTTAGCGGACTGCTGCACTTCGATCGGTATCATTGAACGTGGCCAATTATTGATGCACGGACCGATCGATAGTGTCTATCGTCAGATTCGTCGCAACCGCATTGTCGATATTCGCTTTGTCGATCGAGCTGAAGCGGGCATCTCTATTTTGCGATCTTGCCCTGAACTTCGCGACATCGATATTGATGGGAACCGAGTGACCGTTGAGTTCGAAGCGGATGATGCGAAGTTGGCAGAGATTATGACTCATTTGATCAATGAAGGCGTACCGATGTGGAGCTTCAATGATAAAGAACCGACGCTGGAAGATGTGTTCATGCTGGTCACGAAAGGGCTAGTGACTTAGCAATTACATGATCGAAAAGTAATTCTCAACCGCGAAGTCGATGTAGTCAGGACGCAATTCGAGCTTGTAGGCGTGATACAAGCAGTAGTTTCGTACCTGCATCAGTAGATCGCGCGGATGGCAATTTCGAAACGGCCGATTGGTTGGACGGTAGTGCTTTTCGATTAGGTAGTTGATCGCTTCCGGGACAAAAGGAATCCCAACTTTCGGGCACATGATTTCGAAGAGCTTTCGAAACGCTTCTTCGCTCGGGTTGGGGACTTCGATTTTGTAAGGAATACGTCGCAGAAACGCGTCGTCGACCAGGTCCTTCGGTTGCAGGTTGGTTGAGAAGATCACTAACTGGTCAAATGGCACTTGAGTCTTCTTACCGCTGCTCATATTCAGATAGTCGTAGCGTTTTTCGAGCGGAACGATCCACCGATTCAGCAACTCATCAACGCGCATTTTTTGGCGGCCGAAGTCATCGATGAGCAATACGCCGCAATTGCTTTTTAGCTGTAGTGGCGCTTCGTTTATATTAGTCTCACGGTCGCGCTGCACTTCGAGCATATCCATCGTCAACTCACCGCCAGCGACGATCGTTGGTCGACGGATACGAACCCAACGTTTGTCAACTTCGCAGTGATCGAGTAAGCCTTCGTTCTTCGGTTTGGGAGCACGCTCGTGCATCATCGGATCGTACAGTCGCATGATTTCGCCGTCGATCAGCAGCGCGCGCGGAATCCAAATGTACTTACCAAACGCGGCTGTAACGCGTTCCGCGATACTCGTTTTCCCATTGCCGGGGTAACCATAAAGGAACATACCGCGGCCGCTGTTTACGGCTGGGCCGAGCTTCGAGAGCATGCGTTTATCAATGAGCAGATCTTTGAAAGCTTCCGTGAGTTGCTCGCGCCGCGGGTTTTGACCTTCGACTGACTGGAGTTTAACGCTCTTGCAATAATCCTCGAGTCGAACTGGAGCGGCGCCAAAGTAGGTTGTGACTTGGGTGTAGCGACGCGCCCGGTCGCGTCCTTGATCGGTCAAAGTGTGCGTGTAATCGTTTACGGAGTTCGCGCCACGATATGCGGTAAGCTGTTCTAGCTTAAGTCGATTGAGGATGGGCTCGATCAAACGAAATGGCAATTGCAATTGATCCGCTATCGCTCGACCAGTCGCTTCGCCGCGAGCGAGTAAAAATCGCATCAGCAACTCTTCGACTAGAGCTTCACTTAAGCCAGCTTGCTCTAGCGTAGTGGGTGCGGAGGGGACAAACGGTTCGTCCCGATCAGGAAGCGGAACGAGATTGGCGCTTGCCGATGCAACTGAACTGCTGCTGATCGCATCCGCTTTCGGACCTTCAACTTCGCGAGTCGCGGGTTGCGAAGGTAACGATTCTAACGATTGAGCCCCGCTGGTTGAGAGCTGGTTGATTCGTTGAATCAATGCTTCGAGTTGGCTTGGTGCGGCTGGTGCTGGGCTATTCATCAGTCATCGAGTCTGAATGTGTGAAATCTGTGCAACTTTATGGCGGTTTCGCGGATCACAATTTCTTGAATCTAGAAATTGGCATCGAAACTTAGGACACAATTCGTGTGGGGGCAACCTTCGGACGCGCCGTACTAAAAATATTCCGCCCAATACACTTTTCAAGCACGTTCAAAGCACAGATGCTTTCGCCAGTTCGCATCATCGAGTTTTGGGAAGTCGGTGCGTAGATGGACGCCGCGCGATTCGGTGCGCGCCAACGCGGCTTCTGCCATAAGATAGGAAACGGTCAACAGGTTCTGCAGTTCCCAGCCCTCTTCGGAAGCGAACTGATGCACTTGAACGTAGCGAGAGTAAGCACGTATCGATTGTAACGCTTCTTCCAGACGTTCACGTCGTCGTTGAACGCCGACCAAACGCCACATGACGCTTTGGACGGAATTGCGAATATCCGCTACGTCAAGTTGTTGACTGGATTGGTTATTGCGACGCTGACTATAGATCGGGAGCACGCAGTAATCGTCTGAGTGACCTTTGGCAGCCGAACTCGCTTGTTCACCCGCACGGGCACCATAAACTAAGCCTTCCAGCAGGCTGTTGGAAGCCAGTCGATTTGCACCATGCAGACCTGAACTGGTAACTTCTCCGGCCGCCCAAAGGCCTGGAAGATTGGTGCGACCGTCATGATCGACCTCGACGCCTCCAATCATGTAGTGCGCGCCCGGTCGTACCGGTATCGGATCACAAGTCGGGTCGAGCCCAAATTTTGTGCAAGCTGCGTTAAACGTTGGGAACTCTTCAGTAACCAGATGTGGGCTTAGATGACGCAACGACAAGTACACGCAGGCGTGCTGTGTTTTCTCCATCTGTGCAACAATTGCTTGACTGACAACATCCCGCGGAGCGAGTTCGAGTCTTGGGTCATACTCTTCCATGAAGCGATCGCCATTACAGTCGATCAAGTGCGCGCCAGCGCCGCGAACCGCTTCAGTCACGAGTACCCGCGAACTGCCTGCAATGTAGAGCACCGTGGGATGAAACTGCATAAATTCCATGTCGCGCAAGCGAGCGCCTGCACGAAAAGCAAGTGCGTGTCCATCGCCTGTAGCTACACGCGGGTTAGTAGATTCACGGTAAGCTTGGCCGCAGCCTC
Organism: Pirellulaceae bacterium; assembly: GCA_041739135.1. Lineage (GTDB taxonomy): Bacteria > Planctomycetota > Planctomycetia > Pirellulales > Pirellulaceae > Aureliella. The sequence continues at coordinate 10,698 of JBGSOM010000080.1, forward strand.
CGGTACACAGGATTGTCTGCTTTGCCCAAAGAAGCAACGGTCGCTGCCCATTGGTGGCGACGATTGCACCGTGACATCGACCTTCAAAAGTAAGTAAATCGATCGTGAAAGTGCTCTCCCAGATATCTACGTTTTCGCGAGAGCGCGTGCGTTCAATTACAGCTCGCATCACCTCAAGACCGGTGGCATCGCCGAGTGCGTGAATAATTCGTTGATGGCTGTGACCACCCTCGCGACCGAGCATAATTTGCCCACCTCGGCGGTCGAACTGCGTCCCCCAGTCAATCAACTCAGCGACTCTTCTGGGAGCTTCGTGAACAACGAGATCCACTACTGACCGGTCACACAGAGAACCGCCGGCTGTCAATGTATCTTGAACATGATCTTCGAAACGATCTTCTGGATCCCAGACGCTGGCGATTCCACCCTGTGCGTAGTTACTGTTGCTCTCCTGCAATTTATCTTTGGTGACCACGACTGTGCGAAGCGACGGGTCGACAGCATTGGCAGCACGCAACCCGGCCAGCCCACCTCCGATAATCAGCACATCCGTAAAGTGATGCGAGAGTTGCTTTGGATGAAAATCGACTAAGTAGCGAGTAGTCGTGGGGCCGGTTAAAAATGTTGCGCCAGTTGATCGATCGGACATCAAATTCTCGTTCGTTACAAGGAGGCTGCATTATAGTGAAGATGCAGCCCCCAACTAGCGTCGGCTTTTCGCAACGACGCTTGACGATCGATTGTGCTGTGTAATCCGAAACTCTGATTTATCGCGATCTTGAGATGAAAAAGGGTCGGCCTTGCCGTATCGTCCGAGCTACGCCCGAGTCTCTCGTCCGGCGGCAAGGCCTTCCCGCTAATAGGGACCGCAGGCGGTTCTGTATTGGGACAGAACAATTGAAATTGGCGAAACCTTGTCAGAAATCTCTCATTTTGAGCTTTTCTGTCTCTCTAGTGCGCCATTGTGACCTAGATTTCAAATGTGACTTGCATTTCGCCCTGAAATCACCTGATCACAAGCCCGCAATCCTGTTGCAGTCCCAAGCCTATGAACCGACAGATTAAAAACCGAAAAATTCGCGGTAGAAATCGGACAGCAGCTGCCCTAGTGGAACTGGCTATCTGCCTTCCGCTGATGGTTTTCCTAGTCGGCGCGACGATCGAGGCTTGCGACTTGATATTTCTGCGCAACACGCTTGCCACCGCAAGCTACTCAGGCACGCTTGAAGTAAGTCGGTCGGGATGCACCGAGACTTCGATTCGAAATCAAATTACTCAAGTCTTAGAGGCAGGTCGAATCAGGGCTTACACGATCACCATTACGAAATCCAACGGCGCCAGCTTTGCGACAACGGTTAAAGGTGACTTGATCAGAGTTCAAGTTGCAGCTGCGTCAGCTAGTAACTTAAGAATTGGTCGCTTCATCCCAACTTCCGCAGGAACGATAACGGTGCAGGCGATTGCAATACGTTGATCCCAGTTTTAAGAGGCACATCATGACCCCCAGCACGAAAATGTCTCACAAGAATCGAAAAGCAGCGATCCTAACGCTGTTCGTTTTCATCCTTCCGATACTGCTGCTCTCGTTAGGTTTTGCCGTCGATATGGCGTACATGCAAATGGTCCAAACTGAGATGCGGCTTGCATCCGACAACGCTGCGCGCGTAGCAGCGGATAATTTGTCGCGCTACGAAGACGAAGCGCGAGCGATTGAGGCAGGTATGGAGGCAGCGGAGAGTTTCACCGTCGCCGGAAGATCGCTTCGCCTCCGTTCAAGCGACTTTGATTTTGGTCGTGCAGTTGCGAATGACGCCGGCGCTTACATCTTTGATACAAACGGAACGCCACTCAACGCAGTGCGTATCAATGCGGTTCGTAACGGGCTCAATCCGGATGGGACGGTCCCTTTGTTCTTCAGCGGTTTGCTTGGTACCGGTGACTATGAGCCGGAGGTTGCTGCAACCGCTTCATTCTTGAACGTTGACATTTGCTTGGTACTTGATCGATCCACCAGTATGAAGTTCGGTGTCAGTTCGCCAGAAACTGGGATGTCGATTAGTGATCGTCGCTTCTGTAGAGCCCCCAACTCCAGCTCGCGTTGGGTAGCACTGGATAACGCGGTAAGGGTCTTTACAAATGTCCTGCGCGCGAACTCGGCGGAGGAGCAAGTGAGCATCGTGACTTTTGGTAGCGATCTCGAAACCGTGCGCCCTGGTTTGTGTGGACGGCTTCCATCCGCAACTTTGGATATGCAGTTATCTACAAATCTCGACTCAGCCGACGGTACGATGAATACGCTGTCGAATAGTATTTGGAACGGCAACACCGAAATTGCAGAAGGAATTCAGGTAGCTACCACGGAATTGACTAGCGCTCGAGGGCGACGTTTCTCAGACAAAGTAATGATTGTGTTGACCGATGGATTTCCAACAGCCGGAGATGCTGTGGCTGCCTCAGCAACTGCTGCTTCGAACAAGATCGTCGTCTATGCGATCACTTTTGGCCCCGAAGGTGACCAAGCCCACATGAAGCAAGTCGCTGCTGCGGGCAACGGCGAACATGCTCATGCCGCCACCGAAGCTGAGTTGATCGAGATCTTCAAACGTTTCGCAGCCAAGGCAACGATCCTAATCCACTAGCCCCAGGAACTGATCATGCAAAAGCGGAAACTCGCAAACGCTAAGAATTCTATCCGAAACCGAATCGGCGCAGCCACAGTCGAGTTCGCTTTGTGCGCACCTGTCTTCTTCTTTCTCGTCTTCGGCGGAATTGAACTCAGTCGCGCCAACATGTTGATACACACCGTCGAGTCCGCGCTATTGCAAGGTGCTCGACGCGGTATCATACCTGGTGCAACTGCGGATCAATGCCGCCAGGCCGCACAAGACGTGCTGGACATCGGGCGCATCCGCACTTCAACGGTAACTGTGTCGCCGGCTATTATCACCGAAGACACCGCCACCGTCTCAATCACGATCTCGGTGCCGCTTGAGGCGAACGGATATCAAGCTTCGTCTGTATTTTTGGGCAAGACAATTAATCGCACGACGCAATTGAACCGCGAGAGCTAAGGCAATTATTCTTCGTCCGACATAAGCACTCAAAGTGGCGCCGGCAAATCTCGCCTGCTAAATACAGCAATTGCGATTGCGTAGAAGATTGTCCCGAGCCCAATTAAGACTGCGGTGACACCAATCGGTCCGAGACCCAACGGCAAGATATTGGAGGCGCTAGTTAGCGCCCAGGTCGAGCCGCTTTCGACGCGTTGTAGTTGCACGATTGCATCGGGTTGGTAGCAGCTGAAAAATGTGAGTCCCGCACAAAAAGCGGTCGCAGGTGCTGACTTGCTCAGCAAAAAGAGGAGCAACTGGATCACGTAAGTGCTAACAACAATTCCGATCGTTCGCCAACGAAAGCGATCAAACGAGCTGCACAGAACGCTGAACGAAAGCACAACGAAACCAAATCCAAACAGATTAATTGTCGCTGGCAAAAAGACTTGAGGATCGACACGATCACTTAGCGCTACAAGCGTCGTGCGAGATTCGCCAGACTGAAGCGGGATTTTAAAAGGTAGATACGGAATCGATAGCTCGATCTTCGACGTTACCGTTTCTCTGACTGACATCGTTTGAATCCCGAGATACAGTCCCAGCCAAACGCACGCGCACAGACCGATTAAACCCGCAATGCAGACCGTGGCGTGCAGCGTCATTAGTCGAACGCGACTGACAGGCAATGAAAGCAGAAGTTCTAGCGTACCTCGATTGATCTCTCCGCTAACGACGTCCGTTCCGCGGGCGATAGACCAAACCAAGATACACAGAATCAACACGGGCTCGTCGAACGTCATTGCAAGACTTCCGCTGTAGGTCAACAACTGCGAAAGCGGGACTGGCGAGAACTTCTCGAATGGCTTTAGTTGATCGAGGAAGGCCTCAAAACGCTGTAATTCGAACTGGCAAACGATCCAAACTCGCACCCAGCAGAAAAGAACCAGCATTGCCGCGCAAGCGAGCCACAGCAACATCGATTCGTTGATGTATTTCTTTAACAGCAAGCGGATCATGCGTGTGGCGGACTCTTGATCGAATTGAGTTGAGTGTGAGTTGGAACCGATGTCAGTTGCTGCGATGTGTCGCTTTCCCAAGCGCTCGGTGGATGAAAACGTTCATACAGTGCCTGGACACCCGAGTGATCGATAGTGATATCGCGCAAGTTCGATTTCGTTAACCAGTCGAACCAGCCGGTCGGAGCTCCACTCAACTGCAACTCCACGAGCGATCCGTCGATGCGAAAGTGCTCGACGAAGTTGAGCGAATCCAATTCACTAGTTCGAAAGTTCGCCAAGCTGTCGAAGCGCGCGTGAACCGTATGCAGCTGCTTCAACTGATGTAAGTCCGCCGTGCACACAACTCGACCTTGCTTGAGAATAGCCACCTCGTCGCAAGACCCTTCGATATCGCTGAAAATATGCGACGACAGCAGAAGCGTTCGCTCGGCGCTTCGCGATTCACGGATCAGCGCGATCACTTCGCTGCGAACCGTCGGGTCGAGGTTTGCCGTTGGTTCATCGAGAATGATCACCGGCGCCAGAGAGCCCATCACGATCGCGATCGCTAATTTCTGCCGCATGCCCGTCGACATAAACATGACTCGCCGCGACAAATCAAGCTCGAGCCGTTTGGCGATCGCCATCGATCGCTCGACCGATCCGAAGTGCTGCAGTCCGCTGAAAAGCTCAAGCACCGCGCGACCTCGCATCGCTTGGTACAACCTCGCTTCACCGGGCAAGTAAGAGACTTGCTGTCGCACTTGTACGCTCTGCGTTTCGCAATCGTATCCGCAAAGCGTCCCCTTGCCGCTGGTTGGTTTTAGGAAGCCGAGCAGAGTACGAAGCAGCGTCGTTTTGCCGGCTCCGTTTGGCCCCAACAATCCAAAGATCTTTCCGCGCGCAATCGTCAAGTCGCATTCCACGAGCGCGCCGACTGAGCGATAAATTTTCGAAAGCTTTTGAACTTCGATGGCGAAATCCGTCACTTGGCACCTAATGATCGTCAGCGGAATGTCGCTACCGTTTTGGTTCAGTGTAGCTTCGCGACAAGCGATCACGTAGGTGATTGGACGAAGAATCCCCCGCTGGGCCCACAAACTTCTGCCTGCAAACTTCCGCCTGTTAACTCCGTAAACAACCCTCCTGTGCGAAAGTAGCTCGATTCGGAGCAGAAGTACGTTTTCAGCAAACGTCAGACATCGAGGCTGAACGAAGAACCGGCTGAGAAGTCGCCCGAGTCGTCGTAGCTGGAACTGAGCGGCGCGGGCAGGTGCGTTCGCAAGGGCTGGCTCGAACCCGCTTTTAAATTCGCTGCATTCGAGTCCGCAAACGCCTGATGGGGTTCGCCTGGGTCGCTAAGCGGTTTATCCAAAAGCAGCTTCCACGTGTCCGCTTCGTAGGACAACAGATCGCGGAGCGTGCTAAGCGTTTCCGCGTCGCGCGTCCGCTGGACATCAGCCAACTTCGCTAGCAGGAACGTATAGAAGTCAGCCACCTTCTGGCTAGCCGGATTTCCTTCTGTGACGCCCGACAGCAACTCACCCAAGATCTCACGAATGCGTAACGCCCATTGGTCGCCGACGAGCAATTGCCCTTCGGCCCAAAGCGATTGTACGCCTTCGCATAACTCCATCGCTCGAGTAATTAACATCCATCGAAGGCGAACGGGCGATGCAGAGAGCACTTCTTGTTGCAGATACGGATTGATATCGCGATCTTCATCAAGCATGCTGAGCTTCCAAATTTGACGAGCCATCGGATTGAGAAACGCCGATTGGTTGTATCGAATGGAAGGGCTTTGCTCGGCAAGGCAACTCGCCGAAAACGCGAGAGAGGCTTGCGAAATGGTCGCTTAGGTTCGATTAGGTAAACTTTGCCGCCCAATTTCACTCGCCAGAATCCTGCGACGGATCCGCGTACGCAGCAAGAAAAGCGAAAAGCACTGGCTTTAGGACCAGTGCTTTTAAGTTTGCTCGTTGCGATTCTGGCTACAAAGACGCGACCTACCAAGGCGCGCGAACTGGATAGACTCCGAACTGGCGCGTGTGACTTGGCCAAATCGGAGTTCCCAGGAAAGCACCGCCGCCACCTTGCGTCGGCATCGAACCGTACTGATGGTAAATCGGCGTCATGGTATTTTGACTAACGCCCCACGAGTAATTCTGCTGCATCATGGAATTAGGTGGCACAACCAAAGCGGTTGGAGCACCATACGGCAAGTAGTAGTACTGTCCGTGCCAAGGTGTTTGAGACGCATGTTGTTGCGCCCAGACATTGCCCTTTGAGGCCAGCGTGTGATCGAAGGCGCGCTCGATCGGTCGAGCCAAACCTGAGGACGCGTACTGTGCGTTGGCTTCGCTTTGAAGCGACAAACCGAGAACGCAAACGGCAGCGGCGATGATCAAATTCTTCATTGCAGTTCCTTTGGAAAATTCCGTCGCTACTATTTCACGCTCGGCGATAATCGCCGCTTCATGCGATAGCTAGCGAGGCAGTGACAAACCATTCCACAAGCGATGCACACCCGTTCGAACCGGTGGAACATAGTAATGAGCACCGGTGCGATTCAGTCCACGACCTTGGTCGTAATAGTTGTGGTACCGTTCGCTGTGCAGGTACATCATCTCATGTGGATAAAGGGGTTGATACGTATAGTAAGTGTGTCCAACGTGTGGCGGTACAGGCACAGGGGCGATGTACATCACAGCGTTAGTCTCGTTTGCGTAGCCTTGAGTGTACTGATTGGCGAACAGTCCATCCTGGGCTTGCGCGGTTCCAGCGAAATGTGCAAAGCCGGCGATGCCGACGATTGCAACTGCGGTCGCTTTTAGTAGCTTAGTTCCAAAACGCATCAAAAGTGCTCCCTTCCTTGGGTCTTTTCAGTGACTTGACTGACAAATCGAAACTTGTGCAAACAACGCGCGAGTTTCGATTGCTCTTTCCATATTGCTCGTTCAGTATTGCCGTGCGCACTTAAGCCGCTCGCTGGGATCGCTTGATATCGTCAGTCCGTTGAATTTCAGCGAATTTGTGGCCCTGCTTCCATGCACAGTTGGATAAATCTGGCAATCTATCCCCACTCGTCCCATCGGACTTCCGCTGATTACCACGCAATACTATCTTTCAGCAGCGGCACAACTTCGCCGAACCGCACAACTGCGAGCACCGGTTTAATCCCGACGTCCAATTTCGGTTCGCTAGCGGTTCGCTCGCGGCTCGCGACTGTCGAAAACCAAAAATCGGCCTGCACAAACTCTCCAAATAGCCGGTCTTGACTGAATCGCGGATCGCGGGAAAGCTATCAGCCTGCGGATGTTGCTGGCGAAATCGCGATTTTCGAACGCATTTGCAGCATCCATAGCCGCGTCGGCTCGATATTACGCTTTGTAAAAGTCGCGGCGGCGTGACGAAAGTGACGAATAGCTAATCCGCACTGTCGCGGAGTTGCAGCGTCTGAAAGTGATTCAAGGAGGAGTTCCGTAGTGGCAAAACGCCGTTCGTCCAACGATAACGCAGGCAATGACCTTCCCGCTCACCCGATCGAACCAGTCTCGTTGAGCGAAGCGGCGCAAGACCGTTACTTGAATTATTCGCTTTCGGTCATCACCAGCCGAGCGCTGCCGGACGTGCGCGATGGACTCAAACCAGTCCAGCGACGGATCTTGTACGCGATGGATCAGCAAGGGCTGAACTTCAACGCCAAACATCGCAAGTGTGCTTCGGTCGTCGGCGATGTGATGGGTAAGTACCATCCTCACGGCGATATGGCAATTTACGATGCTTTGGTGCGCATGGCACAACCGTTTTCATTGCGGATGCCGTTGATCGATGGCAGCGGTAACTTCGGTTCAATTGACGGCGACAATGCTGCAGCGATGCGTTACACGGAGTGCCGGATGTCGGCGCTCGCTAGCGAAGTTCTGACGGATCTCGGCGCGAACATCGTTCCGTTCAAACCGAACTACGACGGCAGCCATCGTGAGCCAGTTGTCTTGCCCACGCGCGTTCCAAACATGCTGGTCAATGGAGCGACTGGAATTGCAGTTGGAATGGCAACTAACATTCCTCCACATAACTTGGGCGAAGTCTGTCGCGCGCTGCTTAAGCTGCTGAACGACCCGGAGATCAAAGATTACCAGTTGGTTGCCAATGATGCAGTGCAGGGCCCGGATTTCCCAACGGGTGGCCAAGTCATCAACACGAAAGAAGAGCTGCGCGAGATCTATCGCATCGGTCAAGGTTCACTGAAGGTTCGCGGCACAACCAAGACGGGCGAAGAGTCCAAAGCCGGCAAACTCCTGCACATCACTGAGATTCCTTATGGTGTGAACAAATCGGTGCTAGTCGAACGCATCGCAGAAATCGTCGTCAGTGGAAAGATGCCGCTGATCGAAGACGTGCGCGACGTTTCAACAGAAGACATTCGCATCGATTTGCATTTGCGTAAAGATGCCGATGAAGCCAAGGTGCTCGCTTATCTCTACAAGAACACGCCACTGCAAACCAACTTTGCCGTGAACATCACTTGCCTCGTTCCGACAGAGAATCCCGAAGTGGGCGCGCCGCAGCGACTGGGACTGAAAGAAGTGCTGTGGCACTTCCTCCATTTCCGATTGCAAGTGGTTACTAATCGCCTGCAACAAGAACTCGACAATCTTCTGCGCCGCATGCACATCCTCGAAGGCTTTATGATCGTCTTCGATGCGCTTGACGAAATCATTCGGATCATTCGCAAGTCGGAAGGAAAAGCCGATGCTGCGGACAAAATCATGAAGCGTTTTCCAGCGGCCAAAGGTGGACTCGACGAAGAACAGACTGACGCGATCCTCGAACTGAAGCTCTACCGCTTAGCGCGCCTTGAAATCAATCTCATTCAAGAAGAACTGAATGAGAAGAAGAAGCGAGCGGCCCAGATTCAAAAGCTTCTGAAAGAGAGTACCGAAGATACGATCTCATCTGGGCGTTGGAAGATTGTTCGCAGCGAGATCGAAGGTCTAATCAACACTTACGGCAAGAGCAAAGAAGGTGTGCGTCGCACGCAAATTCTTACTGTCGATGAAGAACCTGAATATTCGGAAGAAGATTTCATCGTCGCGGAAGATTGTCACGTGCTGCTGTCGACCGATGGTTGGGTCAAACGTCAAAAGCAGATCGCTGATCCCGGCAAGAGTCGACTGCGCGAAGGCGATGGTGTGCTCGCTTGTGTAGCGGGTTCAACGCGCGCAACACTGGCTTTCTTTTCGTCTTTCGGCGTTTGCTACACCGCTCGCTTCATCGACGTGCCGCCATCGACCGGCTACGGCGAACCGGTTCAAAAGCTCTTTAAACTGAAAGACGGCGAACGAATCGTGGCGGCGATTTCGTTAGATCCACGCGCAATCGGTAACATCGCATTGAATCCCAAGAAGCCGGATCTTTGTCCGCCGATTCACGGTTTCGCAGCGACGAGCAACGGGTTCGCGCTTCGCTTTGGTTTGGAGCAGTTTGTTGAGCCTTCGACGCGCAGCGGTCGGCGATTCGCGCGGGTTGCACCAGATCACGAGGTGATCAGTGTCAAAGCGGTCGATGGCAGCGAAACGATCCTGGCTATTTCTGCCGAATGTCGCGCGATGGTCTGCCCAGCGGTCGAAGTGAACTATCTGTCGGGAGCTGGTAAAGGCGTAATGTTGATCAAGCTTGCAAAGACCGACCGACTGCTTGGATTTAAAGCCTCCACCGCCGATCGCGACTTGTTGGTAGTCGAGACGAACAGAGGAGCTCAGAAGACGATTTCGACCGCAAAATATCGTGTGACCTCGCGAGGCGGACGCGGAATTGAGGTTCAAAAGAACGGCAAAATCGCTTCGATTGTCAGCGACCCGATCACAGCCCCAGAGCCGCTTCCAGAGAAGTAAAGACTTGCATTTAGAAACGGATGGTTCACGCCTTCCGCGACCGAATTTTTACTGAGCGAGCGCCACCAGGCTTTCGCCCAACAGTTTTCAACGCACAAAAGAGAATCATGAGCATAGCAACGAATTCCTATAGTGCCGCCGACATTGTTGCGCTCGAAGGTCTGGAACCCGTTCGCAAACGTCCCGGCATGTACATCGGCAGCGTAGGCGTTGCGGGGTTGCACCATCTCGTTTGGGAAATTCTCGACAACTCCGTCGACGAAGCGATGAACGGGCACGCGACAGAAATCATCGTTACGTTGCATAAAGACGGTCGCACGGTGTCGGTGGCTGATAACGGTCGCGGCATTCCAGTCGACAAGCATGCCAAGACCGGCAAGAGCGCTCTCGAAATGGTGCTGACGATCCTGCATGCCGGCGGAAAGTTCGAAGGCAAGAACTACAAGACATCAGGTGGTCTACACGGTGTGGGGGCTTCGGCCGTGAACGCGCTTTCAAAGCACTTGGTTGCTTTAGTGCGTCGTGATGGCGCTCAGTACAAGATGGAGTTCTCGCAAGGCAAACCGATCACCAAACTTCAGAAAGCGGCTGGAACATCGCGCGGCACGGGAACGACGATTACCTTCACTCCCGACCCCACCATCTTTCCCAAGACTGACTTCGATGCGGAAACAATTCGGCAGCGATTGGAGATAACCAGCTACTTGCATCGCGGTGTGAAAGTTCAATTCAATGATGAACAGAACAATAAGAAGGATACGTTTGTTCACGAGAATGGAATTGTCGATTACTTGGGCAAAGTCATTCAGCAACGAGCAGCGCGACCGACTCACGATGCGCCGTTCACCGTTCGCAAGGAAGGCGACGAACGCATCGAAGTAGCTCTGCAGTGGACGGAATCGACGGACGAGCACGTGCGTTCCTACGTCAACGGTATTCCAACTGGCAGCGGCGGGACGCACGAGAACGGGTTTCGCAGCGGCATGGCCAAAGCGGTCCGCAATTTCTTTGAAACACACAATCTGATCCCGCGCGGAATTAAAGTTGGCCACGAAGATATTCGTGAAGGTGTAGTCGCTATCTTGTCCGTGTTCGTTGGCGATCCGCAATTTCAAGGTCAGACGAAAGATCGCTTGAACAACCCCGAAATGCAAGCGGCGACGGACAACGCAATTCGCGCTTCGCTCGAACAGTGGCTGAATAACAATCGCAGTGTCGCTGAGTCGATTGTCGCGCGGATTATTGCGGCAGCGCGCGCACGAGCTGCTTCGCGGGCTGCGTCGGAATCGATTTCGCGCAAATCGAGCACGTCGCGCACCATGTTGCCCGGAAAGCTGAGTGACTGCCTCGCGGCAGGCCGGGGCAATTCAGAATTGTTTATCGTTGAAGGTGACTCTGCTGGAGGCAGCGCGAAACAGGGCCGCGACCGGAACCATCAAGCGATCTTGCCTCTGCGCGGAAAAGTGCTCAACACGGAATCCGTCGCGCTTTCTAAAGTTCTCGAAAACAAAGAAATACTCGATCTTGTGACCGCACTCGGATGCGGCATCGGCAAAGACCTCGACGTCGCTCGCATTCGCTACGATCGAGTCATTCTCCTGGCCGATGCGGATTCCGACGGCCATCACATCACAACGTTGCTGCTTACCTTTTTCTATCGTCATATGCGGCCGCTGATTGCTGACGGAAAAGTGTTCATCGCTGTTCCGCCGTTGTATCGCATCGATATCGGCAAAGAAACGTTTTGGGCAGTTGACGAAGCGGCGCGCGACACCATCCTGAGTAAAGCCGACAAGCGTTCGAAGCCTGATATCACGCGCTTCAAGGGTCTCGGCGAGATGATGCCGAAGACGCTTTGGGAGACCACGCTGAATCCCGCAACTCGGCGGCTGTTGAAAGTCGAAATTAATGACCAGTTGGAAACAGATCGTGTGATGGCAGATCTCATGGGACGCGATGCCTCCGCTCGCTTCAGGTTCATCATGGACCGAGCCGAGGATGCTAGTGAGATCGACGTCTAACAGCTTGGTCAAACGCGCATCGATCCATTTACCTGTTTGCGCTTCGTTGCCAGGAACTGTTTAAATTTCGCGCCACGCTGCTTCCACCATCGTTCAGAGTCTTCGCGCGTCCACGGATATTCGACTGCTAAACGATCGAGTTCTATCAGCAGGGAAGCGATACTGGACGGTCGCTCTGACGAGTTGTACGACATGCACTGTTCAAGCAATTTACTGAAGGGCTTACTAAGGTTATCTAAGCACAAGGTCTCAACTCCGACCTGCACATGTTCCGATGCCTCGGTAGGCGTCACCAAAGGCGGAAGCTCAGCGGTTAGCATGTAGTAGATCAATCCGCCGATCGAATAAATATCGACGCGCGGATCAGCCAGCCACGGCGACTGCAATCGTTCCGGTGCCATGAATCGCGGTGTGCCGATAATTATGTTGGTCTGTGAAGTACTATCGGAAACGCCGGGCGCGAACGCTTTCACCAAGCCGTAATCCACCAACTTAATAAAATCCGGCTCGCCACCCCGATCGCAGAGCATCACATTTTGAGGCTTGATATCGCGATGCACGACGCCCGCCAAATGAGCTTCGCGCAGCGCAAAGCAAAGTTGTCGAATTTGGTAGATACATCGTCCAGCCGGCAACGGACCATCGAATTCTACTAATTGTCCGAGATGCCCACCGTCAATGTACTCCATCGCATAATAAAACAATCCGGATTCGTTTCGTCCAAAATCGTAAATCGAAATTGTGTTTGGATGCGTCAGTTGGCTCGCCAACTGCACTTCGCGTTCGAATCGCATCAGCACGCTGAGATCGGATTTCTCTCCCGACAGAATCTTGATCGCTGTCGGGCGACAAAGCAGTGAATGCTCGGCCAAGTAGACCTTTCCCATCCCTCCTTCGCCAAGCAGTTCTTGAATCTTGTACGGCCCGACGGACTGGATATCTTTGACGCGTCGCTTCGGCCAACTTGACATTGCTCCGATCAAAGTACTTACAACTACGGCGCCCATGAGAGCGGCAAGCAACCAGTTCACATTGCCTTCGAATTGGAATGCTTCGTTATAGGGCAACTCCAAGACGATGCCCAGTTGCTGGTCCGGCAGATAAACCCAACTGCCTGCCACATTTTGGCCGACATAATTTCGATAGCCATCGACATTCGATCCAGACCGCGAGTCTGCAATAGCCTGAACCGCAACCGTCAGCGGCCAACTCGCATGCGCAGTCGCTGCTCGACCACTGAACAGATCAACGCCAGGGTCGCGGATCAGCAAGTCATGACGCGTGCTAACCATTTTTGCAGCGGTATCTTGAGCTCGATTACCTATCGAGTCGATCAACTTGTTCAGTCGATCGCTGAACCGCAACTCAGAGATCAGGTGCCCGGTTCCGTTAACGATGTAGGCGTCGTAGTCTTTGGAGTCGAACTGCGATTTCCAAGCAGATGTCAGTTTGTTGTAAGTGCTGTCGATCGCTGAAGACTGCAATACAAACGTCCCGATGACATTTCCATCAACACCTCGGACCGGGCAAAATGCGGTGGCGTCGTGGTTAGACAGCGGCGGAGGTAGCACGCGTTGGCTTGTAGCTGGCATCCTCACGATCATTTCGCCACCAGCAGCTTTCATCAGATCGGCGCAGCGAAACGGGGTCCAGCCCGGAATGTCTTTCATGCCGGTGGCGATCTGAGATCGCGCCAGCATACGCATCTCTTTGTCCCACAAACAAAACGCAGCCGGTGCGTCGAGCGCTTTCTCCAACGCCCGCTGAATCTCGGGGGACGATTGCGGATCCTTTCCACTGTTTGGCCTATCCGTTTCAGCAGATGCAAGCAGATTCGCGATCACCTCGCTCTCAACCAATCGCTGCAATTGGCGTTGCCAGTCAGTGTGCCATCGTTTCAGTTCTTCAGCGTGTTGTGAGGCAAGTACTTCGAGTTGTTGCGCGACTAACACTTTGTTGTGATGTGCAATGACGGCTGACAGCCACCACGCTAGCGGAAGAATGATCGCCAGCAGCAGAAGCAATTGCGATCCAGTTGGAAAATATGCGATCGCTTTCTGATACCAATTCTTGTGCAACCGAGTTGTGTTCAGCGTCGAACGATGTCGAATCTTTGGCTTAGGAGGCGCAGCCATGAGAGAGCGCGCAGTGTGAAAATCAAGCAGCGATGCGACCTCACGCTTCAATTCGCTGTCGGCACCACAAAGCTCGTTGAGTTCCTTTGCCGCGACTTCGCGAGGCAACTCGACCAGCTTGCTAAAAATCTCTTTCGCGCGCTGGTGCAGATTCTCACTCAAGATGTGGCACTCTCATCTGCGAACCAGCGACGCAGCCATGCCTTGGCCATTGTCCAGTCTGCTTCGATGGTACGCTTGCTAACCTTCAACTGCTCAGCGATTTCATCAACCGCCATGCCTCCGAAGAACTTCATCTCAACGACCTGAGCCTGACGCGTGTCAAGCTTTGCCAAGTCTTGGAGAGCTTCGTCCACTGCCAAAACTTGATCAGAATCCGTGATGCAAACCAAGTCCCAGTCAGCGAACTCGCGCCGAGCCATTTTGCCGCCTCGCTTCAGGCGATTGCGCGAACGAGCTTGGTCGACAAGGACGCGTCGCATTGTAGTTGATGCCAACGCAAAAAAATGGGTTCGCGACAATTCTTCGGCTTTCGGCAACCGCAAAAACAACTCGTGAATCATCACCGTAGGCGACAAAGAAACGGTCGCTGGTTCATCTCGCAAATAACCGCTCGCCAGCCGATGGAGTTCATCATAGAGCTCCGAAACCCAACGGTCAGAGCGAATTCGCTCGGGGTTCGAGGGTGGTTCAGAAGAGCTCACGTAATAGCCTTCCACAACTTTTCGAGAAATTGACTGCGGGTTTCACCACGTTATGTCGCTTGTAATTGTTGAGCGTCTGAATACTATTTCTACCATACACCGCTAACCCCACAAGAGTGGCAATGAACGCATTGGTTTTTGACCGCCAAATCGACGCACGGAACTTATGGCAATCCGCTTTTGAAGAGTTTGGCATCCGAGTCGAGTTTTCAAGTTCTTTAACGGGCGAAATCCGTCAACCCATCGGAGATCCTCGAATTCTAGTCTTTGATGATTCGGTTGTTGGACCCGATGTAGATAACTTGGCAAAACTGTGCAGCGAAACGCAACTGGACATCGTCGTGGTTACGGGAATCGACATTTCCGTTGCATCTGCAGTTCGGCTGATGAAAAATGGCGCTTCGTGGGTTTTCCGAAAACCGCTCGATTTAAATCAACTGCGCGAGTCCGTTCCGAAGATCCAAGAAAGCTGGGCGGAGCTGGTTAAGCAGATCGACGAGCTTTGTCGACTCCAAGCACTATTGCGAAACATTTCGCCACGAGAACTCTCGGTTCTCGAATTGGTACTCGAAGGAGTTCCGAACAAGCAAATTGCCAGGCAACTCGAAGTGAGCGTTCGAACGGTTGAATCGCGTCGTGCGAAAATTTACCGCAAGTGCGAAGTCACCACAGTTACGGAGCTGGTGCGTTGCGTTGATCGCGCACATCATCTGCGCGCTCGTTACGGTCAGTGCCCACGCGAGATGAGTTCAGGCAAGTAACAGTTTTAAAGCAATCTTTGTCAACTTGCGCGCCGCCTCGAACGCGGCTCTCGCGCAGTTGATAGCGCGGAGTCCAGATTGGCCACCGCGCGGAACTGCAATTGAACTGCAGCAGAGTTACTTTGGGAATGCGAGGACGGAGCGTGGCGTGCGCGAACGCAGGTTTTCGACGCCGATGTAAGTCGCGTTTGGAAACTTGTCTTTGATTAGCGCCGCACATTGCAGAACTTCTTGAGCTCGTTTGCCGGCATCTGGGTGCGATTTCACGAAGCCCGGTACGAACTGTAACCACGGCGCAACTTGATCCTGACGCTGGTCCCAACTGCTCAGCAGTCGAGCCAATTCGCGTGGATCGTATCCGCATTCCATCATCCATCGCGTCGCATCGCTGTCAGCTTCCGATTCTTGCTCAGGGCGATTGGGGCGGGCGACAAGACTGATCCACATCATGCGATCTTTAAAGTCGAGCGGCTGGTTGGCAAGCTTCGATTGCTTTAGCGGTATCAATTGATGACCTCGATCAAGATGACTGAGCTCGTGGGCGAGGACTCCAACCACAGCGGCTTCACTGACCGCCGTTTCAATCAGACCACGAGTCACTAAGAGATGCCCGCCGGGAATCGAATAAGCATCGGTGCTGTCGCTTTCGATCAGCCGCACGTCAATCGCACGATAACGTTTCGCATTGCTCATTCGAGGTTGCAGCAGCTTAACGAGCTGCTCTAGATACGCGACGTCTTTGCCACGTTGGCTAACGGTCGTTTGCGACTGTTTCAATTGCTGTAGATACGCGTCAAGGACTTTCAAGCCAAATTTCGCTTCCTCTGCAGGTGTAACGGTGATGCGGTCAAGTTTCGCAACTTGTTCCGGCGTCAACTTGCCAAACATCGGGGCCATCGGCCCAGCTTGTGAAGCGAATCGCTCGAACATTTCTTGCAGTGCATCACCCGGCGCGACCGCAGAATTGTTTTGCGCATTGGCAGAAATGCAACAACTGACCATGCTCAGCGCTAGCCAGACTTTGCGAATCGCAGATAATCGAACTACAAACACGTTGGATGTTCCACCGCTAAAATGACGTGTGAACTTCAATTCGAAATTCGACAAACGAACTTATTCAGTTTACAAGAAACTTCGCCGCGTTGTACATTTCGCTTCGCGGATCACTTCGCAGGATAAAATAATGCCGCGTGCAAAGAACGTGCTTGGGACAGAGTTAGAAGAATGCAGCCGCGATCCGCTGACCGGATTCTTTCGTGATGGTTGCTGCAACACCGGGCCAGAAGATGTCGGCTTACATACGCTTTGCGCCGAAATGACCGATGAATTTTTGGCTTTCTCGAAAGCCCGTGGCAACGACCTTTCGACTCCAAATCCAATGTTCCAATTTCCTGGACTGAAAGCCGGTGATCGCTGGTGCCTGTGCGTCTTGAGATGGAAAGAAGCTTTTGAAGCTGGAATGGCACCACGAGTAAATCTGCGCGCGACGCATATGTCCGTTTTGGAATTCGTTGATTTAGAACACTTGCAAGAGTATGCAGCTCATGATGCCTAAGAGAGTTTCCCCTTCGCAACTGTCGACCAGTGACGTGCGTCGAAAGATTGTAACGCTCGCGCTAATTATGTTCGCTTGTGAAACCGCGGTGCTGAAATCGCTGTTCGCGGACGGCCTCGAGCGACTGCGTTACAACCATCCGGGACTGAGCGTGGACCTTGGTGTTGGCCTGTGGGCTTGGCCCATTCCCTGCGATGCTGACGGAGATGGCGACTACGATTTGATCGTCTCTTGCCCAGACAAACCGTCGAACGGTGTTTGGTTCTTCGAGAATTCCAGTGGCGATACAGCAGACAATCCGATGCCGGTCTTCAAACCCGCCGTCAAGCTGAGCAGCACTGTTCATTATGTGATGCCCAGCTACGTCGGTGATCAGATGCGCGTTCTTTCACCCGGCTTTGAGTACACCGACTTCACGCGCAGCGGGGTGACACAGAAAGTGAAATTGCCGGTGGATGCAAAGTTCTATGTCCCCACAGGCAAGCAACCGAAAGGTCCCAAAGTGCGCCACAATCAATGGCGTTACGTTGACTATGACGGCGATTCAGTTCTTGACTTGATTGTCGGCATTGAAGATTGGAGTTACTACGGTTGGGATGACGCTTGGGATGCACAAGGCGATTGGACGAACGGAAAATTGCATGGCTTTGTGTTGTTGCTTCGCAATGAAGGAACGAACGACGAACCTCGCTACGCAGAACCAGAGCATTTGGAAGCAGGTGGAGTTCCGATCGATACCTTTGGTTGCCCTTCACCGAATTTCGCAGACTTTGATGGTGACGGAGATCTCGATTTGCTCTGCGGTGAATTTTTGGATGGGTTCACTTACTTTGAAAATGTTGGCACCCGAACATCTCCCAAGTATGCCGACGGCGGGCATCCGACCACGGAGAATGGCGAGCCGCTGCGCATGGACCTGCAAATGATTGTTCCAGTCGCTTTTGATTGGGACAAAGATGGTGATATCGATTTGATCGTGGGCGATGAAGATGGTCGCGTCGCTTTCGTTGAAAATACAGGTAAGTTCAACCATCACGATTTGCCGGTGTTTCACGCTCCAAAATATTTTCAACAGCAAGCCGATACGTTGAAGTGCGGCGCGCTGGCAACTCCAGTGGGCACCGATTGGGACGGTGACGGCGACATCGACATTCTCAGCGGCAACACAGCAGGCTTCATCGAGTTCTTTGAGAACCTAAGCGGCCCCAACGTCACAGAACCAAAGTGGAACGCGCCTCAAAGACTGAATGTAAACGGCAAAGCGTTTCGCATCATGGCGGGACACAATGGCAGTATTCAAGGACCAGCAGAAGCAAAGTGGGGCTACACCACGTTCAGCGTCGATGACTGGGATCACGATGGTTTGCCTGATATTATTCTGAACAGCATTCTGGGCGAAGTCGTCTGGCTGAGGAACATCGGAACTCGACGCGATCCGCAACTCGATGGCCCAAGAAATATTGAAGTGGAATGGACTGGACCTCAACCGCTGCTCGCCTGGGGCTGGAAGAAGCCACGATTGAAGGCGCTATTAACGCAGTGGCGAACAACGCCCGTCGTTTTTGATTTCAATGGCGATGGCTTGGTGGACTTGGCAATGTTAGACCAAGAAGGTTACCTAAGTTACTTCGAGCGATTTAAGGAGAAAGGTGAACTGAAGTTGCGTGCGCCTGAGCGCGTATTCGTAGATGAAAGTGGATCGCCGTTGCGGTTGAACAGCAAAGCGGCTGGCGGTAGTGGTCGGCGAAAGTTGTGTGTGACGGACTGGGACGGCGATGGCAAATTTGATTGGCTGCTGAATTCTTCCAATGCGGATCTGCTGCAACAAGTCGCGCAGCGCGATGGCAAGTGGTTTTTCAAGAACGCAGGAACACTCGCCAAGCAGAACATAGAGGGCCACGACGTCAGTCCTGCGACTGTCGACTTTGATGGAAACGGCGTGCCTGATTTTTTAGGTGGCGCGGAAGACGGTCGCATGTACCTGATGAAAAATCCTCGCGCGAAATAGGAATTCTCATCGGTCGTAATGTGTGTGAAGTGCCACTCGTTACTAGCTTAGCGCTTACTTCGCCAATCAGACAACCATGGCCAGGATATCCAGCATAAAGCCAGGAAAAGTGCAGGAAAGAAAGTTGTCCATTGCATCCGCACTCGCGGCGAAGGCATCGAAAACCCCCAATCAGTAAAGATCAGTGTTGCAAATGACAAGGCAGCAGAAGCCAAGGCTATATACGCCAATCTAGGACTTGTGCAAATCGCAAGCACCAGTGAGGCTAATAAGTTGCATCCAAAAAGAGCACTTGTAAACAACAGCATGTTCGGCTCTAGCATTGGAAAACAGAGTAGTACGCCGAGCACGATGATGCTCAGGATCCTTAGCGACTGCATGCGATTACTCTGCGTTTGAACTGATGCTTCAGATGACGAATGGTGCAAACCACTTATGTGATGCTTACTTATCTCTCGCTATACGGGCGATTGACTTCGAAGTCATTCGTTTGAACTTCACGTAGCCCACTCGACTGCAATACAACCGATCGTCTGCGTCCTTCGCAGTTGGTCGCAACTGCAGGCAGCGCGAGTCCGTAGAAGATGCTGCAAATCGCTAAGACCACAACGAATTCGAAACGGGTTGGACGAGTCCTGTGAATTTGCGAAAACATCGCCTTTGAGCAACTCGCCAAAACGTACCAGCAGCCGGCGACAGCATAAAGCGAGATTCCGAATCCGTGAGCGCCAAACCAATTCGACGAAGTGGCGATCACAATGCTCGAAACGATGACGAGCGCGATGGTGACCAGCGAAGGCAAGAGCGTTGTCTGCGTAGGTCGTTCGATGGCTGGCGGTTGGTAAGGATTCATGGCTAGCAATGTCACTTTCTGCGAGGTTTGTTTGCCACGCACTA
The DNA here is from genome assembly GCA_041739135.1 of Pirellulaceae bacterium. Lineage (GTDB taxonomy): Bacteria > Planctomycetota > Planctomycetia > Pirellulales > Pirellulaceae > Aureliella. The sequence goes on from JBGSOM010000080.1 coordinate 30,727, forward strand.
CATCGCCCAGTTTAGCTGTTGTTTGGGTTGCAATGCAAACTCAGGGCACTCTCTTACTGCTGACGACGCGCGCGAATGCTAGCTCTCAAGATGTTAAACCTTACCGATTAGGTTGTCTTTTCTTTTTAGCGAGAATTTTCAGGTTGTAGTGAATTTGCCGGTGAAGTCGGTCCGATAGAACCCATTAACCCCAGATTGGAATAGCTGGGGGTTATTTGCGGGCTCCAATCCGTGGAGATCGCAGGGACCTAATGCCAGAACTGCTAGAGAAGGCGCGGCAACCGTGAAACGAACATTCGCCGTTATTGCACTGATTCTTACTCAAATCGTAAGCTGGTCGGATGTTGCATCCGCTCAGGAACGAACGATGCGAGGATCCAGTCGTAATCGAGTTCCTACTCGCTTAGTTGGAACCCGCGGAACTCAGAATATGCATTCTGCCAGCCATATCCAGGTTGCACCTGGAGAAACGGTGGTTGAGGAGCACGTTGGTGCCGCTCCGCACTCAGATGAATACATTGTCGACGGCGATATGGCCCATTCGCACGAACCTGGATTGGTCAGCGGCGGGTGCGGCTGTGGTGGTGACGGTTGCGATAGCTGCGGAGTGGGTGAATTCGATCACTGCTCGACTTGCAGCGCGCCGTCCAAATTCTGCATCTGCTTTCCATCGCACGGCTGGGCTCACGCAGAGTACTTGCTGTGGTTCCAAAGTGGCATGAACTTGCCGCCTTTGGTTACGTCGAGCACCGCCGGGACAGCCCGTGCAAATGCAGGCGTGCTGGGACTCAACTCGTCTTCGACGCTCTACGGCGGCGATGACAACAATTTAACGGACGGGATTTCGGGCGGCCGAATTCGATTCGGTTGGTGGCTCGATCGTTTTCCGGGCTTAGGAATCGAAGGCGAATATGTCGGACTAGGAAGAACGACGGAAGATTTCTTCCGCCAGTCGACCGGTACTCCGATTCTGGCTCGACCTTTCTTCAATTCTCTTGACGGCCAAGAGGATGCAGAACTAGTTGCGTTCCCTGGAGTTTTGTCGGGTTCCGTTCGAACTGAAATCACTTCTCAATTGAATGGTGCTGCTGTTCGTTTCCGCAAGCAAGCTTGTTGTTCCACTGGCTGTGGTTACTCCGAGTTTTGCTGTCAAACGGTGCCAACCTCATCGCGGTTGGATGCTACGCTTGGCTATCGCTTCTGGGAGTTGCAAGAAACGCTCCAAGTGCGGGAACAATTGACCAGCTTAGACACTCAAAACCCTGGCAGCTTTGACATCACAGATCGTTTTGAGACACGCAATCAGTTTAATGGAGCTGAGCTTGGATTCATGTGGCAAGGTCGTCGCGGTTGGTGGTCGCTCGACGCACTAATGCGAGTTGGAATTGGTAACGTAAATCAGACAGTCACCATTCGCGGTGATACAACCATCAACGACAACGGAACCGTTACCAACTACAACAACGGTTTGCTAGCTCAGCGAACCAATGTTGGAACTTACGATCGCGACAAGTTCACGATGATTCCGGAGTTCGGTTTGACAGCAGGTTATCAACTGACGAAACGCTTTCGAGCGACCGCTGGGTATTCACTGATTTATTGGGGCAACGTGGTACGCCCAGGCGATCAAGTCGACCTAAACGTTAACCCCAACCTGCTAGCACCTGAACTTAACCCGTTTACTGGACCACTACGACCGCAGTTTCAGTTCCAAGAAACCGATTATTGGGTACAAGGTCTGAACTTTGGTGGCGAGTTCCGCTGGTAACAGCGAACGGCAAAATCAAACACTCGGAAGACATTTGACTGGAATCAGCTCAAGTGTCTTTTCGTTTAGCGGCGTCTACGCGCCTCCGAAGCTCGGCCTACGTTCTTTAACAGTAGCCGAGCTATTTGCATCGATAACGGTTTCACGGAGGGCATTCCATGGTCAACTTCATCGCCCAACTTTTCGCAAAGCTGAAAAATCGCAAACAGCGAAAGCGCGTTCACCGCCGCTTGCGAATGGAGCGAATGGAAGTTCGAACCTTGATGGCGAACGATCTCGGTGTTATCAGTGGAACCGTTTTCACTGACCCGACCGATGACGGCTTCACTAGTATTCCGCCAGATGTAGCCATCGCAGGTGCGACGGTACAACTATTCCGCGACGCGGGCGCGTTGAACGGAACGTTTGACGTTGGCGATACGCTCGTTGGAACAGACACCACAGATGCGAACGGTTTCTATGAATTCGATGCCTTGATCGAAGGAACCTACTTCGTCCGACAGACCGCTGTGACGGGGCAATTGCAACGTCCAGCGGTAACAACTCAAACAGTCACAATCACGGCGGTCGAGGCGGCTGGTTCAGCAGGAACCAACATTGATAACTTCGATACAACAGCACAGAGTCTAACCGCCAACGCAGGCACACCCACCGATAGCAGCTCAGTGGTCACAGCGGTCGGCGAAACACTTGGTGGCGAACGCGACCTACTCGTAAACTATTCAGCTGGACCTGGCGGTATTTCAGCAGCAGTATCAGGGGGCATCCTGAGCGTTAGTCCCGACGCGGGAACTTCCGGAACAGCTTTTGTTACGCTTGACGGCGCCGACGCCGACGCCACGACAATTAATAACGTCAACGGTCTCAACAACTTTGACTTGACCGACGGTGGAAACGATGTTGCGATGCAGTTTCGTGCCGGGTCCGAAGCTGGCAACACAATCGTAATCACGGTTTACACCAGTCCAGGCAATTTCTCGACGTTCACTACTGCGCTACCTGTAACTGTCGGCGCATCAGCTACCGAGAGCCTCACCATTCGCTTCGATGATGCGGGTTGGACGGATACCGGTACGGGAGCTGACTTTACAAACGTCAATGCGATTCAGTTCCAAATCAATGTGGTTGCAGCCGCTGATGCGCAGTTTGACTTTACGCAGACCGTTGGACCTTCGACCGAGACGATCAACTTCGCGAACTTGAACCCAATGTCGCTTGGTGACACCATTTTCAGCGACGTCAACAACAACGGTACGCTAGATGTTGGCGAAGCTGGCATAGCCGGCGTCACAGTTGAGCTCTATTTGGATGCGGATGGCAGCGGTGATTATGACGCTGGCGATACGCTAGTCGCCACCGATACAACCGACGGAGCGGGCAATTATCTATTCGATGATTTGCTACCGGGTGAGTACATCGCTCTGATTCCAATCAGTCAGTTCGCCGCAGCGCAGCCGCTGTTTGGCTTTGCTTCAAGCCTCGAGCCTGCTGCTGCGCCAGATCCTGACACGACAGTAACCGACGGCGATGATAACGGTGCGTTGATTGCCGGAGTTGGAGTGGCTTCACTCGCGATAACGCTCGCTTCGGGCACCGAACCGACGAACGATGGAGACACCGACGCCGATTCGAATCTTACATTGGATTTCGGTTTCGCGCCGCAGATCGACTTGGTTGTTGTGAAAACCGCTAATGTTGCAACTGTCACCGCTGGCAACAATGTGACTTACACACTTGCCGTTCGCAACGATGGACCCGCCAGCGCAGATAACGTGGTGCTCGTCGACGACCTGCCGGATGGCGTTACGATCGTCTCCGCCACAAGTACGCTCGGAACGGTAACTCAGACCGGCAATTCTACGGGCGAAATTTCCGTTGCGCTCGGAACCATGGATGCCGCTGACACCGCCACGATTACGATCATCGTAACTGTGCCAGCGACTGCGGCGGCTGGAACGATCACCAACACGACGACGATTACTGGCGACGGCCAAGAAACGGATCCAACGGATAATACCGACTCAGTTGACGTAGCTGTCGTCCGCGAAGCTATATTGACGCTGACAAAGTCGGATACGCCAGATCCCGTGCTAGTCGGCGGCCAACTGACTTACACAATTCTCGTTACGAACACAGGTCCATCGACAGCGACCAACGTTACCGTCGTCGATACACTACCAGCCGGGCTAACTTTCGTCTCTGTAGCAACGACAGCGGGTACCGCTGCCGAAGTGGGTGGAGTCATTACAGCCACCATTCCAACGCTTGCTGTTAATGACAGTGCTACGGTCACTATCGTCAGTACAGTGCTGGCAACCTTCACCGGAACAACGATTGCGAACTCAGCCACTGCAGATGCGGACGAAGCCGTGCCAGTGACGGCCAACGCAAGCACGAACGTGAATCCTCAAGTTGATCTAGCGATTACAAAAACCGATAGCGCCGATCCAGTCAATCGCGGATCGCAAGTCACTTACACGTTGGAAGTAGTCAACAACGGACCAAGCGGCGCAACGAATGTGACCGTCGTCGACACGCTGCCTGCTGGACTTACATTTGTTTCAGCGACCGGTGGCACCGTAACTCCACCATCCGGTGGTAACCAACAAGTTTCAGTAGTCGTTGGTAATCTCGCGTCCGGTGGTACCGCGACCGTTACGATTCTTGCCAACGTCGAACAAAGCGCTGCCAACCTGCTGACGAACACAGCCACGGTCAGCTCCACAGAATCCACTGCAGGTTTCGATACTAACACCGCGAACAACACCGACACGGAAACGACTGCGACAGCGGGAACTATCGATCTAGTCGTAACCAAAACCGACTCAGCTGATCCGATCGCCCCGGGCAATACGCTGACCTACACAATCGTCGTGTCCAACAGCGGTCCGTCTGATGCAACGTTAGTAACGCTTACGGACAATCTGCCTGACGGGATCCGTGTCACCTCTGCTACGTCGACCATCGGAACCGTCACGATTCCAGCAACAGCGCAAGATACAACGGCAGCCAATAACGACGACTTGACCGTGAATATCGGTAACTTGGCAACCGGTGCTTCGGCAACGATCACGGTGGTTGCGACCGTCCTTGGCGCAACGCGCGGTACGCTGACCAACACCGCGACTGCATCGACCGGCAATACCAACTTGATTGAAAGCAACACTGCTAATAACACCGATACCGAAACGACAACGCTAACACCAAGTATTGATTTGGCCGTCACCAAGACTGACTCGGCCGATCCAGTTGTCGCGGGCAATCAGTTGACTTACACCATCGTTGTCACAAACAATGGGCCTTCGCAAGCAACCAACGTCAGCCTAACGGATACGTTACCAACGGGCGTGACATTCGTCAGCGGAACGAGTTCAACGGGCGCGACTGTTACTGCCGCAGCACTGGCTAGCGGTTTCAGTTTAGGCACGCTCGACTCGGGCGCCACCGCAACGGTCACCGTCTTAGTTGGAGTCAATGGAGACACGCGGACAACCCTTACCAATACAGCGGTTGTGTCTGCGACGGAAACGGAATCGAACACAGCTAACAACACCGCCACTGCGACGACTACAGTTAATGCGAACGTTGACGTGGCTGTCGTGAAGACGGATTCTGCGGACCCGGTAGTTGCTGGCGGAACACTCACGTACACAATCACCGTAACGAATAACGGACCATCGACAGCAACGAACGTTGTGGTCACTGATCCGCTACCAACCGGTTTGACGTTCACTTCCGGAACGGCAACCAACAGTGGAACGGTAACCAACGCAGCCAACGTGGTCACTGCGACGATCCCAACTTTGGCTTCCGGTGCTTCCGCGACAATCACTGTGGTTACGGCGGTTAGCTCAACAGCAACCGGCACGTTGACCAACACCGCGACTGTGGATACGACCGAGAATGACACTGTCCCCTCGAACGACACTTCCACGCAGACAACCGCCCTCGCTGTGCCGACTTCGATATCGGGAACGCTCTATCGCGATACCGACCGCGACAATGTTCAAGACGCTGGTGAAGTCGGCCTGTCGGGTGTCACCATCACACTGACTGGTACCGACCTGCTTGGCGCAGCTGTCAATCGCACAGTAACGACCGGTGCGGACGGTGAGTATTCGTTCACGAATGTTCTACCTGGAACTTACACCGTCAGTCGCCCAACAGTACTGGGTGATGGTACGACAAGTCCCGGTACGGCTGGTGGTTCTGCAGGTACGACCGCCATCAGCAACATTACACTCGGCGCGGCACCAGCCACGTTAAACGACTTGGCAATCGCATCGTCACCGCTCAGCAAACGACGCTTCTTGGCTTCCACGCCGGCCAATCAAGTTTAACGAGCCGAGAGTCCGTTACCGAAATACCATTGCAAGCCAGCAGAAACCAAACTGCTGGCTTGTCGTCTTTAACGCTGACTGCCTGCACTCGTCGAATCGCCGATCTGAAGTAAACTGACACAGTTCCCATCTCAGTTCTTCGTTAGGCAAGTTATGTTTGAGCTACCGAATTTTGGCGCAGTGCAGATTCTTGGGGCAGACGCTTCGAAGGTCATCAATAACCTCTGCACGAACGACATCAGCAAGCTTCCTGTCAATGAATGCTGTGAAGCGTTCATCACGAACGTCAGAGGCTGGTGCGTCGAACATGCATTCGTGCTAAAGCTGCCGGACCAAATCCAGCTCATTGGTCAGTTCGGCAACACGCCGGGTCTCTGCGCGCACATCGACCGCTACATCGTTCGCGAAGATGCCAAAGTTGCCGATCAAAGTGGTGATAAAACGGCGTTCTTGCTCAGCCACCAATTCGCTTCCCAGTGCGCAGCGCATTTCAATTCGCCATCGCTCTTGCCCGCGCGAGCGACTGTTGCACCGGCCACGATCGGGTCCACAGACGTTCTTGCGGTTTCATTGAGTCTACTCTCGCCCGCCGATGTGATACTGATCGCACAGGCATCCGAACGCGGAAAACTGCTCGACGAATTTCTTTCCCTCGGCCTCGAGCTAGGTACTGCGGCGGAATTCGAGCAGCGAAGGATCGCGAGCTTCTGGCCGAAATCAGGTAACGAGATTTTAGAAAAGTCGATTCCGCAAGAACTTGACCGCGATGAGACCACAATCAGCTTTACGAAGGGCTGCTATCTGGGCCAAGAGACCATCGCGAGGTTGGACGCTATTGGGCAATTACAAAAGAAACTCTGCCTTATCCAGATCAAGTCCCAAACCCCGATCGAATCCGGCGCAGTGCTGCTCAAGGATGGACAACAGGTTGGCCAAGTTACCTCCGCCGCTACGTCGCTTGCAAACGACCATCAACTAGCTCTCGCTTATCTGCGCCGCGGTAATTTTGCGGTCGGCACACAATTGACATGCAACGGTGCCGAGGCAATCGTTCGAAAAGTTGAAAACTAAGGCAATAAGGTCTCAACGAAGAATAAGTGGTGGCGACTTTTAGTCGCCAATCGCAAGACACTAACCAAGCGGCGAACGATGGAAGTGGACGTGTTTCCAACTGCCGTCTTGCTTCTGCCACACGCGAGTCTCTTCAACAGCCCGCGTGGATGGAACTCCCGCCGCGTCAGTCGACTGCGTCAAACGCACGTAGCAAACGATCGCCGTATCGCCCATCAACCGAACGTGCGGACTGGCGAGAGTCGTTTGAACTTTGCGACCCGGAGCTTTATCGAGTTCAAAGTAGAAGCGATGGAAGTCCATGCCTTCGACCAGTTGCCCCAACGCTTCGGGTTCGAAGCAAGTCAAACTTGGATCACACAGTTCGCTGTACGCCGCCCAGTCACCATGGACGATGCTTTTGAGCAAACACTCGGTTAGATTAATCAGCGTTTCTTTGTCACTCATGATCTCGCGCGTACGCGCCGCTTTCTTTTTGAAACCAACTCAACTTTAAAATCCGGATGGCCCGCTAGCGTGACGACTTGTTGGCCCCATTGCAAGATGAGTGTCTCAGCCGAAGTCATTTCACCATTGGCTTTTTCGCTTGCCGCAACGCTCTCGTCTTCAACTAAATCCGGTTCGCTCTCAGAAGCGTTCTCGGTTTGCGCCGGAAAGATCGGCTCGCCAAAAGTAATCGCTACCCGCGCGGGCATGATCAACGGGCTCCAGACTTCACGACGATAAGGGCTGCCAGCAATGTACAGCGGCACGATCGGTACGCCAGCACGCTCGGCCACCATCGCCGCACCGCTTCGCACCGAAACCATCGGCTCGCGAGTGTGATTTAATCGACCTTCCGGAAACATGCCGACCAGTCGTCCCGATTTAGTCAAACGAATGGCTGCTTTCGTAGCGGCCGTGTCCATACCGCTGCGGTTCGTCGGAATCACCTGCGCGGCTTTCAATATCAAACCGAACACAGGATGCTCAACGTACTCGCGAGCCACCATCCAGTGCACTCGTCGGCGTGCCGCCAACTGCACAAAGAACGGATCAACACTGCTGCGATGATTGGCAACCAGCAGCGCACCGGATTTGAGTTCAGCCGGCGCAGCGTTCGTAAAGTGAACTCGCCACAACAATCGCCCCATCAAGTAGGTCGGCAGGTAGAGCGCCGATTCCCAAAAATCATAATCGCTCGACCGAGCAACATACACGGCGTAGACAATCGTTCCCACGATCAAGATGCACAGCCAAACTGCGGCGTACATAAGGCTGGCATCGACATCCATCGAATTTTGTTCCAAAAGTAAACTAGGCGGGCGTTTCCATCTGTTCAGTAAACCATTCAGCCAACTGAGCGGCCAACTCTTCGACGCGACTCTCAGCCGTCACAGGCAGTGGCTCAAGCTCTTTCAAGCCGCGAAACCAAATCTCTTGTCGTCGCGCGAATTGTCGGGTGTGCGCTTTGATTTTCTCAGTTGTTTCTTCGGGAGGCAACTCACCTGCAAGTTGCTGCAAGATCTCGCGATAACCCACCGCCTGCGCTGCGGTATGGCCAAGTTCCCCATGCCGCACGAGCAATTGCTCCACTTCCGACAACAACCCCTCCTGCAACATCTGCTCAACACGTTCGTTGATGCGCTCATGCAGCCAAGCACGATCAATCTTCAGTACAGCCACCGGAGCGGACTTGCGCGGCGCCGGATTCTCGAACTGCTCCTGCCAGTGACTGAGCGGTCGGCCGGTCACTCGCGCAACCTCTAAACCCCGAATCATGCGCCGCGAATCATGCAAATGCAATCGATGCGCCAGCAACGGATCGACTTGAGCCAACCGCGATTTCAGCGCCTCCGGTCCATGAACCTTGAGATCCTCGTTGACAGAGTTTCGGAACTCCCAATCTGCCGGAGGACCAATGAACAATCCTCGCAACAAACACTTCAAATAAAGCGGAGTACCGCCAGCGACCAGCACGCGTTTGCCTCGAGCCCGAATGTCGGCGGCTTGCTGATGAGCCGCTTCGACATAGCACGAAACGCTGAACGATTCGGTCGGCTCAGCAATATCGATCAAGTGATGCTTGACCATCTGCTGTTGCTCAATCGATGGCTTAGCCGTTCCAATATCCATGCCGCGGTAAACAGCCATGGAATCGAGCGACAAAATTTCCGCGTCGAGCCGTTTCGCTACTTCAATCGCCAGCGGAGTTTTGCCGCTGCAAGTCGGACCAGTCAAATAGTAACAACCCAACAGTGGTGGCTTGGTCCATTCGGTCGAATACGGGTTTGGTTCGAAGTTCATGAATTTGGGAATTACAGCGTCAGTGTCGTCATCTGGCTACCGAGTGATTCGGTATCATTGGTGATTCAGCTAGATGGAATTATGATATGGCGACTCGAACTTGGTAACCCAGCCTCGGTTTGCATTTCGAAATCCGCCGACATTCGCGCGAAAATTGAACCTCTCAGTGACGCAACTCAGTGACGCAATCAAACTCTGACAAACCTGCCGAACCAGTCGGCGATATGCTCGATCGCTTGATGCAGCAAGTGCACACGCGGGTTCGCGAAATGCCGCCAGATTCGTACACCACACGCTTGATCACAGGCGGTGTGGAGAAAATGGGTGGCAAGATCACCGAAGAAGCCGCCGAAGTTGTCGACGCCGCCGCAAATTCGATCGCACCTGACAACAAGCATGTGATCTACGAAGCCTGCGACTTGATCTACCATCTCTGGGTCCTACTCGGCAGTCGTGGAATCACCGTGGACGACCTCCGCCATGAACTCGCGCGGCGCGAAGGCGTTTCGGGGCTCACTGAAAAACAAAACCGCCTACCAAAATCAAACTCCTAAATACCATGAATCGAAATCTCCGCATCGGGATTCCCAGCAAAGGACGTCTCAGCGAACTTGCGACGGAGTTGCTCAACCAAGCCGGTTTGCAATTTCGCCGCCAAGAGCGAACACTGTTTGCGCTCGTCAAGCAGCTCCCGATCGACATCATCTTTTTACGCACCGATGACATCCCAGTCCTGTGTGCCGAAGGCGCGATCGATCTCGGAATCACGGGCAGCGATCTCATGCAAGAGAGTCAAGCGGAGATCGACATTCGCATGCCGCTGGGCGTCGGTCACTGTCGCTTGAGTTTGTGCGTGCCGGATTCTTCCGACATCACCGATTGCAGCCAGCTGAATGGCAAGCGGATCGCGACCAGTTTCCCAAATCTGACCGAACGCTTCTTGGCGGAACACAAAGCGGAAGTGCATCTCGTCGAGCTGTCCGGGTCGGTCGAGATCATGATTTCGCTCGGCGTTGCTGACGCCATCGTCGACTTGGTCGAAACAGGCAGCACGCTCGCCGCGAACAAGCTCCGCATTCTTACCGACATCGGCCAGTATGAAACCGTGCTGATTCAGAATCGAAATTGTCACAACGCCGAAGTCGCTGACCGAGTCGTGCGAAGACTAGAAGGCGTGGTGATCGCACGTGACTATTCGCTGCTCGAATACAACATCCCGCGCTCGCAGTTGGCCGCCGCCGAAGCGGTCACACCCGGCTTCAAGTCGCCCACAGTCAACGCGCTCGAAGATACCGAATGGTGTGCTGTCCGAGCCATGGTGAAACGGAAGCATGCGATCGACGTCATGGAAAAACTCGAAGCGCTCGGTGCCTCCGCCATTCTTGAAACTGCAATTGGCAACTGTCGCTTGTAACACGCAATCCTAACGCTATACAAAGCGCGGATTTTGCGTAAACTCTCAAGCATAGGCAAGTCTCGATGAATGCGCGAATTGCAAAGAGCTCCGCATGCGTTCAATCCAGCTTCCATCTGATCAACACACTGCACATCACATTTGTTCAAGCTGCGACGATGCAAATTGTTGCGTAGCTAGTTAAGTTCATAATCGAAAGGAAACGACATGACCATTACTCGCGTAGGTTCCAATTCTCGTTACGCATCCGGCTGGGAACTTGCATTCGGCAAAACAAAGAAGGCTGGTAGCGCCGCGAAGACAACTGAAAAGAAATCGACTTCGTCAAGCAAAGTGACGGCAACGAAGGCAACCACCAAGAAGGTCGCCGCGAAAGCGAAGAAGGCTCCGGCTAAGAAAGCTGCTGTAGCGACGAAGACCGCAACCGCACCTGCCAAGAAATCTGCTGCGAAGAAGACTGTTTCCCGCAAGTAGTCCGAAGTAGTCCGCTGAGCCGCGTTACCCTGCGACCGTTTGCCATTCACATCCGCGACGCGCGGCCGAGCTGATTTGAACTTGCCACTGCGAGTTCGGTCGCAAGTCTCGGAGCCGCGCGGCGATTTGCTCAGCCGTCTCCGCGTCGCTGGCGAAACCGAACACAGTTGGTCCCCAGCTACTTTGCCCCACAGCACGCAATCCGGCGCGCTTCGCTAAATCAACTGCATGCGCGACCGCTTCGCCGTTGTACAAGCCGCCCTGGCTCGCGGCAAACATCTTTCCCGCCGAGTCAACATACTCCTGCAACAGAGCGGTGAATTCTGTAAATCCATCAACTCGACTCCCGCACGCCTGAATTCGCGTTGCCAATGCGAACATGTTCGCTCGGGCTGGATTGGGTTCTTGGCCCAATCGTTCAATCAAGCTGGCTTCGTAGTTTCCAGTAACTACAGGCGTTTGATCTGGCGTAATTAACACGACGCGCCATTCCGCCGAAATCGCCGTAGAGGTCGCCGATACAGATCGTCCAGTCTCAGACGCTTCGCTCTCGCTGTGTCCTGCATCCAGAATCAAGCCGCCGTGCACGAATCCAAATAGTCCAATCCCAGAACGTTTACCTCGACCGGTCCATCGCACCAATTCGTTGACGTCAAGCTGAGATTTATCGGCTTCCGAGAACTGAGCGAGAAAGAGTCCGAGCGCTGCCGAGGCCGCCAACTGCGTTCCAGCACCAAGACCCGAGTGCAACGGCAGCACCTGCTTCACACAAACTGACGCGTTGAAAGGCTTATGAAACTCTCGCCGCAACCGTTCCCGCACTTGCTCGATCCGATCCGCGACTTCAGGCTGCAACGAATCGAATACGCTCGACTCACTCGCGCACTCGCCGAATCGCAATTTCCAACCAGGCTCATCCAGCATCAATCCGAGACCGCCGAATCGCAGACGTTCGCCCTCCGCCAATTCCAACAATCCAAAGTGCAAACGACAGCCTGTCGAAACTTCTAGCAATTCAATTCCCTCGTAACAAGCTGCAGACTGGTAGAGTAATCAGGCAGAGCGATCGATAAACTCCTGAACCAAATTCCAAGCTAACCACTCTCGATCGCCAGCGGTTTTCTCTACAGCTTTTTTTAATGTCGCCAGATCATCCGCGATTGCGTGACGGTCTGCAAGGTGCAGCCGCGTGGCGAGAATCGTCGCTTCCAGCACCGCGTGTTTCGCGCGATTCCAACCCCAGAACGGTCGCTTGACGCCGCGGTCAATTACGCGAGCCCGCGCCTCACTCCTGGCCTGAGAGTCGTTCCAATCGAACACTGCTAATTTAAACCAATGGCAACAATCCGCGAGAATCCAATCACTCGCCCCGAATTTCTCGTAGCTAACTTCGACCGGCAATCCCAGCGCCGCTTGTACCACCGGCAACACATCGTCAACCACATGAAAAACCGCTACCGGATTCTCGCGCAACAGTTTGTAAGTCGTTGAGCTCGAAAACGGCCGCAGTATCCACTCCGTCATCTCGAAGTTGACCACGGGTCCCATCGGCGCCACATGCGGTTCCCCACTCGCCGTCGAAGTTACCAACAGCCCTTCAATGATCAACTTCAAACTCCTACAGGCTCACTCGCTTATCGGTTGTACTTCCTCAAACTCAATGTCGTTGTCGCTTGCTTGGACCAGCTTTATCGACCACGACCCCGAAAGCCGATCGATCAACCAAGTCCCAAACAGAGTTCCTTCGCCATCGTAGTTGCCAATGTATACCACATGATGACGACCCGTGTACTGCTTCACAATTCGCACGCTCCCTCCAGGCTCCATTGCGCCAGCCATCGTGAATTGGCCCACAACATCCAGCCCGCTCCCAAAAATTTTGCCACCCGAAAACTGAACGACTAAGTCAGCCATCGCTTGTCGCCCCATTCCGTTCTGTTCCCACCAACCAATGCACTTCGCAAAACTCATTTCACACCTGCTACCTTTAAATCGAACGGATCTCGAACTTCACCGACGAGCTCTCCGACCGCGATTCTATGCAACTTGGGTTGCCAGATTCAATCGAACCAAGCGTATTGGGAGTGGATTTGCTTCTCAGCAAAGCTAAACTCTAGGCCTCAACATAGGCTCACCTGACTGCACGTCCTAGACATTTATCAATGCTGCGCGATACCGAAGCCCGACTGCCGAAAATCAATCCACAAATCCTCAGCGGATTTCATTGGTACATTCCGCGCTATCTTCGCAAGCATTTTCATTCGGTGGCGGCGAATCGAGACCAGTTACTGGCCGCAGATATCAACGTTCGCGACAGTCTCGTGGTTTACGCCAATCATGGTTCGTGGTGGGATCCGTTGGTCGCAATGTTCTCTGCGAAGACGAATTTCAGCGGTTTTGCCTTTCACGCACCCATCGCCGCCGCAGCGCTCGAAAAATACCGCATCTTCAGCCAACTCGGGTTCTTTCCAGTTGAACAGGAATCGTTCCAGGGCGCCAAGCATTTCTTGGACGTCAGCCTGCGATTGCTCGAACGGCCATCGACTTCGATTTGGATTACGCCCGAAGGACGATTTGCTGATGTTCGCGATCACTCGGCTGAGTTCATGCCGGGACTGGCCCACTTGGCTCACTCGCTCGAGCGACGCTCAGCGAAAGCCTCGGAAGCCTCGATCCGGACCTGGTTTGTACCGATCGCGATTGAGTACACGTTCTGGGAAGAGAGGTTGCCCGAGATTCTAGTATGGTTTGGACAGCCGTCGCTCGTGGCTCATGGCGAGAATCATCTCGATAACAAATCCCAATGGAACGATCGCTTAACCAGCAGACTTCGCGACGCACAAAACAAACTCGCTGCAGCCGCTATCGCTCGCGATGAATCCGCATTCGAAGTCCTGCTATCGGGCAACGCGGGTACGTCGCGAGTTTACGATGCGTGGCGGCGAGCCTGGTCGCGGATCACAGGGAAACCACTTGAGTTGCAGCACGGCCAGAAACTTCGCGGCCAGAAACTTCGCGGAAAGTAAGCTCTCAGCATGCTCTACATTTGTTTTGCGATCCTTTTGCTCGCCCTGGCCGTGCTGCCCGCCTTGATGTTCGCTCGCAACTTGCCGCTGTATCAACCAGCCGCTGATGTCGACTCGCAAGCTTCGAATTTGCGGTCAGGCATCTCAGTCTTAATTCCAGCTCGCAATGAAGAATCGGGAATCGAAGCAACGTTGCAGTGCTTGCTGAAAAGCGATTTCCATCCGCTCGAAATTCTTGTTCTCGATGACGCTTCTACAGATCGAACTGCTGAAATTGTCACTGCACTGGCGACTGAAGACGCGCGTATTCAGTTGCTCACATCCGCACCTTTGCCCGACGGTTGGAACGGCAAGCAGCACGCATGCTGGCAACTTGCACAGGCGGCCCAGTACGATTGGCTGCTGTTTCTGGATGCGGACGTTCGCCTAACGCCAGATGCACTCGACCGCATGGCGGCTGAGCTGGCGCAGCGCCCTCGCGATCTACTCAGCGGATTCCCTCGCCAGCAAACAAACACATTCTTCGAACAATTGTTGATACCGCTGATGCATCTCGTGCTGCTTGGCTTCCTGCCGCTCGATCAGATGCGCGCCAGCCGCAAACCGGAATTTGGTGCCGGTTGCGGTCAGCTGTTTATCGCCCGCCGTACAGCTTACTTTGCCGCCGACGGTCACCGCTCTATTTGCGGCTCACGCCACGACGGCTTGAAACTGCCGCGGGCATTTCGTTCAGCAGGTTTCGACTCCGACCTTTTCGACGCGACGGACATAGCAAGCTGCCGCATGTACACTTCGATGCAACAAGTTGTTCGAGGCTTGCTGAAGAACGCCCACGAAGGAATCGCTCAACCGAAGCTGATCGGGGTCTTCACCGTATTGTTGCTCGGCGGTCAAACGCTACCAATCTTCTTTTTTGCACACGCGATCTACTACCGTTGGCCGACAGCAGCTTCCGTGATACTGGCTGTAGCAACCGTGGTGAGTTTCGTCCCGCGTGGCTTAGCGGCTGCGAAATTCCAGCAATCCTGGCTGGGTGTAGCGCTCAACCCAATCGCTGTCGCCGCGTTCATCACCATTCAGTGGTGGTCACTAGCTCGCACAGTTCTCAAACGCCAGCCAATTGCTTGGCGCGGCCGAAGCTAAGCCGAAGCTCAAGTTACAGCTCAAAGCGAACCCTAATCTTGGCTGTACCTAAAAACGAAAATCGCAGCCCAAGAATGGACTGCGACCGTTTGATTTCTGTTTTTGAACCTCGGAGGACTACTCAGCCGCAGCCGGTTGTGCTGCCGCAGCAGCCACTGCGGAAGGACGCTTAGCCTTGATGGCAGCCAAAGCTTGCTTCTGCTTTTCAAGGTGAGTGCCGTTCGTGCCGTACTTTTTGATCAGCACCGCAGCCTTCTCCGTTGGCAGCGCGCCAACGCTCATCCAATAATCGATTCGTTCGCCCTTAAGGATCGCACGTGCATCGGTATCGCGAACCATTGGATCGTAAATTCCAACTTCTTCGATAACTTTACCATCGCGCGGACGACGAGCGTCGCAAACACAGAGGCGGAAAAACGGGCGCGCTTTGCGACCCATCATTTTCATGCGAATACGAACTGCCACAACTATCTCCTACGGAACTTTGTCTGAACTAGCGACATGTTTTATATCAAAAGTGTCCGCGTGGGGAGGCGACATTTTGAATTTTGCACAAGTTTCTCGATTGCTCGGCATCCAGGATCGAAGGAAGCTTCGAAAACAGAGCCATCTCACGCATACCGGCCGGGCGGTGAAACGCCAGCCAACTCGAACCCAACGCTATTTCTTCCGCTTCATCTGACGCAATTTCTTCTCGCGTTCCTTTTGCATGCGCTCGCGCTCCTTGGGACTGAGCTTCTTGCCGGTCGATTTCTTCATCTTCATGCCGCCCATCGACGGATCATTCATCATGCTCTGCTTCATTTGCTCCATCAATTGCATGCGATCCTTAACTCCAGTCCCCGCAGCCATTTGCATCATTGGAGCCATGATGGAAAACTGCTTGATCAAGCCGCTGATCGCTTGCGGCTGTACACCAGCACCTTTCGAAATTCGATTGCGGCGCTGCGTGTCGATGATTTTCGGATTGCGACGTTCGGCCATCGTCATCGAGTCGATCATGCCCAGCATCCTGCGGACTTCGCCGTCCGTGTCGGTGCCGTCCATCATCTTGCGGAATTCGCCCATACCGGGCATCAAGCCCATCATTTTTTGCATCAGCCCCGGCTTGGCGATTTTTTCGAGCACTCCGCGAAAATCTTCCAAAGTGAACTGACCGGCCGCCATGCGTTCTTCGAGCTTCTGACGCTCCTTGTCGTCAATCATCCGGTGAGCTTCTCGCGCCACCGCGACGATGTCGCCCATCTGCAGAATCCGACTTGCCATTCCCTCGGGACGAAACGGCTCCAGCGCATCCAGGTGTTCGCCGGTTCCGATGAACTTGATCGGAACCTGCGTAACATGCTTGACGCTCAGCAACGCACCGCCGCGCGCGTCGCCGTCCAGCTTCGTCATAATGACGCCGTCCAGCTCCAACGCTTCGTTGAACGCAGACGCCGAGTTGACCGCATCCTGGCCCGTCATGCCGTCCACAACCAAATACACTTGGTCGGGGTTCACCTTGCGATCAATGTCAGCCAACTGCTGCATCAATTCTTCGTCGATCGCCAAGCGTCCAGCGGTATCCAAGATCACCAACGAGGCACCCAGCTCAGCCGCCTTTGCGATCCCTTCCCGGCAAACCTTGACGGGATCTTTCGAGCCCAAATCGCTGTAAACGGGCACATCCAGTTGCCGACCAATCACATGCAACTGTTCAATCGCCGCAGGACGTTGCAAGTCAGCCGCAACCAACATCGCTTTAACGTTCTGCTCTTTCAGTAATTGCGCGAGCTTGCCGCAAGTCGTCGTTTTTCCCGACCCTTGCAGACCGCACATCATCAGGATCGTTACGCCATCTTTCTTCAGCGGAATCGAAATATCGACCGGCCCAAGGATGTTGACCAACTGCTCGTAGACAATGTTGACCAACTCTTCTTGTGGCTTCAGCGACAGCAGGACCTTTTGCCCCACCGCACGCTCCGTAACTCCACCCATAAAGTCCTGGATGACCGAGTAGCTCACGTCGGCTTCGATCATCGCTTGCTCAACCAATTGCAATCCGTCGCGCATGTTCGCTTCAGTCAGCTTGCCTTTGCCGCGCAACGATTTGAAGGCCGACTGGAGCCCCTCTTGGAGTGATTCGAACATGATTAACCGATCGGTATTGCAAACTGAGTTAGTGCACTGAATGCAGAGTTGTCCTGCCGCCACGCGTGTGAAGCGCCACACTTGCGAACCGCCAGCGTCCGCGGCCAAACTCTGAACCCGCTAATTCTAAAGCTCTAGACGCGAATCTGGAATCCGGAATGCTCTGAAACCAGGGCAAGTCAGTGTTTGAATCTGTAGACTCTGTTGCGTATCATCTATTGGTAGTGTTAACGGAGTGTTATTGACCTTACGGAGATACCGGAGTGAACATCCCCGCAGACGGGGAATTGCTGTCAATATTGGCTGCAAT
>JBGSOM010000081.1:0-16603 GCA_041739135.1 Pirellulaceae bacterium
TTTTTGAGCTGTCTTGCTCCGCTCCGCTCGCTACGCTCCCTCCGCTACGCAAGACAGCTCAAAAAGCCTATTCTGAACCTCTTTCCCCGGGGACATTTCTAATGAACGCTTCAAGGGGACATTTCTATTGGCGCATTACAATGCGCTAGAATTTTCGCTCTTGGGGAACTGCTTGCGTGGCTGGCGCATGAAAGTCCGGAATGCTGACTGGAGGCTTGATAAGTAACTTACAAGCGTCATCTCAGTTCGACCTTTGTTCAGGTCATCAGTCGTCATCAGTCGCAGTTAAGACTTGGCGAGTGCGCTACGCAGAGTTTGCTTATCTGTTGCGGAATCGGTTGACGTTGAGTTCGAAGAAGTGCCAATGAAGTCAGTCCGTTGACGAACCATTGTGTCATGACTTTGAATGCCATGACTGTGAGGGTTGCAATTCGATCCGTTTTGTGCCAATCTTGCTTGGTTAACCAGCACCGTGGCAACTCAAACCCGCGGTTCTCTGCTGGGACTTTGAGAAGGCGAGATTTAGCAGGTGGCGTTAGCAAGTGGCGTTAGCAGGGGCGGTGCCCGTTCGCTCACACTGATTTGCTCACACTGTTTCGCTCGCGATTTGCTCGACTGGGAACCAACATGGCAAACAGGAAACAAGAAATGGTTATTCGCTTTGAATGTCGAACCATGGCGGCTTTGTATGCGAGCACGCTTGCAAGTCTTGTTCTGCTGCTTGGCTCAGTATCACTTAGCTCGGTGTCCTTTGCTGACCAGCCGAACATTGTTTTCTTTTTGGCAGACGATCTTGGTCAGCGAGATCTAGGTTGTTATGGCAGCACGTTTTATGAGACACCGCATCTCGATCGACTTGCCAGCCAAGGAGCAAAGTTCACGGATGCGTATGCAGCTTGTCCGGTTTGCTCACCGACACGGGCAAGTATTATGTCGGGGCAGTGGCCACAACGAACTGGAATCACCGACTACATCGGTGCGCCGCTAAAGCCAGATAACTGGAAACGCAACACAAGATTGTTACCTGCACCGTACACCGATCGTTTAGCACTCGACACGCCCACGCTCGCAAAGTCGCTCAAAGATGCTGGCTATGCAACGTTCTTTGCCGGAAAGTGGCATCTTGGGCCAGAGGGCTGGTGGCCCGAGAACCAGGGATTCGATTTCAACTTCGGCGGCATCGATCGTGGCGGGCCCTACGGAGGTAACAAGTACTTTTCGCCCTATGGTAACCCGCGTCTGACCGATGGCCCTCCCGGCGAACATCTCCCCGATCGTTTGGCAACGGAAGCAGCGAAGTTCATAGAAGACCACAAGGATCGTCCGTTCTTCGCCTATTTTTCGTTCTACGATGTGCACACGCCACTGATGGCGCGCGACGACTTGCGCAAGAAATACGAAGAGAAACGTGCGCGATTAAATCTAACGGAAGAATGGGGTCGCGAGCATGAACGCGATGTGCGACTGGTACAAGAACATGCTGTCTATGCAGGTATGGTCGAAGCGATGGACTTGGCAGTGGGTAAGGTGCTGGCCAAGCTCGATGAATTAGGACTTAGCGAGAACACGCTGGTCATCTTTACCAGCGATAACGGTGGGCTATCGACCAGCGAAGGTTGGCCGACGTCGAACTTGCCGCTGCGCGGTGGCAAAGGCTGGATGTACGAGGGCGGCATTCGTGAGCCATTGCTGATTCGCTGGCCAACTGTCATTCAAGCAGGAAGCACAATCGACACGCCAGTCAGCAGTCCAGACTTCTTTCCCACGCTGCTCGACGTTGCCGGCAAACCACCGCAACCGAATCAAGTGCTTGACGGCGCAAGTCTTTTGCCAGTGTTGAAAGGCGGTAAAGTTGCGGAACGATCATTGTTCTGGCATTACCCGCACTACGGCAATCAAGGCGGTGCACCAAGTGCCGCTGTGCGACGCGGCGATTGGAAACTGATTGAATGGCAGGAAGATAACCGCCTCGAACTGTTCAACTTGGCTAACGATATAGGCGAAGCAACTGACCTCGCCGCTCAAGAACCGCAGCGAGTCGCAAGCCTGCGAGCGGAACTGCAAGCGTGGCAGAAACAAGTCGGCGCGAAGTTCCCCATCCCCAACCCGAGTTATGACGTTTCAAAACCCAGCGGTCGCGCGGCTAAGCGGAATCCAAGTCGATGAAGCGCTTCTTGTGTCATCTGCGCAGCCGTTGAATTCAATTCGATCGTCGTGAAATATTCGGCATAACAATCTGTGAGCAGAGCTTCTATGAATTATCGAGTTTGGGCTTCGCTGCTGTTCATCCTGCTGTCGCTGATCGCTGGTCTCAACGCCTCCGAGCCTCAGCGTCCGAACATCGTCTTCATTCTTGCGGACGACTTGGGATATGGCGATGTGCACTGCTTCAATCCTCAGCGTGGAAAAATCAAGACGCCTCATCTCGACCGACTAGCGTCAGAAGGGAAGACTTTCAGTGACGCGCACAGCGGATCTTCGGTCTGCACGCCGACGCGATATGGCTTGCTAACAGGACGTTACGCTTGGCGGACTCGGTTGCAGCAGGGTGTACTGGACGGTGGCAATGATGAACCACTGATTGCTAGAGATCGCTTAACGGTCGGCGACTTCTTGAAACAACACGGCTACGCAACGGCCTGCTTGGGCAAATGGCATCTGGGCTTTCAGTCGGATTCCAAGACGGACAATGCGACAGCTCAGGGCAAAAAGAAAATGGGGGAAAGCGGCTTGCCGGTCGGAGCCTCAATCATCGGCGGTCCCACCACCCGTGGCTTTGATCTGTTTTGGGGTGTCTCCAACGCGCGCACCATGTCATCGCTGATTGAAAATGAACGGGTCATCGAGTCCGTTGAGCCAGTGGACATGTTACCGCGGCTGAGCGAACGAGCGGTGCAGTACATCGAGAGTCATGCGCGACACGCTAAATCAGCAACGGCGAGCAAGCCGTTTTTTCTTTATCTACCGCTGACGTCACCGCACACACCGATTGTGCCGAGCGTCCCGTGGCGAGGGAAAAGCGGTTTGGGGGACTACGGCGATTTTGTAATGCAAACCGACGCTGTGGTAGGAGACGTGCTGGCAGCACTTGAAGAACACGGCTTATCTGAAAACACATTAGTAATTTTTTCTTCGGACAACGGTTGCTCGCCTGCTGCTGGGACGAACAAACTGGAGAAGGCGGGGCATTTCGCCAGCGAACGTTATCGCGGCTACAAGTCAGATATCTGGGACGGTGGCCATCGCGTCCCTTTTATAGTTCGCTGGCCCGGCAAGATCGCAGCAGGTTCGAGTAGCAGCCAACTGGTCTGCCTCACCGACTTCATCGCCACCTGTGCTGAGATACTGTCGCAACGTTTGCCTGACAGTGCAGGCGAAGACAGTTTCAGCTTTCTACCCGCACTGCTCGGTCAAGACTCGACACGACAGCGTAGCTCAGTTGTGCATCACAGTATCCAGGGCAAGTTCGCGGTGCGCGCTGGGCGTTGGAAGTTATGTTTGTGTGCGGGGAGCGGCGGTTGGTCGAAGGACGTAACACAATCACCCCAGCTCTATGATATGATCGCCGACCCCCAAGAAACGAATAACTGCGCCGCACTTCATCCCGAACTGATTTCGAGCTTGTCTTCGGAACTCAAGAAAATCATTGACGAAGGTCGTAGCGCGCCGGGCAACAAGCTTGAAAACGACGTTGCTGTGAAGTCCCCGTTTGCCAGTGCTCCCGGAGAGCGATAGGAGTTCCGTATGAATCGCGTCGCTTTGTGGCTTTCAATCAGTTGGCTGCTGTTGGTGCTGCTGCCATTTGGTAATCGTTGCGCATCGGCGGAGACGCCGCATATCATCTTCGTAATGGCAGATGACATGGGGTGGGGGCAGACCAGCTATCGCAGCCATCCAGTACTTAAGACTCCGAATCTCGATGCCATGGCGGCAAACGGTCTGCGCTTTGAACGATTTTATGCGGGTGGGCCGGTCTGTTCGCCGACGCGGGCCAGCGTGCTCACCGGTCGTTCGCATGACCGAACGGGCGTGCTCAACCACGGTTATGGATTGAGGTTGCAAGAAAAGACGATTGCGCAGGCACTCAAGCATGCCGGTTATGTCACAGGTCATTTCGGCAAGTGGCATCTCAACGGACATCGCGGTCCCGGGGCGCCGATCTTCAATGACGATCCGCGTAGTCCCGGCAAGTTTGGGTTCGATGAGTGGGTCTCGGTCTCAAATTTCTTCGACATAAATCCGCTCATGAGCCGCTCTGGGACTTTTGAAGAGTTTCCGGGGGATTCGTCGGATATCGCAGTCGCCGAGGCGGTAAAGTTTCTGGGCAAACATCAGGCTAGCGGCAAGCCGATGTTTGCAGTGATCTGGTATGGCACTCCGCACAGTCCCTTCAAAGCGCTTGATGCGGACAAGGCAGCGTTTGCCAAACTAAACGAAGCGTCCGCAAAACACTACGGCGAACTGGTGGCGATGGATCGCAGTATTGGCACACTGCGCAAGTCACTGCGTGAGCTGGGCATTGCCGACAACACATTGCTGGTTTTTTGCAGCGACAATGGCGGTCTGCCCAACATCGAACCGGAAACCGTTGGCGGTCTGCGAGGCTTCAAGGGGAGCGTCTTCGAGGGAGGCTTGCGCGTACCGGGCATCATTGAATGGCCAGCCGTCATCAAAGCTCGCGTGACCAACTATCCCGCCTGCGTGATGGATCTGTTCCCCACGGTTGCGGACATCGTCGGTCTACCGGAAACTGCGATGACGAAACCGATCGACGGTCTCAGTCTCAAGCCGTTGTTCTCGAATGAACAGGGCGCGCGGAGCTCGCCGATCGGGTTTCGTTATCAAACGAAACGCGCCCTCGTCGAAGATCGCTACAAGCTGCTGACCAACAATCTCGCCAGCGGCAAGTTCGAATTGTATGACCTCACTACTGACGCAAAAGAATCTCGCGATCTAAGCGGCGAGCTTCCAGAAATCCTGGCTCGTATGACGAAGCAGTTAGTCGATTGGAATGCGGGAATGGACGCGAGCTTCGCTGGGGAAGACTATCCTGAAGGGCAGGTGTCGCCGCCCGACCCAGAGCCGGTCAACTGGTACGACCTTCCTCAGTATCGTCCGTTCCTAGCCGAGTGGAGGCAACGTTGGGAATTCCAAAGTTACCTCAATCGAGCCAGAGTGGAGCAAAAGAGGTGAGAGGAATGATCACTTCAAGACGTTTTAACGCGGTGAACATTTCCACACCAGCCGAGTAGAACTGACCGACTTCGAGAAACAACCAATTCGTCACCGAGTCATTCATGAAATACTTATTAGCAATTTTTGTCATCGTCAAACTGTTCACGTTGCTAAATGGCACTTGCTTGGCAGCCGACAGACCGAACGTGCTGTTCCTACTCACCGACGACCAACGTTGGGACGCGATCGGGCTGGGGGGAAGCAAGCACCTGCAGACGCCGAATATGGACCGGCTCGGCAAGGAAGGGGTTTACTTCAAGAATGCTTTCTGCACCACCTCCCTCTGTTCACCCAGTCGCGCTAGCATCCTCAGTGGTCTCTATGCTCACGCACATGGAGTAGTCAACAACTTCACCGAGTACCCCGCCAACTTCAAAAGCTTTCCGATGGTCCTCCAATCCGCAGGTTACGACACTGCTTACGTTGGAAAGTGGCATATGGGTGAGGGCAACGACGAGCCGCGACCGGGATTCAACTGGTTCGTTACTCATCAAGGTCAGGGTAAGTACTTCGACACGGAGTTCAACTTCAACGGTACGAAACGCGAAGTGGTGAAGGGTTACTACACAACAGCTGTCACCGATATGGCCGAGGAGTGGCTCAAGCGTCCGCGAGATGACAAGCCCTGGTGTTTGATGATCGGCCATAAGGCGCCGCACAGTTTCTACTTCCCCGAGCCGAAGTATGAGAAGGCGTTTGAGAACGTGCGTGTGCCCTATCCTGAGACCGCTTTTATGCTCGATGACAAGCCTGATTGGATAAAGCAGCGCCAGAGCACTTGGCACGGCATTTACGGACCGCTGTTTGACTGGCGGAAGAAGTTTCCCGACGATTCTCCTGAAGCCGTAAAGGACTTCGAAGCGATGACGCGAGCCTACTGGGGTACTTTGCTTAGCGTGGATGACAGTGTCGGGCGTCTCTACGAACTGCTCAAGCAACGCGGCGAGCTGGACAATACGATCATCGTGTTCATGAGCGACAACGGTATTCTTAACGGCGAACACGGAATGGTGGACAAGCGAACGGCACATGAGCCGAGCATCCGTGTTGTGCAAGTCGTGCGGTTCCCTGGCCTAACGAAAGTAGACCAGCCAAAAATCATCGACCAACAAGTACTCACCGTAGACATCGCCCCTAGCCTGCTTGAACTTTGTGGTGCGCCGGCGCTCGAAAACATACACGGGAAGAGTTGGGCGAAGCTCGTGCGTGAGGGAGATACCAACTGGCGAAAATCGTTTCTCTACCATTACAACTACGAGAAACAGTTTCCTTACACGCCGAACGTTCGCAGCGTCCGGACGGAGGCATGGAAGTACACGCGTAGTCCGCATGGAGATGGTGGGCCGGACCGACATCCCGCCGAGCTTTACAATATCGAGTTCGACCCTGAAGAACGGCACAACCTGGCTGCGAATCCCAAGTACGCGAGTGTCGTAAAGGAGATGCAGGGTGAACTGTTGCGAGTGATGAAAGAGGTTGGACTCACTCCAGAGAACGACAAAATGCCACTCGACGAGGGCATTAAATCCGAACTCCCTGATCAGAAAATTCGCTAAGGCAACATCGCTATGAAACGACTCATTTCGATCCAAACTGGGCTGGGCGCGAACGAGAATGGGATCATGCCGCACTGGCCTGCCACGATTTTTTGCATCTGCGCGCTGCTGCTGCTTAGTGCGAGTCCAATCGCCGCGGTCGCTGATGAGCCTCGGCGAGCGATTGTCGATGCTGATACCGCCAATGAAATCGATGATCTTTATGCGATCGTGAGGGCTCTGATCGCTCCTGAGCTGAAGATCGAAGGAATTACCTCCGCCCACTTCACCCGGTCGACACAACCCAATGACACCGTTTTGAAAAGCCAAACGCTTAACGAAGCAATCTTGGATCGAATGGAACTCAGGGACAAGATTCCGCATCCAGTCGGTGCCGACCGATCGATGAGCGACTCTGCAACTCCGATCGATTCGCCCGCAGCTCGTTTGATCATCGAACGCGCGCATGCCGGTGGCCCTAACGACAAACTGATTGTGTTCGCGCTAGGAGCCCCGACGAATCTTGCATCGGCTCTCTTGCTCGATCCTTCGATCGCGACGAAGGTAAGCTTCGCGTTCATCGATGGCGACTATCGCGATGGCCAATGGGGACCAGGTATCTTCAACTGGCGCAATGACATTCATGCTGTGAAAGCGATCTTTGAGTCGGACGTGGAGTACTTTCATATGCCGGCTAAGTCGGTTAGCGTCGAGATGGTACTGACGAAGGCAGACGTCGACGCTCATCTCAAAGGTCGCGGGGGCGTTTGGGATTATCTGGTGGAGCGCTGGGAGACTTTTCCACGAACTGCCAATCAGCCGCGCAAAGTCATGTGGGATGTCGCCCTGATTGAAGCTATAGTCCGGCCCGAACTTGCAACGCGCTCACTAGTAGGTGCCCCGAAAATTCATGATGCTGTGAACGTGGAGCAGTATCCTGATAATCCGCGGCGAGTCACGGTGTTTCGGGCGATCGACGCCAAGGGGATGGCGGATGACTTTTGGGCTGAAATGGGTCGAGCGGCGAAGTCACCGAATTAAAGATGATCCATCGATCGCTCTTTCATTTCTTTGCGGGTCGATTTCTTTATAAGCTGCGACAGTTCTGAGCATCAGTTCATTCCAAGCACGCAGCTTGTGTTCATCGACGCTGCTTACAGATCATGCATCACCTTCGGTGGGAAAGCGGCTCGTAGTGCATTGAGAACAGCGAATACATCGATTACTTCCTGTGTGATGGAACCGGCTACTGGGCTCAAGTAACCCGTCGCGGCGAAGCCCATTCCAATCAAGCTGAGAACCATGCCTCCAACGGCGCTTTGAAGGGCAATTATGCGCATCCGACGACTGATGTGCATGAACTCATCGACTTTCGTCAACGAATTGTCCATGATGACTACCGCTGCAGCTTCCGAAGTTACATCGCTGTTCTGTCCAATAGCCATGCCAACGGTTGCTGCCATCATTGCGGGTGCATCGTTAATGCCGTCACCGACGTACAGACATTTTGCTTTCGCCGTCTCCGTGCGGACGATCGCTAGTTTCTCTTCTGGACTTTTTTGTGCATAGATCTCGGAGATACCAACTTGATCGGCCAAGTATTTAACTTCCGATTCTCGATCCCCTGACAAGATCATCACTTGCTGAAACTGATGTTTTGGACCAAGGTGTTTGATGAGTGAGCGACTTTCGGAACGCGGCGCGTCGCGGAAACGAAGGATGGCTGCGAAGCGATCATCGATCACGGCGACGCATTCCAAGCCGCCAGCTATGGGTGGTATCGATTCGGAACCACTGACTTTCATCGCAAGCAGTTTATTGCGGCTTGTAACCAAGAGTCTGCTGCCGTTGACCGTCCCTCGCAAGCCTTGTCCAGGTACCTCTGCAACGTCGATAGCTTCCAGCAGACTAATCTTCGCTTCGTCTGCCGACTGGATGATTGCACTGGCTAGTGGATGCTTTGAGTAGCGCTCGAGGCTGGCTATCAGCGTTAGCACTTCGCGGCCGTCGAATCCGGTCGCATTGAGTTGCTCGGTGAGTTTCGGCTGGCCATACGTCAGCGTTCCTGTCTTATCAAAAATCGCAGTCCTACACTGTGTGATCTGTTCCAAAGCCACCGGATTCTTGACGATGATCGCTCGCCGCGCGCACAACGATATCGAACCGATGATCGCAATCGGAATCGCAAGCAACAGCGGACACGGAGTCGCGATTACCAAGACTGCGAGAAATCTGATTGCTTCTCCGCTGAGATACCAAGCCAAGGCGGCGACGACGAGCGCTACCGGAGTATAGAAAGCGCCAAGTTGATCTCCGAGTCGCTGCAGTTGAGGTCGCTTGCTCTCTGATTCTTTCATCACCTCCATGATTTTTGCATAGCGGGAATCCGATGCGAGTTGCGTGGCACGAATGGTTAATGCCGACTCCCCATTGATTGCTCCAGAAATGACAGACGAACCGGTTGTCTTGGTGATCTGAAAAGGCTCGCCGGTCAGGAAGGACTCATCCATCTCACCGTGACCCTCGGTAACAATGCCATCAACTGGACAGAGGTCATGCGGATAAATCACCAGCGAGTCGCCGATAGCGATCTGGTCCAGCAACACGTCGCTGATGTCTGATCCATCTTTGCGATGCGCGATTGAGGGCATGCGTTTGGCTAATGCCGATAGAACTGATGACGCACTTCGTAATGCATAACTCTCAAGAGCAGCTCCGCCGGATAGCATCAAGACTACAATCGCGCCAGCTAAGTATTCATCCAACAGGACCGAAGTGATGATCGAAAGACCGCCCAATAAATCGGATCCAAATTCTCGGTTCGCCAGTTTCATCAGCAGGTCAGCAATCATCGGTAAGCCACCGAAGACGATTGTGGCTATCAATGGGAGCTGATTCCACTCTGGTGCGAGATGGAGGCCGAATCGCAAGATCAAGTGAATCGCGATGGCTAGCACCGACAAGACTGCAATGATCGACGTTTTACGGTTCCAGAGTTGGCTCCAACGGATTGCGGACCGATTGCTCGACTTACGCGACGAAACTTCCGTCGCCTTTGGCTCCAACATTCCATGTCTCCCGTTGCGAAAAAGTCCGCCACACTTTGCAGGCGAACCAGGAACAGCACTTTTAGACTTATCTCCCCATCTTGCACTAACTCCACGCAAAACACGATCGGGCTGGATTTAGTCTGGAAAATTGAGTATTTCCCAGAATGGAGCGTTCGATACACCGTCCATTTTCGGATAAATCGCTCTTTCCTTTCTGTTTTCCCGTTTTCATTTCAGGCTGTAGCCAAAGATGGCCCATCATCGCAATCTCGCGCTACTGTTCTCTGCTGTCGTCGGCCTCGTCGTTTTCGGCGGCTCATTGTGCCAAGCTCAAAACGGGAATTACTTCCAAACTTTCCCCTCGGTAGCTGTATCTCCGCCTATCGATGCGAGCCACTTAAGTTCGAACCAAGTGGGCCGATTCGCGAATTCGAATGCGCTTCCGTCGTCTAATTGGATCCAGTCGCCCCAAGGATTCGATCCTGCTTCCAATTACGTTCTAACTTACGATCCAACTCGGATCGATTCCGCGCGTCGCGCTGCAAGCAACTATCGCTCGACAGCTTTCTCAACTTCCCCGATCCTCTTGGATATTGCGAATCTGAATGCTCAGTTGGCTGATCAATGGGCTGAGCTCGCCGTAAAGATCAACACACTATCAGTTCGAGTTAGTGATGCTAAGTTCAAACTCGACTCAGCCACTCGCGACTATGAAGATGTTGGAGCAAAGCTGCGTCAATTCGGATTGACGCCAACGATCGGATTGTTGCTCAGTCACAAGAAAAGCCAACTTGAGGATTGGCGTGTCGATGGATCCGAGGGCCATCGATTGAACGATGAAATCCAGCGATCGCGTCAGAAGCAGCTAGAGAATGAAATGGTCGTATATGATGGCAGCAACATCGCACGTCAAACGTCTGAAATACTCGCTTCGTCGGGCTATGACGCGAATCAAATGGAGTACATCACGCTTGCTCCGCAGATTCAATCGCTGCTTCGCGAGCGAAGCGGATGGCTTCAGTCGCTGACGCAGGGTTACGACGACTATCGGCAGAAGCTCGGAGAATTAGATTCCGCTTCAACAGCCTTCGCGAAACTGACTGACGACTATCGTCAACTTATCAATCGTCATGTGACTTGGATACGCAGCAGCGATCCGCTTGGAATTGCAGACGTTCGAAAGTTTCAGAGTGGACTGAATTCGCTATTTGATGCGCGCCGCAGCGAGGCGTTTGGATACTCGCTGAGTCAGAAATGGCTCAGCGACCCAACCAGCGGCTGGATGCTGCTGGGAACAACTCTGATTATCCTGCTACTGCGCATCCTTGCGAAGTCTTGGTTGGTAGGTAAGCGAACGAGGATGCGAGAGACAACCGCCAACACTCGGAAATGCATCGCGAGTCTACTCACGCCGTTGGTGGCGTTCGCCTTCCCCAGTATTTTGTATCTAATCGCACGGTGGCTCAGTTCCGGTTACGTGACCGAGTCGACCCTGCACGTGGCGAGCGGATTGTTTGCAGCTAGTTTCATGGCGCTGGTCGTGGAAGTCCCGCGGCAATTGCTTCGAAGCAATGGATTCGTCGAGCGGCACCTCAAAATTGATTTACCTCGACGCCGGCGCGCATCCGTTTATCTGTTTGTCATCGGTACAGGACTCGTACTATCCGCGTACTTAATCACACTTGCAGAACACATCGATCACGGGACATGGAGTGGATCGGTGGCCCGACTGGGGCTCATCGCCTCACTACTCCTCGTTGCTTGGACAGCTCACCTTGCTCTCAAACCAACCGGCGGCTTTCTAGAACCGCTGATTGAAAAATTCGGGGGCAGTGTGTTCTATCGAATCCGATTCTTGTTCTACTTTCTCGGAGTCGGATTTCCGTTGGCGATGGTAACTCTATCCATTCTGGGTTACGAATTCACGGCAACTGAAATTATTAAGCGTGCGGGAATCATGTTCGTTTCGATTCTCGTCGGGGCAACACTTTGGTCAGCCGTAAAGATCCTTGCATCAAGCGCTTGGCACACATTGACCGGTACCTGTGAAGCGAACCCGTTGGACGAGCATAGCGACTTGCAACCTGCACGTGTGTCGGGAGCATTGGCTGATCATTCGCTCGAGCTGAAACATCAGATCGCATTCCTCAGTCAATGTGGGCTGGTACTTGGAGTGATCATTTGCGTCGGTTGGCTTTGGATCGATATTTTCCCGAATGTTCGAATGGGTAATCCCGTTTTGTGGACCGTGCAAGACGCGGTTACTGAATCCTATCTTGACGCGAGTGGTCAGAAGGCCAGCCGAACCCAAGTCGAGACAACTTCTATTACCGTGTTGCATCTGGTTCTCGCTGCAGCGACGTTGTTTGTAGCTTATCAACTTGCCAAACTCTTGCCGGGACTTTTCGATGCGTTGGTGCTCCAGCGAGTCAACTTTGACGAAGCGATGGAGCATTTGTCATTGGTGCTCGGGCGCTGCTTGCTGTTTGGCGCCGGCTGCTTCATCGCGTGCAGATTGGTCGGCCTTCGTTGGGAAACGATTCAGTGGCTCGCAGTCGGCTTGACCATTGGATTGGGTTTCGCCATGCAAGACATCGTGCGAAATTTGCTCGGTGGCTTAGTCGTCTTGTTTGAGAAGCCAGCACGGCTTGGCGATCTGATCACTGTCGGCAATGTCACAGGACGCGTTGCAGCACAGAAGCTGCGGACGACAGTGTTATCCGATGAAGAAGGCCGCGAGGTCATTATTCCAAACAAGAGTTTTGTGAGTCAGGATGTAACGAACTGGATGGGTGCTGGACGACTAAAGGCGATAACACTCGAAGTCTCAGTGACTCGCGACCAACGCCCTGCAGATGTGTGTCGAATGCTGCAGCAGTTGTTAGTCGAGCAAGCGGATCTCCTGTTGAGCCCGGCACCGCAAGCAACGCTGATTTGCGTCGGCCAACAGAGCCAACGAATTGAGCTTCGTGCGTGGATCGAGGAGGAGCAAGACGCCTCACGTTACCGAGAGACGCTAACAAAGTTAGTATTGAACTACCTTTCGGAAAAGAACTTGCTCACCACGAATCAACCCCGTCAACCAGCGTCGAAAGAATCGCTCGATCCCACCGCCATCCGCGGGCTTCGATCGCAACGCAAGCGATCTGCGTAACATGTCTTCAATACGGAGCGTGTTGTAATTTTTCGCTCCATAGAGCAAGATCATAAGATGCACTCACTGCTCTGGTGATATCAATGCATCATGGCCCAGCTAGTTTGCTGTGGCTAATGAGCCGATCGAAGGAAACAATCATTTGTCTTGCCACTAGTCGAGCCGGGATGACATGCAAATAGATGGTCAGGACTGGTCATGGGCGGTTCCAACCAAGAATGCAATCGTCGTTTCAATGTTAATTGCTTTGTGGATTGGAGAATCTATTTCTCCGATGTTTGTAGGTAGAAGTCGCAGAGTCAGTCATGGTGCTGCGAATATTCTGTTGGGCACTATCAACGCAATCGTTGGCAGCGTTTTGTTCGGCGCTGCGCTGCTGGCCGTGACCGAATGGGCAAGCGAAAGTTCGTTTGGATTGCTTCACCAGTTGCCAAGCACGTGGCCGGCTTGGGTTCGATTCGCGATAGGCCTGCTACTGTTCGATCTTTGGATGTATGTCTGGCATCGACTGAATCATCAAGTTCCTTTTCTCCGGCGTTTTCACGCGGTCCATCATTCCGACCGCGAACTGGATGCTACCTCGGCAGTGCGATTTCACACCGGAGAAATCCTCCTTTCCGGCATGGCTCGACTCTTGATTATGCCAGTGCTTGGTATCTCCCTGCCGATGCTGTTGGTTTACGAGTTGGTGTTGCTGCCCGTTATCCTTTTTCACCATAGCAATGTGCGTGTCGGTTCAGCCATCGATAGCGTCTTGAGGCCGGTTATCGTGACCCCGTGGATGCACTGGGTGCATCATTCTGTGTTGCGTGACGAAACCAATTCCAACTATGGCAGTGTTCTTTCGGTCTGGGACCGACTGTTCGGATCATTCCGGTTGAGGCCCAGCCCGAGTGAGATTGAACTTGGTTTATTGGAAGATGACTCTGAGCAATCATGGCGCACGTTTCGCGGAATGGTGACTCGTCCATTTAAGAAAGTCGTCGTTCACTCCGCGAGCGAAACAAACAGCGTTGATTCTCACAACGCGGAGTGATTGAATTGGTAGCTCACTGTCGTCGTTCGCTCCGCGATTCTTTGCCCCTTCTGGATCGAGCTCACAACCTCTCGGCGAGTGAAACGCTAACAACAACTATCCGTTTCGATCGACGGAGCGATCGACGACTTTGCGTCCACGATAGAGCCTTGTGATCGTAGCGTCGGAGAATCCGAGCCGATAGGCGATCACGCATAGCTGATTGATGATCGTCGTTCTTAGAATGCCTCGCTTAATCCACCGACGAGCAGATGTTATCACGGGCCGGCTCGCTAGGCCAATGCGACCGGTCTCGCGCATTCTGGCGACTAGCTCATAGTCTTCCATAATCGACATCTGCTTGAATCCGTTCTGTGCATAGAAGTCGGCGGATCGAAAGAACAAAGCTTGATCCCCGTAAGGCATCTGCAGTAGCCGCGAGCGGAACGCGACACCTGATTCGACCATTCTGAAAGCAAGCACTGGCGCATCGATCTGCAATCGGAAAGCTCCACAGGCGACCGAGGTTGCGAGAACACGATCGATTTCGACTCGGTAGTTGGCTGGAAGACGCGTGTCGGCATGAAGGAACAGTAAGTGCTCGCCAGTGGCGATGGCGGCTCCTGCGTTCATCTGATTCGCACGCCCTGGATTGCCAAGGAAGACCTTGCAGCCATGCCTGCGGGCAATGTCAACTGTATGGTCCGAGCTTCCCGCGTCGACGACGATCACTTCCAAAATGTCGCTAGGCGAGCCCACGGAGGCGAGCGCTCGCTGCAGATTCATTTCTTCATTGATCGCTGGAATGATAACAGAGAGTTTTCCTACTGCTGTCGGGAATGGGAGCAGCTGACAATCGTTGTCTCGGCGTAACGGCAACAAGTCTTCCGGGTAGTCGACATCCGGCAGCATTCGCAGTTGATGAATGCGTAGCCTCAGATCCCTTATCTTCTGCAATGTTTGCTCCAAGACCTGCGATGAGCTCCAGTCGATGTCTGCAAAGAGAGAGGCACATTCAGCTTTGAGACCTATCAAGTAGTAGCCGCCATCCAGTGCCGGCCCGATGACAATGTCATGTGCTTCGAGTTGCTCGAAAGCGGCTCTCAAATCGTTTGAGGTTAGACTTGGGCAGTCGGTGCCGATCACAACGACTCGTTTGGCTCCGGCTTCAAATGCCGATTTCGTTGCATGTTGCAGCCGATCGCCCAGCGTGTGTCCGACCTGTTCGCAATATGTCAGATCGTCACCAAATGCGGCTCGAACTTCGCGGGCCGATCCACCGGTGTGGCAGACGGTTGCTTGGTAGCCCACTTCCCTTGGACATTGCTCGTTTGCTAGTTGTCGTGCTTGGCTCAGGGTTCGGTCAACTAACTGACGATACACCAGCGTCGCATTCTCCGCTCCGAGCGCAGGGATCAACCTCGTCTTGTTAGCTCCCGCTTTCGGCAGTCTGGCAAAGATTAGAAGATGATCGGTTAGGTTAGCCATCGTTTAACCGCGTGCCCAACGGGCCGCGTTGTTCCTGACGTTTCGCAACTCGAACGCGGGGCGATGCCCACGCGGTTAAACAAGGCTCCCACCGCAACTCGATCCACAACCTGCCGTGCATCCATAGCAATGGTTGGCGGTTCGAATGGCGCGAGCCGCCAGCAGGTCATCCGTCAGCTGAGATATGTGAAATCGTTCTTCACCTTCAGCGACTGCAAGGTCTAGCATTTGATTGAAGTCGCAATCGTAGATGAATCCATTCCAGTCCACCGAGAGCAGAGAGCGGCACATCAGCTTGTCGATCGTGTCCGGATTGAAACTCTGGACCAGCTTTTCAAGATACTCTTCGTACTTACCGTGTCGAAGGAGGTCGTCCAGGAATCGACTAACCGGCATGTTGGTGATCGTGAATAAGTTGTTGAACTGAATGCCATATCGCGCAAAGAGTTCTGACTTGTAAGAGGCCTCCAGCTTCTGCTGCGCCGGGGGCAGACCGAGACCAGTTGGATTGTAGACAAGGTCAAGTTGCAGATCGGAATTCGGCTGCGCGTAACCAAGTTCGTTCAGTCTGCGAATGGCTTCGATCGATTTGACGAACACACCGCTGCCCCGCTGGGCATCGCAGTTCTCTTCTAAGTAACATGGCAACGACGCGACGACGCTAACTTGATGTTCAGCTAAGAACTCTGGCAGATCCGTAAAGCCATTGGCGAGCAAGATCGTGAGGTTACAACGATCGATGACTTGTTTGTCGAGCTTCCTCGCTTCGCGAACAAGCATTCGGAACTGCGGACTCATCTCAGGAGCGCCGCCAGTGATGTCGAGCGTTTTGACTTCTGACCTCGCCAGAAAGTCAATCACTTGTCGAGCTGTTTCGTACGTCATGCTCTCGCGACGATCGGGCCCAGCATCGACGTGGCAATGCGTGCACGTCTGGTTGCATACCTTGCCAACGTTGATTTGTAGCGTGGTGAGTTGCTTGCGGTACAGTGGCAAAACGCCATGCTCGGCAAGCCTATCGCTGAACGGAGCTACGTGACTCGGCCGTCTGCCTTGCAAGATATGCAATTGCTCGATTGGCGAAGCAAGCGAGTTGCCTGTTCTATGTAGGGTTTGAAGTTTCATG
>JBGSOM010000087.1:0-121573 GCA_041739135.1 Pirellulaceae bacterium
TTTTTGAGCTGTCTTGCTCCGCTCCGCTCGCTACGCTCCCTCCGCTACGCAAGACAGCTCAAAAAGCCTATTCTGAACCTCTTTCCCCGGGGACATTTCTAATGAACGCTTCAAGGGGACATTTCTATTGGCGCATTACAAGGGTTTTTCGAAAACCGTTTCTTCCTCCTTCAGATGCGTTACAATCACGCTCGCCGTTTTGCTTCGACGCTCTGTAGATCAACAAACAGAAGGTGATTTGAGGATGTGGAAACAAGCGATCGCGTCGCCGGTTGGACCCTTTCATGCTGTTTGGACCGACGACGGTTTGTGGGCTCTTTCGTTCGTCAAGCCAACAGGTGCAGCGATTGAAGAATCAACTGCGACACTCGTACCCACGGAAACGCCGCGCCGGATTCGAGTGCTGTGCCGAAGTCTTGAAGAATCGCTCGAGCACTACTTTCAGACAGGCGACTTAAAATGGTCGCTCGACGATCTCGACTGGGCGGATGTGTCTGACTTTCACCGCGAAGTGCTGACGCTCTGCCACGCCATTCCGACAGGCGAGACGCTAACCTACGGGCAACTCGCAAAACTGGCTGGGTCGCCCCACGCAGCTCGTGCAGTCGGCGGCGCAATGGCTCGCAATCGTTGGCCACTGATCATTCCATGTCATCGTGTCGTCGGCAGCAGCGGCAAACTAACGGGCTATTCTGGCGAAGGTGGCACCAAGACCAAGCACTGGTTGCTTGAACATGAATTTCACGCTTCGCGCGGTAACTTATTCACAACCGTGGCCCACAATTGAGCCGAACGGACTAACGTTCGTACACGGTTGTACCATTCAAGACGGTTGCCACGACTTCTGCTTTGAGTAAGTCGGCTGCGGGGCAGTTGAGCAGGTCTGTATCCCACATCACTAAGTCAGCCCGCTTGCCCACGGACAGTGACCCCAGCTCTGCTTCTTGAAAAGCGGCTCGCGCTGGCCATAGGGTATAACTGAGCAGCGTCTCAGTTCGCGTCATGCATTGTTGCGGATAGAACGACTCGCCCGAAGCGAGTTCCCGTGTGGCGGCAGCGAAGAGACTGGCGCGCGGGTCAACTCGCTCGACTGGTGCATCGGTGCCGTTTGGAATGATCGCACCTGCGTCGATCAGCGAACGCCACACATAAGCGCCTTGCTCGCTGCGTCGTTCGCCCAGTCGCTGCGGCACGAACGTAGCGTCGCTTGTGCAGTGATTGGCTTGCATTGCAGGTATGACGCCCAGTTTTCCGAAGCGTGGAATGTCGTCGGGTGACAAGTGCTGAGCGTGTTCGATGCGCCAGCGATGGTCGCTCGCCGCACTGTCTCCTAGCACCTTCTCGTAGATGTCCAGCACTTCTCGATTCGCGCGATCGCCGATCGCATGCACGCAAAGCTGCCAACGATGCTGTTTACAAATCTTCGCGATGCGTTCGAGTTCGTCGATCGGCAAGGTGTTCAAACCGGCGGAGTTCGGCAAGTCTGCGTAGGGTTCGAGCAACCATGCGCCGTGCGGCCCGAGAGCGCCGTCAATAGATACTTTCACACTAGCAACGTTCAAAAAACCATCGCCTACGTTCTGAACTCGATTGTCAGCGATCTCGGCTGCAAGTTGATCGCTGCCCTCGCGAATCATCACAGACATTCGCAGTGGCAGTTGCCCCGCTTCAGCGAAGCTTCGCAACATCCGCGCCGTGGCAAAGCTACTGCCAGCATCGTGAACGCTTGTGATTCCATGTCGTAAACAGAGTTGCCCAGCTAGCTTTAATTGTTCAAGCACCGCATCGCGCTGTTCTTTTTCGCTGAGCCGTTCCTTGGTACGACTCGCCGCGCGTTGAATCAGATTCATCGCTCTCTCGCGGAAGACACCGATCGGTTCGCCGGCTGCATCTTTGAGGATTTCACCACCAGCGGGATCGGATGAGTTGCGGTCGACGCGCGCAATTTTCATCGCCGCTTCGTTCGCAAAATTCGCATGACCACTCGCGTGCGCCAACATCACCGGATGGTCTGGCACC
Source organism: Pirellulaceae bacterium (assembly GCA_041739135.1). Lineage (GTDB taxonomy): Bacteria > Planctomycetota > Planctomycetia > Pirellulales > Pirellulaceae > Aureliella. Next base: position 2,020 of record JBGSOM010000087.1, read on the forward strand.
GCGTCGCTCATCGTTCGATGATTTGGATAACCATCGACATTGCCTTCCGGCGCTTCGCTCCATTTCGATTGGTGCCAACCGCGACCTTCGATCCACGTGCCTTTGGGCAGCAGCTTTGAAGCGCGTTCAACTTGAGCCACGATTTCGCTCCACGATTTCGCTTCGCTCAAATCCAGTTGTTGCAACGATTGCCCGAGCCCGATGAAGTGCAGATGGCTGTCCGTTAAGCCCGGCGTGACCGTCTTACCGCCAGCATCGATCACACGTTTCGCCGCCTGAACAAACGGCTGCACCGAACTCGCATCGCCAACTTCGATAATCCTGCCAGCGCGTATCGCAATCGACTGAGCGCGAGTCATCGCAGGATCGCACACCAGCACGTTCGCGTTCGTAATCACCAAGTCGGCAGCGCCGTTCGCCTGCTGTTCTTGTGCCTGCTGAACTTGTGTCGAAGAAGTTGAAAGAATCAGCGACGTGCAGGCGAAGAGCAAAGTGCGTAAGGCTGAAGCTCGAAAGAGTTGCATAAATGCGTCCCGGAGAGTTGAAACTCGACTAAATGAAAAATCAGATAACTCGGGTTCCGCCGCCTGAATCCGCTGAGTTGACTAGATTGTTATCGCAAGCTTCAACCCTCACAACAGTACGCACGCACCGATTTCCGGTCTGCGTTGCAACGTGGTGGCGACTTTCAGTCGCCAAGCAAGAACTGGTGGTGGCGACTTTCAGTCGCCAATCTTTAGTCGCCAATCACACAAAGCGTGTCCGATTGGCGACTGAAAGTCGCCACCACGCTTGTTCACTAACCACTCAGCTTCGCGAGGCTGTAACGCAGCTCGCGGCGACAGGTTTTGTCGAGCAGCGGCCAGTTCGCCGCGCCAAGCTGGATAGTGATACTGTCAACGTCCTGAGAATTGGATAGTTGTTGCTCGACCTCGTGGCGTAGCCAACTTCGTTCATGCTCCTCCAGCGGTCGCTGGATGACGCGAGCCCAATCCCATTTCGCGGCGCGATACAAGCGATTGATGAGCTGAGTTCTGCGACGATCTTGGTCAGCATGATACTGGGTTCGAGCTGCGTCGTCGTGATCGCGATGCTTCAATAGGCTCGCAGCAAACGTATTCAACTTCGCTCCCGCGAACTGCAGAGCGTCCACGAGATCCTCGTCCTGTTCGCCCCAACCCTGAAACAATGGATCGTGACCGCCGACCGCATCAAACCATTCACGTTCGAACAAGAACGTGCCACCAGTGCCATCGACCACGGCCGCGCTGCGAACGATACAATGCGGCTGTGCGAGCGATCGCAACTGCTCAGCGAAATCGTCTGCCGGAATGATGTCGGCATCGATCAAGCAGACCCAGGGCGTCTTGCTGGCGCGTACGCCGGTGTTCTTGGCAACGGATCGATCAAACCGCGTTGCACCTGAGACGCTAACAATGTGCAGTTGTGGGAACTGTGCGATCGGAAACTGCTGCCGCGCCCAAGCTCCGGACTGCTGCGGACAACTGTAATCGACCACTACGACTGCAGCAGCATCTTGACGGAGCAGCACCGGCAACGTGGCTTGCAGATCGGCAAGTCGCCCCATGCAAGTCGTTACAAAAGTGACCCAAGGCGGGTTCGAAGACGTTCCATCGCTTGCAGTGATCACACCATATTTCAAAAGCCAACTAACCAGCTCCGGCGGATGGCTGTTCTTCGTCTGCGATATGTCTTTCAAAGAAAAGTGCTTCGGCCAGTTCTCATAAGCGTCCACAATTTCCTCGCGCGAATCGCGCCAGGGAACGGAGTGATTAACCAGCGGATCGTTCAGCAGCGTTCGCAATTGATCGACGTTACCGGTCTTTACAAAGTGTGAAGTACATTCAATCCAGTGCGTGGGGTAGCCTCGAAAGCACGTTTCAACAGGCGGATAGAAGACTCTGGGCTGGTTCGTGGTCGTTTTAGCAGTTGCGCTGATCTTGCCTTCGTTTGCAGCGTCGAGTTCCTCGCGCTGAGCTTGCCACATCGCCTGATAAGCAGCGATGACCGTCGGCCAACTGTACGCCTGTTCAGCTCGCCGCCGCCCAGCTTCGCCAAGTCGCTTTCTCAGTTCTGCATTGGTTGCGAGAGTAGCCAGCGAGCGCGAAGCCGCGTCGACGGAAACTTCCACCGCTTGCGAAGCGATTGCAAGAAAGTGATCATAAGTGATCTCCGATGCAACCAGTTGTGCAGGCGCGCTCGCAAGCGTTCCTTGAACCATGCGCGTCGGAACGAGGAAACCTGTCTCGTCATGAAGGATCGTGTCGCGATAGCCGTTCCAATCGGAGGCAACCACTGGCAAGCCGTGCGCCATCGCTTCGATCACCGTCAGACCAAACGTCTCTTGAATGCTGTCGGCTAGCGAGATGAACACGTCTGCTGCATCCCATACATGTTGTCGCCACCAAGGGTCGAGTCCGTCCACCGTGATCAAGCGAACATCGGGAGCGACGCGCCTGGCTGTGCTCTCGTATGCTTCGCGCACAACATCATTGGCAAACCAACCGCACTGCAGCAGCACGACTTCTTTGCCACTAGCCTCCGCGGCTCGCTGCGCGGCCATGAACATCGCGTGCGGCTGTGCTTTCGAATGATGAGACAGGCGTCCAACGAACAGCAGGATCAAGCGATCGAAGGCGACGCCTAAGCGACGTCGCGCTTCATAGCGTTCCGCGTGGGTCGCTGGTCGGTGCGTGCTGGTGCAAACGCCCAGCGGAATGAGTTCGAGCCCAAGGTGCAATTGCGTGGCCAACCCATGGTGTGAAAGCAAGTGCTCGCGCATCGCTTCAGTTGTACTTCGAACCATATCCATGACAGCTTGCGAAGTGCAAACCAATCGGTCATACGAACGCCACGGACCGTGCAGATAGTTCCAAAGCGCCTCGATCGCGGGCTGAGAACAGAGCGTATGCGTTACGCCTGAAAAAGCGACAGAGTGTTTTCGCAGGTTCGCGCCGGCTGATTGTCGCGTGAGCGCGAATTGCGAGTCGGGTGGATTGGGGAAGTGAACAACCTTCGCGGGCGGCGCGGCCAACCATGGCGCCAGTTCGGCTAGCAGTGTAATGCGCACTCGACGGGGAACGGCAGAGTCGCTGAGCGACCGCTTACAAGCTTCCGTGAAAACGCTGCGGTCAGCTTCGGAATTCAGGATCGCTTCGAGAACGGACCAATTGCCATGCTTAAGTAGAGCTTGCAAAAAATTATGACTGGCAACTTCGCGTCCCATTAGGCCCTGAGGTCGCAGCGGATCGCCGGAACGGAGCGAAGTGGTCTCCGAGTACGCTTCGTTGCGAAAGTAGATTCCGAGCGGTTGGGCTGGTTGCATGGACTCAATCACTGTTGCGACACTTATGAAGGCACAGATCGACGAGGCCCAATTTTAATGCGAGTCGAACAAACGCGTTGCAGCGACCCCGAAAATGTTATTACAATAAACGGTCCCACCCAATTCTCCCGCCATAACAATCAGGCCTTATTATGTTCGAACCGATGTATGGATTTGATCGGCGAAGGTTCTTGCGAGCCGGGGCTGCCGGAGTCGTTGCCGCGACCGTTCCGTTTGCGGGTCAAGTTCGCGCGACGGGCAATGTGGCGGGTGACGCTGGCAACACTGACCCAGGTGCGGGCGAAGCCAAGTCGGTGTTGATTGTTTTGCTCAGCGGCGGACCAAGTCAACTCGATACGCTCGACCCGAAACCGGAAGGGCCAGCCGAAGTGCGCGGCGAGTTCAAACCGATTGCGACAACGATTCCGGGCGTAGCGGTTTGCGAGCATCTTCCGCGACTCGCGCAGCAAACCGATCGCTGGTGCATTGTTCGATCGCTGGCTCATCGCGAACACAATCATCTACTCGCGACGCACGTAGCGCTGACTGGGCGACCGACTCCCGTTCCGCGCGGTGGCAGCGATCTGGATCGCGTTGAAACTCGCAACGATTTTCCGAACTACGCAGCCGCGTTGAACTATGTGCGACCGCGATCCGACGGAATTCCAAACGGCGTGACGTTACCGAACTATTTGATCGAAGGTCCTTTGACTTGGCCTGGTCAGCACGCGGGTTTCTTGGGACCGAAACATGATCCATGGCAGATTCAAGGCGATCCCAACGAAAAGAACTTCCGCGCTAGCGCGCTCGCCATGCCTCCCGACTTGGACATGCCGCGTCTGCAATCGCGGCGGGCTCTGCTGGAATCTTTCAATCGCGGGGATCGCCAAGTCGCTTCGGCTGACACGAGCGCATTCCGTGAACAGCAAGACATCGCTTTCAATCTCTTAACCTCCGGCAAGATGACCGACGCGTTCGATATCCATAAAGAGTCCGATGCAAATCGTGATCGATACGGCCGCAATAAATTTGGTCAATCGCTGCTACTATCGCGACGACTCATTGAAGCCGGTGTGCCGATCGTTCAAGCGACGATGGGCATCGTTCAGACTTGGGATACTCACGTCGACAATTGGGGGCGGCTGAAGAACACTTTGTTGCCGCAGTTGGATCAGGGGCTCGCAGCGCTCACCGATGACTTAATCGCATCCGGATTGATGGAACAAACGCTCGTGATTGTCATGGGCGAGTTTGGGCGAACTCCAAAAATCTCGACGCTGCCGGGCCAATCGATACCGGGACGCGATCATTGGGCGCACGCGTATTCAGCCTTGTTTGCGGGAGCGGGCGTACAAGGCGGACAAGTGGTCGGACAAACCGATGCGCTGGCTGCGTATCCGCTAACGCGTTCCTGGTCGCCGGCTGATGTGTGCACGACGATTTTCAATTCGTTAGGCGTGGATCGCGAAGTGCAATTGACCGATCCACTCAGCCGTCCACATCACTTGATGAATGGTGCAGTGATGTCATCGCTGTACACGGGTCGCGAAGCTTAGGATCGCGCGATCAATAAGTGTCGTTGCTTGATTGGCGACTGAAAGCCGCCACCACTTTTTGATTCCTCTGGACTTTGGTTTAAGAGCGCACGCGGACGCGGAAAGGTTGCCGAACCCCAGCCCCGTTTTGCTCGAACGCGCGCAGACGGTGAATCAAAGTCGCTGTTAATTCGTGGCCTTTGGTGATCAAGACGTCGCCGTTGCGCGTCAAAATATTCTCATCGAGAATCATCTGCTCATCCAACTCATTCACATGCACCAATCGCGACTCGACGGAACCGAGGATCATTTCAGAGAACGAACGGAGCAAACCTGCGTCGTACTTGCCGGCTTCAGCACTTTCCATCTGACTGATCGCGTCGTTGATCGAGCAATACTGGCAGAGCGTGTCGTAGTCGATCAAGATTCGCAGTATGTTCGCGCCGAGTTCGACCGATGCGTTCGAGCTGCGGTTTGCATTGCCGGGGATTTGGCCTGCGATCATTGCGGCAACGGATTCGAGTCGCGGGATCTTTGCGATCAGGCGGCTGCCTACTTCGGCTTGCGTTTGCAAAAGTTCTTTTTCAGCGGCGGTTGGTTCGTGGCCGTGCGCGACTCGATCGAGCAACTGTTGAGGAACCGCAACGCAACCGATCTGGGAAAGCATCGCAGCGATTTCGTATTGCCAACTGTCTTCGAGTTCTAGTCGCACGCTGAACTGCTTCATCAGTTGACGGATGCGACCGCCACGTCCGAACGCGTTGGGATTGACCAGTGCCAGGAGTTCGGTGATCAAACCGATGGTGCCGGTTAGTGTGCGTGTTAGCAGAGTGCGTTCGAGGGTCAACGATTGATGCTCGCGAAGCGCGGACTCCAGCGTTTCAGCGAGTTCTTCGGCAGGACAAGGTTTGTTGAGAAAGCGATAGATCGCGCCTTGATTGACCGCATCGATGGCCGTCTGCTGATCCGCATTCCCAGTCAACATCACCCGCATCGTGTCCGGAGCGATGCGTTTCGATTCTGCCAGCACCGACAGCCCGCTGATGTCTGGCATCTGCATGTCACACACGACGACTGCGAAGGGCCCATCGTCGCGCAGTGCTTTAATCGCGGCTGGCCCTCCTTCGGCTAGATGCAAACTGAAGCGACCATGTAACCCGCGACGCAACGCTTGAAGCACTTTCGGCTCGTCATCCACTAACAGGATATCATCGGACATTGAACGCTCCTTTTGTCTGGAAGATTTCCGCCTACTGCGTCGACGACATGCTGCGGAAATCCCCAGATGGCTAACAGGTAACCACCGACATTCGACGAAGTCGTTCCAAGTATGCGTTGCTCGGCTTGTTCCGTTTCCAAACCGTGCTGCGCCACCAACTGCTTAACTTGGCGATACTGATCGGAGAAAAGATGCGCCAGCACAATCGTGCCGACACTTCGCAGATAAGTCGAAATGCAAGCGATGCTCGCGGTACGTTCGTTTAAGTCTACTGCGAACGAAGCATCGCGCGCGGCATGCGCTTCCTGCATCGACGATTCGCACAGTGCTTCGATGTCGAGTATCTCCTTTTCGACCAGCAGCGGAGTGAAGATCCCCATTTCGCTCAGCAAGCCAGCAATCAACTCGACGCCAAGTAACGCTACGGCTTCGCGCGGACAGAAAACGGCGGTACAGCGTCCGAAGAACGATGATGCTACCAACTGCATAATCTTGGCTGACATTCCGATATCCGAAGCAATCAAACTCGCAACGACTTCCAGATTCGGTTGTTCTAGTTGTAGTTCACGGTTCAGTTCGCGAAGCACAGTGGGGCGACACGGTACCGCAGAGATTCGAGCCACAGCGCGTCGCACTTCGCCCGGCGGCAGACGCTCACTCGATTGTTGAGCTCGCTGGACCATGCACTCGATCGCATCTTTGGTGCATGGCTTTGAAAGGAACTGGTGCGCGGTGCCAGCGACTTTGATCGCTTGATCTCGATCCGCGTACCCCGAAAGCACGCAGCGCATCGTTTCCGGCTGATACAGAAAACTCTCGAACAACAATCGGCTGCCATCAACATGCGGCATCCGAATATCGGTCACTAACACGTCGTAAGGTTGCTCGCGAAGCAAGCGGAGCGCGTCCTCACTGTTTGAACAAAACGTCATCTCCCATTCCTGGCGATAGGTGTGCAACATTCGCTTCAACGCTTGAAGGATGTTCACCTCGTCATCGACAAATAGGATTTTGATTTTGTTCATGGCGGTTTCGTTGGCCCCTATTCAGTTTGCAAAATAGAGGAGTACTCGACCGCAGGGTAAGCCGCGGGTGGAACGGTCGACTTAGCATCGCTAGCCAGCGGCAACCACACATGAAACACGGTTCCTTCGCCCGGAGTCGAAGTGAAGAACAGTTTGCCAAGGTGCTTTTCCACGACGACGTTGTAGCAGATCGCGAGCCCCTGACCGGTTCCTTTACCGACTGACTTGGTTGTGAAGAACGGATCGAAGATGCGCGATTGAATCGCAGCGGGAATGCCGCAACCGGTGTCTGCGATTTCGATCACCGCCCATCGATCGCTTAAGCGCGTCGTGACCGTTAGCAGTCCGCGCTCCGACGCCTTCCTAGCCGCCATCCCAGCCTCAATCGCATGCGCGGCATTAACAACTAAGTTCAAGAACACTTGATTGAGTTCACCGGGCAGGCAGTCGATTGAGGGCAGATCCTCGCAGAAATCTGTCTTCAGATCGGCGACATATTTCCATTCGTTTTTACAAACCGTCAACGTGTTTTCGAGAGCTCGATTCAAGTTGACCCGCATCCGTTCTTCGGAACCGGGATGCGAAAAATCTTTCATTGCCCGAACGATTCTAGCCACGCTGTCTGCGCCTTCGAGAGTTTGATCGATGGCCGCTGGAATCTCGTCGCGGAGGAAAGCGAGGTCTACCGATTCTTGCAAGGCTCTTAATGTCGCGACGGAACTTTCAAGCTCCGCGTGCTGCGCGCAGCGACTGAGCAACTGGTCGGTCGCTTGCAAAATCTGCTCGATGCCATCGAAAGCACTCTTAAGGAACCGTGTGTTATCGCCGACGTATTGAATCGGAGTGTTGATTTCGTGCGCGATGCCAGCGGCGAGCTGTCCGACGGACTCCATTTTCTGCGCGTGAGCGAGCTGAGTTTCCAGTTGCTTGCGGCGTGTTAGATCGCGCAGCATCGCGGTGAACGAGGTGCGGTAAGCATGCGTGAACTCGCTGACGACAATTTCCAGCGGGATGGGAGTGCCGTCGGACTTTATGCCTTGAATTTCGCCGCCGTGTTCACTCTGACTGAAGGCGAGCAGATTGATGGCACAGCCTTCACTTGAGTCGCAGAATTTTGCGGATGGAACGAGGTCACAGATATTCTTACCAATCGCCACGTAGAAATCGTAACCAAAGATCTGCTGCGCCGCACAGTTGATCGACTCGATGTTGCCATTGGAATCGAACGTGATAATGCCTTCGGCGGCAGTCTCAACGATGGCTTGTGTTCGTCGAACTTCGTCTTCGAGAGCGGCCGCCATTTGCGTTAAAGTCGCATTGGACTGATAGAGCTGGCGACTGCGTTCCTCGAGCAGTCGTTCAGCTTCCTTGCGGGCCGAACGTTCACGCTGAACGAATCTCTCTAGTACTTCGTTGGGAACCATTGCGATTGACGTACCACCTGTTGCTAAGTTGCTGAGGTTAGATTGCTGCGAAGGCTGAGTGTGAAAAGGGCATGCGTTCCCGGTTCGCCTTCGAGGTCTTTGCGAGCGATAGCGATGTCCTCACCAAAGTGCTCAACGCTGGCTTCGATCAAACCATGAGCGAGGTCAGCGAACGGGCGCGTCGATTTGTAGACGACTTGCATCTCGCCTTCGTTGACTTCTGGAAAGCTGAACGATGGAAGCTCGGCTTCTGGATTCAGCTTCTTGACTTCGACATGAATGACCTCTTCGACGCTTAGTAACAGTTCGAAGGTCGAAGACACGCGTTCAAAAGCGGCTGGATGGTTCGCGAGAAACTTGCCGAACATATGCTTGCCGAACGTATGCACGAGTTGTCCGGAAGGAGTGCTCGACAGTTTGCTCAGTTCGTTGACCATCGAAATCAAGTCGCGATGATCGTACGAGCCGACGGAGGTGAAGCCTGAGCTTTGAAAGGGGCAACCGCGCGTAATCACCTGATCCGCGGTTTCCATTCCAAAGCCGGTTTCTACCAATTCGAGGAACTCGGTGAAAATAACACCCTTCATAAGCTCGCTTTCGTATGGACGAGGCGGACGCGAAACCAAGCCCTACATTAACTGTATGGCTATCAAGTAAACCGGCTCTTACGTTTGTTTAGCGATCCGCACCAAACGCTCGAGTTCCTTGATCAGATTGTCAAAATTCAAAGGCTTGTGCAGAACCGCGGCAACATTCAATTGTTTCAGCCGCGCGGTCAGCGTAACTGCGTTGCGACCTGTGAGAACGATGATGGGAGTTTTAGCCGTGTTCGGATTCGTCGCTAAGCACTCAATCAATTCGTCGCCAGAGGCGAGAGGCATTGAAATGTCAGTGATGATTACGTTCGGCTTTTCAGTCACTGCAGACATGATCCCTTGCATGCCGTGGTAAGCTCGGGTCAGTCGAACTTTGTACGGTCGAAAATTACGTTCCATCGCAGCGACGATGTTAGGATCGTCGTCGACAAACAAAATTCTCGGCCAAGCAACTTCGCGGAGGCCGGAATGCGAGGCTGTGGGATTCGTTTCCACGCCAAGTGCATTTACAGTCATTTCGCCACCAATTGGGTTTAGGGAGTGAATCGCTTCTAGGTCCCTTCGTGGGACCTCGGTCGACAGTTCGCATGCGCGCTTGGGGCGATAAGAATGCATGCGGGTCGAAGCCAATTGAAACGTAGCTCAGATTGTGGAGCCGCTCTGGCATCGTTAAGTGATAACAAAGCACCCTAGTTGTTCGTTCTTGCGCTTGGCGCTTTTAATCCGGTCGCTCTGATTGCACTAGCGCGCACTTAAAGATGGATCAGGGATAGCGAAGACGTCAAATTTGCTGGCAATTCGCCGACATTTTGTAGTTTTTGGAAGCGTTTTGTAAGAACGTAAGCAACCGCCCGCGGCTCGTACACGGTGACGTGACCTAATCCAGCGATGCGAGAGCGTTTGCGGAACAAGTGGAATCCAGGCACCATGCCGTAAACCTCTGGAATTTCGTTACTTCGTGCCACTTCTCGCTGTTTGCTTGCCCAAGCTATCGAACAGCTCGTTGGCCGCGCGCTCGAGAAACTCGTGAATGGTACAGCGTTCGCTTTGTAGAGCACTCACGATCAGCGGATGGCTGGAAACGGATTGCTTGGAAACGAATTTAAGGAGATCACGATGCTTGTTCTGACTCGCAAACACAATGAGACTTTGCACATTGGCGACGACATTGTTATCACGATCGTCCGCGCTCGTGGCAGTTCGATTCGAATTGGTATCGAAGCGCCGAAGGAGATCAATATTCAACGCGGAGAGTTGATCGGCAAGCCCACGAAACAAGTCGCTGCACCGAAGTCGACCGACGCAATGAAGCCAACCAGCGACGGATCTGAAAAGCTTGGTCAGTCGGAAAACGCTGCGGGGGCGGGGCCGCTTAGCAAGTTCCTGAAGGTGTTTCCCAAAGTCGAATTGGCGACGGCTTCGTAGGTTGCCGCCAGGACTGCGCGGCGGCAACGAAGTTGTTGAACTACTTTGCGTGGCGTCGACAGATAGTCGACGTTTTGTGAAGTCGATGTTTTGTGAACTGGCGACTGAAAGTCGCCACCACTTGTTGCTCATTCGAGAATGGGCAGTTTATAGCCGAGTGCGCCGATCGCTTTGCCAGCGGGTACGTCTTTGTAGTTGGAGTGACACAAAGTGCATTTCTCCATGACGACTGGAATCGCTGTGGCAGCGCGAAGATATTTCTTGCCGTCCTCGGTCACTACTTCGTCATAAGAAGCTTGTCCGGCGAGCAGCTTCTCGATCGCTCGCTTTTCGAAACCGTCCTTCGGCGCATTGTCCGGTTCGTAAGGATCGTTTGTCGCATCAAGCAAACGAACTTCATGCCAACCTTTCTTGGCGACCGCTTCGAAAAGCGCTTTGAAGGCACTGCCGGCAGGCAACGAATCTGAGTCGTCGACGTAGTGTGTGGTGATCAACACGATACTTGTCTTGTAGATGTCATCCAGCAACCGAACTTCGCGGCGAGCCCGTTCCACGGCTGGATCTTTTTCCGCAGGATCCTTAACGGCGGCGGTCTTAGTTTGTGCGACCGTGTAGCCATTGTTGATTGCAATCAGGGACGCTGCCCCGAACGCGGAAAGTGCTAACAGACTGAGAAATTTGAAACGTTCCATGTCGGGCTCCGTGGGTTTTCTAAGCCGTTCGGCGGTGCGAACGGCAAACAGGACTTGACTGTCCACTATACCGCTTCACAAACTGGACGTCAATGTCGTGTTTTAGCCAAATAGTGATGCGAGTGTTCAGGGTTGAGTTGTTGGAAGGTGCTGAGCCGATGGGCGCATGTGGCAAAAATGCCAACCAGCCGAGTGCGGGCGTCGGAATAACTGGGGATCGATTAGAGTAGCTAAGCCAGCGAATTTTCTCGGTGTGACCAATGACGAAGCAAAACGTCTTCCCTCATTTACCAAATCCTGGGACAATCCGACCGGCATTCATGAGCAGAGAGTCATGCGGAGAGTGTCATGAACAGCGAGAACGTCGAGTGGACGTAAGCAAATAGTGTCGAGCGAAGTGCGTTCGATGTCGCTAGACAATACAGAATGAGGTTATAGACACGTTATGAGCAATCCTGTCCCACCGCCGGTGATTCCCTTTAAGTTGAATTGGACTTATTCGATCACTATCGTGCTGGTGCATCTGCTTGGACTAGCAGCCCTGCATCCGTATTTCTTCAGTTGGACGGGACTGGCGTTTTGCATCGTCGGCATTCACGTGTTCGGGCAAGGGATCACGATCGGTTACCACCGCTTGCTGACGCATCGCAGCTTCAAAACGCCCAAGTGGATGGAGCACATCATTGCGATCGTTGGAATCTGTTGCATGGAAGACACGCCAGCGCGCTGGGTTTCCGTTCATCGCATGCATCACGTTCACTCCGACGAAATCCCGGATCCTCACAGTCCACGAGTGAACTTTCTTTGGTCCCACATGGGATGGCTGATGTATATCAATCGTCAGACGTACAGCATCGCGGGCTTGGAGAAGTTCGCGAAGGATCTGTTGCGTGATCCGTTCTACATGCGACTTGAAACGAACCCCTATTTGCAGTTCGCGTTTATCTTAGGCCAAGTTCCCGTTTACTTCGCGATCGGCTTCCTGATCAGCCTGGTAACGGGCGGCGACATGGCAGCGGCGACGCAGTTGGGGGCAAGCATGGTGGTCTGGGGCGCGATCATCCGCATCATTTGCGTTTGGCACATCACCTGGTCCGTCAATTCGCTCAGCCACATGTTCGGTTACCGCAATTACGAAACGGGCGAAGACAGTCGCAACAACTGGTTGGTCGCGATACTGACAGTCGGCGAAGGCTGGCACAACAACCATCACGAGGATCCATCCGCAGCAACTGTGCAACATCGCTGGTGGGAGATCGACATCAGCTATTACGAGATCAAGCTGATGGAGCTGTTCGGTTTAGCTAGCGACGTCATCCCACCGCGCAGCCGACGTCAGGGACATCGCGAAACCAAAGAGACCGTTCCCAGCGATGTCGCAGCATAAGCGTCGTTTCTAACAGACTGATCACCCACGCGATATCCTCACTTTCCCCGCGCAGGCGGAAGGCCTGTTCATTTTCGCTGAGTTTTTAAGCGTCGCTTGGGAAAGCTATGGGGAGACAATGGGAACGGTCGTGGCGCCGGCGGCTGTTGCCAAACGCGGCTTGGCAGGTGACCTTGAATCATCGCCAGCGAGGCTTGGTGAACGGGAACGAGCCTTCGCGACCGCAATTCTAAGCTAATTTCTAAGGCTAATTCAGGCGTTCCCTCTTTCTCCGATTCGCTGCCGCACCTGTTTTTGGCATGCGGTAGCTTCGTTGCTGGCGCACCCGGCTAAGAAAATTCATTCCGATTTCGTTCCGTAGTAACCGAAGGAGCGAGTGGCGAAGATTAGTCAGTAGCAGAGACTACCTGATTTGCCCCATCGGAGAGTTGACTATGCCACGAGTGTTTTATGGAACACGCCAAGAGCCGAGTTTTGAGCTGGAAATTAGTCCCGATTTGATCGCTGTTCGCACTCATAGTGAGCAGTCGATTATGGCGCGCGGACCGGTGCTGATGCCAGCGGCTGCGGAATTGGATGACGGGACTTTGGTTGCCGAGTTTCCCGACGCAGGTGTTGAAGTCTATCGAGTGGACACCGGTCGCCGCTCGGTTCGCGACCGAAAGATGGCTTTGCGCGCCGCGCCGGACGTTCGGTTCGCAGGCGATGTGCTGGTTCAACCGAAGACCGGTTTGCCGATCCTCTACACCGAGAATATCTACGTTCGATTCAAACCGGAGATGGATCCGGATGAATGCGAGCAGATTCTGCGCGACGCGGGATTGATGGTCAAACGTCCGCTCGAATTCGCTTCCAACGCTTACTTTGCGGAAGCACCCGAAGGTACGGGCCAGCACGTGTTTGAAATCGCTGAGCAACTGCTGGATCGATCGGATGTAATTTATTGTCATCCCGAGTTGATACAGCCGCGCGTTTCGAAGCAGGTTTTTGCGCAGCAGTGGCATCTGCGCGATTCGATCATCAACGGTGTTTCAGTCAGTGCGCATGTGAACATCGATGAAGCGCATGCGATAACTCGCGGTTCGCTGGCGACGATCGCAGTGATCGATGACGGCGTCGATGTTGACCATCCCGAGTTCGCGCGACCGGGCAAAGTTGTCGCTCCGCGCGATGTGACTTTGCGAGTCGATGATGCGCGACCGAGGCGTCGCACGGACGAACATGGCAACGCCTGCGCCGGCGTGGCTTGCGCGGCTGGAGTTGATGGAGCGGAAGGTGTTGCACCTGAAGCCAAACTGATCCCAATTCGGCTTGCATCTGGTTTGGGATCAATGGCGGAAGCGGACGCATTTCGTCATGCGGCTGATCACGGCGCTGATGTCATTTCATGCAGTTGGGGACCGGTCGACGGTCGCTGGTTCGACAGCAATGATCCAACTCACAATCACTTCGAACCGCTTCCTGCCAGCACGCGCGATGCACTCGTTTATGCAACGACGCAAGGCCGTGGTGGCAAAGGTTGCGTGGTCTTGTTCGCCGCTGGCAATGGTCGCGAATCCGTCGACAACGATGGCTACGCCAGTTCGCCGATGGTGATCGCTGTCGCCGCTTGCAACGACACTTCGCGTCGCAGCGTCTACAGCGACTTTGGCAAAGCGGTATGGTGCTGTTTTCCGAGCAACGATTTTGGCTTTCAGAATTTTCAGCAACCTGATCCCTTGACGCCGGGCATCTGGACGACGGATCGTCGCGGCACCGCAGGCTACAACCCTGGCGATATTGCACTGGGCGACACCGAAGGCAACTACACCAACAGCTTTGGTGGCACATCGAGCTCTTGCCCAGGAGCGGCTGGTGTTGCAGCGCTGGTCATCTCTGCCAACCCCGGTTTGAGCGCGGCTGATGTTCGCGACGTGCTGAAGCGAGCTTGTATCAAGATCGATCCGCAGAATGGCCAGTATGACAAGAGCACAGGCCACAGTCCGTTCTACGGTTACGGTCGCTTGGATGCGGGCGCAGCGGTGAAGATCGCCAAGTCAAAACTCGGTCGATTGTCGGTGTTTCGAAAGTTGGTCAACGCGCCGATTCCGGATCTAGGTATCACGGAAGAGGTGCTGGAAGTCGGCGATGATTCGGTCGTTGATAGTTTGATCGTGTCACTTCGCATTCAACACTCCTACATCGGCGATTTGGTGATCACGCTGGTACCGCCCACCGGCAGCGGCTTGTCGAACGTCGTGCTGCACAATCGCACCGGCGGTCGAACGCGAAGTATCGATCGTCAGTACAGCGTCTCGACGACGCCCGCCTTGTCGGCTTTCGCGGGCAAATCTTGCAAAGGCACATGGACGTTTCGAGTTGAAGATCGGGCGGCGCAAGACGCAGGAACGCTGATTCAGATCGAGTTGCAGTTGTCGATACCTGCGGCGACGCAACCACCGACTTCAGCCCAGCCGAAGAACGCAACTGCAAACGCCAAAGTCAAGTCTTCGCCGAAGCAGGCGACAAAGAAGAAGAGTTCTTCACCGGCGAGCGTGAAAAAGAAACCGACGAAGAAAAAGACGAAGTCAACTAAGAAAAAGAAGAGCTGATTTGCCATGCAAGCTCGTCGTTCCAACGTTAAGCAGTTTAAGCCAAGCGCGCGTCAAGCTACGCCGACGAAGTTGTCGAAGTCGATGCGTTCCGATGGGCTGATCCTGCGCGTCGGCTTTGATGGCATCTCGACAGAAGTCGCGCTCAAGCAAGCTCGCAAAATCGTTCGCGACGAACTGAAAGGCGAATGGGTTGTCGCACCCATGGCGGCTGATTCACGTGACTTTACAGTCCGAAGAAAACGAAGTGAAAAGAACCCGACGGTGCCCGAAGCGTTTGAGCTCGCATACAAGTTGCGAGCGCATCGTGAGGTAGAAGATTGCGAACCTTCGCTGACGTTGCCCACCGGCGCGCCGGACGAAATGATCGAAGAACATATTGCCATTCGCTCGTTCGCAGCACCAAACGACGCGGCTGCAACTAGATCGAGTTCAGCCGGTGGTTCTGACGACGATCCGGATGCATTAGCCTGTACGGTTCGACATGATTGGGCGTTGCAACAATGCAAAGCGATCGCAGCTTGGCAATTGACGCCCAAGCCGAACGGTAAAGCGCGCGGCGAAGGCATCATTATCGGTCATCCGGACACCGGTTATACCGACCATCCGGAACTGGACGGCGCGCGCGTCCTGAAGACTCGCGGCAAAGATTTTGAAGAAGGCGATGCAGACCCTCGCGATACGTTGAAAGGAAAATTCGGCGGCCACGGAACGAGCACTGGCAGTGTGATCATGAGCGGCGAAGGTAGCGGCGCCGTCGTTTCAGGCATAGCACCGCAGGCTCGGTTGGTGCCTTTGCGAGTCACAACGAATGTGGTGTTGCTCTCATTTGGAAAGCTTGCGGAAGCGATTCGGTTTGCAGCGGACGATGGTCATCACGTGTTGTCGATCAGCTTAGGTGGACCGCTGGGGGCTCGCTATTTGACGCGTGCGGTGCAGTATGCGATCAGTCGCGGAGTGATCGTGGTTGCAGCAGCGGGCAATGTTTGGCCTTACGTGGTTTATCCAGCGAAGTTGGATGAAGTGGTAGCCGTTGCGGCTTCGAATTGCCAGAACCGAGTTTGGTCGAGCAGCGCGTCGGGGAGCGCAGTTGACATTACCGCTCCAGGTGAATCGGTGTGGCGAGCACTTAGCAAGACCAACGGTTTTACGATCGGTCGCAGTTCGGGAACTTCCTACGCAACTGCCATCACCGCAGGTGCCGCCGCTTTGTGGTTAGCGCATCACGGCCGCGACGAACTGATCCGCGTTTACGGGTTGAGTGGACTGGCACCGGTTTTCAAAGAGTTGCTGCTGTCGCATGCGTTTGATCGTCCGACTGGTTGGGACACCGGCAATCTCGGACCGGGCATTTTGAACATCGAGAAACTGCTCAAAGCACCGCTGCCAAACTCCGTGGCGGCTGGCGGCATGCGATCGCTGAAGGCGGTTGGACCTCCGCGGACGGCCAGTCCGCTTGAACGGTTCGAAGAATTGCTGCCTACAGTTGAGCCGAAGCGCGTGCGCGAGTCGCTTCAAACCATGCTTCATGTCGACGAATCCGAACTGAATGAAAAACTGAATATCGTCGCGGATGAACTGATGTACTACGCAGTGATCGATAGCGCGTTCCGCGGTTCGTTGACCGGGGACGTTGTTGGAAAAGTTGCTGGAAGTGTTGCGAGTGCGGCGACGATTCGAAGCTTTCGCGCTGCGACTGAGTCGACGCGATTACCAGCGATGAAGCTGCCCAAGCGGACATCGCGCACGTTGAAGCAGATGATGCAATAGCGCAGTCTCAAGTGTTCATGGCGATTCGATTGATTGGTTGATTGTTACTTTGCGAGCTCTGAATATGTTGATCAAGTTACCACGCAGCTTGTCAGTCGTTTCGTTTCGGCCGATGTTTGCGATGTTGGCCACCTTGTCGCTTTGTGTGGGCTGTGGCGATGAGATGAAAGTTGCAGAGACGGATGAAGCTGCGAAGCGAGCGATTGCGGAAGGTGTTTCCGTCGAGGCGGCCGCGGAGTACTTCACCTATCAAAACTCTGCCCCCGATTTCTTCGCAGGCATGGACGCAATCAGCTCTCCATCCGATTTGAGTTTGCCTGATCCGTTACTGAAACCCAACCCAGACGGATTTGTAAATCGGCCCACCGCGACAGTGGCTAGTCCAGCGCTGAATCCGAGCGAGACGATTGGACGCAACACGTGGATGGTGTGGTGTGCAGGCAACGAAGGTTTTTGGGATTGGTTGGCAACGGACAGTCTAGGTTTCATCGACTTGGTGAAACTCTTGGATTCGCGCAAACGCAATGATCGTTTCCGCGATGCTGGTTTGATCAATGAACCTGGAATGGATCGCGGCAATCAACCAGTTGAGTTTGGGCTGTGGTTAGATGTTCCTCAAGATCCCGCAGTTCGAGATTGGCGAGAGCATTTTGTCGATCAGACTTTTGAACGGATCGAACAAGGTCAACATAAATCCCAAATCGGACTGAAGCGCCGCAATCAGTACGGTGTGTTCGACGGTGAAAATCTGTTCGTCGGCAATCCGATGACGTTCGAAGGTCAGCGAGGTTATGAGTATCCGTCTAACTACCTCGGCGAGCAAACGTATGCGCAGAGTTCTTATGCTAGAGGCACTGCGGCTGGCGGCACTGTGGCTGGCGGTTACGAAAGCGCGGGCAATGCAAAGTACGAACATCCGCTCGACAAAGTTGTTCCACCGCCAGATTTATATGGAATCTCTAGCGGCGTGGTTGGTCTGCGTCTGTTCCCGAATCCGTACTTTGATGAACAGGCGCGGGCGAAGTGGGATCCCAAACGCTATTACGATGACCCGACTTACTACAACGATCCGACGCTCATTCGACCTTATCGAGTTGGGATGAGCTGCGCGTTTTGCCACGCTTCCTATCATCCGCTGCGCCCACCGAAAGATACAAATTACCCGCAGTGGGAAAACATCTCGGGCAACATCGGAGCTCAGTATCTGAGCATGCGAGCGACAGTGGGCGGGCAACTAACACCGGATCAATTTGTTTACCATCTGCTCGACAGCCAACCGCGTGGCACGATCGATACTTCATTGATCGCATCAGACAACATCAACAACCCGAACACGATGAACGCAGTGTTTGGATTGAAGCAACGCGCATTGGTTTCATTCTTCAATCCGAAAGAGGAACTATCGACGAGTAGTGCTAAGTTGGCATCGATTTGGAATGATCCCAAGGCGGCGCCGGGCGAAGCGGGTAAAGACGCGATTCAAGATCCGCTGCGCAGCGAACTTGAGAGCATGGGATTGCTGGCCGCAGTTCAGGAATCGAACGAGAACCCGCGCAACGTACCGCGAATCTTGCTAGACGGTTCGGACTCAATCGGAGCCGTCGGCGCGCTCGCGCGTGTGTATCTGAACATCGGAACTTATTGGGAGCAATGGAATCAACTGCATCAAACCGTGCTTGGTTTCACTCCGCAAGATTCGTTTCGCATCGCTGATTGCGATATGAACTCGGTGTACTGGAACGCGACCAAGCGACGTGTGCCGGGTCTGCGCGATTACTTCTTGAAAGTCACTCCAACGATGCCGTTGCTATCGACGCCCGGCGGTGAGCAGCGGCTTGCGCCGATCAATGAAACACAATTGAAATTGGATGCCGAAGCGCTGAAGATCGAGCTGCCGAAGTTACGTGAACGCGAGAAAGGTCGTCGCGTGGATGTAGGCCAACTGGCGCGCGGTCGACAAGTCTTTGCAGAGAACTGCATTGTGTGTCACTCGAGCATCCAACCCGAAAGCATGCAGCCGCTGATCGGATCAAAACCAAAAGAATCTGAATTGCCACCCGAGGCTTTTGAGCAGTTAATCGCAAAGCGCATCAAAGTGCGATCCGCCGCCACGGTGACGGGCGAGTTCTGCGAGCACAATCCTGGCCAGTGGCTGGAGGACGAGAACTATCGCAAGTGGGCGTCGAGTGTCGTCGAGCTGCCGAAGTTCTGGACTGAGAATTATCTCTCGACCGACTATCGCATTCCTGTAACGGTCGTCGGTACCAATTCGGCGCGAGCGATGGCGACGAATGGAATGTCCAAGCATATGTGGGAGGATTTCGCGTCGGAAAGCTATCGCAAGTTGCCTTCGCCGGGTGCGATTACATACTTCAATCCGTACGCTGGCGAGAACGGTGCGATGCAGAGTTACATGCCGCGGCATCAAGTGGCGGAGGGAGTGCCGGAAGGCGGCGGCGGGCCGGGATTCTATCGCGTGCCGACGTTGATGTCGATTTGGGCGACAGCGCCGTTGCTGCATAACAACAGTCTCGGACTGTACAACAATGACCCGAGCGTTGATGGGCGTTTGGACGCGTTCGACGATGCGATTCGTAAACTGCTGTGGCCCGCACGACGATTGGAGAGCAGCAGTTATAACGGTGCAACCGCTGAACGATTGCAGCGCGATCAAGGGCTGATCTGGCGCACGCCGCAGGTGACTTATCTTTCGATCGATGGCCATCGCGTTCCTTACTTTGCGCGCCGACTTCCATGGATTCAAGGCCTGTATGAACACGCGTTGCTGAAATGGTTGCAACTGGTCAAGCCGTTGTGGTTGCCAAGTATCATTTTGTTGTTCGGCGCGATGGTTATTTTGCAGGTGCACAACAGCGGTCGGCGGCAATCGATTGCTGCCGGTGCAGTCGCAGTTGCGGTTGTGTGTTTGATTGCGTTTCTGCTAGCAGCGATGTTCCCGGCTCTGACGAGTTCGCAGTACTTACTCGCGTACAGTCCGTGGTGGTTGGTGCCGCTGTTGCTGGGTGTCATCGCAGTTGTATTGTGGCTGCCGCTGAGTCATGGATGGTCGCGATTTGTCAGTTACCTATTCGTTGCAGCGGCACTTTTCTTCGGAGCCATCGTTTACTTCAACGGTGGACATCTGGGCGATGTAAAGCTTGGCCCCATTCCGGCTGGCACACCCGTTAATCTGCTGGCGAACTTCAATTCCGAAGCGGGAATCAACAACCAACTGAAGTCGATCCGCACGGTCGCGGCGAGCTTAGCTGAGATCGAGTCGCGGCACTTGGATGCGGAAGCGACGGAACAAGTGATGAAGACCAAGGTTGCACCGGCGTTGTTGGAAGTGAATAAGTGTCCGGATTTTGTAATGGATCGCGGTCACTATTTTCCGTGGTTCGAGAACATGTCCGATGCTGACAAGAATGCGTTGATCGAGTTGCTGAAGACGCTTTAAGCCAAAAGTTGAACGAAGATTATGAACAAAGAAAACCAAGCGGCTGATACTTCGGCAGCAGAGTCGAGCGATCCGCAATTCGATTACATCATCGTTGGTTCGGGAGCTGGCGGCGGACCTTTAGCCGCGCGCTTGGCCATCGCTGGCAAACGTGTGCTCGTACTGGAAGCCGGTTCGAATCACATGGAGAAAGGTCCGTTGGATCCCGGCAATGAAGTCTCGCGTGTGCCTTTGCTGCATGGTGCTTCGAGCGAACATCCCGATCTGGCTTGGCGGTTCTTTGTTGAACATTACGAACGAAAGAACGGTCGCTTGCCGGATGGAATTCCGGAAGATCCAAAGTGGCATGAGCCGGACATTGAAGCTGGAGAGGACGCATCGCACCGCGGGATTTTCTATCCGCGAGCGGCAGGAGTCGGCGGCTGCACGATTCACAATGCAATGATTACGATCGCGGGTCCCGATTCTGATTGGGATGATTTGGCGAGCGCGCTGGGCGATCCTTCGTGGAGCGGCGAACGGATGCGCTACTATTTTCAACAGATGGAA
Organism: Pirellulaceae bacterium; assembly: GCA_041739135.1. Lineage (GTDB taxonomy): Bacteria > Planctomycetota > Planctomycetia > Pirellulales > Pirellulaceae > Aureliella. The sequence continues at coordinate 23,036 of JBGSOM010000087.1, forward strand.
CACAACGATTATTGGCCAGCGCCGAACTACTCGCGCGATGAACCAGTGCGAGAGACTTGGCGCTACGTTAAGAACAGTCTGCGGTTCGTTGTCGGCTATCGTCCCGATTCAACGGGTGGAAAGCACGGTTTCAGTGGTTGGTTGCATACGAGCTTCACTGATTTATCGATTGGGCTGGCCGACAAGCAGTTGGTCAAAATGATCGCAGCGGCATTGTGGGAGTCGAAGAAAGCGGGACTTGATAACGCCTGGTCGCTGGTACGAACTTTCTTCAAAGGACGAGTCACTCAGTCGCTTGACCCGAATCATGTCGAAACTCAAGCGAACAGCCCCGAGGGTGTCGTGCTGATTCCGCTAGCGGTTCATGGAGGATCAACTACGGTTCATCAGAATCGGGCGCAGCCGTATGCGATGTTGGGCCGACGCAGCAGCCCGCGCGAGTTCTTGATGAAGACGCAAGCGGAGTATCCCAACAAGTTGACGATCTGGACCGATTGCTTGGTGACGAAGGTGTTGTTCGATCGCAGCGGAGAGACGCCGCGCGCTATCGGAGTTGAATACCAGCAAGGTGCAAAGCTGTATCGTGCACACATCGATCCGCAGGTTAGCGATGGTCAAACGAAGAGCGTTTTCGTCGTTCCGGGCGGTGAAGTTGTCTTGTGTGGCGGAGCTTTCAACACGCCACAGCTGCTGATGCTGTCCGGCGTGGGTGATCCGAAAGAGTTGGCAGACGTTGGCGGTAAGTCGATCGAGTGCGTTGTTGAGCGGGTTGGAGTGGGGAAGAATCTTCAGGACCGCTACGAAGTGTCCGTGGTTAGCCAGATGAAAGACGATTTCAAGTTGCTGCAAGGGGCGACATTCAACGTACCTGCCGATCCGCAGCAACCGGATAAACACCTCCGACGATGGCGCGAAGAGGGAACAGGGTTGTACACCAGCAACGGCGCAATCTTGGGCATCTTCAAACGGTCCCGACCTGAGTTGCCGCAACCGGATCTGTTTATCTTTGGAGTACCGTCCGACTTCAAAGGCTATCGCGTCGGTTACTCGAAAGTCACCCAACACAACTTGTTCACTTGGATCATTTTAAAGTCGCACGCCAAGAACAATTCTGGTTGCGTGCGACTGCGAAGCACTGACCCACGTGACACACCGCTGATCAACTTTAAGTATTTTGGGACCGGAACCAAGTCTGATTCAACAGCTACGCATGAGGATGTGACTGCGCTGCTGGATGGCGTTAAATTTGTTCGCAATATCGCGCGGTCCGCGCGAAAAGTTGTCACGTCAGAGGTTCATCCGGGTGACGACTACAAGAGCGAATCCGCCGCGCGCGAATGGATACGACGCGATGCGTGGGGGCATCACGCTTGCGGCACGTGTCAGATGGGACCGGACAATGACCCGAATGCGGTGCTGAACAGTCGCTTTCAAGTTCGCGGAGTTAAGAACTTGCGAGTCGTCGATGCGTCGATCTTCCCGAAGATCCCTGGTTACTTCATCGTCGCCAACATCTATATGGCTAGCGAGAAAGCGGCTGATGTAATCTTAGAAGACGCGGCTAGTGTCGCGGGTAAGAACTCGCCGGAGTATCCCGCCAAGTTGCGTGAGTTGGAAGCACAAGTGATCGCTGAGCGACGAACAGGGAAGTTCTTCGTCGCAGTTCCTGAAATGCAAACACCCGCGGCCTCACCAACAGTAGCAGTAGTTGCATCAGCAGTTGCATCAGAATTAGCAGTGGCGACAACTGAATCGGACATGGAAAGCGATGCTGTACTCAAGCGGGAACAAGAGAACGCGCCACCGTCGGCTCAGCAGAATTCGAGTGTGCCGCTGATTGCTGAAGCGGATCGCAAAGAGTTCAAGCCGCCGTTGACCAGCGATGGTCGATGGAGTGACGATGTAACTGGGTTGGCGTTATCTGGAGGCGGGATTCGCAGCGCTACGTTGTCGTTAGGTGTGCTGCAAACGTTAGCGCGTCGTCACTTGCTGCGTCGCGTCGATTTTCTTTCGACCGTTTCAGGTGGCGGTTATATCGGTTCCTTCCTCGGTCGTTTCTACGATCGCTTTCGAGCTGCAGCGAACAGTGAAGAGACGCGGTCCTCGATTCCAGATCAAATCGAATATGCATTGATCGACCCGCAGTCGCCAGCGATTCGTTGGCTACGCAGCCACGGAAACTATATCGCTCCCAGCGGACGCGGTGACGGTCGACTGAATTTTGCGATCTTCGTTCGTAACTTAATCAGTGTGCATTTAGTGGTTGGTTTAGCGATCTTCGCTGTGTTCGCGATTGCGAATGCGATTCGATATGGACTGTTTGACAAAGTTCTAGCGGGTACGCGGCTGATCATTCACATGGAGAACTTGCCGATTGGGCATTTGATTCATTCGTGGTTGGGAGCCTGGTTTAGTCCGTGGTTTATTTTGGTTGAGTTTCTGCTGCTGTTTCTTGCCCTGCCACGGATTTTAGGATACTGGATTGTTTCGCAGGACAAACACGAATCGTTCAAAGCAATTCCGCTGTTTCTGCTTTTCCTCGCTTCGGGTCTGTTGCTATGGTTAGGCATTAAAGATGGATTGAAGCTCGATTTGGTAGTGCTGGGGCTCGCGATGCTCAGTTCTTTCATTCAAGTCGAGTTGGCTTGGTGGCGCGGGCGCATACGCGAAGCTGCGGTGGGAACCGGCGGAGTCGAATCGCAGCGGTTGCGCACTCGCAACTATCTCACCTACGACTTGGGACTGGCATTCGCGCTAGCCGGTGCTGCGTTAGCATTCGCGTTGGTTGATACGTTTGCTCATGGTCTGCATCAATGGAAGATTGAAGGCAACGTCTCTTACGCGCAGGCGTTCGCGGGGCTCGGTGCAGCCATCATTGCGGTCACTCCGCTCGCGCGTTGGTTAGCTGGTTTGTTTCAAGACCAGCAAGCCTCAGGCGCTTCGACGCTGGCCCGCATTCTGCGTCGCGACATGTTGGCTGGAGTGCTCGCCATCGTGCTTTTTACCTTGCCGCTGGTCGCATACAGCTTTGCCGCGCATGCAGCTTATCAAGGTGGAAATGCCGTTGCCGTGGGACTGGCGATCACAGGACTAGCTTGCGTGTTTACCATCGCGTTCGCTTTCCCCGACGCTTTGTCATTCGTCAATCGATCTTCGCTATCGCAGACCTACTCGGCTCGACTAGCTCGCGCGTACCTCGGCGCATCCAACCCAGCTCGCCATCGTCCCGAAGGCGTCAACGTGACTGAAGTCATTCCAGGCGATGACGTGGCGACGATCAAGGATTACCAACCTTACAAAGCGACTGGTCCGTTGCACTTTATCAACGTGACCATCAACCAGACACTCGATTCCGGATCGCGATTGCGAAAGCGCGATCGACAGGGCGTCAGTATGGCGGTCAGCTCGCTGGGAGTTTCGATTGGTGAAAAGTGGCATAGCGTTTGGACAGATGCTTCTGAAGCGGGAGCTAGCGACAAACGCAAGATTCCATCGGGCCTGCATGCGATTGGAACTGCGGCGGGGTGCGATCATCCATTGGTCGACGAACTGAAACGCGATGCGGATCGCGCTGAGATGCTTTCGCTGCGACAATGGATCGGTATTTCCGGCGCAGCGATCGATCCTGGCCGCGGGCGGACCACGAACTTAGGCGCGGCTTTGCTGATGGGCATGGTGAATCTGCGGACCGGATATTGGTGGGACTGTGGTATTTCTGAAGCTGCGCGAACTGGGTTTCCAGATATTTCGTTCACGCGTCGAGTTCTCTATCTAATACCGCGCTGCTTTGCGACTCAGTGCTTATTGATCTTCGAATGGATCGCTCGTTATCCAGGACCTTGGCAAAGGTTCTGGCACGTTTCCGATGGAGGCTTCTTCGAGAACTTAGCGTGCTATGAACTGATCCGACGGCAGGTGCCTCGCATTATTGTGTGCGATGGTGGTGCGGATCCGAATTACGAGTTCAGCGACTTCGCCGAGTTGGTTCGCAAAGTGCGAATCGACTTCAACGCGCGCATTGAACCGCTAACTGCGGAAGAATTAGAGTCGCTGAAGGGCACGATTCCAACGGAGTCGTTGCGACGGCTGGGTTCGTTGCAAGAATTGCGGCCCAGCAAGGAGAACGGCGGGAATTCAGGTAAGCACGCGGCGTTGTTTTGGGTGCACTACGCGGATCAACCGCTTCGCCCGCGATCGTTGCTGCTGTTCATGAAAGCGACAGCGACAGGCGACGAGCCGGTGGATGTGCATCATTACCGAAAGTCGCATCCAGAGTTCCCACATGAATCGACGAGCGACCAGTTCTTTGACGAGGCGCAGTGGGAGAGCTACCGAAAGCTGGGAGAGCACTACTCGAGCAATATTTTCTTAAGCGATTGGTTCTGGCGCGTTGAGCTGCCGCTTAGCAAGGGTGGTGCGGCATGAGTTGCAAAGTGCGCCTGTTGCGCAGTGCGTTGATTTGCGCTGTGTTGCTCGTCGCCAGCGTAGCGTTCGCTTCCGACCACGCGGACCCGATGGATCTGCTGAATCGACAACGGCAAGAGGGAGCGATAACGGATCTGTTCTGTTTCCCAATACTAGCTGATGAGACTCCCGCGTATCCGTTTACTCGCGACGCAAAACTGCCGCTTCACGACACGCTGGTCGATATCGTTCGCAAGCCGCTGACCGACGAAGAAAAGAACCAAATTGATTCGCTCGTCTTCATCATGTGCATGCGCCGTCAGTTAACGGACGCGACGATGTTGCGATTAGAGCCATACACGTACTCGATCCATATCGACCTCGATAGTGCTGTTACGTTTCCGACGGAAGCGGATCTAAAGTCGGAGAAGAATCCGAAGAAGTACATGAACTCTCAGCCGCATCAGCATACGCATCATGGAGACGATGCGACGTTGGGAGTGGTCGAGGCTTTCGCGCGCTACGGCGGAAAGATCGATAAGCCCGCAACTATTCGCGAAGACATTACGATTGAATTCCATCTGAACGATGACGTTTCGCTGCGCGGTCCGTTGGTCTTCAAAGGAACTGCTGCGTCCGCCTGGCGCACTGACGCTCGTATTCGTTCAGTCGCTGGTGTGTTTGATGATCCGTTCATTTTCCCAGCGTTTTACGGGACAAACGTTGTCGCCTTCGCCATGCGAGTTCCGATGGACTTGTTTCCGAAAGACAAGCAAGATTTGCTGATCTGGGCGACATCGAAGAAAGGAAGGTCGCCGATCGATCACGTGGGACGCTCACTTAGAACTCAGAATCCGCGCTTCGAGCTGCTGAACGAACTGCATCCAAGCAAACATGTTAGGACGTTGCTTAACGAACGCGATCATCCGAGTTTGATGCGCGACATCGCGCTGCGCGTTAACTTGGGATCTTACTATGCTTATCGCGAATGGGACTTTGTGCCCGATGTCATGTGTTACAGCACACGCTTTCAAGTTGGTTTTCCAAACGGACGGTTGCTGACTGACGACGTGGCCGCGATTTTGGCGCAGCATGGCGATACGCTGCTGTATGAACTTTCGTATCAAGATCCAATGGGCGGTTGGCCGCGCCAGCCCACAAATGACCGAAGTGCCAATCCAGGTGTACCGGGCGTCTTCAATGCGAGTTTTCCCTATCTGCTGGCTCCGTTGCCCAACCGCCCGCAACCGCCGCCGCGTCGACTTGCGACTGCAAATGTAGTGAAGCTTGTAGCGATTGCACTCTTCACGGTTTCGTTCTTCGTGTTCACGCACTGGGCGTTCGCAGTCCTTTACCATCGAGTTCACATGCGCAGGAAGCGATACTTGTAATGCGATTCGACTCCAAACATTTCGGCGATCAGGGATTCAGTAGCGATGATTTGCAGTCGCGATCACGCTACGCGGAAGTGAAAGCCGCGATGTTCCAAAACGCCTATTACTTGAATTGGGGCGAGGAGGGGGAGCCGCCGCTGCCAACATACGAGGTGACTTTGGGCCGTATTTTGCGAGGCATTCTTCCTGGTGCGATGCCGTGGTTTTTCAAGCATGCTGCGGCACGAGCTGTTGAGTCGCATGCGGCGCTTCGCTGGGGGAAGGATCGCTTAGGTTATCGACGACTATTGCATCCGAACGGAATCTGTCTGTTCGGCAAGTGGATTATCGAAAGTGACAGTCCGTACACCGGTCACTTCCGTAACGGAACGGAAGCGTTAGTCGTAGGGCGGTACTCGACGTGTTGTACTGAGACGCGTCGAGGGTTTACGCGATCGCTGTCTTTGGTAGGCAAACTGTATCCAACTGTCGATGAGCATCACGTGCAACCGCTTGAGACGGGTGACTTCATAACTCAGCAAGACTTGGGTGGCGACTTCGACGACTACATCAACGACGCCCAGTTGCTGAACGCGCCTGACGTGACACCCTTGCGACGTGGATGGGGTTTTCCAATCCTGTTGATTTCGGGATTAGTCTTCAAGCTGCTGAATCGTGAGCCAGCGATACGTCAATTGCACACGATCGCCGAGTTGGGTAAGCCGGATTCTGAGCAAACGCGTGCACCGGAGTTTATGCGGTTAAGTGTTAGTGAAGAGCAGCCTCGAATTGCGGGTCAGCAACTCGACTTTCGCGATGAAATTCTGGCGCAGCTTTACGATCGCGGAAGCTCGGCAGCAACCGGAAGGAAGCTGACATTTATCATCGAAGTCACCGATGAAGGAACGCAGCGCGGCATGTTGGTCCAACGACGCTCGTTCAGCAACTGGCGGAAGATCGGACGCATCGAGTTTACGGAGGCGGTAGCTTCATACAATGCGGATTTTGTGCTGCATTTTAATCATCCGATTTGGAGAACGGATAAGAATGACCCGGCCACAACGGTGAAGCCGGGCCTGCGGCGATCCGAAAAATAGCCGACGACGGATTCGCAACTCGACGCCGTGCGCGATAGGATAGGTACGGCGTGGCACGTAGTCACGAATCCGAAGTGCCGTAGGGAGCAAGCTATGCATGCGGAAATGAATGCGTCGGCTGGTGCTGAGCCGCAATCCGCGTTTCAGTGGAATGCTTGGGGTTGGTGGGGCAGTGTGGTGGGCGCGATTGCTTGGATGCTGGTGATCGCTGCGTTCATGATTGTCAACGGCGAACGCATGGTGGCTGCTATTCCACTAACGAGCGCGGTGATGTTGGTAGCACTGGCAGCGTTGCTTTGGTCGCGGCGCGGATCGATGAGCGCGTTCAATGGGCTCATGTTCTTTTGCTTTGCCGCGGCGTTTGCGGTTCCGATTACTTATTATGCGACTGGCTATTTCGCTTCACCGGCAACACTCGCTCAGATGCGCTGGTCGAACTCGCCGGCTGTGCACTGTATGGTTTTCGGTTTGGTGCCGTATACGATGGTTCAATTTTGGCTTAGAGAGCGCTCTGAACGCGGGGCGTTGCCCACGCGGTTAAACGATACTGAGCGAAGTGCAACGAATCGCCGCGTTTAACCGCCGTTAGACGAGACGGTTTGATCGCGACCGCGATGGACACGAATCTGATTAGTGTGGCGGTAGTTTAGCGCTGTACTGTACGCAACGATGGCGATTGTCGTCGAACGCGAAATGAAGCCATTGCTTGTCGGCACTTACGAAACCATCGGGATAGTTCATGCGACCTTTCGGACCGTCGCACGATTCGGCTTGCAATACGCGTTGGTAAGGCCAACTCTTCATTCCATCAAAGCTGACCCAGAGCGCCATGGGGCTGCGATGTTTTGGATTAGGATTGTGAAGCATTGCCACCACGTTACCTCCTAGGCCGTAAAGTGTTGCCTTCGATCCTGGATTCGGGATCGTAGTCTTGTTTGCGAAGGCTGGCCAAGTCTGACCGCCGTCATTGGACTCGGCATAGTAAAGCACTCCGCCTAATCGATCCGCTCGAATGATCATCGCGATGCGCCCATCAGCAAACTCAACGAGACTGTTTTCGGCCCAGCCGTGATAGCGGTCGTCAGCGGTGATGCGGATGTCGCCATGTTCAGTAAAGGTCGCGCCGCCATCGCGGCTGATAAGTACACCGTTTCGCGGATTGCTGACGAAGTGCGCCAACGTCTTATGCCATGGTTTTTCCTCAGGTGCAGGAGCTTGAGTCCCTGCTGGTGGACCGATGTAATGTTGAAACGGGATCAATATGTGTCCCTTACTGGTTACGATGTGCCCGCGGATAAACGTCGACTTGGCTAACCTACCCGGCATTGGTTCAGGCTTGCTCCAAGAATGTCCGCTGTCATTGCTATGCATTTGCCATGACTGCCAATCGCGGCCCCACGTTTGCGAATGCGTGCTGAAGAACATCGTCGTTCTCGATCCGAGCGTCATTAACTCCGTTGCACCTTGACCACTAGTTACACCACTGCGAGGAAAAGTAGTTTCCACTGGCGACAAAGCAGACCAAGTTTTGCCCTCGTCCGTACTGCGAGTAGTTGCAATGTAGTTCTTCGGCGACGGCTCGAAGTCGTCTCCTGCCAGCAACGATATGATCCACGAACCATCTGGCATCAAGCGGAGTGTTGTATCGCAAACCATCTTATTCGGAGACACACCGTCGTAAGGGATCGTAGTCCGATCTTGCTTTGCATCTGCCGCCGCTTGAGCCGTCCACTTGGTGCTTGGTCGAACATTCTCGGGTAGTCTCGCTTTATTTACGAGCATCAGCAGTTTCGCATCCGCTGATACGACTTTCCCCGCGAGCACATCCTCTTCGCGGAACTTGGCCATCAGAATCTCAGCGTCCGTGTGTCGGTTCCAGTCGTAAAGAATATGGATCACACCATCAGTCGACTCAAAGCCATCTGGATAAGAGACTGCACTTCGTTCATCGAGCAGCAGTCCCCCTTTCCAAGTTTGGCCTTCATCGTCTGACAACCACGCGCTCATGTGCGATCGTCGCTTTAGTCGTTCCGTCGGCGCGCCATTCTTCACCAGCAGAATGCGGCCGGACTTCAGTCGACGGAGAAAGAACCGAGCGTTTATATTTTGCACTGTCGCAGCGTGTCGCGGCTCAGTCCAACTCTTGCCGCTATCACTAGAGAAACTCTCGTGAGGCTGGCCCTTCGTGCGCGCGAGCATCCACAAGCGGCCATCCTTCAGTTCGACCATCATGTGTTCGTCGAACTCCCACTCGGGAAACTGCAAACTACCACGCTCGTTCCACGTTGCCCCTTCGTCCGTAGAAGCAAACACACGCGCGGTCTTCTTGTGCCAATCGGAAACAGGTAAGAGCCAGTCTCCGTTGTTGAGCACCGTGGGCTTGTTCAAGGTGCAACCTTCTGCAAAACGCACTGGTTGCGACCATTTCGGATCAGCGGCATCGGGCTCGTCGCAGCGTATGAACCAATTGGTGATTCGGCCTTGTGGATCGCCAAGCTGCTGATCGAAGAACAGCCACAGTCGACCTTTCGGATCGCTCCACAGATTGCCAACCAATGCACCAGCTAGTTGCTGTTGCGGCTTAGTGCGTGCACCAACTACCAAACGTGGTTTTGACCAAGTCACACCATCGTCGCTGGTCGCTAAGATGAAATAGCCATCTTTCTTGTCGCCTGTACCAGTCCAACATCCCCAGATGCGTCCTTGCGGCGTGCGATCCATGCCGATGATCATCGCGCCCGGTCGCACTTCATCTTGAAACTCCAACCCCGGATTGAAAACGATGTTTGGGGTTTCAGCATCCTGTGCAGAAAGTGCGACGACTTGCAACGTTAACACGGCGATGAATGTGAGTAAGAGAGATTGCATGATGCTATTCACTTTCAATAGTCCGCACCGCTTAGACTTGTGAGCACGGATTGCTGCCAGTCGCGAAGTTTCGATTGTAACTGATCAGCACGCTCCATCTGCTGATCGACAAGATTCGTGGCTTCAGCGGGATCAACATTGAGGTCGAAGAGCTCACGGCGCAAGTTATCATTCTTCGACTCATGTATCACTAGTTTCAAGTTGCCGTCGATGATAGCTCGCGGACCACGATAGTCTGCTTCAGTAACTTGCGGATGGCGCCAGTTGATAAAGTTACGAGTCGCTTTGCCATCCATCAGCTTCACTAACGGAGTTGTTCCTGTTTGCAGGGCGGGGTCCAAGTAAGGCTGAAGCTTACTTCCTGCGAAACGCGACGTATCGTATTCCCAAAAGTACAGCGGATTCGGCCGCGCGGACATGTGGCCATCGAGAGCTGCTGAGAGATCGACACCGTCCAGCTGTCGGTGCGGCAGCGGCTGGCCAGTAATCGCACAGATTGTCGGCAACAGATCGCTGGTACTCGCGCGGACATCTGAGACACGTGGGTGCGAGATGCGAGCGGGCCATTCGATCAAGCCGGGCACGAGGATACCACCTTCGTACATCTGGCTCTTCACGCCGCGATGCGGTGCCCGAAGTGCTCCGTCCGCGGATGTACCGTTGTCGCCGCAGTAAAAGAGAATCGTGTTGTCGCGCAGTTGCTGTGCGGCGAGATGCGTGCGCAGCTTGCCGATCGCGCGATCCATCGCTGTGATTTCAGCGTAGCGTTCACGCAGGACTTCACCTTGTGGGCGAGTTGTTGGACCGCCGGTTTCGTTGGACGTCAATCGAACAGGCTTTGTATATTTCGCAGGCAGATCATCGTAGATCGCCAAATCTGCGGGAAGGCCGCTGTAGGGTTCGTGCGGCGATCCAAACCAAACGACCGCGAAGAACGGCGTGTTAGCTTGCTTGGCTTCGTCGATGAACTTCATCGCTTCGTTAATAATGACTTCAGAGCTTTCGCCTTGGATGACTTCCGGAGCTTCGCCGTTGCGCGACAAAGATGGGTTCAGCTCGAAGAAGTTGTCATGCGAAAGCCACTGATGAAACCCCATCGCGCCGGGACTAACCGGAGATTCCTTCTTCACCGCGCCAACGTGCCACTTGCCGAAATGCGCGCAGCGATAACCGGCTTTGTTCAGGACGTGCGCGATCGTAATCTCCTCCGGCCTGAGCGACCAACCAGGAGCGAAGGTTCCCATTCGATTTGGGTGACGACCAGTAAGGAAACTCGCTCGCGTCGGCGAACAGCTTGGGTGAGCCGCGTAGAACCGATCGAAACGGAAACCAGTCGCAGCCATCTCGTCGAGCACCGGTGTTTTGACATGCGGATGCTGGTTGTAGCCCGTTTCTTCCCAGCCGTGATCGTCACCCATGAGCAACAGAATATTCGGCTGCGCGGCTTCTGCTACTGTCACTAATTGACAAACAAGTAGAAACGCAATCCAACTCGTTAACCTCATTCGTTGCACCCTTCGTCTGCGATTACGCGACTAGTTCAATTCAGCAAGGTTCGATTCAGCAAGGCTTTGCGTGCCTATTCGTTTCGCCAGATCTTCACATCATCGACGACTGCGTTGCGAGGTACAGCCAGTCGCAGCATCCGCTTAGTTGGATGAGCGATGCCGGGCGATGTGAGCATGGCGATCGGTTTGTCATCGATGGAGACTGAAAGTTGATCGCCTTTGATCGTCGCTTCCACTTCGTACCACTTGCCAACTTCCAAGCGATGCGGAGTGGACTTGTTCTTACCTTCCAGTGCCGCTTGTTGTTCGTCGGTAAGCGGCTTTTTCGCTTGTCGCGTTTCACGGATATCCAACCGCATGTTTCCAGTCTTGAGATCTTGCAGCAACACATCTTTGACACTGATACGAGCGGCAAAGAGATGCCCCGCATGCACTTCTTCGCACTTCAGGTCAGCGAAGTTCAAACCGAGACTGTCTTGCTTGTCCTCTAACTTAAACCGCATCCGCACGGTTCCGTTCGTGAATTCAGCGGGATGCGTGACCGACGCTGCGTGGTCAGCTTCGGCATGCGTAAAGATATACATCGCTCCGTCGCGCAGATCGACTTGCTTGTTGCCTTTCGCGCGGCTCTTGCTGTTGGTGCCCCAACCGTTACCCGGCTCGTCCGACTTTTCCTGCGATTCACTTCGCTCGAAGCTATCTTCAAAGATCAGTTTGCCGTTGTCCGCGGCCACTAATGAACCGCTGGCGATTAGAAACGTGATTGCAAACGCTAGGCTGGTTCTCATGCTGGAAAGTCTCCTTGGGGCTGCGATAAAACTTGCAGAGGTATTGGGGTGCAGACTGTTTTTCGTTCAACAATTTTCGCTGATCGCTCAAGCGAATGCAACGCACTGCACTTCTAAGAGGACGCGCGCAGCTAACATCGATGGACAGGATACACAGGATTTGCATTTTGTATCCTGTTTATCCTGTTCATCCATGTTCACAATCCATCCGATTGCGACACGGCAGCAGGCAGCGGTCTCCGTGCTTGGCTAGATTGACGGTACAGACTTAACTGACATCGATGGACAGGATAGATAGGATTCGGATTTCGTATCCTGTTTATCCTGCTGATCCATGTTCATAAACTCGCTGTTTGCTATACAGCTGCAGGTAGCGGTCGCGGATCGGAACAAGCAGAAACCATGTTCGATCGCAAATCCCTCGCGAACGCGGATCTCAAAGCAAGGGAGAGTCTTCGTGCTATTTGTTAACGGATTCGTCAGAGACAACCTTGCGAGATTTATGAAAGACGGGGAAGGCTTACGGTGCCATCTCGGTAGAGAACGTTATAAGCGCAAAACGGGATGATGTGACCGGAAGGCAGGACATGATGCGTGCAGCACTTCATGACTCGACGAACGTCGAAATTGTAAGCATCTAGAAACGAGGTAATCGTGATGCGCAATATGTCCCGCGCGCCGACCGCTTGTGCGATAGCGTCTTGAAGGAACTTTTCAACCAGCGCGCGATCCTCATTGCCCTGTGATGATGAAAGGAGCGGCAAGCCACTTGAACTTGCTGGAGGGGTTGTAATCGGGCTGCAACAGCCATCCTCGCCGCACGTCATTCGGGCGATCAGTTGCCTCGCAAGCTGCTCTGTTTTCTCGCGAGTGAAACTGATGCCGTTCGCTAACAGGTCCAAGTTAGCTTTAGCATCGACGAACTGAGTTAAAGGTAGAAAGCGGTTTGAATCACGCGCCGCTAAGCTGATCCAATGGCAATTCGGGTGCGCGCACGGAAGCGGTACAAAGTCATCGGCGGAAAACGGATTGCGCGAGTCACTGGCGATCCGGTCAATGACATCAGGGAACGTGATGCGTTGTTCAAGTTCTTCTGGTAAGAAGTACCGCCCGCTGTAAGTTGCAGGCTGGAAACTCAGTCCGGTTACATGCTTGTGCTCGGCCGCAAAAGCAACCAAGTCGGCCGGTGCAGAATCGTTGACACCTCCTTGCAGTGCTGCGACCAGTGTCACGTTCAAACCAGCTTGTTCGATGTTCGCGAGTGCCTTCAGTTTGATATCGAGCAACCCCGGTTGCCCGCGCAGTTGTTGCATCGCGAGGTCGTTAGTTGCATCGAACTGCAAATAGATTTCGAGCCGCTGGCGGTGCTTTGATAACGCTTCGACTAACTCGCGATCGTGCGCCAACCGAATTCCGTTGGTGTTAATCATGATGTAATCGATGGGTTGCGATAGCGCGTACTCAACGACTTCCAGCAAATTCGGATGCAAAGTCGGTTCGCCACCTGAGAGCTGAACAACTTCGACATGACCTTCCGCGGCGACGATGGTGTCAATCTGCTTGCGAATCTCGTCAATGGTTTTGTGAGCTCGTCCGGGAGCGCTTCCGGCGTAGCACATCGGGCAAGTCAAGTTGCAACCATCGGTGATCTCCAGCACCGCGATGCAGGTGTGCTGTTCATGCTCGCTGCATAAGCCACAATCGAGCGGGCAACCAAGCTGCGGTGTGACTGACGTTTGCTGCGGTAGCTTGGCTGGGAGGCTGGTTTCAACTAGATCGTAACGAGCTACGTCGCTGCAGATAAAGTCCTCGCGCACGCCATGCTCCGGGCACTGCTTTCGAAAATAGACTCGTTTCCCACGCGCGATGATCTTCGCTGGTACCACTATTTTGCATTGCGGACAAAGACTTTGCGTTAGACCAAGGTAGGTGTAGTCTCGATGCTTGACGCGCGGCGAGTGATCAACAGTTGCCATGTTCTTAAACCTTGTATCGCGACTACTAAACGGGCAAGCGGAGGGAGAGGTAAACCATCGTGCAAAAAGACAGGAAGGCAACGACGACGCTGGTAGAAAGTACGACGACGAATCCTGAGCCTGAAACAGCTCCGAACGCAATCGTTGTTGGTACGCAGACGACCACGAAGGTAATACACGCAACTAAAGCAAAAATGGTGCAGAGACCCCATGACACGAACAGCAGTGTGAATGATGGTGGGCGTCGTCGATCCGGATGAAGAATGGGATAGCTGCGTTGCAGCAAGACGACCCGCACGGCTGCTGCAATAATTGTTGCGATGCCACACCACGCCAATGGGAAACCAAGGACGACCGCAGCGACACTCGCTAAGATAACAACTGTGAATGCGATCCAAAAACCCGCGCTCAGCGCAATCCGCCCAACTGACGAACTGTGATCGACTCCAGCGGCGGTTGGTGCAAAGGGATTCGGCGCGTTGCTCTGGGGCGAATGGGCGTTGGGCAAGATTGGTGGTTCAGACATCCGCACATCCAGTTATTCGTTCGCGGTTTTGTTGACTTCGCACTCCGTAGGCAGTGTCAATTTAACCTGAAGAACCCCGTCGCGATATTGCGGATCGAAATCTGGCGGTCAGCAACTTATAATTCGAAAGCCCGGTCCGCTTGTTGATAAAGCGGTGCGAAGCGGTAGTAGACTTCGAGCGTCATGGCGCTCATGGCGGTTGTGTACAGACGCCCGCCCTCTTTTGCGTATTGATCTTCAAAGTACCAACTGCCTGCTTCGTGACCCGATTGATTTTGAGTCTTGATCAGGTGCTCGCGAATGCGTGGATTCCAGGTTTCCCAAGTTGGTCCACCCAGGTGAAACAGCAGCAGCGTGGCGTAGTAGTTGTAATACACGTCGTTGTTTGACTTGCCTTGTTTGACCAGAAACTGAGCCAATTCGAGTGCGCGGGGATCCGTGTGCGACCATCCCCGAAACAATCGCAACAGCATGCCGATAGCGCTGCAAGTTGGATCTGCGGCGGGCTTTGCGTATCCGTAAAAGATGCCTGACGGCACTTGCTTCGTTTCGAGAAAGTTGTCGATTCGTATGATCACCGACGCCGGAACTTCTAATCCCGCCGCGTGCGCACTCTTAATCGCCATCATCTGCCAACCACTAATCGTCAAGTCGCCGGGCTGTTTCGGCAGATAACCCCAACCGCCCGCATAGTTCTGTGCCGAGAAGATAAAGTTCACGGCCAGTTGAGCTGGGGCTTTGAGGTCTTCGTCACGGGACAGTTGATAAGCTTCGCAGAGCGCGAACGAAGCGATGCCGTGGTTGTACATACCGCGCTCAGACTGGTGCAGGAAGCTGCCGCTGTTGTTGGCTTCTTGCATGATTTGAAGCAAGTAGTAGACGCCATCGTTTACGGTCTTCTGATGTTTTCCGGATTCGTGCGTATAGCCAGCGCCCAGAAACGCGAGCAGAGCTAGTCCGGTTGCAGCGGGTTCATAACGCGAGTTCGAGCCGTTGTTCTTGCATCGCCCGTCACATTTGCCACCGTCGTGTACAAGCGACCATCCGCCGCTTGGCAATTGATGTGCAGCCAGCCAATCCAACGCTCGCTCCACCGCAAGTTCACTTTCCAAAGTCCCGCCGCGCGCACGCGCGGTCGACGAGCGATTCTCAACTGAACGACCTTCCACTCCGGTGCTTGCGAGCGTTGCCACCGAAAGATCACCGATGGCTTGCGATAGCTGATTGGTCAGGCTTGCTCCGATCGGTTCGCTACGCGTGGCTGTTGAATCGACATTTGCCAACTCGCCGATCGCTTGATTGAGCACTTCCGTCGAAGCGGGGCTAGCCGAGGGCGCGTCCAAAATCAAATCCGCGGGCGGCGCAGCTGGTCCGCCGGAGTTCAGGATCTCAACGCTTTGCGGCTCAATATCCGCATCGCCATCAGTAAGCACCGATTCAAAATCAAACGCGTTCGGAATTCCGACTCGCTGCGTGATAGTCACCATTGCGAGCAGCAACAAAGCGAGCGTGTGGACGATGAAACTGATTAAGACTGCTGGCGCGCGATGCGAATGCTTGCGCGGCAACTCAGTCGTTTCGGTGTTAGCAATTTCGCTCAGCGCATCAAAGCTAACCGGAGGCGCCGCAAATTCGGCTGATTCGATCGGAACGCTAGCATCCATGCGACCAGCATGACCGCTAGCATCAGAAGTCGCGCCGACGCCAGCAACGCTTGCCGCCGGTGGCGGGGCGATCGGCGGAGCGTCGATTTGCGATCGATTGGGCATGGTTTGCGGATGATTCCAGTTGTTGCGAAGGTTGCCACGGGCGCGCGTCGCATTGAGTTGGGCATATTCGGTCTAGTTTAGCTTGCACGCAATTTGATGCAGTTATTTTTGGCGGAATGACGTCTTTCATTCGATGCGAAACGTAACGTGCTTCGGGCCTTAACTGCTATGGCGGACGAGGCTTAGATATAGCTAAACTGCCGCGCTCGGGTCGTTAAATGAGCTTACTGGAACAGATGCTCGCACAAGAACTACTATGCTCAATATCGCTCGCACTACTAAATCGCAAATCGTCGCAGTCTTCGTTGCGACCAACATCGTTGCGTTCCTATCTGCCAGCGCTAACGCAAAACAACCTTTTGATGCTTACGTCGCAGCGACCGCCGATGACGCTTCACTGAACAGTGTATTCGCTGCATCACCGGACCGTGTTTGGGCCGTTGGCGATCGCGGCATGATCTGGGCTACTGCGGACGGAGGTCGAAACTGGGCGAAGCAAGAGTCGGGCACGACCGCAAACCTCTATGCTGTAACCTTCAAGAACACTCTTGAAGGGTGCGCTGTCGGCGGCTTACCCGGTGCACTGTCGCGGATGAGTCGTGGTGTCATTCTACGAACGGTTGACGGCGGCGAGACCTGGTCGGCTGTACCCAACGACGGCCTGCCGCGATTCACTGGTATGCGAATAGTTGGGAATCAATTGATCGCTTGGGGCGATTATTGCCCACGCCAGGGATCAGGAATTTTCTTCAGTCTCGATGATGGTCGGTCTTGGCAAGCGATGCCTTCGTCGATTGTTCATGTTTCGGCGCTGGGGGCAGAGCCAAGCGGCAGTGTTCTGGCAGTGGATCGAGTTGGTAATGCGTTCAACAGTCAACTGGGGCCAACTCGGACTTCATTCGCGACCCAGCCCAATCAGCCGATCGCATTTGTTGAAAGCGTCGGAACAACCTGGATCGCCGGCGGCGCGGACGGACAACTACTGCGAACCGTAGACGGACAATCATGGAATCGCATCAAGTTGCCGCTCTCTGCAGAAGCGCAGAAGACTTGTGTTTGGAAATCTGCATTTCAAATCGAGAACGAAATCTGGATCGTCGGCTCACCCGGCTCGATCGTCCTGCATTCAGCGGATCAAGGCATAACGTGGCAACTGCTTTCAACTGAGCAAACGTTACCTTTGCGTTCCGTTGCTTTTGCGGATTCGTTACGAGGTTGGTCGGTCGGTCCGCTGGGCTTGATTCTGGCGACGCGCGATGGTGGACGCAGTTGGTATCCGCAAAAGCGCACCGCATCGCGTCTCGGTCTGCTGACCGTAACCGCCACCGATGCGCAAGTACCGTGGCCTTCGCTGATCGCCGCCAGTTGGGACGATTCGGTTGCATCGGGTTCTGTGTCACTGTTCGTGGATAGTCCGGAACAGAGTGCTGATTATCGAGTGGAGAAGTGGGTCTTCAATGAATCGATCGCGCCACAGTTGGGTTTGGTCGAGCATCGAGCGTGGTTGCAAAGTAGACCTGCGCCGACCGTTCCAGTCGACCTCGTTGGGCTCACCGAACGCTTAGCCGTCGAACTGCAGTGCTGGCGTCCAGACGTGGTGCTTTCAAACGAGATCGGCGATGGACGCGTCGCACCAGCAAACCGCGCAACGTTGGTCGCTATTACCAATGCGATTCAAAAGGCGAAGACGAGTTTACCGCAGAGTGTTTCCGCTGAATTGCAGTTGCCCGCATGGCAAGTCACAAAGTTGGCAACAGTAACTGAAACGCGCTCCGGTCAATACTCGGAACATCCGAATCGATTGCTGCGCGAACCGGGACTTTCCATCTGGGATGTGCTAATGCCGACCGGTGCTGGCTTCAATGCAAACGCCGAAGCCATTTCGATGCGCACAGTTCAACAAGAGCAACATACGCTGGCGAGCACCGCGTCGTTGTTTGGTGGTGTAGCTATAAACCCGGCTTCACGTCGGCAAGTCACGGCGAGATCGCTGGGCAACTACCAACTGATCATGGGACGAGTGCATCGCATGGCATCGCTCGATAATCTCGTAACGTTGCCTCCTCAAACGCCGATTACTGAGTGGCAACAGCAACTCGATTTCGTCGCTCGTGCATTGCCGCCGCGCGAACTCGCTCCCTCTTTGCTGCGCATCGCAAACGGCTGTGCAGCACCGAATCAGTGGCAGCGTCGACAAATAGCGTTGGAGCGCTTACTTCAATTGCAATCCGAGAGCGATGCGGCTAGTAGCGCGCGACTGATGTTGCTGCAGATGTTAAGTAGCGATGAGATGCGAGCCTGGAAGCGGGCGGTCGAGAACGAGAGCGCAAGCAATCTCGGGCTGGGAGGGTTGGCGTATACAAGTGTTGCTAGCGCGGTTGCAACGCCGACTGCGGCCAGTCCTTTTGAATCAGCGCGGAACAACGGGGCCGTTAACAACGCGGCGACCAATCCAGATGGTTCCCAAGTTGTGTCGGCGTCGTTTGTCAGCACGCCGGGCAACGAGTTGCGGACGAATGAAGCGGCAGGATTACTGCCGAAGAACGCCCGTGACGAAAAGCTCGATGAAGCGTTTTTCGTAGCGCTCGACAATTGCTACAAAGCGGATCCTCTGTTGGTGAAACTGCCTGAGTTGGAGTTGCTGCGCGAGTCGATGCAGCGAGCGCGATCGGAAGCGATTCGGACTGCACCGGTGACGACTTCGACCTTTGAGTCAATTATGCAGCACAGTGCGTTGGCTGGTTGGCCCCAAGTCGCTCGCCAAGAATTGTTGCTTGCACATGGACGGCCCGAACAACTCCGCTGGATTGCCTTCGCAGTGGCTACCAAGGAACGTCCGCGTCTCGACGGAGTGCTCGACGAATCGATGTGGTCAACTTGTCCGCCTATGCAGTTGGTCGCTGGTGCAAAACAAAGGCTTGCACCGGAGAGCGTAGCCGACGTTTCGCAACTTTCGAATCCGTCCGGCCAGCCACAAAGCGAAACTGCGCGAGTTTTTTGGTCTTACGATGATCGTTACTTGTATATCGGAATCGATGCGCCGCAGGCTGCGAGCTTCACGCAGGGACCTCCGCCGAAGTTGCGTAAGTACGATAACAACCTAAGCTCGACGGATCATCTGCATTTCACGCTCGATACGGATCGCGATTATTCTTCAGCGATCGAGTTGGGAGTGTCTGCAACTGGCGAAACGTTTGACCGCTGTTGTGAATTGCCAAGTTACAACCCGAAGTACGCGGTGGCGGTGCCGAGTGCGCCCGTCGCTGGTCGCTGGACCGCTGAAATCGCGATTCGCATCGAAGACTTGACCACGCACAGTTCGCTATCGGGACGCGCCTGGGCAGTTGCAGCGCACCGCAGAAATCCGGTTGGTGAATCAGAAAGCTGGTCGACGATGATTACCGAGCAAGCCGCACTGCAATCGGCCGGCTTGCTGTTGTTTGTACCTGCGCCACAGTGACAGAGCCGTCTCCGACTGGCGACGGGCAGTCGCCACCACTTACTCGTCGACAACCCTCACGCCAAGTGTTCATTCACGCAGTCGATGATGGCTTTCTCATTCGCGCTAATGCTGCCGAATCCGAGCACACCACCTGCTGCGCGAGCGACTTCGGTTACTTGACCCAGCAGTTCTTTGCGGAGCACTTCGCGCTGGGGTCCGTTCAAAGATGCGGCGAGCGATTGGCAGTAGTGCTTCCAAGCTTCGAACAGCTCGCCGCTAGGACGCTTGCGAGTCCAGGCTTTGAGCATTGCCATCGCTGGCTCAACTGGGCTGATGCCGGTCTTCTCCGCAGCCAAAAGAATTGCGTCGCGTTCGCTCTCTTCAACGCGATCGTCCGCCCAAGCGACCATGACCATCGGAACCAATCGGAAGGCCGTCAATGTTTCGATGGTGATTCCAACTGCGGCAAGTTCCTTTGCCAAACCTTCGTCCGCGATGCCAGTGACCTTCATGATCGCTGCAGCGTTTTGGGTGTCCGTTTGTTCTTGGCGAAGTTTCTCCAGGAGCTGTTGTTCCATTTGAGCATAGAAATGTTCTTCGAGATTAAGCCACTTTTTGGGGGAATTTGAAGACATTGTTTCCTACTCTTTCGATGAACAAGTTCGCTGGCGGAACAGCCGTAGCAAGGGCTGCGTGGCGATATAATAAACCGAGTCGATTAGCTGTGACAGGGCTGATCGGGCCCTCTAACTAACTGCGTATCTGAAATTCTCACTCGCAAGTTGCGTTTGGCGCGTTGCGTTTGGCCAGTTCGGCTTGCCAGTTCACTTGTTTGTGGCTGCGCGTCAGATGGACGCCATACTTGCGGCCGCAAATTGCAATTTCGCAACCTCATGAGCACAGTTTATAATTGTGCGACCATTCGAGTCCATTCGGTACGCATCTTTCCTACGGTACGCATTGCGAGTCCCATTTTGCCAACACTGGAAGCCAATCTCAACGTGAATTCAAACTCGACCGGCCGCGCGCGTCCGATTCCCGGCACCCACTTGCCATCGTTTGTGTTTCAGACTGGAAAAGATCTAGCGCGCCATGCCGCCCACATGATAGCTCGTTTGATTCGCGAACGATCAGAACTTGGCCAGACCACCGTGCTGGGATTGCCGACTGGCAGCACGCCCGTTGGAACCTACCGAGAACTGATTCGTCTGCATCGCGAGCAGGGACTCGATTTTTCGCACGTCGTCGTATTTTCGCTTGACGAATACTATGGACTTTCACCGGACAATCCACAAAGTCACGGGCGCTGGTTGCGCGAACATTTTTTAAACCAAGTCAACATTCCCAGCGACAACATTCATGTGCTCGATAGCCTCGTTCCGGCAAACGATGTCGAACTGCATTGCCGTCGCTATGACGAAGCGATTCAAAGCGCGGGCGGATTCGATCTGGTTCTGCTGGGGATCGGACGCAACGGTCACATCGGTTTCAATGAACCGTTTTCAGTGAGAAAGAGTCGCACGCGTCTGTGCACGCTCGATCCGATCACTCGTCAGTCGGCTTCCAGCGACTTTTTCGGCGAAGCGAACGTACCGCTGCAAGGTTTGACGGTTGGTCTGTCGCCGATCCTGGCCGCTCGCCACGTGTTGCTGTTGGCGCTTGGCGAACACAAATGCTCAATCGTGCGCGAGACACTAGAAGGAACAATCACTGACCGAGTGCCAGCCTCGTATCTGCAAGAACACGCCGACGCGCGGGCGCTGCTCGATTTCCCGGCTGCCGGATCGCTGACCGGCGTTAGTATGCCGTGGATGCTCGACAAAGTTGAGTGGGACGAGGCGCTGATCAAGCGCGCGGTGCTGTGGTTGTGTGAGCAGACCGGGAAGGCGCTTCTCAAGTTGGACGACGAAGATTTTCGTCAGCATGATTTACATCAGTTGCTGCGCCATCATGGCCCCGCACAGAAGATTGCGCACCGAGTGTTTCGATTGATGCAAGACACAATCGTTTACCATCCCGCCGGCAAAGAATCGAAAGTTGCGTTGTGCTTCAGCCCTCACCCCGATGACGATGTTATCAGCATGGGCGGCACTTTGATTCGCTTGGTCGAAGATGGTCACCGTGTACACGTGGCATACATGACAAGCGGCAACATCGCAGTGTTCGATCACGATGCGCGACGCGTCGCAGACTTAGTCACTGAGTTCAATCGTCTGTTCGGCATTGACCAACAAAAGTCGTTGGAAGTTCAACATCAAGTACGCGAGGGACTGTGCTCGAAAGAGCCTGGGCAACCGGACCACGAGACGATTCTGAAAATCAAAGCGCTGATTCGCTGGAGTGAGGCGCGGGCGGGCGGCATTCAAGTTGGTTGTCGCGAAGAGGATCTGCATTTTCTCGACTTGCCATTTTATCGAACGGGAACGATCGCCAAGCGACCGATGGGGACTGAGGATACGGCGATCATTCGCGAGTTGCTGGAGCGTGTGAAACCGGATCAAGTCTACGTGGCTGGCGACTTGGCGGACCCTCACGGGACGCACCGCGTGTGCGCGGAAGCGATTTTTCAAGTACTAAGCGAAATGCGCAACAGCGGCCAACCGATTCCTGAAGTGCTGCTGTATCGCGGAGCTTGGCAAGAGTATGCGCTGCATGAAATCGAGATCGCGGTACCGCTGAGTCCCAGCGACATATCGCTGAAGCGTGAAGCGATTTTTATGCACGAGAGTCAAAAGGACGAAGCGCTGTTTCCCGGTTCCGATCCGCGTGAGTTCTGGCAACGCGCCGAGGATCGCAACAAAGGCACCGCTGAAAAGTACAACCAAATCGGATTGCCCGAGTTCTTTGCGCTCGAAGCCTTCACACGCTGGAATGGTGCCGAGATTTGATCGTTGTTAGTTGATTTTGACTTGCGATTGCTACTCTGCCGCTTGCAGGAAACGTTCTAATTGGCGGCGGAAGTGTGGGTCGCGTGGATCGAGTTGGATGCAGCGCTGCATGCTGTGGATGGCAGCGGAGCGATGATTCAATCGAAACTGAACTTCGGCGAGCGTATCGAGAAGCACTGGCGAATGCGGAGAAAGCTCGACGGCGGTTTGCGAGTGCTCGAGCGCTTCTTCGAGTTTCAAATTGCAGCGAGCGTACATCCACGCCAAGTTATTATGGGACGTTGCATCGGTAGGCCATTGCTCAAGATGAGCTAGTAGCCGTTGTTCGTACCTGGCAAACCACTTTTCAGCGGTAGCTTGATTGCCGGAAGCGACCAGTTCGTGGAAGGTGTCTTCGACCAATTCAATGCCTTGCGGTTGCAGATCTTCAGCCACGGTAGCATGCCGTTCGAACGCCGCCATATCACCGCTGCGCGCCGCTAAGATCGCTCGCCGCGTACGTTCCTTGGATCCAAGCGATGCATAGACACTCACCGGATAGCTCCGCGTTTTTTGAGCGCTTAACAAAACTCCGAACATCGCACGATGCAGATCCGCAGACAATTCAACTTCCTTCAGTTCGTCAGCGATCCTTGTAAACTCGTCTGCGGTTGCGACGAAGATCGGCTGCTTCATGGTGAGGTTTTCAGAATCATCGACGCCCGACAGAAGGAATGCCGGTTCGATGTATTCTCGCGCCAATTCAAAGCGTTTGGCTTCGCTCAACCGCCGAGCAACAGTGAACCAAGAGCTGCCTCCGTAAACCATCAGCGGTCGCAGCCACCGCGACTTCCGCAACTCTGCAGCTTCTGAAACTCGGCCGAGCATTAACATCGTGTTCGCTTCATCGACTATCGCTTCTTGATGGCCGCTATCCATCCGACGAACGGCTGAAAAATATTCAAGCGCACTCTTCAAGTCACCGCGATCTTGTAGCGTTTTACCGGCGTAAGCCCACAGTTCAATACTGGCTTGGCTCGATTCGCGAGCGAACTCCAATGCCAGCTCTGGTTGCCCGATACCGTCAGCCAGCAGCGCAAGTTCACCTAATTGCATCGCAGACAATTCATCGCTAGAAGAGAGACTCGCTCGAGCGCGCCGCAGCCATGTGCCGAGCGTCTTGTTTGCCTGGGGTTCGAAGGGTTCTCGATTGTAGAGGTAGAGTTGTTCGAGTGCTTCCCATTTGCTGGGTCGCCCTTTTTCGTCTTTGACCATCGGCCCGTTCGCAAACAGTACAGCCGCTGACATCGAGCATTCCGGATAGAGAATCGATAAAATCCTATCGCGGATATTCTCGTCGAGCTTCATTTCGTTGGTGGTCACGATATCCAGAAAGCGACGACGGGATTCGGCGCGCGTCATCGACGTCGCGAGCATTTCCCAGTAGTTCTGCGTTCGTTGCCGTGAAACCAAGCAAACGGAAACCAAAACATCGAACAACTGGTCCGCGCGTTCGGTCAGCCCAAGAGCTTGCAAGTTGTTCGCCAGCAGAACGGCGCTGCGAAAACCGACGGCGCGATCGAAGAATTGGTTTGCGTCGCTATGCAAATCGGCACGGCACTTCGCCAACCATCGATCGAAGTTGCTCAAGTCCGGGGCGAGCCCCAAAGCGGTCATCGCAGCCGCTTGATTGCCGCGCGTCAAACACAGCGACCAGGCGTCGGCAGGCGCGTTCTCAAGCATGTAATCTTGAACCGCTTGCGCACGGCCGGTGAGGAGCATGCTAACCAGTAAGCGGTCTAGGTTCGCCGGGTCGGTTGCGACGCGCTCGAGTGTCTCAAGTGTAGCGCGATCCGTGCGAACCATTTCTGATCGAAATCGCAGTGCTTCGGCGGCGAGCAATGCCGCTTCATCTACAACTTCATCTTCGTCACCCGCTTCCTCGCTATCTCGTTCTGGCGTTTTATCCTCAGGCGTTTTCTCAGCCGGCGTTTTCTCAGCTGGAGTTTTCTCGGTTTCAGCGAAATCGGCTGGTGGCAAAATTGCGTCCCAGATCGCTTCGCTTTCGGCGAGTTCTCCTGCGAATTCGAGCATGACGGCGCGAGCGGCTTTCTGCCCAACTGAAGCTCGCCGACCGACGACTCCAGCCATCAAGTCGGGATCTTTGAACGCTTGCCATTGAAAAGCACGCAGCGCCAAATCTGCCTTCAGATTCACCGGCGCTGCACTTTTTAGCATCTCGTCATATTTGCCTTCGATGAACAAGTTCCAAGCTTGAACCGATGGATCTGTCAGATCGACTTTCGGTTTTTCCAAATCGTTTTGCAAAGCTATCCACAGCGATTGTTGATACGGCAAGACTTGGCGGATGACTGGCCATGCGAGGTCCAGTTGATTCTGCTCGAGCGCTTCGTCTACCAGCGCGTTCATCCGGGAATACGCTCGCGGCGATGACTTGAGCGAACTCAGCAGTTCGTTGTTGAATTCCAGCAGTTGATTGGCGACGCTCCAGTATCC
Organism: Pirellulaceae bacterium; assembly: GCA_041739135.1. Taxonomy (GTDB): domain Bacteria; phylum Planctomycetota; class Planctomycetia; order Pirellulales; family Pirellulaceae; genus Aureliella. The sequence continues at coordinate 48,171 of JBGSOM010000087.1, forward strand.
GCGTTTGCAGAGCTTTACGAGTGCCAGCTCAGGTGTAGTGGTCAGTTCGTTCAGCAGGTTCGCTGACTCAGTTGGGTTGTCGGTGGCTACGTTCAAACGAATGAGGACTTCTAGCGTCGCCGCGGTTTCGGCTTGCTGCTTGTCCGTCGACTTCATCGCTGCCTGCACGGCTGATAGAGCCGGCATTCCGGTTCGCCACAGTTTGACGAACGACTCGCGCCGCAATTGGAAACTGTCTGAACTTAAATCGCCGATCCACTCTGCAACTTGATCGGCAACTTGCTCAGGTTCGGTTGCATCGCTCTGCGGCGCGGTACTCTGCTGCTCTCGGTTCTGCGACTCATTGTTCTGCGGCTCAGTGTTCTGCTGCTCGGTGGTTTGTTGGGCAACTTTCGTGTCGACTGCGCTGGCGACGGGATCGGTGGTGACAAGGAGGAGCACTGCCACCGCTGTCATTGCGGTAGCGAACATCTGGGATTTCGAAGACTTCATTAGCAACACCACGATTACCAATTCACGGATCGACTGCCACACCAACGTGCCACACAAAAAACGTAGCCAGCACGCGCCTGACAATTAAATGCCTGACCATTCAGTGCCCGACTTGCACGAACGCTCCATCATATCAGTTTACGCTTTCGGCGCAGTTCTCGCGAAGTGGCTGGCACGCCGCTACCGCTCAGTTTTCTGCGTCTTCGCCGAACTCGCGCAACCATTCCCACACTTCGCTTTCGGATAATATCTGCGTGTCGCGAAGTGCTTCGGCTTGGGGAGGCGAAATGGGCGGTTTGGCGGGTTGTTCCAAGCGATTTAAGAACGTGTCCGAATCGATTGAAATCGCTTTACGAGCGAGAGCGCATTTGCGAATGCGATGATCGCTTGAAACCACGGTCAGGCTTTTGGGCGTAGCGTGCTTTCGAATCATCTCTTCGAGCATATCGTCGGCTTCGTCGTAGTTGAACGCGAAGGCAACTTGAATTCCGCCATCAGCAGCGGTTCCACTGCTTTTCGAAGCTTTCGCTGGGCGGGGGTCGTTAAGTTCGCGTTGGCGGGCTTTCAAGACGTCGACCGAGACATCGAAAACCACCATGGTTCGCGCGTGTTGGTCGGTTGGCAGATGCGTTTCCAAGTACTTGAGCAACCGCTGGCGAGCTTGCTCGAGCCATCCGCGCTGGCGACTTCGCCCTTCAAATCCTGCGGTGAACAGCAGGTTGTAGCCATCGATAAGCGTTAGAAATGACATCCGAAGTGACTTGAAGAACCAGTGAAGTTGGTCGAAACGCTGACGCAGGGCGAATGCAAACGATGGAGCGAAGTGAAGTTGGAGTCATCAGTGCGTTGCTTCTATGTTAACTGCAACTGCCTGTTCAGTGCGGCTTCGGTGCCGCTTACTCGCGTCAGGTCCATTGCTGGCGCTAATCCACTAGTTCATTCATCGCACTGTCGATATACTTCGCGGTTTGAATTTCTGGCCACGAACCGCTGTCGAGACGTGCTTCGGGCCGCAAACGACTGCTGAGCGGTCGATGGGGGAACAGGATCTATGGCTGGCAGTGCTCCGGTTATTAGTGGCGGGGTTGGTGAGTTAGCAGACGAAAAAATTCTGGTACTGGATTTCGGATCGCAGTACGCGCAGTTGATCGCACGTCGCGTTCGCGAGCACAATGTGTATTGTGAAATTGTGCGTCACAATCTGTCGGCCGATGCGATCTTGGCTAAGAAGCCTCGAGGAATCATTCTTTCCGGCGGTCCGTCGAGTGTCTACGACGAGGGTGCTCCGCGCTGCGACGCAAGGATTTTCGAGCTTGGTATTCCCGTGCTGGGCATTTGCTATGGCATGCAGCTGGCTTGCGATTCGTTAGGCGGTCGAGTTGCCAATGTTCAGACTCGCGAATTCGGTCGTGCTTCGCTGAAGATCGGCAAAGCAGAGCACTTGTTGGCAGGTTTGCCTGACAAAATCGATGTGTGGATGAGCCACGGGGATCAAGTGAACGCCGTTTCGGAGGACTTCGAAGCGTTAGCGGCTACCGATACGTGTCCGTTCGCGGCGGTGGTTCACAAGCGTTTGCCGATTTTCGGTTTGCAATTCCATCCGGAAGTCACGCACACGCCGCTGGGCGGAACGATTCTGCGTAACTTTCTTTACAACGTTTGTGGATGCGAAGGCCGCTGGCATTTGGCGGATTTCGCGGATCGCACCATCGCGGGGCTGCGCGAACGAATCGGTTCGGACCGCGTCATCTGCGGATTGTCCGGCGGAGTCGACAGCGCGGTTACGGCTGCGTTGCTTTACAAAGCGATCGGTCCGCAACTGAGCTGTATTCTCGTGGACAACGGTCTGTTGCGCAAAGATGAGCAAGCTGCGGTGTTGGCCGAGTTCACGGATCACTTCAAAGCCGATTTGCATGTCGTTCAGGCTGAGGAGCGTTTCTTGTCACAGTTGGCGGGTGTGACGGAGCCGCAAGAGAAACGGCGTCGCATCGGTTACATGTTCGTCGACTGTTTTAAAGAAGAAGCGAAGAAGATTTCCGGCGCGAAGTATCTCGCGCAGGGGACTTTGTATCCCGACGTGATCGAAAGCGGAGCGGCGGCGGACGGACCTGCTGCGACAATCAAGCTGCATCATAACGTCGGCGGATTGCCTGAGCAGTTGGGTTTCGAGTTGGTCGAGCCGCTGCGTGATCTGTTCAAGGATGAAGTGCGCAAGCTTGGACTGGAGTTGGGGTTGCCCGAGCATCTCGTATGGCGGCACCCTTTTCCTGGCCCCGGATTGGCCGTGCGTTGCTTGGGCGAAGTCACGAAAGAGAAGCTCGACGTGCTGCGCGAAGCGGATCAGATTGTGGTCAACGAAATCAAAGCGGCAGGTTTGTACCGCGAAACGTCGCAGACCTTCGTCGTGTTGTTGCCCGTGCAAAGTGTCGGGGTGATGGGCGACGCGCGAACTTATGAGAACGCAGTTGCCATTCGCTCCGTCAACACCGATGACTTTATGACCGCCGATTGGAGTCGCTTGCCTTACGATCTGTTGGCTCGCATGAGCACGCGGATCATTAATGAAGTGCGTGGCGTGAACCGCGTGTGCTACGATATCAGCAGCAAGCCGCCCGCTACGATTGAGTGGGAGTAGGCCGCGCCTGGGCTGTGCGACAGATAGCGGTTTGGCACAAAGGCATCGATTCGAGTCTTATTCCGCTTCAGTCGCGTTGCGACTCAGAACAAAAACCGATCGAGAAAAAGTCGCCGCAAAATCAGAAACTGCTATTCATCGCACAGTCTGGGCCAAGTCTGCTGAGCACTCGAGTTTCATACCAATGTCGAAGATCCAAACGATCGCGGCTACGATGCAATTCGCAGGGTCTTCATGAATTCGATCTTGCAGAATTCGACTTTGAAGCCTCGAATTTAAGAGAATGGCCAGTGTCAAAGACGCTTGGCGACCCGCAATATCACAGCTGGCTGTGTTGCTAGCACACTATGTAGTGCTAGCGTTTCGGTTGTCGGCATAAATGTAGTGTGTCTGTTGCTTTCGCGTGACAAGGAAGTATCGTTTCTCCCCATCGGTGGCTTCGCGGCCACAAAACTTGGTTTAGGAACGATTTAGCAAAGCGTCAGAGACGCAGGGAATTTGCGAACGACTACCAGACGTTAGCGGCTGGCACATGACCGACGCAAGAGTGAGTCCAAAAGTTCATCACACTTGACCCTCTTAGCCAACTTTCATGTGACATCCGATTGCGGGACGCAATCAAACTAGCGGCTGTCAAAGACCGACTTGACGAAAAGATTTCGGCTCGCCAGTTTTGTAGAAATTTGCACTTTGTTTGCCGACTGTTGACCTGATCAAGCCGTTATCCGCGCACAGAGTGCCAAAGTGATAACGGTTGAACAGATGCGACGGTGCGCAAGTTGAATTGATCCTAGTGCCTTTCCCAAGGCTAATACGAGTATCATTCTGATAAGGACTTTCAGATGACGTCACGACCTATGATTGGTCTAAATGCAGATTTCAAAACTGGCGCACACAATCAACCTGCTTTCTCCTATGTCGCCGCTGGTTACTATGACGCGATTTTTGCTGCCGGAGGGATTCCGGTAATTCTCCCGCCGATTGCTGACGAAGATGCAATTGGCCAGATTCTCGACCGACTCGATGGGTTTGTTTTGGTTAGTGGTGCGGATCTCGATCCGCGTAACGATGGTTTCATGATGCACTCGTCTGTGAAACCGATGGAAGCGCGACGCGAGCGCTTTGATCGGCGATTAACGCACGAGATCGTCGAGCGACGGATGCCTGTGTTCGGCATCGGCGCTGGCATGCAATTGTTGAATGTCGTCTGCGGTGGCAATCTGTTCTTGCACATCCCAGAGGACCTTCCTAGTGCATTGCCTCATCGCGATACGCAGGATCCAAGCCATCGCCACTCGTTGGTGATCCAAGCCGATTCGCTGATCGGACGCGTTTACGGCGAAGGTGAAATCCGAGTTACCAGCCGCCATCATATGGCTGTCGATAAGGTAGCCGACGGCTTCCGCGTGACGGCTAAGTGCCAAGACGGTGTGATCGAAGCGATCGAAAGCGAGATGATCGATTGGTTCGCACTCGGCACTCAGTTCCATCCGGAGTGCAGTGCTGCCAGCGCTCTAGATATTCGCATCTTCGAAGAGTTCATTGAAGCGGTTCAGCAATCGACCATGGCCATCCGCATGGCTGCCTAGTTAGTGCCTAGTTAGTACCTAGTTAGTACCTAGTTGCTAACGAGTTGTTGACTTGATCGTCGACTCAGCAGGACGCAGGATTCAGCAGGAAGCAAGATTCATTCGTACGCAGGTCATCAAGACGAAAAACTAAGCAAAGAAGGATTCCAAGGTCGTATCCCGCAGGACCTTTCTTCCCTCCAACGCCGCAAGCACCCAGCTTGCGGCGTTTTCTTTTTGATTTTTGCAACTGCCGATTGCATTCGGGCATCGCTCGGCTTAGCTCAGATCGGAGCGCGGCTTTGCTCTTCGGCGCTTGGAGGATAACTGCGGAAGTTTCGCCTGCTTGCGCATGCGCAATAGCTCAGATAGCAACTGAGTTCCGGAACGCTGCTTCTTGTTTTTCAGATTGAAGGTCTTTACGAGTAGCTGCAGGTCGCGAGGGGATTGACTGAGTCGATCGGCTGGAACGCTGAGCTTACGGTAACTCTCAGTCAGCAATTCGCGTTCATCGTCAGTTATCGGCTGAAGGTCTCGGCGAATTTGGCTTAGAACTTCATCGACTCGACTACTAGGGTACACCGGAAAGCTCTCAAGGGCCCTGGGAACACGTGAAATTGCGGAGCCATTTACTAAAACGAAGATTGGTTTGTTCCACGCGATAGCGGCTCCTAGTTCGACCATTCCCATTGCGTCCGGTGAGGAATCCGGCGACACAACGACAAGGAATGCGTGGCATTCGGCCAGTGCGTCCCAAATAGCTTTACTAATCTCTTGACCTAAAGGGACACTAGCATCGTCAAAAGGTTCCAGCCCTACCGCTCTTAACCGCTCCGCAATTTCCGCAGCGAACTCTTGGTCAAGGGAGCTATGAGAAACGAACACGTCAAAAGTAGGAGTCGCTGTTGCCGTCATTTTTTCACACGTCGCTTCAGTTCCGCGAGGTACTTGTCGAAGTCGTTAATGTGGAACGCCTTCTTCCCTTCGATTATATCCGGTATTGCGTCGAAAGAGACGTGGCAAAGAACCGGAACGATTCGATAGTCTTTTCTTCGCCCCCAGGCGGCGCCAACTTCAAGCAGAATCCAAGGTCGTTCGAAAGATTCTGGCGTAAGCAAAACTACCAATTCGCGTGACACTTGGATTTCAGTACGTATGGAGTGTGGGATGTTATCTCCGCCATTAATGTCCCGGTCATCGCGAAAAGATGTCGCCCCCGTTGCATCAATTTTCTCGCAAAAGGTCGTTGCTATCCACTTATCGGCAGTAGCATGACTTACAAAGACCTGGTAACTCGGTCGCCGTCGCGTTTTCCCTGTCACGTTCTTTGACTTCCCAATCGCTTCGCCATTCTTGCGTCTCAACTAACGGTTATCTTCAATTCGATGGGAGTTTGATCGCCGAACGCTGGAGAAATAAGAGGTTGAATCAAACGATGCGTTTGGAGGGTACTCCCGTTCAATGGACCTTCGCAATATAGCAACGGTGTATCTGATTTGCTCGCACTGTAGCAAATTTCGCTGTTACGAACGCAATCAACCGCTCTCCTTTGGCAAGCTAATGTTCGGCAGCATAATTATGGCGAATTATCGCCGAGACATTCAGATTGAGACAGCCGTTGATCAAAGAGGTTGAGACCTGAGTTCACGGGTTAATCTGGGTAAGCTAGGTTGGGGCTGATTGCATGGTGGATTTATGGCGAAGCTGCTCGAAATTCTCCAGTGGTTTCCTTTGGACTTGCCAGCGCCTATCATGAGGAGCGTCCTCGCGGACATCCTTCATCGGTTTGCATTGCAATGTGCAGCATCCGACGTTTCCCAATCTCAAGGAGTTTCAGATGAAACAGGTTTTGAGCTTTGCAGTTGTAATGGCTTTGGCATTTTCCGGATTTTCGGCTTCGGCTGAAGACATCAAGAGCGGCCTGAAGGAAGGCGACGCTATCGGTGCGTTCGACGTAACCAAGTGCGCTGGCGCTGAAAAAGACAAAGTTGCTGTCGGTGACAACCTCTGCTACCGCTGCAAGAACGGCAGCCGTCCGCAAGTCATGGTGTTCACGCGCAGCACAGACGAAAAAGTGGTTGCACTCGTCAAGCAACTGGACGAGCAGATCAAGAAGAACGAAGAAGCTCAGTTGAAGGCTTTCGTTAACTACCTTGGCGACAGCAAGGATTCAGCTTCAGACGCAGCGAAGAAATTGGCTGCCACTACCAAAGCTGAAAACATTCCTTTCGTTGTTCCAAACGAATACGAAAACGGTCCAGAAGATTACGGCATCAACGCCAAAGCTGCGATCACGATCATCATGGCAAGCGAAGGCAAAGTCAAAGCGAATTATGCTGCTGCCAAAGCTTCCGATCTGGATGTAGCTGCAGTGATCGGCGATCTTAAGAAGATTCTCAACTAAGTTTGTTGATTGCGCTTCGTTGATCGCGCTGGGCGATCAATGAATCCGTTAGAACTAATTACCGCAGCTTTGTTGCTTCAAAGCTGCGGTTTTTTCATGGAGTGACTCTCGAGATGGCGAAGCAACTGGATGAAGTGAACTTCTTTGTGTACGGGACGCTCAAACGTGGTGAGTGCCGCGCGCACATGTGGCCGCGCGAACCGTTGGTGTTTGAAGATGCATGGGTACACGGAGAACTGTACGACGCCGGTACCTATCCAGCTCTAGTTACCGGAGCGGACAAAGTGCTCGGCGAATTGTGGACGTTCGCAAAGCGGGATTTCGAAGCGGTCGTGCATGTGCTCGACGAGGTCGAGGAGTACCGTCCCAATGACGCGTATAATTTGTACAATCGCGAACTCATCGAATGTGAAACAGCCAGCGGGCGACAGACTTCAGCTTACACGTACGTTTATGCGCGGTTGAAAGATCTGCCCGCATTCACGCGGCTCGCCGCAACCGATGACGGCGAATTCGCAAGTTGGCGTTCCGTATAGTTTATGAACTGCATAGCTTATGAACTGCATCGTTCATGAACTGCATCGTTCATGAACTGAACCGTTTTTAAGCTTGGGCGGTTGGCAAAACACATTAAAATCCACAACCTCGTTCTTTAGAATCTACGCAATGAAATTTGTGAAAATGCATGGTGCTGGCAATGACTACGTTTACGTCAATTGCTTTGTCCAGCCGAGTCCCGTTAACCCGGCGGAAGTCGCGATGGCGATTTCGCATCGCCGATTCGGTGTCGGCGCGGATGGTCTGATTTTGGTTGAACCTTCTCAAGTCGCCGATGCGCGCATGCGGATGTTCAACGCCGATGGCAGCGAATCAGAGATGTGCGGCAACGGAATTCGCTGCGTAGCGAAACTGGTTCATGATCACGGCATCTGTCGTCGTGAGAATCTGCGAATCGAAACTGGCGCCGGAATTTTGTCGTTGGATCTGCAAGTTCAAAACGGTTTGGCTGAGCTGATAACAGTCGACATGGGCGAGCCAATTACGGTGCCAGCCAAAGTGCCAACTAGTTTGACAAGCGGATCGGATGCGAATGCGCCGGTGGTCGACGCGTCGGTAAAATTCGGCGAGCACGAATTGAAAGTGACGTGCGTATCGATGGGTAATCCGCATTGCGTGACGTTCGTGCCACAAGCTACCGATGCGTTGGTTTTGGGGGTGGGGCCAATGGTCGAGAATGATCCGCGATTTCCCCGGCGAACGAATGTTGAATTTGTCGAAGTCATTTCCCGAAACGAATTGCGTCAGCGTACTTGGGAACGTGGTTCGGGCGAAACATGGGCATGTGGTACTGGTGCAAGCGCCGTCTGCGTGGCTGGCGTCTTAACAGGCCGAACAGAGCGCGAGGTGCTTATTCATCTGCTCGGCGGCGACTTGCGTTTGCGCTGGGATGAACAGAGCAATCACGTATTCCTAACCGGGGGCGCGGTGGAAGTTTTCGCAGGCGAGTTTAACTAGCCCGAGAGCCGAGTGTGTCCATTCCACAGCACGCAACAACCAATTCACCCGCCAAGCGAAGCGACCGGGAGGGTCGGCAATCGAGCCTTCCGCGAGATTGCCGGGGAGGGCTGCTCGTGATCGATGCTAAAGACTCGGCTCGCGTCTCAGGCTCAATCCTGCGCGCGGCGTTACTTCACCCAAACGTAATCGATTCGCAGGAACCAGTTATCCGCCGCTCTAGCTCGCTAAGCTCTACGCCGGAAATTAAAAATTGCTTGTGACGATTCGTTGCACCGGCGATCTGCACGATGCTCGAACGCGGCAGACTAAACTGGTCAGCCAGCAACTCAATCACCGCTGCGTTCGCCTTTCCCTGCTCAGCCGCCGCATTCACCGCTACCTTCAACGCACCGGCATGTGCACCAAGTATCGCGTTGCGCCGCGCTCCAGGCTGCACTTTCACCGGCAAACAGATGCCGCCATCACGCACTTGCAAAGCGATCATCAACTCCCCCTCTGTCCACCCCAGAAATCACTGCAGCAATCACCCACCTATCATTCAAGATCGTCTTCACGCAACTTGTAATCCAAATCCGGAATGTCGCTCGACGCGTCGTGCGGCGCCATCAATGACTGGTAAACGCGATAGTCGATGTCCTCGCTAAGACTGCGGACTGAACCATCAGCCATTGCGATGTTCACGATATAAGGATGGAAACTCGTAGGCCGAGCACTAGTGGGCCCGCTGCCGACGAAACCCTTGTTGTAATTGATCCGCATCGTACTGATCACTTTCAACGGTTGCGGCCGTCCATCGCTGGACGTTGATCCTGCATACAACCAGACAATCCCCAGCTTGGCACGAGCCGTTTCGTCAGTGATTGAGAATGCACTCCAGCTCAGTTTGTTGCAATTTTCACTGAACAATATCGTCTGCGAAGTTCCGTCCCTGATGTCCGCCGATCGAACCGGCGCAGCCGCATTTCCGAAAACCGCAACCGCTTTACCGCTTACCGGATCGATAACTTGGGAACCCAAACGATTCACAAACACTCCGTTCGCTGATCGCTGCGAAATTGTCGACCGCTCGGAATCATCCGCCGCGCTCGCATACGATTCAAGCTCCAGCGCCGGATCACGCTGAACTAAATGGAAGCCCGCATTCGCAACATAACTAGTGCTCGCATAAGCGGGACGTTCCATGCGATCCACTGGACAGTTAAGCCACGATATCGACGGATAGAATTTCTGAAGCGCCCCTTTATCCTGCCCACCTACCGCTCGAGACCATTCGTCATTTGTCGTGGTATCATCCCAGATATCGCGGAGCGCTTGCTGCTCCACCATCGGCAACAAATGCACTAGCCACGATCCGATCTTTGCAGAACCATCTTCGCGAACTCCGAAACGCGCTTGATAGCCCGGGTATTCGCGTTTGGTAGTTTCAAAGTTGATTGTCGCCAGTGACAAGTTCTTCAAGCTGTTCAGACACATCGACCGTCTTGTCCCGCGTGAACGTTGCATAGTAGGCATCAACAACGACCAGATGATTCCGATGCAAATGATGATCGCCAGTACACCCAACCAATTCTGTCGACGATCCGTGGACGCAGGCATACCGATCCGATTCGCTTCTGAAAATGATAAGCGGCAGCACAACTTGGACTTTGACTCCATGATTAACAAAGCCAAAGCGAGTTAGCTAACCCTTGTTTGATAGCACAAGCACTGATTGTAGACGATCGATCGCGCAGAGTAACTGTCGCTCGCCGTTCGCAATAAACCCAAACCACTTAGCGACTCCCGACACAGCCACTCCACGACTCACGGAAAATGGCGAGTTTGCTCTTGCGACAAGACGGACATTGCAGCTATCTAGAAAACGTTCGGAGTTTTTCTGCGAACTTGAGTCAATTGTGAAGGAATCGGCAGAAAGATGTTACAGCGGTTGCGACACTGGATTTGGTTAGGCTGCGCGAGCGGTTTGGCCATCGGTGCGCTCGGCTGCAACCGCAATCCTTATCCGATGAATCCCTACGCGATGAACGGCGGCGCGATCGCCCCTACGCAGCAAGCGATGATGGGCGGTAACCCGCTTCTCCAACCGATGGCCAATCAAGTGCCACCTCAGTTCGCTGAAATGCAACGTCGCATGCAAACGCTCGACGACACCAATCGCACACTCACCACACAGCTCGCGCAAGCTCAGCAACAGATGCAAGTCGCTCGCGATCGTGCCGATCTGCTTGCTAAACAACTGCAAGACACCACCGGCCAACTGCAACAATCCCTGCTCGCACAACGACAAACCGAATCGCAAGCACTCGGCATGCAAGCCTCGCTGGCCAAACGCGGCGGCGCGAAACTAACCGCCAACAACTCAATTGCCGCCACCACATCGAACTTGCAGATACCCGGAGCGTACGTTGTCCGCGAAGGCGACTTGATCCGAGTTCGAATTCCGGCGGATCAGTTATTCGCACCCGGAACGGCTCAGCTCATTTCATCGGGCAGTTACCTACTCGATCAAGTTGCCACGACGCTCAGCAGCCAATTCGGAAGACAACGGATCGGCATCGAAGGTCACACCGACACCGGTCAACTCTACGGCGGCCAATTCACCACCCCGTATCAACTCGCCGGCGCTCAGTCGCAAGCCGTGATGGATCAATTCGTGCGTCGCAACAATCTGCCGACACAACAATTGTTCGTCATCGCCCACGGCCCCAATCACCCAATAGGCGACAATCAATCCGCCGCTGGCCGCGCCGACAATCGTCGCATCGAAATCGTCATCTATCCTGAAACTTACTAATGCAGCGTTACAGCTTAATTCTTGGGTAGACGGAAAGTAATCTTGATCGGGCGTCGTCGATTTTCATCTGTCAGTCGACGCCGCGCTGGGTGGAGTTGACATCGCTTGCCCAAGCAGACGTTTCACGGCGCAATGTCTCGATGTCAGCGGTCCTACGGCAGATACGCACTGCCAAGTCATGCTACTGAGTTCATTCTCGGCTATGTTCAGCCAACTGCCATGCTTCGGTGCGTAGTGTAATTCAATGCAACGAACCATTGAACGCGCTCGGTCAGGCGCGAACACTTCAAAGTACGCTCCCAATAGGTAAGGTCGAGTCCTACTTGTTACCCATACAATTTCAAATCCGCCAATCCAATTAGTCTTCTCTTCAGACTCAGCTTTCTAAGGCAAATGTGGACAAGCTGCCCACAAACGTAGGAGAGTCGGTGCAGTGCATTTAGATAGGGGATAACTGCTTATCCCGCGCTATGCCTAGTAGAAAACTCAGCGAGGCCGACGGGGCTCGAACCCGCAACCTCTGGATCGACAGTCCGAATACGCTGGCAATGGAAATCGCAATTTTCCCAGGCATTCATGTATGTTACGCTTCGCTTTGGGCTGTGTAAAGTGTTGCTTGTCGTTGCGGAGTGTTGCATAAAACCGTGAGTTTTCACTAGTTTCAACACTGGCGCAGACAATTGTCTGCGCGGGTTTTTGCAGTCAGCAACTAGTATTCTGCTCGCTGATCAAGGCCACGTTTTGAGCGTCGCGTTGCGAACATGCCGGCTCCGGAAACCACCTCAACTTCTAGTGAAGCGACCAAGCCAGGGAAACGCCTTTACCCTAGTTTGCATCGTAACTCTGCTCGATCAGTGGAAATGCTTTTTTCAGATCGTCTGAATTCCGAATCGTTAGTTCAAGTGAACCTGTGCCGAAGTGCCCGATGTCACGCACGTCGCGCATGAAGCCAGGCTCTAGCGTGAGGCTGTCGACATCAACCTTCACGAAGAGCAGCATCTTGTTCTGCGCGTACTGGAATTCGACGCAGACGAAATTCTTGATTCGCTTGTACGCCAAGTACCACTTCAATGACTTTTTCTGCACATCTTCGCCGAGTGCCAAGATGTACGCTTCTAGTTCGTTGAAAACGTCGAGCAGTTCCTTTGAGCTACGAGCGATCTGATCATCGACGGACTTTACTTGTGTGCTTGCCGACCCTGCTGGCTTCGGGGGTTTGGTAACGCCATTTTCCGCAACTGCGACTGAGTGAACCATCTCAAAGAGAAGCAACTCCTCGCCGAATCGAACATACTTGATCAATTCAATGTTACGATTGATCTGTTGGACAGCGTGGCTGTCGTACTTGGTAAAATCGCCTGCGATGCAAATTAGGCGAGGTGCAGCCCACTCGATTGCTTCGGCCATGTCCTGGCCGTAGGTTTTCTGAACCAGCAATTCAAACTCGCCTTTGTGGTCAAGCAACCAATCCAAATAGAACAGGCCTTGGTTGATCACATTCTCATTGCTAGCTCGTTTGTACTCGATGATGCAGGCGCAGCCGTTCTCATCGATCCCGAGTGTATCGATTCGACCTGCGTGGGTTTTTCCGGTTGAATACTCACTCGCTAAGAACTGGATGCCGAGGAAGGTTTCCAAGTGCTTTTCGATGAGCGACTGAAGCGACTTCTCCAGTGCCACGGAGTGACCAGACAACTGTGTTACGATGTTGCCTTGAGTTCGGAACAGTTTGATATCGCTCATTTGACTCTCCGCTCGGAACAAGAATCCAGTTTTGGCTCAGATGGTAAGCTGCTCGCGAATACAGCGACAGCCGTCACTGCCTCACACCATCAGGTTTAAAGAGTTCTTTAAGTCACTTCGATAGGTGTCCGCGGTTTCACTGGGGTTTCACGAAGAGCGTTTCTTGAATATTTGATCCCAATTCTTGGCATAAGTCCCTGCTGAATTTGCCGACCGATTACGCGGAGTTGGCGCCTTGCTCGATTGGGTTGGTAGCGATTCCGGAGCTGTGCTCGGCAAGTTAGGACTAGGAGTCGGCAGAGTTAGCTCAGCCTGCCCTTCTCGGCAAACGGATAAAACCAAATCGGCTGCGGTTGAACAAGGGGCTTCACTGGAGTCTCAAGTCGCTCAGGGAAACGCAGGTACCAGTCGCCTTCATCGCAGTCAAACAAGTCGACGGTACCAATCAAAACGCCACGCGGAAGATCGTCCGAACTCAGGTCGCTAATGCCGTACTCCTCCAGCATCTCTGACTCGTCGTTCTTGCTGTATCGCCCCAGCGATGCGTAGATGTAAATGATGCCGCGAACTTTGGTTGCGCGAGACCTATACTCGATAGTCTTGATTCCCCGCATGATCGCTTCGGCGTGCGGTTGCCGGATGCTTAGCGTCCGAAGATTCTCGAGCATTTCCGTTGTCCTTGAACGATACGGTGGGATGTCTGCGCTGCTCAATGCAAAAGGAAGTGTGATTGTACCGCTTTCCTGATGATTTTTCCGGCTGCCAAGTTCCCGATGAGACACAACCGAACCACGCCCGTTCAATGCACATGATTTTTGATAGACTGGCCAAACTTTGGAAAAACAGAACACACTTGGCAATCGAAAGCTCGAAAGGCTAACAATTGATCACCGGCGAGGTACGCGGCAAAGTCGACAAGATTTGGGACTCGTTCTGGACTGGGGGCGATGGAGCAGATCACCTACCTGCTGTTTATCAAGCGGCTCGATGACCTGCATACGCTCGAAGAAAACAAAGCCAACCGCACGAAGAAACCGATGGAGCGGCGGACGTTTCCTGAAGGAAAAGATCCCAGGAAGCGATCCTACGAAGATCTTCGCTGGTCGCGGTTCAAGCACTTCGAACCCAAAGAGATGTTCGAAGTCATGGCCGAGCATGTCTTCCCGTTCTTGCGGACGCTCGGCGGTGATGATTCGACCTATGCTCATCACATGAAGGACGCTCGGTTCACCATTCCGACGCCGGCGCTGCTCGCCAAAGTTGTCGACATGATCGATGGCGTGCCAATGGAAGGACGTGACACCAAAGGCGACCTGTACGAGTACATGCTGGGCAAGATTGCTACGGCAGGCCAGAACGGTCAGTTTCGAACGCCTCGACATGCGATTCAGTTGATGGTTGAGTTGGTCAAGCCGCTGCCGACTGATGTCATGTGCGATCCAGCGGGCGGTACGTGCGGTTTTCCGGTCGCCGTGGGTGAATACCTGCGGGAGAACCACAAGGAGATCTTTACCGACAGCAAGCTGCGAAAACACTTTCACGAAAAGCTTTTCAACGCTTTTGATTTCGACAGCACGATGCTGCGGATCGGCAGCATGAACATGCTGCTGCACGGCGTTGAGAAGCCTAACGTCGTCTACCGCGACTCGTTGTCCCAGGAACACGGCGGCGAGGAAGAAAGTTACTCCCTTGTGTTGGCTAATCCGCCGTTCGCTGGCTCGCTCGATTTCGAGAGTTGCGCCAAGGACTTGTTGCAAGTCGTCAAGACCAAGAAAACCGAGCTGCTGTTCTTGGCCTTGATCATTCGTTTGCTGAAGCCGGGTGGACGAGCCGCCGTGATTGTTCCCGACGGCGTGCTGTTTGGTTCATCGACGGCGCACAAAACGCTACGAAAGATGGTCGTCGAAGATCAGAAACTGGACGGGATCATCTCGATGCCCGGTGGCGTGTTCAAGCCGTACGCGGGAGTCTCGACGGCGATCCTGTTGTTCACCAAGACCAACTCGGGCGGCACCGATCACGTTTGGTTCTACGACATGCAAGCCGACGGAAAGTCGCTGGACGACAAACGCACCGATCTGTTACCACCGGAAAAGCAAGGCCCCAAACCGACGGTAAAGTTGACCAAAGAGGAGCACGCCAAAAACAACTTGCCGGACATTCTGGAGCGCTGGAACAAGCGGGAGAAGTCGGAGCTGAAGAATGCTCGGACAGCCCAAAGTTTTTGCGTACCAAAGTCAGACATCGCCGAGCAAGGTTATGACCTATCGATTAACCGGTACAAAGAAGTGGTTCACGAAGAAATCAATCACCGCGTCCCGCAAGCGATCTTGGATGAATTGGAGAGTATTGAAAAAGAGATCACGCAGGGCATGAAGCAACTGCGAGGGTTGCTGAAGTGACACAACTGTTCGTTGAACTTTCCGAAATCATTGCCGAGGGGTCAGGTAGTGTGAATCCTGCATCTCATGTTGATGAATGTTTTGAGCTTTATAGCATCCCAGCATTCGACGCAGGTGAGCCTGAAGTCAAAGTTGGAGCGGAAATCGGCTCGTCAAAACAGGTAGTGAAACCGGGTGATGTGTTGCTTTCCAAGATTGTGCCACACATTAGGCGATCCTGGATTGTCGGCCCAGCGACTGGAAAACGCATCATCGCATCGGGTGAATGGATTGTTTTTCGGAGTGAACGTTTCGATCCTAGATACCTTCGACACGTCCTGGTAGGAGATCCGTTCCACGTTCAATTCATGAATACAGTTGCTGGCGTTGGTGGTTCATTGCTTCGCGCGCGACCCGCCCATGTCGCGAAGATTAAGATTCGCCTTCCGCCGCTCTCGCAGCAGAAGCGGATAGCGGAGATCTTGGATCGGGCGGAGGCGTTGCGGGCCAAGCGTCGCGCCGCCCTCGCCCTCCTCGACGAACTCACCCAATCCATCTTCCTCGACATGTTCGGCGATCTGGTCTCGAATCCAAAGCGTTTGCCGCAAGTGAGCTTGGCTGAAGTCACGACAAGAATCACTGACGGCACTCACCTAACTCCAAAGTTTGCCGATTCAGGCGTGCCATTTATCTTCGTGAAGAACGTCCGCAATGGCTCGATCGATTTTCAAACCGACAAGTTCATCTCTGAGGAACAGCATGCCTTGCTTTATAAGCGTTGTCCCGTCGAAGAAGGCGATGTGCTCTATACGACTGTTGGCGCGACTTACGGGCAGGCCGCGTCTGTCGGTTCGTTCACTAAGTTCGCGTTCCAACGGCATCTCGCACACTTGAAGCCAGACCGAACGAAGATCTTGCCGTTGTTTCTCGGAACGACAATGCAATTGCCATTACTTAAGCAACAAGCTGACCGATGGGCGCGCGGTGTAGCCCAACCGACAATCAATCTGAAAGAACTGCGAGAAATGGTAGTTCCGCTTCCCCCTATCCCATTGCAGCAAGAATTCGCCGAGCGAGTGACGGTTGTGGAGGCGCAGAAGACAGCGCAGCGTGCGTCACTGGCGGAACTATCCCAACTCTTCGCCTCCCTCCAACACCGCGCGTTTCGAGGCGAATTATGATGGTTGAGCAACCAAAGTGCGATCTTAAGTGACGAGGAACTTGGCATTCCTCACTGAGGCAGATGATCGGAAATGAAACTTTTGGTCCAGGATAATTGCTGCGATGACTAACAAAGACTCGATCAGTTCTAACGAATTGGATACCGAACTTGTGATCGGCTTGGTTTGTTCAGTAGGTACTGAAACGAGTTTGGTCATTGATCTTTTGCGGGAACGTCTTGGGCGAGCGGGTTACCGTGTTGAGTTGGTCAAGGTCTCTAGCGACGTGATTCCTCAGCTTGTTGACATTGAAGACCCCGGAACAGACCAGTTCAAGCGCTATTCGGACTTGATGACCGCAGGTAATGATTGCAGGGAACTGGAACCTGCCGACGATTCGATCCTGGCAAATGGAATTGCTACATGCATAGCGTTGCTACGTCGCAAACATCAAAAGAGCAACTCCGAGGATGTTGAACAGAGTGAGATGCCGGTACCCAAGACCGCCTACATCATTGATTCCCTCAAGCGGCCAGAAGAAGTGGCTAAGCTGCGAGTCATCTACTCGTCAGGCTTTCTTCTCCTTGGCATCCATTCCGATTTGCAACGTCGGGAGCAGCATCTTGTCAACAACAAAGGGATGACTGAGGAGCAAGCACGGAGACTGATTGAGCGTGACCAAGCGGAGTCTACGGAGCTTCATGGCCAACGTGTCAATGACACGTTTCATCTGGCAGACTTTTTCGTCCGCATAACCGATAGCCACGATCGGCTCCGCTGTGACATCCAGCGGTTGGTTGAACTGTGGTTCGGCAATCCGTTTCTAACTCCGTCATTCGATGAGTACGCGATGTTCATGGCCTTTGCGTCTGCATTGCGATCCGCTGATCTGTCGCGGCAAGTCGGTGCTGTGATCACGCGTGACAATGACATCCTGTCGACCGGCGCAAACGAATGCCCACAGGCGGGCGGTGGACTTTACTGGCCAGAGAGGAATCCGGCGAGCGGTTGCTTGGAGGACAACCCGAACGGCAGAGACTTCAAACTCGGCTACGATTCCAATCGAAAAGAACAGCTCGCAATCATTGAACGGATCATCACGGAGGTGGAAAAAGAATCGCCTTTATTCGATGGGGCGACGCTTCGAAGCGTATTGAAGAAAAGTGGCATCAGGGACCTCACCGAGTTTGGGCGGGTTGTTCACGCCGAGATGGAGGCGTTGTTGAGCTGTGCAAGGCGCGGAATCAGTTCAGTAGGTGGGACGGTTTACTGCACGACTTTTCCATGCCACAATTGCGCAAAGCACATTGTCGCTGCTGGAATTAGTCGCGTTGTGTTCGTCGAGCCTTATCCAAAGAGTAAAGCTCTCGAGTTCCATAACGACTCGGTCGTTTATGCAGACTCTGAGGCCGGTACCGATGAAAGGCGGGTTCGATTCGAGCCGTTTGTAGGTGTTGGCCCGCGGAGATTTTTCGAGCTTTTCTCGATGAACCTCGGGTCTAGCTATAAACTAGAACGAAAAATCAGCGATACTGGCGCGAAGAAGGAATGGCGTATCGAGAATGCCCAACTTCGACTACAACTTCGGCCGATAAGTTACTTACGGCTGGAGACTTCCGCATGCCAGGCCTTCGGTGAAAAGTTAAACCGAACCCCTTTGAATGAGAATCCAAATGACCAAGATGGAAATTCTGGAGCAAGTGAAGCTAGCTAATGAGATTGTTCGCAACTGGCCCGCTTGGGAGAAGAATATTCTCGAGCATAGTCTGCAGCCAACGAACTCGGTTCCTCGAGCGCCAGTAGACAACCGAGTTGTCGCAGGTCAGCATGCACCAAACACTTTATCAAGAGACGCCGCCAAATCTAGTTCGAATTGTAACGGGTAGTTCCATGTCAGCGAGTTGAAGTCACACGCGTTGTTTCTTCAAGCCAAACTTGACATGCAGTTGGCGCAGCATCTCATACACGTTGCAGTACATAACGCCAAACTGCTTGCAGACGTTCGGATTGGGGACTCGTCTCTGAGCTGATGGATTGAACTGTTCCTCGCAGACGATCGTGAAGCCTCCGACTTTCGCAGTTGCTATCAGCCAACCGTCAGCCTTTGCCGCAAACGAACTGACTGCGTCCTGCCGTTTAAAGCTGGTTTGGACCCACTGAATGATCTGGGAGTACTCCGCGGCTATGTTAGCCGTATTGCTTGGCACGAAAAAGCTCTTGGGCATCTTCTTTGCCCAGCGGACAAGCCGGTCATTGCCATCGATTAGCTCGTCACGGATCTTGTCGATTGAGAAAACTTCTCCACTGGCATGGTGACGTTGCAAGGCAGTCCAGAATCCAGGGCAAATGTCGAACGCGTAGAAGAAATCTTTGGCATCAATGAGGCTGTTAGTGTCGATCAGCTACTTGGTCACTGCCCGGCCTCACGCATGCGCCTTAGCATTCCGTTCGCGTACTTCGAGAACGTTGCACGACTGAATCCCGTCAGATCCTGAGCCTCAGAGGGTAACAGCTTTCTCTCGGCGTAAGCTTGAGCCACTGCGTACCCAAAACGATCGCCCAATCGCAGTCGCTGCTGTTGCCAAAACACAATCGCAGATTTTCCCTTGTTCCGGTCTTTCAATTCACGCCATTTATCCATCTCTTCACAATAGAACTGAAAAAATGATCGCGAGCTGATCAAGTCGAGTTCGAACGCGCGACGCCCAACCACGAGCGGGCTAAATTTGAACGCTTTGGCAACGTTCGCGCAACGCTCCGACACGCTACCGGCTACAGTCCAAGCGTTCAGAAACCTGTCTTCCGGAAGGAGAAACTCCGCAGCGACGCGATTGCAGAACTGCTCGATACGGTCGTCGTGAGCCTCTAACATTTCCAAGTTAAACAGCCCAGGCTTGCCAACCCAAATGTGAACCATCTCGTGCGCAAGCGTAAACATCTGTGCGGACTTAGAGTCGTTGGTGTTGACGAAGACCCAAGGAACGTAGGCGTCGATCAAGACAAAGCCACGAAACTCTTCTTGATTCAAGGCTCGTCTGGTATTCAGGCCAACTTGGTTTGTCATCGAGACAAATACGCCAGCCCGCTCGATCGCAAGGCGTAGCGTGGTCAGCGCCGCTTCCCAGGTGCTCTGATTGCTTTGCCAGTCCACTGTCAGCCCAAGTTGGTTACGTATCGTCGACGCGGCCTGTGCAGTCGGTTGAACGGGCTGGATGCTTCCGACGAAAGGTAGTGGATCGTTGCCCGCCTCGATGAGGTACTCCCGCATCCATGCCTGGCGGCGCTGCACGTCGGTGATGGTGTCGCGCAAGTTGGGGCTGTACGTTCGTCGCTTTTCATCACGCAGAGTGCGAAAATCGGGAATCCCGATCGATTCAACGGGCGGGCTTGCTAAGAACAAATAGCCGAAAGGGACCATCGCTTTGCGAGCAAATCCTTCCAGCTTTCGGACGGTGGGTTGCGATTCACCTTGAATCCACTCCTGGACAGGTTCGCTGAAGTCGCTGAACGACAGGCCCGAACGGTCAACCGCCCAGCGAAGCAGCTCAGGATTTACAGTGATTTTTGCGACCATGACCAAGTTCCATTTGTTGTTTACGTATTCTATGCTAGTCAATCGGAAAAACAGCAGGCGCTCCATTGGCGGATTCTGCGTAAATCCCAGAGAGCCCAACTCCACAGTGACGCGCACCTATAGCTTTTTGAAGCCATCGACCAATGCCGCATTTTCAGTTCCTTGAAAGCGAATGGAAGGATGTTTTTGCGGCGGCCAGTAAGGCGGAGTCGACGGCGATTCCTGATTCACGCACCTCCTGTTTCTACGCTCGGCGGGCGTTGGAGTTGGCGGTGGCTTGGGCATTCAAGTTTGATCGAGCGCTGCAGCTTCCCTATCAGGACAACATCGCAGCGCTAATCCATGAGCCTACGTTCAAGCAAATGGCCGGCGAGGCGGTCTTCAGTAAGGCGAAGTTGATCGTCAAGCTTGGCAACTTGGCGGTTCACTCTCATCGCGATATTCCGCAGACAGACGCAGTGCAAGCGGTCAAGGAACTATTCCACTTCTGCTACTGGTTCGCTCGTCTGTACGCTCGTGGCAAGAAGCCGGATGCACAGTTGGTGTTTGACGAATCTGCTTTGCCAACAACCACGATCCCAAAGCAAACGCTCGACCAACTCAAACGACTTGAAACGCAGATCGCCGAGAAGGACGAAAAGCTATCGATCGTTCTCGCCGACAAAGAGAACTTAGATGCCGAAATCAAGCGACTGAGGAAGGAAGTTGCGGAGGCGAAAAAATTAGCAGCGAATGTACCCGACGATCACAATTACAACGAAGCTGAGACTCGCGACTACTACATCGACTTGTTGCTGAAGGAAGCCGGCTGGCCGCTTGATCAGAAACGTGATCGCGAGTTTCCAGTTGTCGGAATGCCAAACAGCAAGGGCGATGGTTTCGTCGATTACGTTCTCTGGGGTGATGATGGCAAACCGCTGGGATTGGTCGAAGCCAAGCGAACCAAACGCAGCCCCAAGGAAGGTGAACACCAGGCGAAACTATACGCCGATTGCCTAGAGACCATGTTTTGCCAACGTCCGGTAATCTTCTACTCTAACGGCTACGAACATTGGATCTGGGACGATCAAAGTTATTCGCCTCGGCAAGTCCAAGGCTTTTATAAGAAAGCCGAGTTGGAACTGTTGATCCAACGCCGTTCGACTCGACGATCGCTGCAAGAAGCGTCGATTAGCGAAACTATCGTGGAGAGGTTCTATCAAACACGAGCCATTCGCAAAATTGGCGAGTCGTTTGAAAAGGACAACGAGCGCAAGTCGCTGCTAGTAATGGCGACTGGATCGGGCAAGACGCGAACGGTGATTGCACTTTGCGACATGCTGACCCGATCCAACTGGGTAAAACGCGTCTTGTTCCTGGCGGATCGTGTAGCATTGGTCAATCAAACGGCAAACGTGTTTAAAAAGTTCCTGCCTGACGCAGGCGCGGTAAACCTAATCACGGAGAAGGACACCGAAGGCCGCGTTTGCGTTTCAACCTATCCAACGATGATGGGCTTGATCAACGAGAAAAAAGATTCGGTCAGTCGCTTTGGTGTTGGGCACTTTGACCTGGTTGTGATCGATGAAGCGCATCGCAGCGTGTTTCAAAAGTACCGCGCGATCTTCGATTACTTTGATTCGCTGCTTGTTGGCCTGACTGCGACGCCCAAAGACGAGATCGACAAGAATACGTATGGCTTGTTCGACTTGGAAACCGGCGTTCCGACCGATGCCTACGATTTGGAAGAAGCGGTCAAGGACGGTTATCTCGTTCCGCCCAAGGCTGTGTCCGTCCCACTGAGGTTCGAACGGGAAGGGATCAAGTACAACGACCTGAGCGAGGAAGAAAAAGACGAGTGGGATGCTACGGAATGGGATGACGAAGGAAACATTCCGGAGAAGGTAGAAGCGGCCGCAGTGAACAAGTGGCTGTTCAACATTGATACCGTCGACAAAGTCCTAGAACACGTGATGACTCGCGGCCAATGTGTTGCTGGCGGTGATCTGCTCGGGAAGACGATTGTCTTCGCCAAGAACCAAGCCCACGCTGAGTTCATCAAGGAGAGGTTCGACGTAAACTATCCGCACTACAAAGGTGAATTCGCGCGGATTATCACTTTCAAGACCGAATACGCCCAGTCGCTCATCGACAATTTCTCGAACAAGGACAAGTTCCCGCAGATAGCGATCTCCGTCGACATGCTCGATACGGGAATTGACGTACCGGAAGTGGTGAATCTAGTCTTCTTCAAGCTCGTCCGTTCAAAGACCAAGTTTTGGCAGATGGTAGGACGCGGCACGCGGTTATGCCCAGACCTGTTCGGCCCTGGACTCGATAAAGAGTTCTTTTACATCTTCGATTACTGCCAAAACTTAGAATTTTTCAGTCAGAACCCAGCGGGGGTAGCTGGCAGCCTCGCTGATTCGCTCTCGGCTAAGCTGTTCAAGGCGAGGCTGGAACTGGTGGGAGAACTTGACTCGAGTCGTGACCGTCAGCTTGTGAAAGAGATTGTCGAACACGATTTCGATCCTGAGTCGGACGAACAGGTTCAATCCCAAGTGTTGCACTTGCTTCACGAGCAAGTCGCATCGATGAACACTGACAATTTCGTCGTTCGAGCGAAACGCCGTACGGTCGAAAAGTTTGCCAAGAAAGAGGCATGGGTGCAGCTCAGCTCGGAGGATCGTCAGGAACTAGCGAACGAGCTCGCCCAACTGCCTACTCAGCTCGAGCGCGAGTCAGAGGAGGCCAAGCGGTTCGATTTGCTCATACTCAACTTGCAGCTAGCACTTCTAAATAAAGAGCCGGCGTTTGAGCGATTAAGGGACCAAGTAGTCAAGATCGCGGGCCTGTTGGAAGAGAAACATACGATTCCAATGGTCGGGAAACAGATGACTTACATTCAGGATGTTCAGACGGAAGTCTGGTGGCAGGACGTAACCGTTCCCATGCTGGAGGTAATCCGTCGCCGACTACGCGATCTGGTTCAATTCATCGAGAAGAAGGCACGGAAGCCGATCTACACGAACTTCGAGGACTTGATGGGTGAGGAGTCCAACATCGAACTAACCGAGTTCGTAGGGCAAGACACTTTCGAGCGCTTCCGCGATAAAGCCAGAGTTTTCTTGCGTAAGCATCTGAACATCGATGCCGTCCGCAAGCTGCACACCAACGAACCCCTGTCGACGGGTGATCTCGATGATCTCGAGCGGGTTTTGAGCGACCATAAGATCGGCAAGCCCGAGTTCATTGATCAAGCTAAGCAACAGAACGAAGGTTTTGGCATCTTCGTCCGCACTCTGGTCGGCCTCGACCGCGAAGTCGCGAAGTCGCTTTTCAACGAATTCCTCGCAAGTACGACGTACAACGCGAATCAAATCGAGTTCATTAACTTGATAATCAATCAGTTGGTTGACCACGGAATCGTCGATGTAGGACTTCTCTACGGGTCGCCCTTCACCGACATCTCCCCCACCGGGCCCGATGCTCTGTTTACCTCGGAGCAAGTTAACCGAATCGTGGAATTGCTGGAAACGATAAAGTCGTCCGCGCTGGCAGCGTAATGTCACCGTTCGCGATACTGCCAAATTTTGAATTCACCTTCATCCGCGTTCCACCCAGTGCGGACGTGAACCGCCATAAGTGTCGAGATTTAAGGAGTAAATAATGGAACTTAACGAAGTCTCGCCCACACTCGAGATTATTGAATCTCTAGCTTGGCGAGCACGTCAACTTCGTTCGGAAAATCAGCCATGGAAGCACTTGCAAGCGTCGCTTGAGCCTATCATGCGGCGTTTGCAAGAATTCGAAGCCGAGCTTTCGGCAGAACAAATTCATCGTCTTTGGCTTGCAAGACTTTGTTTAGAACTGGTTCCACGTCATGAGCATTTACATCGTGATAACATCATTGCACGCGGTTGGAAGTACCAAGGTGTTTACTCTCCGACAAAAAAAGATCGGAACACACACTGCTGGAGTTGTAAGAGAAAGATCGAAGGCCGTGATCACTTAGTTTGCATTCGGTGCCAAGGGGTTGTCTGCGTTTGCGGAAACTGTGTTTGCACCATG
The DNA here is from genome assembly GCA_041739135.1 of Pirellulaceae bacterium. Classification (GTDB taxonomy): domain Bacteria; phylum Planctomycetota; class Planctomycetia; order Pirellulales; family Pirellulaceae; genus Aureliella. The sequence goes on from JBGSOM010000087.1 coordinate 72,490, forward strand.
TCTTAAGTCGAAAGCTTCACGTCATTCCGCAAGGCTTCAGTATCTGGAGCGCGACTAAGACTAGCAAACATCCTTTCGCCAACTTCCCCCATTGTAAGACCGCGTTGTATGCGAATTTCTTTTGGGCCGTTGGCCAATCTGGTTCAACGGCCTGAAATTGCCCTCGGTTTACTTCTGATATGCCCTGCCTTTTATCACCGGTCGTAGGCCACCATGCAGTCACATAGAAGCAAATCTGATGAACTGCTGGTTGCTCGAGTATGTGCTGCCCTATATCCACAAACTGCAAACCGAATGATGCTAAGACGCTCTTAGTTGTCGTATAGCTCTTGCGCTTCATCGCGCGAGGGAGCAGGCCAAGGGCCAGGTTGATAGCTGGGAGCGGAACGCGACTGCTCCTCATATTCGAGATCAAGATATGCAACGGGATTTCTGGCGTTGTCGAACTGAACTGAACATAGCACTAGCCGAGGGTTTGCGAACGCAATAATCGTCCGCCCTGCGGGATGATCCGGGTGATCTTCGATGCTCAAATCAGCAGCGTAGTCCCCTTCGATGCGCATCGTGCCGTCCCAATTAACGACGTGCACACGATTGGTCCCGCGTCGCGCAAGTGATGCCTTAGTAACCTTCCACGCAGGTGAAAGCCCTAGCCGCATCGTGTCGAGCAGATCGCGACTGGTCCTGACCTGGATAATCATGCTGTCCGCCCAATTCCCGAGTTGTCAAACATCAAAGTTACAGCATACCTTCGGGGGGACTTATGCCACAAGCCGCTTTCCACAACGAGTCATTGCATAGCAAGGCAAGCCCGCAGCTCGTTAAGATTGCAGTTGTGCAGCTAGTCAAAAATCGTTCTTCTTTGGAAACTGAATGCAGAACACTTGAAAATGACGTTCGGTGTACAGTCCAACTGCTCCACTTCGCCAGCTAATTTGCCACTGGTTTTGCTCGGCTGAGTTCTTGTCGGTTGGTAGGCCGAGATATATCGCGGTTCCCAGGTCGCCAACTTTTGCGTTGCGCATATTGCCGTCGTCGTCATCGTCAACGTAGTGTTCGTCCTTGCATTCGACTGGGATGCCAACCCAGCGGCGCTCGAGGTCGTACATAAGTTTGCAAAGGCACCCGTGCACGACATCATCAATCAACACGCCGCAACCGTTTTCGCGGTCGTTTGCCCGGCCGCGAGCTTCGATCCACACGTCCAAGAGATCCTTCAGTTCATTAGCTAAGTCCATTTCGATTCTCTTCGTTTGTTGTGCATGCAACAGGTTTATCTATACGGTCACTGAGTCTGCGCTCGTGCGCTCGGATTCGCGTTGGCAAGTTGGCTCTGGTGCGCGCCCAGCATTCGGTTTCCAACCTGTGAGTTGACTGAGCGCCGCAGGCTTGCCTCAGCGTTTAGAACAAGGTTCTTGGCGGTTGCACGCATTAGGTAAACAGCTTTGGATTGCCTCGCGGGGGATGCTTGAATGCTTCGAGCGACGTGCGGCGGATGAACAGTCGTCCGAACTTTCGCACACTCTCCAACTGCCCACCGTTCACATAGCGGGTGATCGCTGATCGGCTTCTGCCCAAGATTTTCGCAGCTTCGTTAGCTGGTACCCACTCCGATTCGCGGAACTCGATTTCTTCGTTTGACAAGTTGATTCCCTTTTTGAAATTGACTGATTCGTTCACTTAATTGGCACACGATGACAGTGGGCTGGTTTGTGGCTTGAGCTATTTGCGTTTCTCAATGTTCACGGAACGAGGAGCATTGAATTCGCATACCAGCGCGTTTGCTCCAACGCTTTTCAGCAGCACCGTGCATTCGCTCATGTGGACAGACGATCCTTCCGGCAGCAGCACGATTTGCTCGTCGCTGGCAAACGAAATTGCTTTCTGGTGTTGAGCTGCCGATGAGAAAAAGATGACCGAACAAAAGTTCGGTGACCGAACACGAAGTTTGGCCCGACGCCCATCCATCGACAGCACTTCGATGATCGATTCCCCTGCAATCAACACCGAATTCCCAGTCTGCACGCGCAGTTTCAACATGTGAGCAACCTTCGAGAAAGTGACCCAGCATCATTGAAGCGGAGGCATTGCTATGCAAACCGCGATAAATGACGCTCGTGGTCGATCTATGAATCAATCCAGAGCAACCTTTGCCCTGACTGATTACCTGGCTCACGTAACAGAGAAAGCGGCGGAGCGAGCGTCGCAATCGAGTGCCAACTCTGACCGCGCCCGCCAGCGCACGGTGCCCCCTTTCCAATCGCGCTCACTCCAACTGACCACAAAGAGTTGAGCGACTGGGTACGAGCACGCGATTCCGCGAGCGTGGCGCAAATGAGCGAAGCCAGGACATTCGACTTCGCTGGATCATTTAAAGTCAGATGCCGCGATCTTGTGTAAAGCGAACTGCTGCGAGCCAGCGGTTGATCACAGCCAAGTTCGTATGGAAATTTTGCGCACGGCGGCAAATCACACTGTTGGAAAGGCGGGCGGTCAGTTCGTGCGAGTATTCTCGACTAATTCTGTCAATTCATTCTTGGCATCGAGCAAGAGCCGAATCAATTCGGCGATCACGAACAGGAAGTTGAAGGAGAAGATAGTCCACACTGAGCCTGCCATGATGGCCCAACCCTCCTCCTGCCCCTCGACGGTACCGAATACAAGCAGGAGACCGAAAAGGATGCCGATGATGCCCATGAGGTTACCCATGTATCCCCAGAATCGAAGCCAGCCGATGTAGCCGCGGAGCCAAGGATATTTATCCGCCTTGATCTCGGCAGTCGATTTCCCAAGCTGCTTGGCCGCACGCAAAATCGGCGACCGCTGGCGGTGCTTTGCTTTGGAGCAGTCTGCACTGGCTGAGGGCGATTGCCAGGCACTCGAAGGTGTTCACCGCACTGAGCACAATTCACAGTTGATCCCGCGAACTTGTCACCCAACTGATACTTCTTCCCACACTTGTCGCAATTGAACTCGATCATCTTGTCTCTCTAAACTGCTTTCTACTCGAACCACTTTTACCTAGTTTCTTGAGCGAACTTTGAACGGCTTCCAGCACTTCCGTTTCTCATCGGTGTCCTGGTGCACTCTGAATCCAAAGATAGCTACCCACTGGCAATGACTTACCTGCGTTTACACGCCATTTGCGAGCGTGCTGTCGTAGCCGAACGACTGCTAACTAGAAGCCAGTCATCCCTTCAGACAGCGCGGGCATAGCACAGCGCGAAGAAGGCTCATATTCGCTATTGAAACCACGCCAGAGCAACCGTTGCCCTGACTGCTTACATGGCTCACGCAACAAAGAAACCGGCGGAGATCGTTCCGACTACGCGTTAGAGGATGAGCCGAAAGCTGCGAGAAGGCGTCGGCGCTGCATGGATGGCCGGACTCACTCAGGTTCCGCCTCCACAGGTTTATCTATACGGTAATTTAGTCTGCGCTTTCTACTCACTAAAGCGCTCGATTACGTGCACGCCCAAGTGCTGCACTACCTGTGGAATGCTGAACTCATTTTGACTGCCAGCGACTTGTCTTCACATGCTCACCTACTGCGTACCAATCGAGTGCCAACCTAGAGCGCGTCCGCTTGGTCGCTGCGCAACCCTTCCCCTTGACCTGCTCTCAAGCTAGCCGCATAGAGTTGAGCGAACGGGTGTGTAAGCACGATTCACTGACCGCAGCCCACTCGAGTGAAGCTTGTCTACTCTGCTGCATCTGCATCTGCCTCCGCACATCGCATAACGCCGCCGTAGCGCAAACCCCGTTATCGAGCATCATTTTTGAAGCTCAGCCTGCCTACGTTCACCGAACTTTTCACGAGTTCAAAAACCCAGTGTTCCTAACGTCTTGTGGTTCTCAGAGAGTCAGTCTTGGCTGACTGTACGGCCAAGTCGAGGTGCCAAATTACATCGGAGGTTTTAGCAGTCCCATACTTCGAATCATGTGCTTTCCGTGAAGCGCTCGCGCGTACTGTTTCAGCGATTCAAATTCACTGTAAGGTGCGACTTGCAGCAAGTAGTTGCTACATGCGTCTGGCGACCGCGCCTTCTGGAACTCCGCGTACACTTCGGTATCACACAATCTCTTGAACTCAGAGCTAAGCGCAGCACACAGCTCGTTTAAAGAATCCGCATACCTTTCGCGGTAAACAACGAACAAGCCATGCATGTGAGGCGTAGTCACTCCGCTATCCGTTATCATGTGGACAGTGCCTTTACCGCGTAGTATGGCGCACACTGGATGATCTGCAATCGGCTTTCGCCGCTCGCATGAAAGAAATGCTCCTAGCTTTTTCCACGTGTTCAGCACCGTTTGCAGCCGGTCGTACCATGAGCCCACTTGAGCAGGATTGAACGTCGCGAACAAGTCTGTAGTTTCGCTCGACCGTACTTCCGTTAGCCAACTATCAATCCTCTTTTCGCTTTTGTTTTTCCAGTAGCCGTAACATTCTTCGCAACCGAAACGCGACGAACAGATGCACGGCCGTTTGCGGTTCGAGTCGTTAGACTGCGCCGACTTCTCGTTTGCGTTCTCATCTTCTTCCATCACAGAGTCCTAATTAACTGAGTTTGTTGACAATTTCTTGACGTTCGCACCAACTAGTGCGGACTCAACAAAGCTCGTTAATCGCTCTGAGCGCGTTCTCTTTCTCCCTTTGCCGTCTGGAACGTGACGCCTGCTTATTCGACGTGACTTCTTCGGTTAGGCCAGGGTTGTTGGTGAGGAACTCTTCGACCGCTTCGAGTGTTGACACAACTCGACCACCCAGTTTCCTGGTCTCGAGTTTGCGGCCACCTTTCAGTGTGCCTTTGCTCCAGCGCCAAGCCGTCACGCGGTCAACTGTTACTCCGGTGTGCTTTCTAATCGCTTCCAGGACTGGATAGTAAACGGGATTCTGAAGTTCGGACATGTTTGCAATGCTTCATTCTTTAGACCTTTAAAATGGATTCCCCAGTCATCGGGGTAAACGCTTTTAAGCGACTCGTACGACGGAGTTTCGGAGGTAACTTCGCGGGTCCAACCCGCTGAACTCCACCAGCGACCACTTGGGATCGCTAGTGCTGGCCTGAGTTGCACATTGACGTGACTGTGAATGCACTTACTCAGTTCTGGGGCAGTCGCAGACTTCAATGGCAGCGACTGCACATACCTTTCTCATCGATGGCTTATGGGCGAAGCTGTGTGTTCAGCTACGCTCATTTGCTTGAAAAATCTGATGAGTCGATGACTTGGACATCGAGCGTTGAGAACTTTCTCGCGGCATCTATAGCCATCTTTTTGGTGTTCTCGGCGTAGATCGACGTCGTGTCGAGCTTGGAATGGCCAAGGAGCGCTGTAGACGCTTCCGAGCCAAACTCTTGCTTCATGAGCGTTGCTGCATTGTGCCGCAGCTGATGAGGGGTCCAGTGATGACTTTCACGCCAACGCTTAGCTTCAGCAGGCGAAACGTCTGATGGAGTTGGAAATGCACGCTCGCAGGCGTAGCGAATAGCCTTGCCGTAAGCTTGGCTTGTAAAGCGATCCCCTGGTTGACGAAGCGCGGTTCTTCCTTCGCGGACACGTTTGCTGTAGCCGGGCGAGTTCCCCGAATTCTGCGGCGTTTTTCGATGCTTTAGCGCACGACGCTGTTCCTCAGACTCACAGGGTTGGAAGAGGTACGCGGCGGGCTCGCGATTCAGATATTTCTTCAAAATCTTCTGGCAACTCACATCAAAAGCGAGAAAGCGTTTCTTGCCGCGCCACTTGGTTTTGTGATTCTTCAAGTCAGCAACCCAAAACTCCCCGTTGCAGTTGATGTCCATTGGCCTGAGATTTAACAGCTCTCCAGAGCGGCAGCCCGTTTTCATCTGTAGCAACACCATGTCAGCGACGACCGGCGAACAGTACTTGATTGTCTCAAGCACGATTTTGGGACTCACACAACCAATCTCGGGGAGCTCTTTCACACCAAACTCACCTGGCTTAAGTGTGCTGATCTGAAAAAGCGTCGCGCACGCTTCAACCGTGCAGTAGTTCTCCGTCGTTGCCCATGTGAACATCCGGAGTATGCGACGGATCTCACCGTTGATTGTCTTTCTAGACAGTTTTCGATCAATCATCGCGTGGCGCACAGCTCGAAGCTGGTCTAACTTAAACTCGTTGACCGTGAACGACCTGTAAACTTTGGGGATGTGTTTGAACAAGTTCAGCGCGCGATTCGCTTCACTTGTTGGCCCTTTCTGTGCCACTTCTTTGAGTAAATGTTCGCGATAGCCAAGCATAATCTCCGCTAGAGTGATGTCTGTAACAGTACGGCCGAACATGGGACTTCGTCCGCTGGCCCCCCATTCCAGAATGCGAGCTTTGTAGAGTGCGAGGGATTCCGGTGTACCGTAAGTTCCCAGCATGTACGGACGTCTATTGATACTGACAAACGCCTCGCCTTTTTTGTTCTTGCGGTAAGGGGGATTCGAATACGCCATAGTTGACTCATCCATTGGTAGAGTGTGTTACCTGCGAACTACTGTGCTCGCTCTAATATTTGGCACTCGCCGACGGCAAACCGGTTGCGATCCTTTCAAATTTTTTGAAGTTCGCTTTTCCGAATCGCTGTGGCGTGCGCGGGCTTCCTTGGGCACATGGCGCAAGAAAATCGGAGGCGTTTTGAGCAAGAAATTGCGATTTGGCGCTAAGTGGCCAACGTTTGGGGGTTAGAAAACTCTCAAACAGCGCCGCGCTCAAACCACTAGGCGGGAAACTTAACGCAATGCTCACCGATCACGATTTAGGATCTCCATGCTGAATCGCTAGCGAGGGTCGAATCAGGTCGCGAATAAACGTCCCGACGAAGATTGCTCAAGTGACCAAACGTGTCACTACCGTCTGAGAAGCTATGGCTCCGTTCAATGAAAGGAGTCTTTATGAAACGTGAACTGACGACGTTTGATTTCGAAGCCGAAGCGCAGCGGCACCTAGATGGCCTCCGCAAGATGATTGGTAAAGGAGTTCCATTGAGTTGCAGCTACGTACGCGGACAACGACCAATACTGCTGGCGATCGAGGGTGATCGCGCAACACTCAAGTATCCCAACGGGGCGACGATTCTGAACGTCCCCCTTCGCGACTTGGTCGACGACAGTGGGTACTGGAAAACGTAACAACGCCAAGCACAAGTTTGCAGATCGCTATCTGCCGACGATGGATTCAACGAAGATCGCATAGGCGATGACTTGCTAATGACATGTCCTCATGTGAATTCTTGCTGCGAAAAATGGGGCAGTGGCGCGGGTGGCCGGAGTACGTTCCGAAAACAAAATGGCGAGTCGAATTGGCTTGCGCCATGTGCACTCGCATACGATCCCTAGACTCGCGGCTTTCTGGCTATTTGCATCTGTGACGGAAACTCATCCACCTACGACACTCCATCAACAACTACCGGCACTGTATGATGACGGTTGGCTTGGCGCAAACGTTGAGGGCAAATGGTGGTTGTCTACGGACTATCTAACTTCACTCGGTTTAGGCAGACAAGGAATATGTTGACCCTTCTTCATCTTTCGGATCTCCACATCACAACGGATGATGCGGGTAGTCAATTCGACAGAGACTTGAAAATTCGACAGGCATTACTGGACGATCTCGGGATAGAGGGGCGAACCGAATTCGATGCGATTCTAGTAACTGGAGATGTCGCTTACCATGGGCGAGCCGATGAGTTTGCTCGGGCGAAACTTTGGCTTGAGGAAGTTCGAACTAAGACAAGCAGCGATCCCGAAGCCCTGTTTGTCGTCCCCGGAAATCATGACGTCAATCAGAACATAGTCTACAAATCGTCATCGCTTTGGGATCTACATCAGGCACTTCGAGATCAAAAGCTGTCAGCGGAGGATCGTTTAGCCAGCCTTGCGGGCAAACTCAAAGACCCTACCTTGGATTTCTTGGCAGCTCAAAAGGAATATATTGCGTTTGCACAGGAGTATGGGTGCTCAACTTCCTGTAAGGAGCTTGCCTGGGTTCAATTCTTAGACGTCGGAAAAACGCTTGAAGATGGAACCTCGCTCAGGTTCCACGGTCTGAACTCGGCGCTACTTTCGGATGGTGCAGACACCAAAGCAAATCTACTACTCGGTGCCTTCCAGTTCGAACACTTCTGTTCCGACCCGCGTTATGTAAACGTAGTGCTCTGTCATCACCCGCAGAATTGGTTAATTGATGACAACGACTCAAATGACTTTTTTCGCACACAAACCCACATACTGTTGTCGGGACACGAACACGACGCAAGATGTTACAGAGAAGGAGGGTCTCTCCGGGTGCGGGCGGGAGCGATTCATCCAAATCGCCGCGAGGACCGGTGAGAGCCGTGTTACCATGTTCTTCGTCTATCAGTTGATTCGGTTAAGCAAAGGGAGCTGTGCGTACGAGTGGAGACGCGGGTTTGGCGAGACAAGGACAAGAGCTTTGCAAAGTATGTCCAAGGCGACGGATCAGATTTCCACGAAGAGCGTATACCGCTGAAGTCCTGGGTGCCAACATTGAATTCATTACAACCGGCGATTTCTTCAGAGCCAGCGATTGCAGTTCCCTCAGCTCCCGACAAGGACGCGACAATCATGACACCTGATGCTTTCGCAGCTGCCCGGCGGAAGTTAATCGTTCATTTCTTTCGACTTGGTACAATCGCGCGTTTCCAAGCTGCGATCAACGCGGAAGTCTGGGAGGAAAGCGATGATTCTTTTGACGGACAAGAGCGATGGGCACGCGTCTTTGAGCGAGCTGAAAGTGCTGGTAAGTTGCGATCGCTCTGGGAAGCCATCGCTGCGGAAGATCAATCACTTGCCGGACAAAGTAACCCATTCAAGACTGCCTCATAATGCACCGTAATTTTTACCACTGGCACAAGCGTGCTGAAATAAAGACCGAGACTCACCTTCTTCAGCCTCGCTGGGATGCAGCTGCGAAGTTTTCTGAGGGGCTATCCGCTAATCGCGCCTGCGCGTTGCTTCGATTAGCACTGTTTGGCAATCCCGTGACTCAGTTCGCTAACGAGTTTAGCGAGGCAATGGTCAGGCAAGAACCAACTTTCCCGCCAGATGAAAACGTGGAATTATTGCGAGTAATGGCTACGGCAGCGCTCTACAGCCTAATGGAAACTGAATCACATGAGGCCGATGCTGTTGCGTTGGGGTTGCTAGCGGCAGCGTTTCAACCCGATCGTATTCAACCAGTTTGCAAGGAGTTGATGCAGTGTGCTTCCGACTACATCGCGACAGAATCCGAACGATTGCGGCCAACGCCAAAAGTTGAGGGCAAATTCCGAGCGCTCAAAAGCGCGTTCGCTTCTGATGAGTTGGAAGCAGATTCCGCGTCAACGAAGTTGATTGGGGATGCCGTCCTAGAGCTCGGGGAGACATTAGGGCGGATTTCGGAAGAGAACCAGTATTTATGGTGGCTGCTAGGTCGGCGCAGTCCGCTTTTAAATAAGCAGCGGAAAACACTTTCGGCAAACGAGTATGCCCTTGCCGCTGCTGTTGAGGCGGCTGAACGTGTCGCCCTCCTTCCACCGCCCGCAAGCGTGGAATCGTTGATTAGTGAAGTGTTGACGCAGTGCTCAAAGGGGGCGACTACGGCCATCTCTTTGGTCGATCTCTTCCAGGCTGTGAGTTTAGACGCAATCCGAACCAAGACCGACACAACAGCGGCGCGTGACCTATGCCCCATCGCAAGTCTGATCGAAACGCGTGTTGCAGGAGATGCAGTCGATGAAGCATTACTTGAGAAGCTCAGTATCTCTGTAAAGTGCAAGTTCTCACCGATTGACGTTGCCAACCAGTACTTCCGGGAACTGATGTTTTTGAAGGCATTAACACAACTGGATTGACATCTATGCCAACGTGCTCACAGCCCAATTGCCCAATTGCAACCACAGGCGCGTGTCTCGAAGGACACACTCAAGGGTGCCCTTATCTTGTTGCTGACAACGCGGATCCATCCGAACAAGTAATCGAGGCTATCGAGCCATATCCTTCAGAGATGTACCACTTTCATTCTGGAGAAAAGCTCACTGGTGATGAAGCATCTCGGATCATGAATGCTGTGCCAGCAAGAGTAGTACTTTGTGCTGGTGCACAATCAGCCGGAAAGACGACTCTTCTCGCTAGGATTGGAGAGTTGTTTCGGGCTGGAACATTCAAAAGATTTCGATTCGCTGGTTCGAAAACCCTTTGTGCATTCGAGCGAGCTAGTTGGCTTGCGACAATCGCAAGTGGTGCTGACAACCCTGACACGAAACGCAGCCACCGTGTCGAGAAGGACACTTTCTATCATCTTCAGGTCAAACGGCTTGGGAGCGTAGAACATCGATTTGATGTTTTGATCAGCGATTTGCCGGGTGAGCTGTTTCCAGAGGTTTTAGCGACCAAAGAGATTTGTGGAGAGCAACTCGCGTTGGCGTGCGCCGACCATCTTGTGCTGTTTGTTGACTGTGCATCCATGATTGATTCTGCGAAACGCCATGACGAAAGGGACTCTGCATTGAGCTTTTTGGAGCAAGTCGTGGAGTGCAGGCATGAACCCGATTTGCTCTATGTAACAGTCGTTTTCTCAAGGTGGGATTATGTGTTAAATCATCAGAATCAGGATAGAAGCGCGCGGAATTGTTCGTCGCTTGAAGTTGAACTACGCGATCGCTTTTCGACTGCCTTCTGTGGCCTTCGTTTTTTTCGCATTGCAGCTAGGCCGAAAGGAATGGATCCGACAGACATGGAGATTCAAGGTTTTTTTAAGCATTTGCTTGAGGCGATCCCAATGCTACCAGTCCCCAAAACTTGCGGTGTTCCCCGCCCAGCACGTGATTTTTGCGCGTTTGGAGTCAGATGAGTACACCTAATGAATCGACAATTCTAATGGTTGGATTAGCCGATACGGGAAAGACGAATTTCCTTGTTGGCCTTGATGTAATTCTCGACAAGCCAGTTGATCAGGACGGACTTTGCCATTCCAACCGTGCCGACGATCGATCCTATGTTCAGCCGCTCCGACGTAAGTGGCTACTTGGAGAGGAAATCGGACACTCGAGTCGCCAAGCATCAAAACCTACTCATCAACTGATACTGCATCATCCCGCCAGCGGATCAAAGGCAACTTTCAGTATTCCTGACCACTATGGAGAAACCTTTGATTCGCAATTTGTTACCCGATCGATGCAACAAGACTTTGCTTCGCAATTGAAACATGCTACCGGAATTGTTCTATTTTTGCATTGCAAAGACCAAGCCGATAATGAGTTGCTCGACCACCCTACATTTGTCGAGCCAACACCGATTATCAAAGTTCCGGACGAAGCTTCCGATAAAAATAAGTGGATGATCGAATTTGCTTGCAAGCAGGTTAAGGTCGTAGACATCTTGCAATTCGTTGCGGAGATACGAGAAACACCGCTTCCAGTTGCCGTCGCTATCTCGGCTTGGGATCTCGTAGAAAAGGCCCCAGCAAGTCTCACTCCAAAAACGCCATCGAGCTTTATTGCCAAACAGTGGCCTTTACTCAGCCAGTTTCTTGAAAGTAATTCAAAAGCATTTCCCTTTAGGGTCTTTGGCGTAAGTGCCCGCGGAGGCGGAAGCACGCCAGATGAGATTAAGCGACTTACTGACCTCGATGACGCACGTGAACGAGTAATCATTGTCGATGGTGATCACCGCTCAAATGACCTGAGTAGGCCGGTGCGATGGCTTCTTGGGATGCTCGATACTCTGGACTCTTCTAATGCCTGAGCAAATCAAGTTGCAGCAAGCTCTGTTTGGTTATCTGGACGGTCACAATATGCTGGCTGCATCAACGACACTTGCCCCACGAGTACGGCAGTTTCTTGCGACTATCACGGACAGTTCTGGATCAGACAATGCCCAAGGGTTTGAAAGTGTATTCACTGGCTTGCCAGTTCCGGAAACGGATTTTTATGCCCTCTTTTGTAGTTGGCTTGCACCGGAAATGCCAAGACCGGGATGCGTATGGAGCCATGTGATCTTAGTACAACTAGCGGACCTCGCGCGGATTCCAGATTTGTCGAGGCTTCGGAATCTTTGTACCCGTCCGTCCCTTCCCGTTGATTTGACTCTCTATGAGCAGCCGCGTGAAGTCGATGTTTCAAGGATGGAAGAACATACAATCGGATTGCCTGACAATAGAAGACTCGACTACCTAGTCCGGGCGATCTATGAGCATCCCGAAAGGGCTGTTGTGATCTTAGATGAGGACAGTTCAAGCTGGGTGATCCCTACCTTCAGCGTTTGGTCACAGCAATGGCCGCGACTTCGCCGCGAATTTGCATTTTCGACCGGCTCGCTTGGTGACCGACGTCACGCTGGGATTGCTTTTGACCTCCAGATTGCACCCGTAAATAGCGAGCGTCTTTGGAGACGACCTGTGGAACCAACTTTGTTGCTTAACTATCTTGCAACGGCTCCTGACCCATCAGGCCTGACTGTCCCTGAATGGGTTGATCTTGCTGTAGAAGATTTGCAGAAGGGATCTAATCAACGGTTCCGACGTTTTCTTTTCGATTTCGGCAGCGACATCCAGAAACCCCGTGTTGCCTTTAGGAGGCTCGCAGCGCTTTACATGCGGATCGACACCGAAGCTCAAGGCGCCTGGGAGGAACTGCTCTCCTCAGTAGGTGCGTCGTTCCCCGCTCAGACTGAAGCGATTCGTCTCAAGCGATCGCTTGTATCCGTCCCAGCATCTCTCCGCCCAACTGACAGACTGGAGCGCGCATGGGGGATTGTGTCATTTCTTTTGGAATCTCCTCACTTCGCAGCGTACCCTAGCTTAGACTTCGACTTCACGAGTTCAGCGGTTTTAATTTGGAAAGAGAGGAGAGAGGAAACAATTGCATTGCTCAGTCGTCTTGTACATCGAGAAGACTTGGTTGCAGCAACTTCCTTAGCAGAGGGGATAGCCAGTGCCGTCGACGCGGGTTCACTGAGGGCCATCGCTGAAGTTAACGGGGAACTGGTGCAGGTCGTAGTCAGACACAATCCTGCGTTGGCGTTCGAAATCGACACTTGGAAACTTGATGGATATATCCAAATACAAGTTCACGAAAATCTATCGGAGCTTTCGTTAACCCCAATGGACTGGGGCAGAATTGTTGCCGCAATGTTGATTGCTTCAACAAACGTGTCTGTACGGGAAGCCGTAGAGAGGGCTGGGCAGTTTGCCATGTCAGGCGCATTTACATGGCTAGAACATCAGGTTGCTCAGGACGTCCTTCCATCCCACGCATGGCGGGATGCATTGGCTCCTTCTGCCGTTAGCATGTTGACGCAAGCCAAGAACTTACCGCCCGCGCAGCTGGCCTTAACCGCATGGTGTGTACCGGCCAATGACGTGAGTCGAGCCCTTTCCGCAAGACGCGAGGATGTTCAGCGATTAGGAGATGAATCACCAGATAAGATTCCATTTCCTCTTCGAATTCCCACTGCCTTTCTGCTACTCACCATCGGCTTGAGAGACCATACCGATATTGCGGCCAATCTCATTTTGAGGAACTTCTTCGCGGTTCATGAGGCACTCGCTTCTGGTGAGTATTCGCCTGAGTTGTGGGGGCTGCTTTCGCCGGAATTGCCTACTTTTCGGTGGCAAGATTGGGATCGTTGCAAGAAGCTGCGATGTGCGGTAGGTGCTCATTTGAAGCTTCTTGGCGACGGTCACCGACTATGGGAGTTTGCAAATACACCAACTGAGCAAAAGATTGCTCGTAAAGTGACAGGCGTTGACCGAGACGATTGGCTGTCAGAGTTCGTTGATTGAAGATCTCTCGGGCGACATTAGGTGTCGCTCACGGTTCTTGATTCCAATGGGATCGCTGCTCCGTTCGCGGGTGTTTAGCCGCTTGCCGCATGGATTCGGAACAAGGAAAGCCTCTGACATATCGCCCGCAGCGGGGCGGCGTTTTGAGATCATTCCTCGTCCAGCTGCAACACTCTAACCTCCGGTCCGACTAAGCCTCGAATTCGCGAGATCTCACTCAGAACGAACCGACCTTTCCTTCCACAAATAAGCAATTTCGGTGACTTAGGCGTCGAATGGAGCGAGGAATAACTTTCTCATAAATCGAAAGCGAAGAGGCCTGCAAGATAACTTGCAGGCCTCCCTTAATGACTACAGTATGCAGCTTGCAACAATCAGCCGATGCGCCTCATGGCTTCGCTCGCCTTCTCGTAGTTGATTTCAGCGTAGATCTGGGTCGTCTCGACGCGGCAGTGACCTAGTAGCGCAGCAGCAACGTCGATGCCAAATTCCTTTCTAAATCTTGTGCCTGCGGTATGCCTGACCCGCAGTGGGCTCCACCAGTACTTTGCTTTCCAAGCTTTCGCTTCTGCAGTGGTAGCTTTCTTTGGAATGGGAAAAGTCTTTTTGCATGCCAGCTTAACTGACTTGGTGTAAGACATCCGCGTGTAAGCTGAACCAACCTTTCTTTTGCCACTGGAGTCAGTCGAAGATCGCTCATCGTCTAGCCAACCCCGAACGGTCGACAATGAGTCCAAACCCAGCTTCGATCTTCTCAACCGTTCTGCCTCGGCGGGCGAGAACAGGCAGCAGTCGTTCGGACGATCCATGTACTTTGCCAGAATCGACTGGCAAGCTTGGCCAAAGTGGATGATGCGTTCCTTACCTAAGTAAGCGGTCTTGTGCGCAACCAGGTTCGCGACCCATACACTGTCGGACCGGTCGATCATGCCGGGTGTTAGCGTAACAATTTCGCCTGGGCGGCAGCCGCAGAGTAATTGCACGCGAACCATATCAGCCACGATCGGCGAGCAGTTCTTGAGCGTCTGTTCAACCAAATTCTCGCAAACTGGTTTTACCGGTTTGCACTCGCGAGCTTTGGATCTTTGAAATTGCAAGCCGCTGATTAAACGCAGCCGAGCGAACACATCGGAGGGGAAGTAGCCTTGCTCAGCGCCCCACTTAAAAACCCGCTTCACGCGCTGCATGCTGGCGTTGATGTAACCGCGCGACCATCCCATTTCAATCATCTTTGAGCGAACGGCTTCAAAGCGAGTTGAGCCGAACTCCTCCGCGACGCTTGAACCGTACAGTTCAAGTAACGGGACGACCGAGTAATCTGTGCTCTTCGCCTCTGAGTTGATTCCGGTTCCAAAATATTGGATCGCGAACGGACGGTAGGCTTCAACCAAGCCGAGGATGGTGATACCTGGCACGATTATGCCGAACGTTTTGCTGCACCCCGAGGCGAGCCATTCAGCGATCTTAGCGTGGTACTTTTGCCACGACTCTGCTGAATCATATTGGCCGAGATAGTAGGCGCGTCCGTTGATCGTGACGCGAGCTTGGCCGGATGTGGTGTGGAGACAGTACTTGGGAGTTCTCATGTGCAAGTTTCCTGTGCTTTGCCGACAATTGTCTGCATTTTGCAACAGGGAAAACTGCGTCTAAGAAACGTCTCTTAGAGTGATACACCAACGATTTGCAGTGCAAATCTTCAGCGAGGCCGACGGGGCTCGAACCCGCAACCTCTGGATCGACAGTCCAGTGCTCTAACCAATTGAGCTACGGCCCCAGTGTTTTGTGCGGTCGCTAGTTTTTCGCTAGCTTCCGGACTTGCTGACGACTGCGTTCATTCGATGAACTGGGTTCATTGAGTGAAGCGTGTCGCCGAGTGGCAATTGGGCCTGGGAACTTTGCGTTCCCGCGTCGCTGAGAGAGGGATTATACGCCGCTGCACGAGTGCTGCAAGTGCTGGTTTCGACTTCGGCGCGAACCTTGGCTGAGGATTTTCGCGAGCCCATGGCATGACTGGTGATTGAGGAAAACTCGGCTCGCTGTGCATATGTGAAAAATGCGCTGCAAACGGAATTTTCCGGCCCCAACGGGTGCTTTCGAACGGGTTCGGCGAGGTCTGGCGGCGGAGAAAATTTTTCGCCGCCGCGTTTTGCGACCTAAGTTTTCCTGTGCTGAGCTGTGTTGCGTTCCAAAGCTCGGCGGGTTCCTACTTTAGAAACGAGCAGACGCCCCATGGGATACCAACTCAAAAGCTGGCTCTGGAAGATGGTTACCAACGTCGATTGGTTGATGCAGGCGATGGATGTCACCCAATGGGGGATGGTAGCTGTCACGGTTGTCGTCCTTGGATTCCTCGCGCTCAAGACCCGTCGTTAAGCGGCGGTGTGAAAAACACGGTTCGAATTGCGTGGATCTGCGAAAGGACTGGGCAGCCGCGCACTTTCGCGGGTGCGAAAGGCGGCTAAATGGGTTGAAACTCGGCAACCCAGCGACTTTAATGGAGCGAACTCGCCGACTCCCTGCCGCCACTCCTCTCCAGCGGTTGTCAGCAACGCCAAGCGTTCTGTTTCTTACATGCTGTTTCTTTCATTCTGTCGATACGGAATCTCACTTCATGCCCAATCGCAATTTCGTGTGCACGCGTTGGTTCTTGCAACTTCTCGCTGGCTTTGTAGCGCTCGTTGCGTCAGCCAACTTTTCGATGGCTCAGCCGATTCAGAATCGCAAGTACGGGCAGGAGGATAAGTTTCGTCAGTTGGAGGAGATTCTGCCAACTCCCAACGGCTATCGCAACGCGGCTGGTGAGCCCGGCCCCGAGTACTGGCAGCAGAATGCCGATTACGTGATCGACGTGAAGCTGGATGACGAAAAGCAGCACATCACCGGCAGCGAAAAGATCACTTATCACAACAATTCGCCGCACACGCTGCGCTATATCTGGCTGCAAATTGATTCGAACATTTTTGCTCCGGATTCGGAAGCTAGTTTGTTGCGACAGAGTTCGATGCCGTCGCGAGTCTCGCTGGAACAGATGAAGAATATGGAAGCGCGAAAAGCGTTCGACGGATCCGCAAAGATAACTGCGGTCAAGGACGCGAAGGGCGCCGACCTTGCGCACACGATCGTGCGAACGATGATGCGCATCGACTTGCCCTCGCCTCTGCCGCCACAGCAGAAGTTTGAATTCTCTATCGACTGGAACTATGCGATCAATGACGCCGAGTTGGTGAACGGTCGCACGGGTTTTGAGTTCTTCGAAAAGGACAAGAACTGCATCTATGAGATCGCGCAGTGGTTCCCGCGGTTGGTCGCGTTTACGGATGCGACCGGATGGCAGCACAAGCAGTTTCTCGGTCAAGGCGAATTCACGCTGGAGCTGGGTGACTATTTGGTACGCATCACTGCGCCGGACGATCATATCGTGGGCGCGACCGGTGTATTGCAGAACCCGGAAGATGTTCTGACTGCTGAACAGATCGATCGCCTCGCGCGAGCCAAAAGCAGCTCGAAACCGCTGTTCATCGTGACGCCTGAAGAAGCGCTCGAGAATGAAAAAGAGAAAACAGAAAAGACCAAGACTTGGGTCTTCCACGCAAACAATGTGCGCGACTTTGCGTTTGCCAGCAGCCGCAAGTTCATCTGGGATGCGCAGGGCCATAACGTCGAAGGTGTTGAGACGATGGCGATGTCTTACTATCCAAATGAAGCGGAGCCGCTTTGGAGCAAGTACTCGACGGCGTCGATCATCCACACGTTGAACGTCTACAGTCGCTACACGTTCGGCTACCCCTACCCGACGGCAATCAGCGTTAACGGACCGATTGGCGGGATGGAGTATCCGATGATTTGCTTTAATGGCCCGCGGCCGCAAAGCGATGGAACTTATTCGGCTCGCACCAAGTACGCGCTGATCACTGTGATCATTCACGAAGTCGGGCACAACTATTTTCCGATGATCGTGAACAGCGACGAACGTCAGTGGACTTGGATGGACGAAGGCATCAACACTTTCTTGCAATACTTGGCCGAGCAGGAATGGGAAGAGGATTATCCGTCGCAGCGCGGCGAACCAGCGGCGATCACTCCTTACATGTTGAGTTCGGCGCAGGTGCCGATCATGACGGGCAGCGAGTCGATTTTGCAGTTTGGCGAGAACGCTTATGCGAAACCAGCGACTGCGCTCAACATACTTCGCGAAACAGTGCTCGGTCGCGAGCTCTTCGATTACGCATTCAAAGAGTATTCACGCCGCTGGATGTTCAAGCGACCGATGCCGGCCGATTTCTTCCGCACAATGGAAGACGCTTCGGGTGTCGATCTCGATTGGTTCTGGCGCGGTTGGTTCTACTCGACAGATCACTGCGACATTTCGATCGATGAAGTACTCTGGTCGATCCCTGATGACACCGACCCAGACAAAGAAGCGATGCGTCGCCGTGAAGCCAAAGATAAAACGCCTCCGACAATGTCTGAGTCGCGTAACAAACCGCTGCCTAAGTTCGTCGACCGAATTCCTGAATTGAAGGACTTTTATAATTCGTACGATCCGAACGAAGTGACTGAAGAGCAGCGCGAGGCGTATCAGCGTTTCGTCGAAAAGCTCACGGATGAAGAGCGGGCAATGATCGAATCGAAAAAGAACTTCTACACAGTGAAGCTGAAGAATCTTGGCGGCTTGGTGATGCCGATCGTGTTGCGTATCGAGTACGAAGATGGCAGCGAGCAAGTCATTCGTTTGCCGGCTGAGATCTGGCAGCGCAATGCACTTGAGACTTCGACCGGTTTTATGTCAGAGAAGTTGATGAAGAGTATTGAACTTGATCCGTACCGTGAAATTGCGGATGCGAATCGCGATAACAATCACTTCCCCGAGAAATTTGAGCCCAGCCGTTTTCAGCTCTACAAAGCTGGCGAGCGCGAAGGCCGAAGAGGCGGCGGTGGCGGCGAGAATCCAATGCAAGCTGTGAAACGTCGCGAAGAGGAAGCGGCCAAGAAGAAAGCTGCCACGGAAGCCAAGGCTGCTGCTGAAGCGAAAAATAGCGATGAGTCGGAAACTAAAAAGCCAGCTGAAAAGCCAGCTGAAAAGTCTGAGGCGACCGAAACCAAGTCAGACACGAAGCCCGACGCGGCGAAAGAAAAAGAGATGAAACGCAAGGCGAAGAAGCTGAAACGCGAAAAAGCCAACGTCGAGTAGCGAGCAACCGCGTTTAACCGCGTGGGCAACGCCCCGCGTTTGCGTGGCGCGCATGAAGGCGAACGCGGCCCGTTGGGCACGCGGTTAAACGATGTCAGCTGTCTTTGACGAACCCTAAAGTCCAACGGCTCGTAGGGTTCCACATGCGGCGGCGCACAAGTTAGTATGGGAACAATCAAGATTCTCCTACTTACCTGAACGTAAAAACTATGACGCAATGCGCGCGTGTTGTGGCCGCTCTTTTCATTTCGACTGTTGGCACATTTATCATGGCGCAAGATTCCTCTGGCGGGCACTTGGTGATCGTCGGCGGCGGCTTGCGACCAGACAACAGAGCGGTGTTCGAGAAACTCGTCGAGTTTGCTGGTGGCCCGGAGGCGGCGCGATTCGTGGTGTTGCCGACCGCAAGCGTTTCGACGGTCGATTCTTACGATGTGTGCAAGTACCTGATGACCTACGGCGTGGCGGCAGAACGCTCTGAAGTGTTATTGGTCACGCAGCAGAACGCGGCAACTTCGGTGGCTGATGAAGCGATCTTGGCGAAAGTTCGAGCCGCTACGGGTGTGTTCCTATCGGGCGGCGATCAGCGACGATTGGTTCGTTTGCTGACGAAAGCTGATGGGAGCGACACGCCGCTGTTAGCGGAGATTCGAAATGTTTATGCGCGCGGAGGCGTTATTGGTGGAACAAGCGCGGGTGCTTCGGCTCAGAGCGCGACTATGTTAGCGGTGTCCGGACTGCACGATCTCTTGATCGACGAAGGGCTCGACTCACTCGACTTTGGTATCACCTCGCACACCGACCAACGCGGATTACTGCTGACACAAGGCTTTGGATTCTTTAAGTCTGGAATCGTTGATCAACATTTCACACAGTTTCGCGGTCGGTTGGGCAGATTGACAAGAGCGACGGCTGATAGTGGCGTTCCATTTGGCTTTGGTATCGATGAGAACACGGCGCTGTTGGTGGCCAGCGATGGTCCGATTCAAATTGCGGGCGCTGGCGCGGTGACGATCGTAAAGCCGGGCGAAGCGCGCGGTGTTGACGGACCTTGCGGTTTCAAGATCAGCGACGTATCGGTGTCGATGTTATCCGCCGGTGACACGTTTGATCCGGTTTCCGGTGCGGTTACGATCGACCCGATTAAGCCGCTGTTGGTGCGTGAGAAAGCCGAGTATGACGGGAACTTTCTGATCAACGACATTGCTGGTGGCGGCGCGGTTCCGTTCGCATTGGTGGCTGGACTGGCTGAAAATACAGCCGAGGTGCAAGAATCGCTTTCGATTAAATTCCATGGCAGCTACATGCATGGTTATCGCTATACTTTTCGCAAACGTCCGACCACGAAAGCGTACGGAGGGATCATTGATGAAAAGTGGACTTACAGTGTGGTCGATGTGCAGTTGGACATTGTTCCGATCGCAACCGGACTTGAGCCAGCCGAGAAGCATCGACCAGTGGATGTGCCTGAAGGTGAACTCGGCGAAGCGTTGACTGCGATTGCATTCCGAGGCGTAATGCCTGTGGACCAACAACACAGATTCCGCCCCGATGATGCAATCACGCGCGGTGAGTTCGCGTGTGCGCTCGCTAGAAGCGCGCACTTGCCAGCTTCGCATCTCGCTTCGCCATCGATTCAGGATTTGGATAAAGAAAAGTTCGAAACTGCAGAGATCCGCCGAGTTGTCGCAAGTGGCTGGATGCAATTGGACGCTGCGCAGCGTTTCCAGCCGGATTCGAAAGTTAGTGGCAGCGATGCGGCGACGGCACTTAAGAAACTAGTTGCGATGGGCGCGCCTTCAACGGACGCTGACATGGCGAAGAAGTTAGAAACGTTGCAGAACTTAGGCGATGAACCCGTGACACGATCGCAAATCGGACAACTGCTCTTCGGCATACTTTTGCCGTCGCTAAAAAAATAGCTCGCAGTAAATAGCTGGCAGTGTAGCCAAGGAAGACGCTAAAAAGCACTTCAGGCCGTTTCCAGCTCCGAGGCACTTTTCAGCACTTGGTCGCCATCTTCTTGTTCGATGAGGTACGCCGGTTCGTCTTCAGTGGCGTTGCGAGTGATCTTCGATCCTTTGATCGTACGCGATACGCTCTCTTTGAACGTCTCCTTGATCGTGCCTTCCGCGGTGTTTCCACTCCACTTCCAACGTACCTTCTGTCCAACGCGAAACTGCTGACTCATGGCTCAACCCTCTGGGCGTTACTTTGGTCAGCGTCCGGCGTCCGTTCTTAAACATCCGATAATACGTTGACTAGCTGAACAGCTCTGCGATTGGCGTGCCACCATCGGTAATCGGAACCGGTCGATTGCCGTCGTATAGCTCTGTTTCATAATCAATTCCGAGCGCGTGATGGATAGTCGCGTGGAAGTCGGGAATTGAAACGGGACGTTCGACGACTTGTTTCGAAAGTTCGTCGGTAACGCCGATGGCACCGCAGTGATTCAAACCACCACCGGCTAGCACCATGCTGAAGGTCGACGACTGGTGTCCGCGGCCTCCTTTACCATCGAATTCCGCGGGTCGACCGAACTCGGTTCCGATCACGATCAAGGTGCGATCCAGTCGCTTGCGGGCTTCGAGGTCATCAATCAGTGCTGCGAGCGCTTGATCGAGTTCTTCGATGATCGTCCATTGGTTCTGTTGTCCTTCTTGATGGGTGTCCCAGCCGGTGCCATTTACAAAGTTTAAGTTATGAGAGACTTCAACGAAGCTTACACCGCTTTCTGTCAGTCGCCGCGCGAGCAAGCAACGCTGACCGAACTCGGAACCGTAGAGCGTTCGCGTGTCAGCCGACTCGTTGGTCAGATCAAACACCTTCATAAATTCTTTACTGGACAGTCGCATGCTTTCTGCGAGTGCATCGTCGTAGGCTCGCAACTCGGACGAGTCGGACCGTTCTGCCAGGGCGGTTGGACGCACTGCCGACAGCAATTGTTCGCGTCGCAATGCCCTTTCCGGCGTAACATAACTGGGGCGCGTCAAACCGCGTGGACCGGACTGCAAATCGGTCAGGTACAGGTAGCCATGCTTCGTTCCGAGGAACCCGGGGCTGCGCGAAACGTTTGGGTAACCGATCACGACATACGCCGGCGCCGCACTGTCACCGGAGCTGCGTTCATGAGCGATAGCGGAACCAATCGATGGATACTGGATGGTGCCGTTCACCGGACGACCCACGTGAACCCAATACACGGCGGCTGCGTGTTCATCGATCATCTCATGATGTACTGACCGAACCGCCGTGACGCGATCCATCCGAGCGGCGGTACGTTTGAGGTGCTCGCAAACTTGGACTCCGGGAATAACCGTATCGATTGAATCGTAGTCAGAGCCCGGCTTTCGGTCCTTCGAGCTTCCTCTTTGTTTGGGATCGAACGTGTCGATCTGCGCCATGCCTCCGCCCAGCCAGATGAAGATGACCGATTCAGCTTTTCCAGCCGCAGGTATTTCACTGTTCTGACGTGCGTTTTCTTGGCCAGCAGCCATCAGATTCTTTGTAGCATTCGGCAGTAGTAAACCCGAAGCGGTGACCATTCCGGAAGCGGCTAAGAAATTGCGACGGTCCATTGCAAACGCCTTGAAGTGGTGGGGGTAGGGTGCAGAGTCTTAATGATAGTCGATTTGGCTTGGGAGTTGTCAATCGCTTTGTTGCACTTTAAGGGCGTACGGCTTGAGCTAAAGTAGCTTCTCACTGGAAACGGCGCTACAATGCCACAGAATCTTAACGAAACGTTTGTCCTGTGACCTGAAATTGGACCACTTTTGAGCTGTTTGGGGGCAGGCACATGTGCCGATCATCCGAATGCTGTCCCGAATGATATTCACAATCACTTCAACTAAGGTATAAAGATGCGGCAGCTCCCTAATTGGAAGTCAGGTGCTGCCGCCTTGGTGCTCTTTTGCAATTTAGTTTCCGCAACAGGAAACATTCCTTCTCATCAAATCTTTTCATGACTTCGGTGCTCAGCATGGACAACGCCAGCGACCCGTTTGCCGTATCGCAATTGAGGCTGATATTGGAATCGTCGAGCGTCAATATCTTCTCGCTCGACTCCAACCACCGGTACGCATGGTTTAACCGCTTGCATGCGAAGGTAACGAAAGAGATTTGGGGAGTGGAATTAGCGGCGGGGATGGATTTTTTGGAGCAGGTGATTCAGGACGATCAGGACCGTGAAAAAGCGAGAACCAATTTTCAGCGCGTGCTGGCCGGTGAGGAGCTGTTGCAGGTTGAAGCGTTTGGAAATCCGCCGGATCGAAGGTTATTCGAAAATCGATACAGTCCGACGCGGCTTGAGAGCGGCGAGATTGTTGGCGTGACCGTTTTCGCCGTAGATGTAACTGAGCGTGTGCAATTGGCCGAAGAGCGGGTAGCGCTCGATCGGATGCTTTTGGAAACTTCGCAGCTTGAGAGCTTGGGTTTGATGGTGGGTTGCGTTGCGCACGACTTCAATAATCTGTTGGTTCCGATTCTGTTAAGTGCGGAGATGGCGAAAACGGCGACCGATGCGAAAGAGCCGATCCAAGAGTATCTCGACACGATCGTTGAAAGTACCAAGAGCGCGGCCGATTTGACGAAACAACTGTTGAACTTCTCGGATAACGGCAACGCTAGCCAAGAGTTGCTCGACCTCAACGAATTGATTCGCAGCGCGACCGAGTTAGCGAAAGTGTCTGTCCGACGACGAGCTGAATTGAGGATTACGCTGACTGACCAACAGATTTTGGCTTGGGCGAATCCGGCTCAGATGCGGCAGGTGATATTGAACTTGCTGATCAATGCTTCGGAAGCAACGCACGGCCCGCATCCTCGCGTTGAAATTGAAACGAGCACGTTGCGAGTTACTGGTGCAATTGAAAGTCAAGTGATATGTCCGGAGCGGGTTGCGATTGGGGACTACGCGGTTATCACGGTGATCGACAATGGATGTGGAATGACCGGCGAGCAACTCAGTCAGATCTTTGAACCTTTCTACTCGACGAAAGGAACCGGCAGAGGCTTGGGACTGACCGCGATTCAAGGCATCTTGCGTTCGCATCGTGGATTTTTGGCGATCGAAAGTTCATCGGGACGCGGCAGCGTTTTCCGAGTTGGCGTTCCGTTAGCTTTGGAGTCGGTCGCGGACATTATGGAGCAGGTGCCCGACCCTCAGGTTGTTGCCGAGTCGTCGATGAGTTCGATGCGGATATTGATCGCTGATGATAACGAACGGGTCTTGAATTGTTTGGAAGGCATTTGCAAAAGATTAGGTCATAACGTAGTGACGGCTTCATGCGGCATTCGCACGATGGTTGCCGCGACGACGGATGTTTTTGATCTGATTTTGCTGGATGCGAACATGATGGATGTCGGGTACGACGAGATACTGAAGGCGATTCCTCCGAGCATCTCGACTCCGGTTGCATTGATGAGCGGCGAGGTTCATGATGCTGCGCTGGTAGCGAATCCTCGCGTTCACAGCGTTTTGGTCAAACCGTTTACGATCGAAAGCTTGCTGTCGTTGCTTGCTCGCTTTAAGCCGAGGACAAGCGGTTGTACGCAAACGATGCCAGTTCAAAATGTCAGCGCCTACTAAGTATCTCGCGATCAATGAGTATCGCACTTCTTCCCGCGGGCGCGGAATTCCATCGCAGCTTCTTTGACTGCCGACTAAAAGTCACCACCACTCGATGTAGCGATTGTTCGGATCGTTACGGCTAGGAAGTTCGACTGGCGATTTTCTTAGTGCTGGTTCGGGCCGTATCTTGGTTTGACGTCAAGCGATTTCGTGGTGAGCTACAATCAGGTGGTTTCAATTTCGAACCGCCTTTTCCACCGCAATGATGCAAAGCAGCCATGCCGTGAACCGTCACGCTGAAAATCGTCAGGATGCAGTAGCTCAAGCTGCGGCGTTGCAGGGTGGAGTTCTGCGAGCGCGAACGCGAATCGCGATTAAGTTGTTTGTTCTCGTGCTGGGTACCGTAGTCGCGATCGATACAGCTCCCGTGGGCATGGTCGCCAGCGATGGACCGTTTGGATTGGTGTATGAGTTGAAGGTTCGCCTGCGGCCATATCTGAGAGCGGTTGGGCTCTGGCAAGGCGAGTGGCAATTGTTCGCGCCAGATCCGGTGTTGAGCAACAACTGGTGGACGATTGAAGCCAAAGGGAAACTGGCCGCTGAGCTGGCGAACGAAGACGGAATTTACGTCGCTGGTACGCAACCGAATGAACAATTCAGTTGGAACACTCCGTTTTGGGGCGAAGTCAGCGCACTGGAAAAAACGTTCAAACGCCGACACGTCTCTTACTTTCGTCGCATGTCCGATTTTCCGCGAATGGTCGTACGCGACTACATGGACTATTGGGTTCGTCAGCGATTTGGTGATCGAGTTCGACCGATGCGTGAGCAACCCAGCGAGTATGAGAATGGTGTTCCGCTCGCTGACAAGACTTTTGATGAACCTGCCGACTTGGAACTGATCGTTTATCGAAACGAGATGAAGCTCGCGTTTCCTGACGACGGATCGCTGCCGAACCGCGAAGAGACGGTATGGATGTCCGTTACCGAAAAGTATGTGCATCGGAGATACGGCAAGTGATCGAGTTATGGCGTCGTATCAATTCGACATTCGATCGTTTTCTGTTTGCAAGTTGCGATCCAGTGATGTGCTCGGTTCTGCGCATTGCGGTGGGTTTCTTAGCTTGCGTTTACGCGCTTGGTTGGTTGCCTGACGGAGTGTTGTGGTTCTCGAATGACGGAGTTCTGCAGTCTCGGACATCGGAAATTCTGCATAACGGTCAGTACAAATCGCTGTACCACTTGATGCCTCAAGATCCAGTGTTTGCGCAAGCGGGCATGATTTTGTTGCTGGTCCAAAGTGTGCTGTTGTTAGTGGGAGTGGCTGGACGTTTTCAAGCCGCTTGTATCTTCTTTCTGCTAACCTCTTTTCAGCACCGGAACGTTTTGATCGTCGACGGGCAAGATTCGGTCATGCGCTGGTTGATCTTCTTTTTAATCTTCATGCCAGTTGATCACGCATTCAGTTTGTGGCGAGCCGTTCGAGGTGGACCAGTTGCCGTTGCGACAATGGCGAACGCTTGGGCGTTGCGTCTGGTGCAGATGGAGATCACCGTGATCTACTTCTCAACAGCCATCATCAAGCTTTATGGTTCCACATGGCGCGATGGAACGGCGCTGTTTTATGTAGCTCGCATGGACGATGTCTTCGGTCGCTTTTGGTTGCCGGACATGTTGTTCGAGTCCCCATGGACATTGAAACCGATTACCTGGATTGTGCTGGCCGTTGAAGTTGCCCTGCCGTTTGCGCTCTGGGTACCGCGATTGCGCTTGGTTGCTGTCGCAAGTGCTTTTGCGTTGCATTTGGCGATCGAGTATGCCATGAACATCTTCTTGTTCGAATGGCTGATGATGGCAGGCTTGCTCGCTTTTCTTAAGCCGCGCGATTTCTATCGCTGGTCAAGCTTTCTAGGGAAAAGAGGAGCGGAGATGCTCCCTCGCGTCTAATTTTCGGGGCCTTCGCAGTGCCTCAGAGCGTACCCGAGGTATGGTTGCCTGAACTCTGGCGAGTCCAGCTACGAGGAGGCTGTTTCCGTAGCCAGTCGCCAGACTTCGGGGTTGGGCTGTGGATTCCTGAACTCTGGCGAGTCCAGCTACGAGGGGGCTGTTTCCGCAGCCGAAGTCGCCGGACTTCGGGTCCAATACTGAGTTTTGGCAAAGCGTTAGAGCTACGGAGCTTCGCGGCGCATAGGTCGCCAGTAAAGTTCCGATGCGGAATCTTTGTCACTGGGTGAAGAGTTGCCACCGGCGTTAGATTTCGTAGTTGTACTTGAACTGGGTGCTCGGTCTTTCGTCGATGTAAAACCTGGCAAACTGGTCGGATCGCTGTTCAGTCGTGACAAGCGGCTGGATGGCATCGGAGACTGACGCGCGAGCAGTTTTTCGCTTTCCGCCAACCGACTTTGCAACGTAGCCAAGCGTTCGTTCAACTGATTCACTTGGTCACGCTGCGCGCGATATTCGCTGAGCAGCCGGTCGTTTTCGCTTTGCAATTGTTGAACTCGCTGCGTATTCGAGCTGCAGCCGGATGCGCCTGCCACCAACAGAATCGCGAGTAAAGTCCAGAGCGCACGAGAGTATCGCTGAGCAAAGATTGGAGTCGCGTTGAGTGAAATTAGAGCGGTTGCCACCCAAGACTCCTTTCTTGTTAGCATCATCCAACTGGACGGTTAGTTCTATAACGGAGGCGCTGAAAGCCTCAACTCGGGACGCTACCAAGATTTGCGTCCCGTGAGAAGAGTGATTCTTTGCGCAGCAGTGTGCGGGTGAACTTTTTCTCGTTTGTAGATTGGCGAATGATTGGCGACTGAAAGTCGCCACCACTTTTTTATTCGAAAGGCTATTTCTTGGCACCGACGGCGCTTAAGACCATCTCCGTGAAGCCGCTGGTCAAAGGGCTGGTGTCGGACCAAGCCCACATATTGCGAACAACGTCGGTCACGAGGATTCCGGACAGGCACATCAGCAGCAGGATTCCAAGCAGACTCATGACTTGGAACGTGCTGTAAGGAATTTCAGGAGCGCCCATCGAAACCGCGGCGCCGGTTGGTGCTGCACCGAGTGCACCGCCCATGTCCAATCCGTCTCCGTCGACGGCTCCGAATGCGTCGAAACCATCGGCCGCTGGGATTGCGACTGCGGCATCGCCGAACTCGGAGGAATCCTCAAGTTCGATGACTTGTGAGCCGGAGTCTTCGTCCGCTTCGATGCTGCCCGAGGCGGAAAGTTGGAATTCTTCATCTTGCTGGAAATCGACAGCCGAACCGAGTCCTGAGCCCACGCCCGAGGCTGCGTCCGAGCCTTCGGAGGCTAAGTCGAGCCCGGATATGCCGCTGGCAGCGAGGTCGAGCGGTTCATCTTCCAGCGAAATACCGCTGTCCGCAGGGCTCATCAGATTGATGCCGCTGTCGTTGCCGAGGGCCAAATCACTGCCGCCGCTAAGCACGAGGTCGTTGTCGTCAGTTACATCCAGGTCCAGCGATGGATCGGAGTCGCCTTTGATAATTTCGCTGCCCTTGCCGCTCAGCCCGCTGAGAATGCCCGAGCCGTCGGTGCCCAAGTCAAATGCATCGGAGCCCGTTAGCGGAATGTCGCTGCCCGTTCCCGATCCGAGTTTGAGCGCGCTATCGGGGCTAGTTCCATACTTAATGTCGCTCGACGCGCCCGATCCACCGGCTAGCAGGTCCATATCGTCGTCGCCAGCCAATGCCAACTCGTCGTCGTCGTCATCGTCGAGCGAGAGCCTAGGTTCGTCCGAATTCTTGCCTGCAACCAAGCGAACGTCACTGCCGCTGCCAGGATCGGCAACCAGCGAGACGTCGCTGTCCGGGTCCGCCGATTCGCCAGCGAGGTTGATGTCGCTGCCGATAGTGCTGCCGTGCTTGCTGCCGGTCGGTCCAAGATCCTGTTCGGAAACCAAAATCGAGGATCCTGCGGGATCTTCATCGAGCGCGCCACCCATCATTTCGGATGCAACACGTTCAATCTCTTCTGGTTTGAATTTCCAACTGCCGCCATCGCGGTAACCGAAAATGTCCCCGCGGGAACGCATTTCCACCAATTCGTCCGTATTAATGCCGAGCTTCTTGGCGGCTTCTTCCAGCGTAATGAATTGGGCGGACATCGTTTGTCGGACTCCTAAAACCTGTAGCGACCTGAAATCTGTAGCGAATAGTCACACCGCAGTCCGTCGCGCGGTCACCGTCCATGGCTTAAAGCAAGTAGCGTTCAAGCAACTAGAATAGTGCAAATCAATGAAAAGTCAGCCATGAAAGCGGCGATTTTCGTCACCTTGGCGATCATCGCCCGAGGTCAAACCGGTTCACAACTGTTCTTCTATGTTAACCAGTCGGTTCGCGAAAATGAAACTTTCGCGCACTTAAAATCCGCTGCTTCGCCAATCTAGTCGCGAATCTAATGGCAGAGGACGCTGTATGCCGCGAGTCTCATGCCTCCGCGCCCGCCATAACCGGCACAATTGTCCGAACCCTACCCCTTGGACGGCTTCGCGAACTCGACCCCCAGTAGCGGTGCTTCAGCCGCCGCGGATGGTACTGTAAAACTTAGCCGCCGAAGACAGTCGGCATTTTCGTGCGGGACTCAAGTCGATTTTACAAAGTTGAGGCTCTGATGGATTTTGCGCAGGCGTTCAAGATCGCCAATTCGATCGCGTTGGTGAGTTGGATTCTGTTGGCAGTGCTCCCGCGACACGATTGGTTGCTGCGCGGGTTGCGGTACGGCATCATCAGCGGCTTTGCGATCGTCTACTCGGTGGTCGTCGCGAGGTTCTTTTTCCAGATCGAAGACGGTGGCTTCAATACGCTCCAGCAAGTCAAGAACTTGATGGCAGCCGACGCAGGCGCTTTCGCAGGTTGGGTTCACTACTTAGCATTCGATCTATTCGTCGGACTTTGGATAGCGGAAACGGCGGATCGGTTGCGTTTGCATCGCGTCCTGCAGATTCCCATTCTGTTGGGAACGTTTATGTTCGGTCCCTTCGGATTGCTGCTGTTTTACTGCGTTCATGGTTTAATGCGTTGGCGTTCTGGGGAGGTTTCGAGTTCCGAGAAACCGAGTAATTAGCGACCATTCACTTCAATGATCGCACCATTTTTGATATCAAATCTCCAGTTCAATTCCGGAACTCTGGCGAGTCCCGCTACGATTGTTGCAACCAAGTTCAATTCCGGAACTCTGGCGAGTCCCGCTACGATCGATGCAACCAAGTAATTAGTGACCATTCACTTCAACGAGAGAATCATTTTGGGTAACGAATCACCGGACGTTTCGCTCACGGACTTTCAAGCGAAAATCCGCGACATGTATTACGAAAAAGATCTGCAGCGCGGCATTGATGGTACGTTCATGTGGTTGATCGAGGAGGTGGGCGAGCTCGCGACGGCACTTCGTCAGGGAACGCATCAAGAGAAATGCGAAGAGTTCGCAGACGTCATCGCTTGGCTAGCTACGATTGCAAATGTTGCGGGCGTCGATTTAGGCAAAGCGATTCAGGACAAGTATGGAACGGGTTGTCCAGGTTGTCGTCGCTTGGTGTGCACTTGCCCGATGGAAGAGAAACCGTAGTAGCCTCAGCCGCATAGGACTTGGGATGTAGTTTTATCGAGTTCCTTTGACGTCGGGGCGACAACCTTACTCGGAAAGTGATGCACGCGGAGTCCGATGTTGCGGTTCGAATAAGAACAAGTGACATGGCTGCATAAACGCTCACCGCCCGACTCTCGCTGACACCGCCCCCGGGCTACGCTTGGCTCGCCTTGGGGCTCGCCGCGCTCGCCCGGGGCTAGGCAAATGTCGCCACGTTGTGGCTGGATCATCAGGCTAGAGAACTGATGGTAGTACCGGTAGTGCGACTTCGGCACTTAGCGATCGACGAATTGCAGTCACTCGAATCCAAAGGCATGAGATCGAAAGGCTTTAGAAAGTCGATGGATGTCGAAGCGGATCCAGACAACTGATGTCCGCAAACATTTGATGATCGTGAGCGGCTATGCGACGTGGCGGCGGGGGAACTTTTCTTCTTCTTTGTCTTCGATGATTTCACCGTTGTCGCGCACGTTCTCGAACCGAACCGCTACCTGTTTGCTGATGCCCGATTCTTGCATGGTCACGCCGTACAGAGTGTTCGCTGCGGTCATCGTTTTCTTTGAATGCGTAACCACAATGAACTTTGTCCAATCAAGAAACTCAGTCAAAACGTTGACGAAGCGACCGATGTTGGCTTCATCGAAAGGCGCGTCAACTTCGTCCAGCACGCAAAATGGGCTTGGGCGATATTGAAAAATCGCAAGCAGCAGAGCGACCGCCGTCAACGCTTTTTCACCACCGCTGAGCAATGAATTGGAGAGCGCGGTTTTGCCGGGCGGGGTCGCGATAATGTCGATTCCACACTCGAGTACGTCATCTGCATCTTCGAGAATGATGTCGGCGTTTCCACCTCCGAACGACTTGCGGTAGAGTTTCTGGAAGTTCTGTCGAATGATTTCGAGCGTTTCCATGAACAGCTTGCGACTGTCGGCATTGATCTTGTGAATGATCCGTTGCAGTGATTCTTTGGCCGCTTGGACGTCTTCGTATTGGTTGTTCAAATAGTCGAAGCGATTTTGTAATTCGTCCAACTCATTGAGTGCGGCGAGATTGACTTCGCCGATCGATGCGATGTCTTGACGCAGCTTTGAAGATTCAGACTGCAGGGCGGTACGCTCTTCGTCGCTAGTGATGCGTGAAGCTTGGCTGAGTTGTTCGAGTCCGATTTGGTAGTCTTCGGACATACGCGTGATCAAGGCTTGCGTCGCTTCGCGCGCGCGTTGTAGTTCGCTTCCAGTGGATTGCACGCGCTGTGTCTGTTTATCTATTGCGCGGTTGATTTGATCGAGCCGCTTGTGCGCAGCGGTTCGTTCGGCGCGCAGCAACGCAGCGTTAGTCGCGAGTTCGTCCAAAGCAGCTTCTTCGACTTCGCTACGCAGATATTCCTCCGCGAGTTGGCTGGAGAGCTGCAAAATTTGTAGTTCGGTATCACGAATTCGCTGAGTCAGTCGCGCGACCTCTTCGGATGTCTCTGAAACCGCAGCGTTACGCTCGCTTTGGTTGCTGAAACATTGGTCGAGCGTCGCTTGTAGCGCTTCGAGTCGCTGTTCGGTTCGAGCTGAAGCGATCCGACATGCCGTCAGCTCTTCGCTCGCGAGCGTCAATTGCGAGTCATGATCGCGTCGAATCGAATCGTGCTCACTCAACTCCACTTCGGCAGCTTGAATGCGGCGGCGCAATTCGTTGATCGAGTTCAATTTGGTGCTTATCGTCGGCTCGATCGCCGTGCGACGCGCGACCCAACCGGCCAGCAGATCGTTCAAGCGAAATGAATCCGCTTCAAGCGAATCGAGTTTGCTGACAGCCGATTGGGCTGCGGCCTGCTGATGCGCCAGTTCCTGCGCGAGCGACTTTGACTTGTTCTCAAGCTCTTCCAGCGCGGGAATCAACTTTGTGATTCGACCTTGTAGACGTTCGATCTCGCCCTGCGATTGTTGATACTGCAAACGCAACTGTTCGATCTCTTGCTTGGCGGTCTGAATTTCGCTTCGACGCGAAACGAGCCCCACACTGGCTTGCATGGAACCAAGCGTGAGTGTGCCGTCGGCATCGATCAGTTGACAATCGGCCGTTACAAAACGCAGGCCCGCGCCGCGAAAGTGTCCCAGTTCTAACGCTG
Source organism: Pirellulaceae bacterium (assembly GCA_041739135.1). Lineage (GTDB taxonomy): Bacteria > Planctomycetota > Planctomycetia > Pirellulales > Pirellulaceae > Aureliella. The sequence continues at coordinate 104,761 of JBGSOM010000087.1, forward strand.
TGTCGAGACTGTCGACCAGCCATGTTGTGCCGAGCAGATGACGGAACAGCGGCGTGGTGGCTTCGTCGCAACGCACCAGCCGATCCGCGCGGCCGATCACACCGCTCACGCCGTCCAGTTGAATTTTCTCGCCGAAGCGTCGTGCTGTTAAACGATCCAACCGCATAAGACTCAATCGCCCATTAACGGCAATCTCACCGGCACGAATCAATTGTACGAGTTGACCGTCCGTCAGCACCAGCGCGTGCGATGAATGGCCGAGTGCGGTGTCGATCAGTGGCGCGATCGCAGCGTCCACGTCCAGCAGCTCAGCGACCAATCCGAGTACCGATTTAAACGCCGGCTCGGTGCGCTCTCGAATCAGTTCGACCAGTTGTCGAGCACCAGCGTCGACGCCATCGAGATGCTGTTGCAACTGATCGAGAATCTGCAAGCGTTCGGAAGCGCCTTCCAAGCGTCCGAGACAGCCCGCAGCCTCTTCTTGCCGCGCGGCGAGTTGCAGACGGTAATCATCGAGTTGCGTGCGAGTTGCGGTGACACTGTCGCTGGCGATCTTCGCTTCTTCGCGAATCTCATTCAATCGCATCGCAGCCAACTCAGCGGTCTTGCGCGCGGCTTGCTCCGAGTTCCGGTTCGCTAACAACGAAGCTTCTGTACCGGCGATCTGCTGCACGAGTTCTTGGAGTGTATTTTCTTGCTGCGCTGCTTCTGCTGACTCGGCGGAAACTTGATGGAGCAGCGCGACGTGAGTCTTACGCAATTCGTCATGGCGCTGCGTGCGTTGTTCGAGCTCTGTTCGCAACTGATTGCATTTTGACGTTGCTAGCGCAACGCGCTCTTGAGCCTCATCGGCGGCCCGCTGCGCGTCGGCGACTTGCTTCGAAACGGAATCCAATTCCGACTGCAAAACGTCCGCTCGACTGCGCAAATTCGCTAGCCGAATCTGTTGTCGACGTAACTCAGCGGTCGATTCCTCCGTGCGTTGCTGCAGCGACAATTGCTGGTTGTTGCCGACTGCGATTCGTTGCAGTGCGTCTTGAAGCGCGGTCTCGACGCGCTGACACTGTTCAGCCACGCGATGGAGTGCGAACTCGGATTTTTGTGCGTTCTGCTGAGCTTCAGAGAGATCGGATTGGCGAGCGTCGAGTTCGGCTTGTGCGTCGGCTAGTTGCGCGCTGGTGGCCTGCGCTTTTTCCTCGAGTTCGACGTATTCGGTCCAACCTAGTTGAAGGCGAAGTTCCTGCAATCGCTGAGTCATTTCGCGATAGCGCTGCGCCTTGTTGGCTTGGCTCTTCAATGCGTTCAGACGCCCGCCAACTTCGTCGACGATATCGCGAAGCCGAATCAAACTTTGATCGACCCGTTGCAAGCGTTTGAGCGCTTCGGTCTTCTTCGCTTTGAAGCGACTGATACCGGCAGCTTCTTCAAAGATAACGCGGCGGTCCTTCGGTGACGCTTGCAGCATCCGATCGACTTTGCCCTGTTCGATCAGACTGTACGCGTCGACACCGACTCCAGTGCCGCGGAAGAGGTCTTTGATGTCCTTCAACCGACACGCTTGACCATTGATCAAATACTCGCCTTCACCGCTGCGAAACACGCGGCGTGTGACGTGCACTTCGTTTGCATCCACTGGTAGATGCTTGCCAGAGTTATCGAAGACTAACGTGGCTTCGGCACTGTTACCCGGTTTTCGGCCGCTGGAAGATGATCCTTTAAAGATCACATCGATCATGTCGGCGCCGCGAAGGCTCTTGGCGCTCTGCGCACCCAATACCCACTTGATCGCATCGACAACGTTTGACTTGCCAGATCCGTTTGGACCTACGATAACCGTGATACCGTCGGGGAAATCGAAACGCGTCTTATCCGCGAAGCTTTTGAATCCAGATAGTTCAAGAGCTGTGAGCATTGCAGGGAGGTTTCCGAGCGTTGACGCGGGAGGCGGTTATTCGAGTGGTGAGCGTTCGGCTCAGTTCCACCAAGTGAATGGGTTGTACCAAGCGACTGAAGATTCCGCAGCATCGGTTTTCTCTTCGGCTTGGAATGTCGCAACCGGCATCGCTTCGCCGGGTTCGAGCCCTTTTTCGACCGACGTTTTCCTGACGCGATCGTACTCACGGCCCGCTGTTGGAACGGGATTCATGGCCATCGGTTCGGACAGGTAACCCAGTTCGCTACATTCGCGCGTGAAGCTGACCCAATCGCCATAGTTCCCGCCGACATCCGAGATCGCTGTAAGTAAGCTCGGCAAGTCAGGTGTGCATTGCAAGATGCGATCTTCTTCGCCCGGAGCAAAGTGGCTGACAGTGACCATCCCAAGCTCTTCGGACTTCAGCATGATGCGCGGATTGACGTGCATCACCGTTGGCAGATTGAGGATAGGCGGTTTGCCAAAGATCACGATCTCTGGTTTTTGTTCAAGACTGACCGCGACCAGAGGAGCTGAGTTGCTCGGTATCTGCAAAATATTTCCGGTTTTGCCGATTGGAATTCCAGCGATCAATGGATTGTTCGGATCGCGGCTGCGAATGGCCATCAACGCTCCGAAACGTGTTTCGGCGTCGGTCGATTGCAGCAAATCTTGCAACGCAATTTCGGCTTCGTACTGATCGACCGCTGCGAGTGCCGTGAGGCACATCGCGCGAAATGCAGCTTGCGCCGGCGCGAGTTGCTTGAGAACTGGAATGCACCTTGGTTCGTTCAAGTAAGCGAGCGCGTGGGCTGCGTAGAACCGAACTTCTGGATCGGGATGTTCGAGCACTTCAAGTAGAACTGGAATCGCTTCTTTACCGATCGCTTCCAGTTGCCAAGCTGCGTTGCGAACTGTGGTCGGCTCTTGCAATTGTTTTCGACAAAGGTCAATACGCTCGACGCGCCGCGCACTCGGCTCAGCGAATGCGAGGCTGAGCACGACGTTCACGAAGTGAAACGGATCTTTCTCGTAGCGTTTGGGCACAGCGAGATCGATGTAGTTATCCTTCATCGGCGTCGCGATGCCGTCTTTCTTTTGCCCATCGAAGACAGTGAAGCGTTCGTTGATCGCGGGCAACACTGCGGCTTGAGTGATCGCATCGGCAAACTCTTCCATGATCGCGATACCGATCGGACGATCCTTGAACAGCTTCGCGCCGCCGACCACTGTCCCAGTGATCTGCGCATCGGGATCGGTTTTACCAGTTATCTGCGCTTCGGTGACAATCGTGCCTTCTACGGCTGCGAAATCAAAGCCTTCGCGACGACGACCGTCTAGGTTGCGAATCTCAGCCAACTCAGTCTTGAGCAACCAACCGGTGCGCAAACTAGTGGCTTCCGCGAAGTTCGACTTTCGGATGCCGGCGTTGTGGATGGAACCCTTGCGAGCCCCCGGTGGAACATTGACGAACACGACGACCATGGCTGTACTTGGGTCGTCGAGTAGCTTGTTCGGCTGGTCAACATCGTGCCGCCGCATGACGTTCAGCATTTTTTCGCGTTGGTCGCTGGCGTTAACGACGCCTCCCGTGTTTTGCAACTTGGTGACCAAGCCCAAGTTCTCGATGCGCCCGAGTGAGATCGACGGGCTGGCGGCGATTTCGAATAGCAACCTCGGCCGGTCTTCCGATTCGAGAACATCTTTTATCGCATCGCGTTTCGATTGGCGAGCTTCAGGCGAGTTGGGGTCGGGTTTTTGCAACCACGGTGCCATGCATCCAACACTTGCAACGACCAAAATCGAGCAAGGCAGTTTGATAAATTGTCGGCGAGCAACAAACTCGAGGCTTTTCATCCTAGCTTCCCTGCTAAGCGACGTTCGTTCCGAAGAGAGTTGGTCGGACAGTAGCTGATTACTAGCGAACCGGTCAAGGCGGAATGCCGCCAAAGCTTGGTGTTGAACGCGATTTGGTGGCCCGCTCTGAGGCTTTGCAAACTAAGGCTTTGCAATTGGGTGCCACCCGTGCCACTCGCGCCGCCCGTATCACCCAGAAACGACTAACTCTAAAATCCATTTGGGCTACGCTCCTGGAAATTTTTTGCAACAAGCGGACTCGCGGAGCAACACTATTTTTTGACGCGTTGACGAGTTTAATAGACCAACATGACAGCCTCCATCGTGTGCGATCCATTAGAAGCATTCCCCGAGCATCAAGCTTGGCTGCGGACAACTTTGTTGTCGCGGTTGGGGTGTGCGCATGAAGTGGAAGAAGTGCTTCAGGAAGTTGCGATCGCGGCTGCAACTCAATCTGCCAAACGCGAACCGGTTGAACGTGTCGCACCGTGGTTGTACCGAGTTGCGATTCGCCAAGTGATGTTGTTCCGGCGCAAAGCGGGGCGTCGCAAGCGGCTGATCGAAAATGCTGTGCGACGTGCTTCGTCGAGCGACGGGTGCGAGCAGACTCGCGAGCCGATTGAATGGTTGATCAGTTTGGAGCGTCAACGCGAAGTGCGGACGGCGATGAGCAGCATGGCGGAGCGGGATCGCCAGTTGCTGATGTTGAAATACGTCGACGGATTGTCTTATGGTGAAATCGCTCAAAGGATTGGAGTGACAGCGAGCTCAGTGCAATCGCGGTTGCATCGAGCGCGGGGGCAGTTGCGAGCGAAATTGTTGAGCATAGAGAAGACGGATGCGGACTAGCAAGTCGCACACTTGAAGTCGCATCGAAAAGTTTTGGGAGGTGGAGATCATGTTGGACGAGCAAACACTTGAGGATCTCGTTGCGGGCCAGTTGACTGGCGAACGCTACCGAGCTGCACTGCGGGCGCTGGATGCCGATCCCAAGTTGTGGCGAGAGTGCGCGCTGGCATTCCTTGAAGATCAGGCGCTACGGACAGAGCTTCGCGAGCTGGCGAAGGGAACGATCGAATGGCGCTGCGATGAAGAAAAGAACGACGCGAGCGTTAATGTTAATGGTGTTCATCTGGGCTCGTCGGCTGAGATTGTTCCAACGACCGCTGCGGGAAAGAAAACTGAGGCGGCTTCATTGCGTTGGAGCAGTCATCTGTTGTCGACAGCCGCTTTGTTAATGGTCAGCTTTACCGTCGGCTGGTTAGGCTCTGAACTACTGGCAGAGCGAGAGCAATTACTTGCACCGAAGAACAATGCCGTCGTGACAACTTCGAATCCAGTTGGTAATGCGATTGGTAATGCAACCAGTCGCACGCCTCTTCAAGCGGATTTGCCGCAAGCTGACATTACACCGCAGTTTGTGCTCGACAGGCCCGGACAATTCATGCCGCTGGACCATGAAATCCCTCAACCGTTTCTTGAATTGGAGCGGCAAGGCAAAGTGCAACTTGAATCCAAGGATGGCTTGGTGCCACATCGCATGGCTGACGGAACGACTGTGTTCTTCCCGGTTCAAGAAGTTCGCGTTATTCCGGTCACGCTATCGTTTTAGATTTTCAGTATTCGCGCCTTTATGACTGCTACAAACGGAATCGACGGGCAACTAATAACGGTTAACAAAAACGTTCAATCGATTGCACAATCAGGGCTGAACAAAGCAGGCATTTATTTAGGAGTAACAGGCATGCGTAGAATTTTTCGATTTGGATTAGCTGCTGGTGCAATTGGTGCGTCAGTATGCGGCTTGGGGAGCAGTGGTCTGGAGAATCGAGCCCAAGCGATGCAGGCTGAGGAAGCTGTGACCAAAGAACTGACGTTTGTGATCGCAGTGGATGATGAAGAAGTCGCCGAAGCAGAACAAAAGCATGCACCGAAGTACTGGTTGGGTATCTCGTTGAAGCCGGTCGAAGGCGACTTGGCGGCTTACTTAGGCACGACCGATGGCGTGCTCGTCTCGTCGGTGGTGCCGGAAAGTCCCGCTGACAAAGCTGGATTCATAGCAGGCGATGTCTTGCTCGCAGTGGGCGAAGAAAAACTCGCTGCGCCGCAAGATTTATTCGAGCAGATGAATTCGGTCGAGGCCGGGGAGGACGGAAAGGTCGCGCCACTGAAGACCTCGGTACTTCGCAAAGGCGAGAAGATTGAATTGGAGGTAACTCCAGCGGAGAGGCCTAGAGAAACGGTCATCGCTGTCGAAGGTTCCGGCGCCGTTAATGAGTACGGCGATTCGGAAGTGTTGATGCTGGATCTGCATGGTAAGTCGCCGGACGAGATTGAGAAGATCGTCAAGGGTGGTTTGCGAGTGTTCCGATTTGGGCAACCGATTGGAGGATTGGAACGCAAGGAAAAAGGTGAGTCGCAGATGCAACTTCACCGATCTGTCGATGCCAAACATCTTGACATCGCCATTCAAAGCGACGGCGAAGGACCAGCGAAAATAACTGTGAAACGCGACGGCGAAGTGAGAGAGTACAGTCGCGATCAGATGGATGATATGCCTGAAGACGTTCGCAAGATGGTCGACGAAATGCTTGCGAAGAAAGCGCGCGTTCGAGTTGATGCGCGAGTTCTAAAGAACGCCACCAGCGACGATGCCAAAGACGCACAAGGCAAGGCTGCGCAAGAGTCCGATGGCGACAAGCAATCGAAGAAGTCTTCGCAGTCGCGGAGCCGTATCGCAATCGTGGGTCCCGAGGGGCTCGACATCAATATCGATGCTCTGATCAATGGAGAAGCTATGAACAGAGAGTTGGCCGAGAAGTATCGCGCCATGGCTGAGCAGATTGCGGATCGCGCGCGTGAATCAGCAGTGTGGGCCGAAGACGCGGCCGTTATGCCTGAGGGCATGAAGAAGTTGCGGGCGCAGGTCGAGGAACTGCGGGAGGAAGTAAAAGAGTTGCGAGCTCAGTTGAAGTCGAAAGAACCAGCTTCGAAAGAACCAGCGTCGAAAGAGTCGGCGTCGAAAGAGTCGGCCGAAAAGTAGCCGTAGCGGTTACTCACAATTCAATCGAAATGACACCGCAAGGCGTTGTTCGTGAATCGAGAGATTCATGAGCAGCGCCTTGTGGCGTTTCGGGGCGCAGTCTTTTCGGCAACGGCGCAAGCCGCGTTTAGTTCCGCGCCGCGTTTTCGGTCTGCTATGCTATGCGGACAGTGAAGCTATCCGTAGCTTTCTTCCCACCACTCCAACCCGCCGTTGAAAGAGATTCATCATGATGCGTTATACGACTGCAGCCTTGATGTTTTTCTGTCTGTTGCCACATTTGCGAGCGCACGCTGAGTTACGCGCGGGGGCGGCGACCAGCAACATTACGCCGGAACTTGGGTCGGAAGTTGTCGGCGGATTTCTACCTTTTCCCGCAACGCAGATTCACGATGAATTGCATGCGCGCTGTATCGTATTGGATGACGGCAAAACGAAGATTGCGATTGTCGTGTGCGATCTGCTGGGCATGCACCGCAGTCTGAGCGTCGAAGCGCGAAAGCTGATCGCGGAGTCCAGCGGCATTCCGTCTACGCATGTGATGTTAAGCGCCACGCACACACACTCTGCAGCAACGGCGTTGGGACCAAACCGATACAGTTCGGACGAACCGCTTTCCGACTATCAGAAATTCGTAGCCAGGCGCATCTCGGACGGTGTCCAACGTGCAATGAAACTGTTGCGGCCCGCTGAAGTCGCATTCGGGAAAGTGGATGTGCCAGAGCATCTTTTCAATCGCCGCTGGTTCATGAAGGAAGGCACTGTGCCGGTCAATCCTTTTGGGAAGTTCGATCGCGTCAAGATGAATCCGCCGGCTGGCAGCGCGGATTTGACTGAGCAGGCCGGCGGGACAGATCCATCGGTATCGTTTATCGGCCTTCGCGAGCGGAAGACAGCAGAAGCACCGGAAGGGAAAATGATTGCGATCTTCTCCGCTTATTCGTTGCATTACGTCGGCGGAGTTGGCGAAGGGGCGATCTCTGCGGACTACTTTGGTTATTACTGCGAAGCGCTAAAACGTTTGCTCAGCAGCGTGGAGAGCGATCCGCCTTTTGTGGCGATCATGGCGAACGGCACCAGCGGCGACGTCAACAATATTAACTTCACCAAACCGCGAGCGCGGAAGGCTCCTTACGAGCAGATGCGTTTCGTGGCGGAAGATGTTGCGCTAAAAGTGAACGCAGAGCTCGCCAAAGTTGATTGGAAAGCGGAGGCTGAGTTGGGAGCCGCTTACCGCGAGCTGGATTTGAAATGGCGCGAGGTGGACGCAGAGTTGATGAGTTGGGTGCAAGCGACGGAAGCAAAAATCCCGACTTCACTGAACAAGAACGATCTCTCAGCAATCTATGCGAACCGTGTGAAACGCTTGGCAGAGGCGAGCCCAGAAACGAAGACACCAGTGCAGGTCATCAAGATCGGCGACATTTGCATCGGGACCAGCCCCTGCGAGACATTTTCGGAAACCGGGCTGGAATTCAAAGAAAAGTGTGCGTTTAAGAACGCATTCATGGTGGAACTCGCGCACGGATACTATGGGTACCTGCCCACGCCGCGCCACTTTGAACTGGGCGGATACGAAACTTGGCCCGGCACAAATTACCTAGAACCGCAAGCCTCAGTAAAGATCATGGACGCGTTGATCGAAATGAGCCAATCGCTGAAGTAGTCCCAACGGTTCGATAATTCCAAACAAGCCTAGACGTTTTTGCCACTTTGCTACAATAAAACATTGGCAATGGCGTAAATGTAAACCCAAGTCGTCGCAGCGTGGCGACTTTTTTAGGAGCATCAAGAATGACAGCAGTCCTCTGCGAAGATAAGGTTCGCGAACAGTTGAAGCAGGTGATCGATCCTGAGCTGTTTGTAAATATCGTTGACCTCGGTCTGATCTATGTCGTCGATCTCGAACCTAGTTCAGAAGAGCCCGAAAAGACCAATGTGAAAGTCGAAATGACGCTGACCAGTCCAATGTGTCCGGCTGGTCCGCAATTGGTTGCCAACAGTCGACAAGTGATCGAAGCGCTCGACGGCGTAGGTGCGGTCGATATCAAGGTCGTTATGGATCCACCTTGGACTCAGGATCGTATGACTGACGACGCGCGCGATCAACTCGGCATTTTCTAATCGTTTGTCGACCGTCAAGAATTGAAAAGTCCAGAGCAGTTCGCGCGACCAAACGGTTGCTACCAGTTTGCATTTAAAGGTAAGTTCGATATGCGTCGTTTGAATCGGCTGAGTCGTGGTTTGGCTTTCGCTACGTTTGTGATTGCGGGTTGTGTGATCTCGGCTAGCTCAACCGTGCGAGTGATTATCGCTCAAGAAGTCGCAGCGAAGCCCGAGTCGATTGCGGACATGCCAGCAGATGCGGCGAAGCTTCAATCGCAATTCATGAATGACATTCGTCAATTGACGTTTGAAGGGCGGCGCGCGGGCGAAGGTTACTTTTCAAAAGATGGAAGACATCTTGTTTTTCAAAGCGAACGCGAACCAGGCAATCCGTTTTTTCAAATCTACTTGATGGATCGCGAAACGGGTGACGTGCATCGAGTTTCTCCTGGCCGCGGTAAGACGACTTGTGCTTGGATCAGTCCAGCGGGCGACAAAGTAATGTACGCTTCGACTCAATATGATCCGCAAGCGTCGGAGAAACAGGCAGCGGAATATGAACTTCGCAACTCACCCAACAAACCTCGTTATAGTTGGGATTATGATCCTACATACGAGCTGGTGGAATTTGATCTGAAGACGTTTGAGTATCGCAAACTCACGGACGCGGTCGGATACGATGCGGAAGGCTCGTATTCCCCGGATGGCGAGTGGATCTGCTTCGCATCCAATCGTCGCGCGTACTCGAACGAGTTGAATGCAGAAGAGAAAGAGCTGTTTGAACTCGACCCAGCCTCCGCCATGGATCTTTACATCATGCGATCCGACGGCAGCGAACTGAAGCGACTGACGACCAGCATCGGTTATGACGGTGGTCCCTTCTTCTCGCCAGACGGTGAACGCATTTGCTGGCGTCGGTTTAGCAAAGACGGCGCGACAGCAGAGATTATGGTGATGAACCGCGATGGATCTGATGCGAAGGCAGTTACGAAACTGGGCGCGATGAGCTGGGCACCGTTTTTTCATCCGTCTGGCAAATATCTGATCTTCACCACGAATCGGCACGGTTTTGCAAACTTCGAGTTGTATATGGTGGACGCGCAGGGCAATGGCGAACCGGTTCGTGTCACGTATCGCGAAGGGTTCGATGGTTTGCCAGTGTTCCATCCAGACGGAAAACAACTGTTGTGGACCAGCAACGGCGGTTCGACCAATTCGCAGTTATGGGAATCTGCCTGGAACCATGAAGCGGCTTTAGCAGCACTGGAACTCAACAAAAAGTCGGATGATGCTGACAGCATCGCGCAGGCGGCATCAGCAAAACAATCAACTGCACCGGAGTTTGCGGCTGCAGACGTCGGCCGACATGTCGATTATCTATGCCGCCCCGAACTGGGCGGGCGTCTGACGGGCACCGAAGGCGAAATCAAGGCCACCGCATATGTGGCTTCTTACCTGGAGAGTTTAGGCTTCAAGCCAGCGGGGCGCGACGGAACTTTCTTCCATGACTTCGAGTTTACATCGGACGTGAAGCTCGGCGAGAACAATCGGTTGCACCAGGGAGACAAGAGTTATGAGGTGGACCGCGATTGGCGACCAGTGTTCTTCTCGAAGGGCGGCAAGCTACCGGAGACTGAGATCGTGTTCGCGGGCTACGGAATTGTGGCACCGAAGAACGGTGACCAAGCCGAGTATGACAGCTACGTTCACCTGGACGTGCGCGACAAGTGGGTCATGGTCTTCCGTCAGATGCCGCAAGACATTACACCCGAACGTAGGCAAGCTCTGGCGCGGTTCAGCGATCTGCGCTATAAAGCCATGGTGGCGCGAGATCGCGGCGCGGCTGGCTTGATCGTCGTCAGTGGGCCGACCAGCCAAGCGCGTAGCCAGCTCGTTCCACTGAATATCGATGGGACGCTCGGAACGTCGAGCATCACGGTGATAAGCGTTACCGATGACACCGCCGCTGAGTGGTTTAAGTTGGCTGACATGGACTTGGCGGAGGAACAAAAATCGCTCGACAGTGGTGAAATGGCGATGGGCGTCGAATTAAAAGGTGTGAAGGTCGCAGCGGAGATTGATGTTGAGCCGGTCGCGAGTCGCGGGCGAAATGTTTTGGCGCTCTTGCCAGCCGGCAGTGAGCCGATGAAGGAAATGGTTGTGGTTGGGGCGCATATCGACCATCTCGGCAACGGCAAAGGTGGATCGCTGGCTCGCGCAGATGAAGTTGGAGGCACTCACCGCGGCGCTGATGACAATGCATCGGGCGTCGGCAGCGTGCTTGAGATTGCTCAGTATCTTGCGAACGAACAGGCCTCCGGGAAACTGAGAATGAAACGCGATATCTTGATCGCTGCCTGGAGCGGTGAAGAGTTAGGTCTTCGCGGCTCGCAAGCATTTGCGGACGATTTCGCCGAGTTGTATCCGAATCGAGTTGCGGTTCCTGAAAAAGATGTTGCAACAGCAGCAGCCGATCAAGCGACTGTGGGAGACTCGCAGCACGGGGCGCATGACGCACATGGCGCGCACGGGGCGACTGCAAAACTGTACCCGCAGATCGCTGCGTGTTTAAACTTGGACATGGTTGGACGACTGCGCGACAACTTGGTATTGCAAGGGCTCGGGTCGTCACCGTACTGGACTGGGACTATCGAGCGCAGGAATGCAGTAGTACGACTGCCGCTAACATTGCAGGACGATTGTCACTTGCCAACCGATGCGAGTACGTTTTTCTTGCACGGAGTTCCCATTCTGTCAGCCTTCACTGGGTCGCACAGCGAGTATCACACGCCGCGTGACGTTCCGGAACTCTTGAATTATGAAGGGGCGGCCCAGATTGCGAGGCTTATGGCATTGATCACACGTGATCTGGTGCAAGCGGACGCGGCGCCTGAGTACCAAGAACAAGCGGCTGAACCGGAGATGCGAGCTAGTTTGACGGCCTATCTCGGTACTGTTCCCGATTACTCGAAAGGTGACATCAAAGGCGTCGCGCTCGGTGGCGTCACCAAGAGTGCACCTGCCGAACAAGGCGGCATGCGAGCTGGCGATATTATCATTGAGCTCGCAGGCCGGAAGATCGAGAACATTTACGACTACACATTCGCGATCGAGGCGCTCAAAATTGGCGACCCGATCAAAGCGAAGGTGCTGCGTGGCGAAACGGTCGTCGAGATGGTCATTGTGCCCGCTTCGCGACAGTAAAACTTAGTTCCAGTCGAAGTAAAAGTGGTGGCGACTTTCAGTCGCCAGTCTTCAACGCGTTATTCCTTGGTACGGTTTACTTAACATACTCCGTCAAGTATCCGCGGAACTCACGGCGATGATGCTCTTCGTCGCCCAAGATGGTGATGCACATATCCTGAGTTACATAGTCGACGCCGTCGCACAGCTTGATGATTTTTGTGTACTGTGTGCAAGCTGCGTCTTCGGCGTCGATAACTCCGCGAATAACGGCTACCAAGTCTGTTGAGTCGGCCGGCGGTTGCAGCGATGTTTGGCAAGCCTTGAAGTCGAGGCTACCGGGCAGCTTTCCGCCGATGGTCTTGATCCGATCTGCCAGCAACTGAGCATGAGAAACTTCTGCGGTCACATCCGCCGCCAAACTCTTCTTAATCTCTTCAGCGCGAACACCATCAAGATGGACACTGTTGGCGATGTAGTTCATGACCGTTTCAAGTTCCATGAAATAGGCAACAGTCAATTCATCTACAATTTTCTGTTTTGTTGCATCAAGCGTCATTGAGGAATCCTTTTGAAGTCAGTGTTGACGAAGATCAGGCGACAAGGTCTGTTTTAAGTAACCTAGCGCGAGTGTCAATGAGGCTGGTCATGCTCGCAGAGTGCGATAATGGCCAACGCAGTCGCTACGATCGACGCATGGAACGCAAGCGTGTTCGAGCTTTGAAGAGCAGCGGTCCGACGCTGTTTTCCGGTATTCCGATGTGCGAACCAATATCTTGATAACTGCGTTCTTCAAGATGGAACATGCGAATCGCTGTAGCTTCTTCCACAGGCATCTGCGCGAGCAGCGATTGAACTTCTTCGCTGTTCTCAACTGCAAGCTCGCCGTTTGCATCCATCGCAACCGCTTCGTCGGATAGCTGCGCCGTTTTGCCACGACTCAGTTTCACGACTCGTTTTACCGCGATGCGCCGAGTAACAACAACTAGATAGGTTCCCAACGAACTCTGTCCGCGAAACCGTCTCAGAATCGCGAAATCATTTTCGAACAACTTCAGAAAAACTTCGGCCACAACATCATCGCGGATTTGATCGGTGTAGTTTCCTAAACGCGACGCGGCTGTTTCTGTTACGACGTGGGTGATCAGAGCGATGAAGCGTTCAACAAAATCCTCCCACGCGCCCGGCGCACTTTCAATGCACCTGGTCAAGAGCCGTCGATCTATGTCGGACAAAACCACGATGTAACTCAGATTTGGCAAAAAGGATTTGCTGACCGGTTCAGTACGTGACCACATAAGTTGGTCCGCTTACCCCATACTAAGTGGAATCAGAGCGCAGAGCAAGTTGAAAGCATTAAGCGAATCACGTTCCAGCCGCAAAGCTCACCGAGTCGCTCAAAACCAGCACAATTTGACAGGAATTGCCACAGTCAAGGGTAAACGCGTCGTGGCAAACGCCGCCACTCCGCCAGTTGTCACATCGCGCTAGAGCCAGCCATACAGCCAACCGACAGCCCTCTGCCTGCGACAGCCGGATCAACCGCCCGCGGTCGAGTCGCTTTCGTCACCCAGGGTCTTTTGCACATAGAGTGTTCGAACTAAGACTAGAATGACCACCGTAAGCGGAGCTGCCATCATGATGCCAATCACACCGAATGTGACTCCCATGAGAACTTGTGCGCTGATCAACAGGATTGGAGGCAAGCTGACTTCGTGACGCTGGATGATCGGCGTGATCAAGTAGCTCTCAACGCCTTGCAGCAGGATATTGAAAATCAGCACATACAGCGCAACGTTGTTGCCGACATTCAGTGCCAGCAAGATCTGGGGAACAGCGGCCATCAGCGGCCCGATGTTGGGAATGAATGTAAGAAACGCCGCGACGACACCCAACGTCGCTGGCAGCGGTACCCCAAGCACCCACAGCCCGATTCCAGTTAGCAAACCCACGACAGCCATCGATGCAAAACGTCCTACGATCCAGCGTCCTAGATCGGAGCGGATGGCGACTAGTACATCATTCGCGACCGCTCGCTTTTCGAAGGGAAACAACTTTAGCAAGCCGCGACGGTAAAGTTCAGGGTCATACGCCGCATAGAGTCCAACGAAAAGTATCACCAACACGCTAGTCAGCGCCCAACCGGTCAGACTCAGCCAACTGACAATGCCGGGAACCAAAGTGCCACTCGACTTAGTGAGCGCGCTCTGCACCTGCGATGAATCCGGTATGTAACGCTCAGCCCAAGATTGTTCAGCTAACCAGCCTTTCAGTTCCTCCAATGACGAGAGCAACTGCGACCACAATTCGTCGGCACGCGCAGCGATCTGCGAGCCGAGATAAAGGAAGCCAGCACCCATGAGCAGCGCAAGTAGTGCAACCACTATTAAATAGGCACCGATGTACGGGATCGGTAAGAACCGCTGCAACCAGACACTCAACCCATTCAAAAACACCCCGAACACCATCCCAGCGAAAATCAACAGCAGGACGCTCGCTGTGACAACGAACAGACCTGCGATGGCTAAGACGATCGAAATCGCTAGCGCCACCAGCAATAACCATCTGAGATTAGTCATTGTCCGTCATCGTTTCCTGCACTGTGTCATGAACGGTAACGCATCCGTTTTTCAAGTTAGCCACAACCTGTACCGTCCACCGTTCGTTAAGGTTTCAACTGAGGCTTGCCGTCTGCGAACTGTTGATGACAAGAGTTGCAGTTGTCGAGCAAAGTTCGATAAAGCTGCTGTGATTTATCTGCATCCTTTTTCTTGGCGGCTTGATAAAGTTCGCCGCCGATGCGCCGAACCGCTGTCGCGTGCTCGATCCACTTTGCCCTTTCATCCTGCGGTCCGCGCAACAGCAAGAGATTGCCACCTTCAGCTAGGATTAATGAACCTGACTTGATGCTCTTCCAGGTTGCATCATCTTTTGTTTCTGCGTCTTTGGATTTTGCCATCGCCGTTTTCAAGCTCTTGTAGGTCGGTTGGAATACATATTCCATGAATTCGTGCGGATCCTCCTCAACGGCCATCAGCGACTCGTCAGCGGCTGTCTTCGATTGTTGAGTTGCAGGTTGCTCGGTTGACGATTGCGCGTAACTTGTTGGTATCGGTGGCAGTTTGACAAACGCCGTGGCGGCTACGATCACTACTGCAGTAACACCAAACACTTGATGCGATTGTTTGATCGACATGGTTCAATTCTTTTGGGTTGGAGGTTTGTTTTTCGGACTTTAGATTCGCTTCTCAGCCAAGTTGTTTCGTCAGCAACCGCAGCGACTCGCTTTCTTACAAGCATTTTCGAAGCAGCTACCTTCGCTAGGATGACGATGCGCGAAGATGATCGACGCAATTCGCCAGATGAATAGTCCGGCAAACTCAGCGATGACTGCGGCGGCAAATCACGTGCCTTCTTCCTCATACGCGCTGACTCGCGGTGCTTCTCAGCCAGAGCATCTGCGCCAGAGCCTCTTCGCCGGAAGCACTAATCGCCTTGCAACGGCACATGGGACCGTGCGGTACTTACTTTGCAGCGGTGTCAGGATCGCAACTTCTGTTGCAACTAATGCTGTTGCAACTAATGCGACTGAGCTTCTTACTTTGAGTTATTGAGAGCGATGACATATGGCAGATTACAGTAAAATATCGGGTAAAATCATACTGATTACTGGAGCGACCAGCGGCTTTGGTAGGGGAACAGCACTAGCGCTGGCCAAGCATGGAGCGTCGCTTGTGCTAGCCGCTCGTAACGGCGACGAACTGGAGAAGGTCAGTCGCGAATGCGTTGCCGCTGGAGGAACGCCGCTTGTCGTACCCACGGATGTAAGTGTGCGCGACGACATGGAAAACCTCGCGACACGCGCCTTCGAGCGTTTCGGCCATATCGACGTCTGGCTCAACAATGCGGGTGTCGCTGCGATCGGTCAATTCCAAGACGTCCCGATCGAAGATCATGAGCAGATCATTCGCACGGATCTCCTAGGAACGATCTATGGTAGCTACCATGCGATGAAGCACTTTCGCCAGCGCGGCAGCGGCACGCTTATTAATATCTCATCGGTTATCGGGAAGATCCCAGCTCCGTACTACGCGTCCTATGCGGCTGCCAAGTTCGGCGTCGTAGGGCTCTCCGATGCCTTACGGCAGGAGCTTCGTCAGGACAAAATCACCGACATCCACGTATGCACCGTGATGCCGATGGCACACAACACTGGCTTCTTCGAACATGCAGGCAACTACACCGGCCGCGAAAGCGTGCCAATCCCGCCAACCTACGACCCGCAAGTCACCATCGATAAACTCGTAGAGCTGACGGTGGCACCGGAGGACGAAGTGATTACCGGCTATCAAGGGAAACTGTTTAACATCTTCCACAAGTTAATGCCTGGCACGATTGAAAAAATGATGGCGAACACGACGACGAAGAGTCAAATCGAGTCGGCTGAGCCAGCACCCAAGACAAGCGGAACTATTCACGAGAGCCAGTAACGCGTGCGCCGGACTTGGGCTGATGGCAGGAACTCAACACCAAAAGTAAGCAACAACTCTACTATGCATCCCGGTCTGCACGCTTGCCGTTAGTTGGCGATTCAGCAGGTTGGTCGCTGAGCGTGACATGATTTGTTGGCTGGTCAATCACGCAATTGCCTTCGCAATCTTCTCGAGATATTTTCAATTGACTTCACATGCCGGAAAGCTCCGCAATTTCGG
>JBGSOM010000088.1:0-14402 GCA_041739135.1 Pirellulaceae bacterium
TTTTTGAGCTGTCTTGCTCCGCTCCGCTCGCTACGCTCCCTCCGCTACGCAAGACAGCTCAAAAAGCCTATTCTGAACCTCTTTCCCCGGGGACATTTCTAATGAACGCTTCAAGGGGACATTTCTATTGGCGCATTACAAACCTTTCGAGAACTTTCCGCCAACGTTCCGGAATTTCGGTGGGCCACTTCTCCGGAAACTCAACTTCTGCCGAACGATGACTTGCCAGTTGGTCATTGATCGTGTGCCCGGACACAGAATACGGTCGGCGACCAAAACTCAGTTCGAACAGAGTAATGCCGAGCGCGTACATATCGCTCTGCGCCGTTGGCGTTGCACCTTCAGCCAACTCGGGTGCCATGTAGCTGAGCGTACCACTAATCCCAACTGAGACCTTTTGATCGGTATGCGCCAGACCAAAATCTCCCAACTTGACCGATCCACGTCCAGCGATGATCAAGTTGCTTGGCTTTATGTCACCGTGCACCAAATTTAATTTTGTTGATAATTCGAGCGCCGAAGTTATCTGTCTCGCATAATTGATTACGTCGGAGTAGGGCAGCGGTCCGTCGACAAGCAGTTTGTCGAGCGTTGGACCGGGCAGCAGTTCCATCGCGAAGAATGGATCGGTGCTATCGCGTCCAACGTAAAAGATGGTCACAACGTTGGGGTGATTCAAACGAGCCTGCGCGACCGCTTCATCTAACAGTCGCGTGACACGTTCCGCAGAACTTCCCTCTGCCGTTGTGCATCGCATGACTTTGACCGCTACATACCGCTGCAGCGATTCATCGAGCGCGCGATAAACCGCACCCATTCCGCCTTGGCCGAGCATGGATACCAGGCGAAAGTGCCCCAAGCGTTCGCCCGATCGATCCAAGCCCTGATGCAACGTCATGCCGCTGACGGAACTGTTCGTGCCGTTGCTAACGAAGGACATTGTTTGGGACGGATCGAGCGCTGCCAAGGAAATAGCGCGACCGCATTCGTGACACGTTCCTGAATCACCAATCAATTGAACTTCACAACCGCAAGCACAGCGGAAGTACGACTTCTTAATGGCAACTGACATCGTAGCTTCAGGCTCGCTCGGTTGCTGCACGTTGTTTCCGCTCCGAAAGACTTCAGCCTGCCCTGTCACACACGTTAATCGCCCGCTCCGTTCGGTCCAAAGCTCTGCGTTATCACAGTTTATCCAGTATGCCTGTCGCCGCCATCGTGGCGCGATTTTTTTCGCCACGTGCCTAACGACGCGGCGGATGTCGCTAAGTTCGGCAAAATTGACCGCAGCTCGATTTGCCTTTATCATAGATGATTGCAAGTCGGGCTAAGTGCAGGTCATTTACATCCTGAGCCGCACGGACTCGAAGCCGCCCGCGGCCGTTCATGGAGTCGAAATCTGCACGAAGTTAACCGGCTGGCGACCAACGGTTGCAAGACGCAGACTCACCCAACTCCCGCCCCGCCATAAATCCTCTCAGAGCGCACACGAATGATGGAAAATTCAATCCGCTGGGTATCACTCCTCTGTATTGCGATGACACCGATCCCGTGTCTGATGCTTTCGCAGTCCGCTTTAAGCCAAAATCCGTTGGCACTACAAGCGGACGATTCCGCAGCACTGAAAGCTCGCGAAGTCTTTTTCGAAAACGAAGTGCGACCGTTGTTGGCGGAAAGCTGTGTGAAGTGCCACGGCAACGAAAAACAGGAGGGAGGCCTGAGACTCGACTCGCTGGAACATATGCTCAAAGGGGGCGATTCGGGACCAGCGATAGTTCCAGGTGCGGTTGCCGACAGTTTGCTGGTTTCTGCCGTTCGTTATCAAGACTTTGAAATGCCGCCGTCAGGTCAGTTGTCTGACGAAGCTCAAGCGGTGTTTGAAACTTGGGTTGAACAAGGTGCTGTATGGCCACAACATTCCGAAGCGGGCTTAGAGTTGCGGCCGCGCACAGGGATCACTGATGAGGATAAAAAATACTGGGCGTTCCAACCGCTGGCACAACCCCAGATACCGACGCTGCGCGAGAGCGATCAAGCCAGCAGTGCGAAAACTCCCATTGATGCCTTTGTTATCGATCAGCTCGATTCGGCTGGGTTGCGACTTGCACCGGAAGCTGACCGACGAACCTTGCTGCGGCGGATTTACTTCGATCTCGTTGGTGTCCCTCCAACCGCCGCGGAAGCTCAGGAGTTTCTCGCTAGCGATGATCCGCAAGCTTACGAGAAACTCGTTGATCGCTTGCTGGATGATTCGCGATACGGTGAGAAATGGGCTCGGCACTGGTTAGATCTCGTTCGCTACGCCGAATCCGACGGGTTCAATCAAGACGCGTACCGCAACAACGCTTACTTGTACCGCGATTGGTTGATCGATTCGTTGAACTCCGATAAACCGTACGATCAGATGGTTCTCGAACAATTGGCGGGCGACGAAATCGATGCCAACAACCCAGACTACTTGGCGGCAACCGGATACTTGCGGCATTGGATCTACGAGTACAATCAGCGCGATGTACGTACCCAGTGGTCGAACATATTGAACGATTTAACAGATGTAACGGGTGAAGTATTTCTAGGTCTTGGTGTTGGTTGTGCGCGTTGCCACGACCATAAGTTCGATCCAATTTTGCAACAAGATTACTATCGCCTGCAAGCGTCATTTGCTGCGTTTCGTCCCCGCGATGATCGTGCATTTGCGACCGTTGATGAACTGGTAGCGTATCAGCAGCAGCTTGCAAAATGGGAACAGGCGACCGCCGAGATCCGTTTGAAGATCGCAGCGATCGAAGACCCGGTGCGAAAGTCGATTGAGGATAAAGCGATCGAAAAGTTTCCGATCGACGTGCGTCCGTTACTTCGCAAGCCTGCTTCCGAACGCAATGGTCTCGAAGAACAACTCGCGCATCTCGCCCATCTGCAGACGCTCGAAGAATGGAATAAACTCGACTTCAATAAGTCCCTGAAGGGTGAGTCGAAGGAGAAGTGGACCGCACTTCAAAGTGAATTGAAGCAGTTCGATTCGCTGAAGCCCAAGAAATTGCCGACCGTATTAGCGGCTGGCAACATCAGCAATCCTCCTCCACCAACCGCGATTCCTTCAAAGTCGCCGGAGCCTACACTCGTTACGCCAGCGTCGTTTGAGGTCTTCGGCGCGTCCTCGTTGCGCAGTTGGCAGGGTGACGACCAACCGATTGGACGCCGAACCGCGCTCGCCCACTGGATCAACTCGCCGGAAAATCCACTGCCACATCGCGTCATCGTGAATCGTGTTTGGCAATATCACTTCGGTACCGGGATTGTCGAAAACGCCAGCGACTTTGGACGATTGGGTGTCCCGCCGACGCATCCCGAATTGCTCGACTGGATGGCGACTTGGTTTATCGAGAACGGCCGCAGCTTCAAGAAACTTCATCGCTTGATTGTCACTTCGTCCACCTACCGCCAGTCTTCAAAGAATCCGGTGCAAGAAGCTCATGGCAACCAAATCGACCTGGCGAACCGATCGCTGTGGCACTATCCAAGTCGCCGTTTGGACGCTGAGCAGATTCGGGATGCGATGCTTGTTAGCGCTGGCAAAATGGATTGGACTGCTGGTGGCCCGGCTGCGGAGCACGAGAGTTTCCGTCGCAGTGTCTACACAAAAATTAAGCGCAACAAACCCAACGCGATGTTGGTTACTTTCGATGCTCCAGATGGCAACGCGAGTATCGCCAAACGAAACGTCACCACGACCCCCATCCAGTCGTTGCTACTGGCGAATTTCGATTGGCCACTTAGCCTTGCGGCAACTATGTCGGATTCGGTGCGAAGCGAAGCAACCGATAAGGCTGAACAAGTTGCGTTGGTCTACTGGCGTTGCCTGCAGCGCGAACCGACGCAAGTCGAACTGAATCGCGCGGTCGCTTTCTTGGAACAGTTGCCTGATGGCGCGAGCGGACTGACCGACCTATGTCACGTGCTGTTCAACACCAGCGAGTTTCTTTACGTCGACTGATCGCTTTAGCCGTAGATTAGATTCATTGCGATCAGACCCAACACACCGAGACTAGCGCCAAAGATGGCTTGATACTCGCGATTGCGATTCCATTGAGCCAATGACCAACCGCCGCGCCATCCCTGGTTCAGCTTATACGGAACGAAACGCGGCGTCTGACCTGAGTATGTTGGCCACTCAGCAGGGAACGCGCTGGCTAGGTGTTTCTCTTCGTGCAAAACTTGGAAGTAGTAAAGCAACGTCATCGGCCCAGCGATAAACGCAATCGATAGCCAGTCGCTCATGATCAAAGCGAATCCATACATCATCAAGAACGACCCTAGATACAACGGATTTCGAACCATCGCGTAAGGTCCGATAGTTGTCAGTTGCTTGTTTTTGTGCAGCGTTCCGGCCGACCAACTGCGAATCCCTAGCCCAACTGCAATCAAAGCCATGCCCAACCCGCTATTCCAGATCCACAATGCCAGTGGATTACTCGGCGGCGTGTCGAGCACTGTTAAGTTGAAGATAACCAGCGCAGTAAAGCATGTGATGCTGATCGCTATTCGCCGCCTCGCCATCCACTTTCGCAGTAATCCGAAAGTGGGCAGTGGTTGTGAAGTACGAACCGCGGTGTCGTTGATGGTACTCATGAAGATCCTTTAAGAAATAGTCGCGAGCACTCTACTATAATCGCGTCGCGACGTAAAGATCAATTCGCACCAATTCGAAGGTTCGCCGTCTGATTTGGGGGGAATTCGTTCTTACCACTTCACATCGAATCGTTCCTCAATCGTCTGTTTGACTGCATTGCGACTGTCTTGCGGTGCCAAGTCGCTTTGCGATTCGATTGACCGAATTTCATCTGCCAAATCGTAATCTTTAATGACTTGATCGATCCAGTTCGAGTAGTCGTTCCGCTGTAAATGAAACAACCAAGTCTCGTCGTCCAGTCCCGCAGCCAGCTCAATGAATCGCTTCAGATTTGTCGCGCGTAGACTGAACTGGTTGTTCGCGCCGCGGAACACAAACTGGTGCTCTTCTTCCATCTCGCCTTCGAACAAGCTGTGGCGATATCGTTGGTTGTCCGATTCCGCTTGCAGTCGACTGAACCAAATCGTTTCATCATCCTTCATATGCCACGCGAGTGCATGATGAGTTTTATTATCCTCGGGTTGGCGAATCGCCGGAACCGATCGCTCCATGCGCTCACAAACCGCGTGCAGGGCTTCCTTCGGATCATCAGCAATTGAAACCATCCAGTCGACGCCTTCGAGGACAACTTTCGAAATACGATCGTAAAACGCGGTGATGAACATGATCGCTTTCAGCTCCGCTTTATTCCATTGCTCCGCCGGTTTCCAGTCGGCTGGCGCGGTGTAGTGGGCTTCATCGACGATGATCCAGTGGGGCCTGCCTGTGCGACTCCTCAGTTCAGCCAATGCGCGCAGCAAACGATTGAAATACTCAGGGCGTTCCTTCTTCTCAATTGCAAAGACACTAACCACGCAGTGCTGCCCAGGTTGTTCGAGTAAGTTGACGACTTCGTCAATCGTCGGTGCTCGCTCGCCTGAACCCAGATTGATAGCCCCTTCGATGCCTTCGTAATCACCCTCCGGATCAATGATGCAAGCTTGCGCACCCCTCTCTGTCAGTTGCTCTATGAACTGCATCGCAAACGTGCTTTTGCCGCCACCTGGTCCGCCAGTAACCAGCATGCTTTCGCCGTTCATCTTTACAGTCAACGGTGATCCGTCGAGATGTAATCCGAATGGCAAAACGTCTTGCGAAGTTGCCGACAAGAACTGAAGATCGTCCTCGAGAATCATCGCACACAATTCCTCGACACCTGCGCCGCGCGGCGAATTGGTAACGATGCGACATAGAACCTTGACTGGATCGAGCGCGTTGGCAACCGCAACGGAGACGCCGCACAACCGCATCATCGCTTCGTCGTTCTCCGCATCGCCCACGCAAACGGTATTCAGCGGAGAGATCTGCAGCGATTCGAGAGCCGCTTGCAATCCGAACGCTTTATTGCAGCCGCTTGGCAGGAGCATGACCGCATCTTTGTTGAAAATGATTTGCGTATCGATCGCAAGCTCACTGATCACTTCCAATGCCACAGTCTCGTTCGGTCGCCAAGTAGCCACAATCACTCGACCGCATTCAATGTTCTCAACACCGCGCTCGCGCATCTTTTGAACGAGTTCGGGCGGCGGCGCGTTCGTCAGCAGCGTTTCGCTACCATCGCTAGGTGTGAATAGCACGCCGCCGTTCTCTGCAACCACTTCATCAAACAACGAAATGTCCGGCAGTAACTCTAGCAACGGCTCAAGTCTACGACCCGACACCAGCACTAGCTTTCGACCTGAGTCCTTAATTCGTTGCAGTGCATCTAAAGTGGATTGCGGCACGACACCTTGTTCAGCCAAAGTTCCGTCGAAGTCTGCCGCTAGTACGTGGTATTGCATAGAGTTCTATGTTCAGTGAAGTGATGGTTTGGTTTTTAATTTGCAGCGGCACACATCTAAGCAGATGCAGTGCCAGACCAAGACAATCGACTCCTGATGATGTGTTTTCAGAAGCGAGTTGAACGCCGCACATTTAGCCGCAGCAGAGGCAGTAGCCGTTGATCGGTTCCCGCGCATAAAGGTCGCTGCCCAACCAACTCTGGAATTTCGTAACCATTGAAGATGTTAATCACCCTTTGACTGTGCAGTCGACTCTAAAGACTGGAAAGCCAAAGCGACCAATCTTCGTTGCTCCTCGTTCAACTTATCAGCGATGTCGTACATGACGGCGGCCTGGCCTCCGCCACGTGAACGATCCGCGTACAGGGCCAGTTGCGTTTCGATATACTTCGAACTCTGGCCAATCAAACTCGGGTAACTCGCCGAGCTTCGGTCGCGACCGTGACACTCAATGCATGCTGGAATCTTCTGACGCTTATCACCTTCGTTGACAATTCGCAGGCCTTCCGGCACCGCGTCCAATGAACCAATCACTTGGCTTTCAATCGAGCTTTCAGTCGAGTCAGTGCCGGTGACTTGACTACTTGCCACCTGACTGTTCAGTGGCTGCAGTCTGCCGAAATACCGAGCCGCTTCGTCGATCTCTTGCTCAGTCAATCGAGTGGCTACTGGTTGCATTACCCCAGTTGCCCGCTCGCCGCTGCGCATCGCCCGCATCGTCGTCGCGATGTACTCGCGACTCAACCGTTGCAAGTCGGGAACGCGAGGGCCAGCTACCGAACGTCCATCGCGTCCGTGACAATCCACACATCCAACCATCCACGCCGGATCGCCGCTTGCTAACGTGTCTTGCGCGGTACTTGCCGATCGCGAATAAAGCAACTCGCGGTAGACTTCAGCATCCATGCTGCCCATCTCGCGAACAAATGCAACTACAGGCCAGATGTCATCATCGCGAGCTTGTGTCGGCCAAGCGGGCATACCCGTGAACATGATTCCATGCTTTGCGATATAGAACAACTCATTGGGTTCCCAGTTGATCGATGCAGTCGTCAGCAGCGGAGGCGTCGGCAGCATCGCCTGTGGAACGGCGGGATACTTTTGCAGTGGACTGCCGTGGCACCAAGCACAATTGCGTTCGTACGTTGCCGCGCCCAGACGCAACATGCCAGGTTCGTCGAGCGGCGGAACTTCGATGCCAATGCTATTCGTTTGAACAGAGCGCGTGCTCGCAAACTCCAGAGTTGCGTCGGTTATCGCCCAATGCCTGCTGCTCGCTTTCACCGGCATAATGCCAGACGCAACGACCGCCGCGACGATGAGTAACACTACGCCAGCGAGTATCGCGAGTTCAATCAAGCGTTGTTTGAGATTACGTTTCACGTCTGGGTCTTACTTAGAGTTAGTGCTGAGTGTTTGGCGTCGTTCAGTTGCTGTGCGTTTCCCAGCAAATTGCTCCGCGATCGGATTAAGTCTCGAACCAACCAGACTCCGCCAGCGAGATAAACCGACCCTCCGACCACGAGCATGATCGCACCACCCAGATTTTGGTCGGTAATTGGGTCAAGCCGCGAGTTGGGCGCGGAGTGAGCAAAGAGCACGCGCGGTGAAAGTGCAAGCAGCGCGCCGAGCAGCGTCATGTGCATGCTTGTCAGCAACAACGCAATCACCCCCGCGCCGCTCCGTTCAGCGGAACGCGGTCGCGTTCCACCAAACGCTGCTAACCATACCCACAAACCCGCAGCCAAGAAATTCAACTGTTCAATCGCAAATCCCCAAGTGTCAAAACTCGCCCAGTGATGCAATCGCGGAGTGTGCCAAGCCCACACGATGATCAACTCGCCCACCGAAGCAATCACGGGCGCAAACACATTTGGCCACTTCCGAACTGGATCGTACCGCCGCCCAGCCATTCCGATTGCGATCAGCGGTGCTGCGATTCCGACAACTGCCATGTGCAGTGTCATGTGCGCAGCAAAAGATGTCGTCGCCCATATCGGCAACGGTCCCAACCAAGCCGCGCCTAGGACGATCCAACCCAGATTCCAAGTCATGACACTTGCGATCCGATACCATTCGTTGTTGGGTTGGTTCAGTTCAATTTCTGCTGCTGTCATCATTACCTCAATCGCAGGTGGTTACGAAGACGGCAACCAGCCCAGTGAAAATGACCGCAACGATACTTAACAGCGACAGCAAGTAACCGGCGAATCCGAGAAACCGATAACGGTCTTCCGCCGTATCCTCATCGTGCGGCAGTGCGGAGTTCTGGTGACGATGCTTGCGATAACTAAACCAGCTGATCGCTGAGATCGCTGCAATCGCAATCAACGTGAAAACGAGTATGGACCAACGCACCACCGCTGCATCACCACTCTCGCCCGCATACTTTGCACAGTAAACGGCATTCGTCAGATAGCTCGCTAAAAAATGCACGACCCACACCAACGGACCGAACGCGATCGCTAACAACTCAAGTTCTTGCTCGCGAACGTCAAGCGCAGGATTCTCATTCTGGTCAGCAAGCGCTACGGGACCCTCATTTAGCGGATCTGTGCTGCGCAGATCGTTGGGGGAGTCAGGCGATTCAGTTCTCGAATGGGGTTTCATGACTAGCGATCACCTATTCACCAGCGGAAAACCTGCAATCACTGCAACAGTGATCAGGACAGTTAAAGCGATGAAGTGCCAGTAGAGTGTGACGTTCGTGATGTCGGCGTCGTACTCGTCAGTCATCCGACCGGCGATTCGTCGCGCGAAGCAGTAGACCAACATCAACGTACCAAGCGACGTGTGAATAACCGTCCAACCAACTAACACCCACACGACCGCTTCGTAAGCATGCTTAGTCGGATCCATATCGGCTTGAATCGGTGCTGACCAAAGCAATATCGATGCTAGTACGCTAGCTGCGATCGCAACGGTAGCGTAAGCATAATACTGCGTTGCTTGATTGCGTTTGTTCACTCGGCGAGCTGCGATGGTGGCGAGCCAAGCAGCCATGGCAGCAGCCAGCGCGCACGTTGGCAACAACCAGCCTGGGCCTGAACTTCCCTCTGGAGGAAACTGCTCGTGAATCGTCCAGTAAAAGAAATAGCCAAACACTAGCGACGCGAAAGCCGTCATGTCTCCAAGCATCGTGATGAACATCGCCCACCAGCCGACTGCGCCTGGCCCAGACACATAGATCGGCAACGTGCAGCTCAGCCCGATGTCTTTCGAATCTTTTTCCGATATCAGCGCGGTGCCGGTCCACAACCACCACCAGATCGTCGCGATCGCAAGTACGCCGCTAGCTGCAGATAGCCACCAAAGATAGTAAGTCCCCAGAATAAATACGCCACCGGTAAACACTGCAGCTAGCAGCGGCAAGTAAGAAGGCCCTGCGACACGCAAGCACTGAACAGGTTTTGCATCGATCACCGAAGTCACTAACGTCTCACGAAGTTCTTCTTCAGCATCGGGCAAGTAGAATCGACCCTCGTCCACATCGCGCACAAAATTCGGTTGATCCCAGAGTGGATAGCGACTGTCGATCTCCGGAATGCTCCGCACGCCCCAGTTCTGAACCGGCGGCGAAGCAGCGAGCCACTCAAGAGTGCCCGCACCCCACGGATTACGCGCCGCAAATTTCTCGCGACTCTTAGGCCTGAAGAGGTCCACAACTAAGATTAAGATTCCGGCGCCCAGCACAAACGCGCCGATCGTGGAAATCATGTTGAGTGTCTCGAATCCCAATCCAGACTGATAAATATAGATTCGACGCGGCATGCCAATCATGCCCGTGATGTGCATTGGGAAAAAACTAACGTTAAAGCCCGTGAACATCAGCCAAAAAGCCCATCGCCCCAGCCGCTCACTCAGCATGTGCCCTGTAACCGACGGATAGTAATAATAGATCCCAGCAGTAATAGGGAAGATCGTTCCGCCAATTAATACATAATGCAAATGCCCGACGATGAAATAGGAATCGTGCGCCTGAAAATCAAACGGAGCGATCGCGATCATCACACCGGTCAACCCACCAATAATGAATGTAGCTAAGCCGGCGATTGCAAATAGCATGCAGATTGACTTCTGGACTCTGCCGACCATCAATGTTGCGATAAAACAGAATATTTGAATGCCCGTCGGAATCGCTACGGCTTCGGAGGCTGCGGAGAAAATTCCCAGCGAAATGCCCGGCAGACCCGTGGTGAACATGTGATGTACCCACAGCCCAAAACTAAGAAAACCGGTTCCGACCGCGGCTAAAACGATCCAGCCGTACCCAACCATCGGCGTTTTCGCGAACGTAGGAATAATCATCGCGATAAGTGCGATGGATGGCAAAAATACGATATAAACCTCGGGGTGGCCGAATATCCAGAAGAGATGTTGCCACAACAGAGGATCACCACCGCGGCTCACATCGAAGAACGGCCAATCGAACGCCCGCTCCATCTCCAGCAAAATATCGCCAGCTATCAATGGTGGGAAAGCAAAAAGGATCATGATGCCTACCACCAAGATATACCAACTGTAAAGCGGGATCAGGTTCAAACGCATACCGGGCGGACGACACTTCAGCACGCCGACAATTAACTCTACGGCCGCTGCGATGGATGCAATTTCAATAAACGATAGACCCAGTAACCAGATATCCGCCCCGATCCCCTTTTGATATTCGGTGGTCATCGGTGGATACATAAACCATCCACCTTTTGGCGCTGCATCGAAGAAGACGGAACCGCAGACGAATGTTCCGCCGATCAAGAAGCACCAATAGCCGTAAGCCGACAATCTGGGAAATGGCAAATCACGCGCGCCCATCATCGCGGGCAGCAACAGAATTGAAATCGATTCCAGAATCGGAACTGCGAACAGGAACATCATGACTGTTCCGTGCATCGTGAATATCTGGTTGTAGCGATCAGCGGTCAGAAATGTGTTATCAGGTACCGCCAACTGAATTCGCATTAGTAAGGCGAGCACACCGCCGAACAGAAAAAATGCGAACGAAGTCACTGTGTACCACCAACCGATGACGTTATTGTTGACTTCGGAAAACCAGCGCCAGCCAATAGGTCGCGCCCAAGCCGCCTTTAGTCGTTCGACCTGCGCTGCTTGCACCTCTGGTGGCGGTGCTGAAGCTAGCGGTTCTACATCGGGCTGGTCTTCGATCACTTCAGCCCCTCCAGAAACTCTGCTATCAGTAACGAATCGCGTTCGGACAAGATGTCAAACTGCGGCATCTCGACGCCGGGCTTGATCGACTTTGTTTCGCGAATCCAGCGGTGAACTTCGTCGAGTTCGTTAGGTAACCATCCGGCTGCGATGGTCTCGCGGCTGCCGAAATGCGTTAGGTCAGGTCCAACTTGGCCGCGTGCATCGGTCCCACGCACGGCATGGCAAGCACCGCAGCCGCGAGCGAGAAAAAGTTCCAACCCCGCGCGAGCGTTCTCCGTGGTAACACTTGCCACCATCCGCTGATTTGCGAGCCAACTTTCGAACTCGTGGCGTTCGACAACTTTCACAATGAACGACATTTGCGCATGAGCTTCGCCGCAGTACTCGGCGCACACGCCGCGAAAAGTGCCTACCTCGATCGGTCGCAGCTTCAGACGATTTTCGCGGCCCGGAACCATATCCATCTTACCGCCGAGAGCTGGTATCCAGAACGAATGAATCACATCTTCCGCAGTCAACTTAAACTCAATCGGCTCTCCCACTGGCAAGACGATTTCGCTTGCCAACTCAACTGAGTCAGCGGTGGCGTCGATGTAAGCCACTCGCCACCACCATCGCACACCGGATACTCTGATTGTCAAGCTTCCCTCGGGTGCGGGTTGCTGGAGGTCAGGCATCATTGACAGGCCATAGGACAGCAACACAGTCAACACGATGGTCGGAAACAGGGCTCCGCCACCAATGATGATTCTTCGCATCGAATGCGGGTCGAACGTTCGTTTGGTTTTCAGTGCGAACAGCAACAATCCAGTTACGAGCGACCAGATGATCACTGCGCCGCCCACCATCCAGTAGAAGAGCTGCGAGATTTTCTGGGCTTCCGTACCAGCATCGCGGAATGTGCTTTGCGACCCTGCGCAGCCCGATGCCAAAACGATCAAGCCAATCAGAAGCGTGCCAAATGGAAGCATGCCAAATGGAAGCATGCCAGACACAAGTATCCCAGTCGGCGCTGCGAGCATACGCAACTTCACAGACTTTCTATCTGCAAGTTGCCGCTCTCGATGCTCATCTTTAACGCTGACTTCCGTCACTGCGTTCACTCCTCAAACAATCTGGTTGTTTCTCGCGCACACTGCGTCCCAGAAGACGCTGTTTCCCGCTGAGCAATCCCCGCGCCGGAGTTCCGCACGATCCCGCGAGCAGTGATGGAAACTACTTCGGCACGAGCTTCAATAATTGGTCCGCGTGGCACACGAATCGCAAAGCAGGCTTAGCCATGAATACAACGTCGCAATGATCATCGCGAGAAAATCGTCGTTCACTGAATTTGAGGAGTAGAACCATGGCAAAGAAACAGCTCAACGGAAAACGGATCGCGTTTCTAGCAACGGATGGCTTTGAACAGATTGAATTGACTGAACCCTGGGAGAACATCAAGGCGGCTGGCGCAACAGTTGAACTGATCTCCCCAAAGTCCGGCGAGATTCAGGGCATGCACCACGATAAACACGGCGATAAGTTTGCAGTTGATAAAACGATCGACGAAGTGGATGCTGCCGACTATCACGGCTTAGTTCTACCTGGCGGCGTTGCCAATCCTGACGCTCTTCGAATGGAACCTGAATGCGTTCAGTTCGTGCGAGATTTCTTCAAAGCGGCTAAACCGGTCGCAGCGATTTGCCATGGACCGTGGATGTTGATCGAAGCGGATGTGGTACACGATCGCGTTGTCACATCGTGGCCAAGTCTCAAGACCGATCTCACTAACGCTGGTGCCAAGTGGGTCGATAAACCCGTGGTGTGTGATCAAGGGTTGGTGACAAGTCGCAAGCCTGATGACCTCGCTGCATTCTGCGATAAAGCTATCGAAGAGTTCGCTGAGGGCACGCATGTCGGACAGACGGTCTGATGGCATTCACTGGCTATCAGAGTTGAGTTGTCGGAGTTGTGTTGTTGAGTGTGTTTCGATGTGCGTTTTGCCTCGTAACGAATGCCAGCATGTTAGATCCCAAAGCAGAAGCATCGCATCTCCATCAGCAAACGAACTGCAACTCCGGTTGCGAGCCGGCTGCAACTGACGAATCACACATTGAACGCCCGTCGCTTGACAGCGTCTACGAGCGGCTAAGCACGTGTCGACAAAGGTCGATTGCGTTAACGGCAACGTTGACCGCCGAAGATCAGCTTGCGCAGGCAAGTTTGGAAGCGAGCCCAACGAAATGGCATCTGGCCCACACCACTTGGTTCTTCGAAACTTTCGTGCTGAAGCCTTACTTGGAATGTTATCAGTTCTATTCAGCAGATTTTGAATACTGCTTTAACTCCTATTATGAATCGATTGGGCGGCGGATTGATCGAGGCAGTCGTGGACTGCTAACTCGTCCAACCCTCGCAGAGGTACATCACTACCGCGCGCACATCAATTCGTCCTTAGCAAGATTGTCCAAGCACGATGGGGATGACACACCGATTCGGAATTTGCTGGAGTTAGGCATCGCGCACGAGCAACAGCACCAGGAGTTGATGTTAACAGACATCCTTGCGCTGTTTGCCTCGCAACCGCTTCAGCCCGCTTACGAATCGATGCAAACGGTCACAGCCGAATCCGATGATTCCTCGAATGATTCTACTGTGAGCGACAGCTCGGTGGGAATGATCGACTTTGAGGGTGGCATTGCACTCATTGGTCACGATGAGTCTGACGGTTTCGCATTCGACAACGAAGGTCCAGTCCACAATGCGTTGATTCATCCATTTCGAATCGCGTCGAACTTGGTAAC
>JBGSOM010000104.1:0-29228 GCA_041739135.1 Pirellulaceae bacterium
CTGGCAACCTGAATCTGGACGCTATCGGGACTGAGACTACACAAAACTTGAACTACTTGTTTCCCGCCGACTTCCAGGTTGCCGTGGGCTCAGCATTGAATGTGCGGTCGAATGTCCCTGTCACCTTAGCTTTTGACGCTACGCTGACAATCAACGGGGCAGCAGACTTTGAAGACGGCTCAGTTGTCATTTTCGATAATCGTAGCGGTGGCTTTTCAGGAGTGACGGAGATAGTAGTTAACGGGTCGATGAATGCGAGTCTAGCGAGTTTCATTCTTGGCAACACGACTTTTGCGAGTACGTCGCCGACGAAAATAGTAGTCAACAGCAGCGGCCGGTTTGATGCAGTTGACAGTAGTTTCCCTGGAATCCAGCAGCAGCAAGCAGTAAACAGCACTGTGAATGTTCGATCAAACAATGGTCGGGCGGTTGAGTTTGGTAGTGGGAATCTGTCAACGACACTGACGGAGATCGATTCATTCTCACTGAAAAATGGGTCGACGGCGTTGGTGCCGGCTTCGGTGCGGTTGGCTGCGAGTGCGTTGTTTGAGGTGTCGGACTCTAGTGTTTACTCAACGACTGGCAGCCTGCTCGTTGAGCCGAGTTCGCCGCTGAGTTTTGTGCCGAGTGGCACGTTTCGGTTTGTAGGAGCGGGTACGACGACGGCGCCGCAGTTATTGGAGGCGGTTAGCAATGATGTCGGACTGACGGCGGCTGGTTTCTCAGCCGCAAACTACTTGTTCGGTTCGCTCGAAGTGGGACCGAACACGTGGGTACGCGTGACCAACCAAGCGGACAACTCGCCAGGCGCGACCGAAGCGATCTATACCAATTCGTTGATCGTTCGCGCGGGCGCGACTTTGGACTTGATGAACTTCCGGCTTTATACGCGAGCGGTTTACATTGAAGCGGGCGGTCGTGTCATCAATGGTGATGTCGAACCGGTGTTTCGCGATGGCGGTAACTTGGTACTAGGCCAACCAACCCCAGGCAAAGTCGACGCGGTCGCTCAAGTGGATGAGTGGACTTTCTTCGCGCGAGCTGGTGGATCGGTTGCGCTGCGGTTGAATCCAGGTTCCGGTGCGCAACCAGCAGCGGTTGCGCCGCAGTTGAGTGTCGGTCGCGTTGAACTCGTTGACCCTTCGGGCAGGACCGTTGCGTTTGCAATCAGTCCATCAGCCGGCGCGCTGGCTTCGATTTCAAGTATCGTGTTGCCGCTTGAAGGCATCTACAAAGTTCTTGTCAGTGCACCGCCGTCCACGCCGCTGGCCACGGGCAACTACGTCATCACCGCAACTGATACAACACCGAATCCTCGCGACACAGCGATTCGCATCCAGTCGAGTCGTACGGCTGAAATGCTGTATGGCGAAACTGCAACTTTTACGGCGACCGTAAAACCGCTGGCTGCTACGGTGCCCAACGCAACGGGCACTGTTCAGTTCAAGATCGATGGCGTTAACTTTGGAACGCCACTGACGTTGAACAATGAAGTCGCGGCGATCACCGTCCCGCTGCTTCAAGCCGGAAACCGACAAGTGACTGTCGAATACAGTGGCGACGTGAACAACTTCGACGCTAAGTCGTCTTCGCCTTTCACGCAAGTGGTGAACAAGGTGACGCTGCGTTTCACTGCGGAGAACAAGAGCAAGCTCGCTGGTGAGCCGCTGCCATCTTTAACTTATCTGGTCAATGGTTTTGTGAACAACGAAACGGCTAGCGTGTTAAGTGGCCAGCCATCGTTGAGTGCGCCCAGCGAAGCGATCAATCAAGCTGGCGTGTACGACGTCAGTATTTCTGCTGGCACGCTTGTCGCCGCCAATTATGCGTTCCAGTTTACCAACGCCAGGTTACAAGTTGCTGCCAACGATCCAGCAGTTCTAACCGCGGTATCTGGAACTCCGCAAACAACGAAGGCGGGACGACGATTTGCCTCGCCGATGACTGTTCGCGTCGAAGACGCCTATGGAAATCGAATACCAGACGCGTCTGTTACGTTTACTTCACCATCGAGTGGTGCTAGCGGTATCTTTGAAAACAACGACCGAACCATTACGGTCACAACAGGCTTGCTGGGGCAAGCGACGGTTGCGGGTCTCCTTTCAAACGAGACCGTTGGCAACTACGCGGTCGTTGCCAGTGTCAATGCGTTGAACCTGAACTTTCAAATGACCAACCAGGAGCAGGGACCGCCGCTCGTTCTCACGCTCGCTTCCGACTCGATCGCCGAGCGCGATGGAGTTGTTGTTGCTACTTTGCGCCGCAACACGCCGCTGGGTGTTCCGCTGACAGCAGTGCTTGCGTCCAGCAATTCGCAACTCGTGCGAGTTCCGCTGTCAGTTACGTTCGATAATGAATCAGATCTGATTCAATTCAACTTAACAACCAACGACAATGTAGTCGCCGATGGAAATCTGTCGGTCACGATCACCGCCGCTTCACTCACTTACAGCACGAGCAGTTCCGTGTTGGTGATCGACGATGAAGAGCCCAAGCTGAATTTGGTTTTTTCACCCTTGAGCGTGCCAGAAAATGGCGGCATCGCAACGGCGACGATATCTCGCAACACGCCGGTCAATGGCGATATGACAGTGACGTTTAGTTCACCGGATCGAGCGCACATTGATTTTCCGTCGGAAGTTACGATTCTCGCTGGTGCAACTTCGGCAACGTTTCTTGTCAATGCGATCGATGATGGCCAAGTCACTGGATTACGGATCGTAAGTCTTACAGCAGCGGCGCCGGGGTTGTTGCAATCGACGCGTGAGCTCGAGTTGTTTGACAATGATCTGCCAACTTTGACGCTCTCGTTTGGGCTCGAGTCGGTCGCAGAGAACGCGGGTACCGTGAACGCAACACTCGCTCGCAATACGGAAACGGATGTCGAGTTGTTGGTGAATCTCTCCACAGATCAAGCGAGCAAAATGCAATTGCCGCCGACGTTCACGATTCCTGTTGGTCAGTCGTCGATCAGTTTTCCAGTCCCGCTGGTTGATGACTCAATCGCCGGTGGGAATGTGTTAGCAATTGTTTCAGCCACTGCCACCGACTTCATCGCTTCCGCTGCTCCGCTGCGCATAACTGACAATGAAATTGCGATGTTGACTCTAACGAGTATTGGTCAAGCCGTTGTAACGGAAGGTGGCTCGTCGATTGAGCTGCGCGTGACTCGTAATACTGCAACGAACTTGGCACTACCGATAACGTTGAACTCCAATAAGCCGGGGCAATTGAGTTTCCCAGCTCAGGTTGAGATTCCAGTTGGTGCGAACGAGGTGACATTTCAAGTTTCCGGTAAAGACGATCAATTGCTCGATGGGACGCAGCAAGTTCAGTTGACCACCAGCGCTTCAGGCTTGCAGTCGAGTTCAATCAGCATCGAAGTCATCGATGTCGTTCCGCTGAGTCTGACGTTGGCGAGCAGTTCGATTTCTGAGCGCGGCGGTAGCGTATTGGCAACAGTTGCGCGTCCGAATAGCGATGTGAGTCAACCGTTGACGATAAGTGTTGTCGTTAGCGATGCAAGCTTCGTCACAGTTGACTCGACAGTGACGATACCAGCCAACCAATCTCAAGTAAGCTTTCCGATCGCTGCTGTTGACAATGCTCTGCTGGATGGACCTCGAACTGTTCAAATAACAACAAGGGCGATTGGGTACGAGAGCGCGTCGGCGAGTTTGGAGATAACCGATTTTGAACAATTAATACTGTCGATTGCTGAGCTCACGATTTCAGAGTTCGGCGGTGTCACGATCGGCACTGTGCGGCGATCGAACAGCGACAGTTCGCAACCGCTCGATGTCAGCTTGAGCAGCAGTTCAACTTCCCAAGCGACAGTGCCAGCGACTGTTCGAATTGCAGCTAATCAATCGCAAGCGACTTTTGAGATTGCGGCGGTCGATAACGATTTACTCGACGGATCACGCACTGTGCAGATAACTGCGCAAGCGACCGGTTACGAGAGCGCTGCAACTGATTTGACCATTGAGGACTTCGAACAATTGCTGCTGTCGTTGAGCGTTTTGTCGATATCCGAGTTCGGGGGAACGGCTATAGGGACAGTTCGTCGACCGAATAGCGATGTTTCGCAGAGCTTGACTGTTCAAATCAGTTCCAGTGATGCGACAGAAGCGATTCTTCAAAGCGCGGCGCAAGAATTTGTGACCATTCCAGCGGGGCAGAACTCAGCAACATTCCCGGTCAGCGCAGTCGATGACGCTCTAATGGATGGAACGCAAAGCCTAAGCTTTACAGCGACAGCATTGGGTTACGAAGCGGGTTCAACAACGTTGGAGGTGACGGATAGCGAGAGTCTATTGTTAACGATCTTGCCGATCGAAATCAGTGAACGAGACGGTGTGGCCAAGGCGACGATCACTCGTAGCGACACGCGATCTTTGGGTGAGTTGATCGTACAGATCACTGCCAGTGAATCAACTCATGCAACATTTCCGACTTCTGTCGTGATCGCGGCCGGACAAGTCACCGGCAGCTTTGAGATTCAGTCGAAGGATAATGAGCTGCTCAATCCTGATCGCATCATTCAGTTCGAAGTGGCAACGTCTGGTTTTGAATCGGGCTCTGCTGAGTTGAAGATCATCGACGATGAAACTCTGAAGCCATGGCACAACCCTGTCAACAACTTGGATGTCAACGGTGACGGCGCAGTTACTCCAAGCGACGCGCTGCTGGTCATCAATCACTTGAGTGCGTTTGGTTCGGGACCACTGACGCTACCGTGGACGGGCAGGTTCATCGATGTCAGCGGCGATGATTTCATTGCGCCTCTGGATGCGTTGCAAGTGATCAACTTTTTGAATCGCCGGAATGCTGGAGAAGGTGAAGGGACTGGTTTTGAAGGCAAGGCAGCGGATCTGGCGATCGAAAATGCTACGCTGGAGAAAGACTGGGCGGAGTTTAGTTCGGACATGTCAGATTTACCAAGTGATTTTGATTGGGCACTCTCTGATAGCTTTGTTGACGACGTTCTCGCGGCTAGAAGGAATCGGCGTCGTTGATGCTGCCTACATCGCACAGGCGGTTCGACTAAAATGAGGTTTGCGCAGCTCGTTGAGTTGCCTGCGAATCCTCTTGAGGCGAGAACGATGTGGCGGATATCTTTTGTTTTCACCTGCTTGCTTACGATGAGTTCGATTTCAGTGACTGGGTTGGCGCTGACTGGGTTGGCGCTGACTAGGTTGGCGTTTGGCGAGCCGCCTGATTTTCGAAAGCAGGTTGCGCCGATTATTGCTAAGCGGTGTTTGGAGTGTCACAGTTCCGGCACCGCGGAAGGTGGGCTCGACCTGGCGCAAAAAACGCTTGCTCTTAAAGGTGGTGAGAGCGGGAAAGCGATCGAAGCTGGCGATCCGGCGAACAGTTTGCTTTGGCAGATGATCGAAGACAACTCGATGCCCAAAGATCGCTCGCCACTAAGCGACGAAGAAAAGCAAACGATACGTGAGTGGTTGGCTGCGGGTGCTGAATGGCCGATCGAGGTGCTCGATCCGTTCGA
This sequence comes from Pirellulaceae bacterium, assembly GCA_041739135.1. GTDB lineage: Bacteria > Planctomycetota > Planctomycetia > Pirellulales > Pirellulaceae > Aureliella. The sequence goes on from JBGSOM010000104.1 coordinate 5,513, forward strand.
GTACTCCGACGACAAAAGAGGCGGATACGATTGGTGGTCGCTGCAACCTGTGACGCGGCCAGAAATTCCCACTGCGATCGATTCCTATCATCCGGCGAATCCAATCGATCGCTTCGTGCATGCGCGTTTGCACGCGGTTGGATTGCAGCCAGCGCCGACTGCGGATGCGCGCACGCTGCTGCGGCGACTGTATTTTGATTTGATCGGTTTGCCTCCTTCGCCTGAAGAGGTTCAAGCGTTTGTCAAAGACCCTTCGCCCGAGGCTTACTCGCAAGTCGTAGAGCGTTTGCTGAATTCGACTCAGTACGGCGAGCGCTGGGCGAGGCATTGGTTAGATGTTGTGCGGTTTGGAGAGACGCAAGGTTACGAACGCAATCTGATTCGTGAGAATGCGTGGCAGTATCGCGATTGGGTAATTCGAGCTTTCAATGAAGACCTGCCGTACGATGACTTTGTGCGCTATCAGATTGCGGGCGATGTGTTAAAGCCAGATGATTTCGATGCGATGATTGCGACTGGATATCACGTGTGCGGGACATGGGATCAAGTTGGTCATGTCGAAGGTTCGGAAACGATGCGCGTGGCGGCGCGTTGGGATCACATTGAAGATCTCGTGGGAACGCTTGGGCAGGGATTTCTGGGGTTGACGATCAATTGCGCGCGATGTCACAGCCACAAATTCGATCCGATATCGCACAAAGACTACTACCAAGTGGCAGCGGCATTGGCGGGCGTGACGCAGGAGAAAGACGAACGCGCTGGATTGAAACTGAAGCGAATGGAGTCGACAAAGGTTGTCGAGTATAACGGCAAGGCACATGTGATTGTTCCAAGGCAGCCGCCGGTGTTCCACGTATTAGCTCGCGGCGACATGCGCAAACCACTCGACGAAGTTACTCCTCGCGGGCTGGACGCGCTCGCACGCGGCGGACTCTCAGCCGACTTTGGGTTATCAAAAGACGCGCCCGAGGGCCAGCGAAGATTGAAACTTGCCGAATGGATCGCTGACGATCGCAATCCACTCACGGCTCGCGTTATCGTGAATCGCCTTTGGCACTATCATTTTGGTCGTGGCATCGTCGATACTCCCAGCGATTTTGGTTTCAACGGCGGCCGGCCATTCCATCCCGAACTTCTGGATTGGTTGTCGCGAGAGTTGGTGGAACCGACTTGCCAGACAACTGATTCTGAAGTTCTTCGGCCGTGGTCTTTGAAGCACATTCATCGGTTAATGGTGCTGTCGAGTTCCTACCGTCAAGCTGCGTTGGTCGACAACCCGAAAGCGATCGATGTCGATGCGGACAATCGATTGCTTTGGCGATTTAGTTCACGGCGGCTGGAGGGTGAAGCAGTGCGCGACGCGGCGCTTCAAGTTGCGGGCGCGTTAAATCCACAAGTTGGCGGTCCGAGTTTTCGCGATATGCACTTTCAAATGAAAAACAACGCCGAGTTTACGGATCCGACGGGCGAGTTCAGTGATGAAGTGAATCGACGTACGATCTATCGCCTGTGGGCTCGATCGGGAGCCAATCCGATGCTTCAGTCGCTGGACTGTCCCGATCCAAGTGTTGCTGCGCCGCAGCGCACGAAGACTATAACCCCTCTGCAAGCACTATCGCTGCTGAACAATGCGACCATGGAGAAATGTGCTCAGCGAATGGCCGAGCGGCTATCGAAAGATGTTGGCGACGAGGCTCAAAAGCAAATTGAACGCGCCTACTGGCTCGCGTTTTCACGAGCACCGAGTGAGCAAGAGATCGCGCTGTCAAATGAATTTGTGAAGCACGCTGGATTGACGCAGTTCTGTTTGGTACTGCTGAACACCAATGAATTCTTGACCATGAATTGAAAGACGCATCAATGACTCAAACTGAAAACTCGACGTCAGTTCTTGACGGAAGCTGCGGCGGGCGTGGGAACGATTGCGTTGCTCGATTTGCTGGCTCGCGATGCTTACTTATGCGGAGCTGAAAAATCGAAAGGTTTGCAGGGCATACATCATGCGGCCCGCGCCAAACAAGTGATTCATATCTTCCTAGGCGGTGGTCTAAGTCATATCGATTCATTCGATTACAAACCTGAATTGGAGAAGTATCACGATAAGCCGTTGCCGGAACAATTCGGCAAGGCGGATGCGTTCTTTGGCAAAGTTGGTCGTCTCCACAAAGCGCACTATAAGTTCAAACAACGCGGAAGCAGCGGATTGTGGGTTTCAGAGTTGTTTCCCCATATCGCGAAAGTGGCTGATGAGTTGACTGTCATTCGATCGATGACGGCGGAAACGGCCAATCATATTCCGGGTGTGTTTCAAGCGAACACTGGGTTTCGCCAGATGGGTTTTCCAACGATGGGAGCTTGGCTGTCCTATGCGCTTGGTACTGAGAATGAGAACTTGCCAAGCTTTGTTGTGCTGCCCGATGCACGCGGAATTCCCAACTCTGCCGGTGGCGCTTTCAACTGGACCAATGGTTTTCTGCCTGCTCAGAATCAGGGCGTTGCATTCAACACCAAGGGAGAAAAGCCGGTGTTGGATTTGCAACCGGCAAGTGGTGTGGAGTCTGAAGTGCAGTCGTCGCGACTCCATTTCTTAAATGAATTAAACGCGATCCATTTGCAGTCGCAGGTGGAGACCGATCCGTTGGTGGCTCGTATTCGCAGTTATGAGTTGGCTGCGAAAATGCAACAAGCGATCCCCGAAGCGATGGACTTATCCAAAGAATCGCAATCAATTCAGACGCTTTATGGATTGGACAATCCGGCCACCCGCGACGTAGCGAAGAATTGTTTAGCGGCTCGGCGGTTGATCGAGCGTGGCGTGCGAACAGTCCAGATTTGGACTGGTGATGGTGTTTCGTGGGATGCGCATGATGACATATTGGGTTCCGGTTACAAGAGCCACACCGGTGAAGCGTTGCGAGTCGATCAGCCGATCGCGGCGTTGATCGCTGACTTGAAGCAATTGGGTTTGCTGGAGTCGACGATCGTGATGATTACGACGGAGTTTGGCCGCACTCCGTACGCACAGGCCAAGGAAGGAACGCTCAGTCGTGGCCGCGATCACCATCCTCAAGGATTTACGAACTTGTTGGTTGGCGCCGGCTTAAAAGCTGGGTTTGCCTATGGTTCGACAGATGAGATTGGTTATGCATCGATCGAGTCGCCGGTGACAACTTATGACATGCATGCGACGATTCTGCACTTGCTTGGAATCGACCACGAAAGGCTCACCTTCTATCACAACGGCATTCAGCGACGGTTGACGAACGTCCACGGACATGTAGTTCAAGGCGTTCTTGCATGAATCGCGTTCGAATAATGCCTAGTGCTTTTAGCGCTGTGACGTGGCAATCCGCGGCTAGCGTCTGAAGGATCGCTTTCGCAGCTCGTCGAAGAACTGATCGACACTTGCGGCCGTCATTGCGGCAAGTTGGGCAGATCCGCTGCTGGAAGCAATTTTGACGTTGTCTACGTTGGCGTCTTCCGTTGAACTGCTGACAGAACTACGGAAACGAATCTTCAAATTGCTCGACATATAGCTGCTCAGGTCGACGGTCTCGCTGAGCCAAATGGCTTCAGCGCTGGTGTCTCCGTTCAAGCGGCGAACATCTTGAATCCAAGTGGCACCGCCGTTCGTCGAAATATCGAGTGCTAGAAACTCGCCTCTATCAAAACCGCTTTCGATCAGCCAATCGAAGGTTAGCGTAGCAATCGCGTAGCCCGTTAGGTTGACTCCGTTGGCCATCGTCAGCGTCGCGTTTGTGGCCAAGCCGTCTACCTCCGCGGATCGTGAGCCATGTGTGGCGCGTTGCGTCGATCGGAACCAATCATTCTGACTATCTTCGACCCATAATCCGTTCCACTCACTCGCTTCGAAACTATCTTCGAACAATGTGGTCTCTGCTGGGACGTCGGCAACCACCAATTGCATCTGATCGACCGACAACGCTCCATCGGCGTCCGTAACTTGAACTCGAATGATGTAGTTTCCGGTCGAAGCGGGCGTGAAGACTGGGCTGACAACATTGGCGTCGTCAAACAGGCCGTCGTTATCCAGATCCCAGAGGTAGTCGACAATGTCCAGTCCGGGATCTGACGACGCGGCCGCCGTCAGCGACACCGGCGTCCCAAGCGTTACATTCTGATCCACTCCGGCATCTGCGGTAGGAGCGACATTGTTGACCGTCACACTTGTCGAAGTCGTCGCCGTAGCGCCGCGATCGTCGGTCACTTGCAGGCCGATAGTATGCACACCACTCGCTACTGTCGAGAAGGATGCGGTGACTCCATTAGCGTCATCGTACTGACCATCGTTGTCCAGATCCCATGCGTATCCCACGATCGAACCATCCGGATCGCTCGAACCGATGCCACTCAGCAGCACACTGCTACCTTCGTTCATTCCATATCCGCTACCGGCATTGGCAACCGGCGGCGTATTGGGGCCGGCTACGATGCCAGTCATCCGCACGTTGTCCACGTTCGCATCTTCGTCTGATCCGCTGACCTTCGATCGGAACCGAATCTTGGTGTTGGCGGTCATGAACGGAGCAAGGTTAACCACTTCGCTGTGCCACACATTTTCGGCGTTCACATTTCCGCTCAATCGCCGAACATCCCGCGTCCAGCTCGCGCCAGCATTGGTTGAAATATCCAGTGCCAAGTACTCACCTGCATCGAATTGACTTTCGATCAGCCAGTCAAAGGTCAACTCAGCCGACGCCAAGCCAGTCAGATCAATCACATTAGCTGTTGTCAGTGTCGCGTCATTCGCCAAGCCATCCACTTCGGCAGAGAAGTTGCCATCGGTAGATCTTTGCGTGGAACGGAACCAGTCGTTCTGTGAATCTTCTACCCAAACGCCATTCCATTCGCTGACATCAAAGCTATCAGAAAACAGCACTAGAGGTTGATCGTTATCTACGTTTAATGCGTGGATCGCTGCTATGGGTAACGCATGATAATTGAGATCATTACTGGTCAGACTTATATTGATCTCAAACGCTTGCGCCCCGTCGATCAATGCATCGTCGATTCCTTTGACCGTCACCGTTTGCGGCGTACGCCAATTGAAGGGAGTGAAGGTCAGCGTACTCGGCGAAACGGTGCCCTCGCTCAAGTCAGTCGAAGTTAAAGTGACGACTACAGTGGCCGCCGGTGGTGTGGCCAATGCAATGCTGATGCTGGCTTCGGCTCCATCCTCCGAGACTTGGACGCCATCGCCTGATGAAATGCTGAGACCCGGCGCCAAGTTCAACTTCATGAGGTAAGTGGCAGAATTGCCCTGCGCATTTTCCAGTATGCGACCGGTTGGAGTCAGCACGCTCTCGTAAAACTGGCCAGAAATCACTAAATTTCCTTGCGAATCAAAGGCCACGTCACGCGAAACGGTATTGCGATTCGGGGTCGGCATCACGTGCGTGGTGATCATCTGTGCGTTGCTATCGAGCTGAACCACAAATTCGGCGTTGGTTGCCACAGGCGAAACTTCGAACACTGTCGCAGACGGGGCCAAATCAGCGGGGGCCGCCATCCGTCCGTACACAGCCAGGCCACCGTTTATATCGACGGCTATATCACCCAAGACGAGATTCTCACCGCTATCCAGCTGACCGACATTCAAGAAGTCGCCATTCTCATTGAAGCTGGCCAGGTAGATTCCGTTGCCACCCAAATTAGTGATCGTCGGGGTATCTAAACCAAAGCTCACGTCACCCACAAATGCCGAAGCCCAGTGGATGGTTCCATCAGCAGCTCGTGCCATACGGGCGTTTAATCCACTGCCGGCTTCGGACAACGCCTGACGAACCCATACAACGTTTCCGGACGACGAGATTTTTACGAGAAAACCATCCGCAGTTCCAAGGCTCGTTAGCGTTTGACCACCAAGCGTGGTTGTGCCAACGAAATAGCCACTGACATACGCATTACCCACGCTATCTAGAGCCAATTCGCGAGGAAAGTCGTTGTTGATTCCACCAAAGGTCGAGACGGATTGAAAGTTACCGGAGGTATCAAACTTGGCAACGAAACCATCTGCTCCGCCCGCACTGGTGCGAGTCACTGTTCCCACGCCGGGATTGAAATCCACGGTCTCAAAAAAGTTTCCGACGACAACCAGGTTGCCGCTTGCATCAATGGCCATATCGTAAACTGCATCCGAACCGGTGCTGCCCCAGTTCTTGGCCCATATGAATTCGCCCTGATTGTTCAGCTTGGCGAGAAATGCGTCGCTGCTGCCGAAGCTAGTCAGTGTTATTGACCCGAGTGTAAGACTGCTAGAGGATGTTGATCCTGACAGGTAGATTGCACCGTCGGATCCGACCGTTAAAGCATTCGTCGTTGTCAGGCCACTCGAAGGTGAGCCGAAGGTTTGCACCCATATCAGCTCGCCCGCTGCAGAGTACTTTGCCAAGTAGGCATTGTTAAGGTAGTTCGCGGTTGCCGTGGTTATCCCAGCTCCGGGATCAAAATCGACCGTGCCAGCGAAACTTCCCGTCACAAGTAGTGCTCCGTCGGAGTCAAGCACCATGCGATTGGTGTAGATGGAGCTGCCGTCTGTTAATCCCTGAAGTCCCACGGCCCATCCCGGCGCTTCATCGTCTGCATTGATGGCCTGCAAATCTTCAATGGCTAGGGCTGCATAGTTCGGATCGTTGCTAATTACCGCAAGATTCACTAGGTAGGCTTGAGCATCATCGGTCTGGAAATCGTCAACGCCTTGAACCATAACCGACTGAGGCAAGTACCAGTTGCCGGGTGTGAAGACGAGTTGCGAAGCGGATAAACTACCTTCCTGTGCAGAGCTCGAGTTGAGTGTCACCATGACATCGCTGGTAGGTTTGCTGGTTAAAACCACGTCGAATGTGTCGGTTGCACCCGATTCACTCGTGAGTAGCGTTGGGTCGGCAATTACTGAGATGCCGGGCGTACTCGCACCAACGGTAATCGTGTACTGGCCTACTCGGCCATATTCACCCGTACTTCGCACGCGAACGAACTCACTGCCAGTCGGCTCAAACACAAGTTCGGCATCATTGGACTCCGCGGGATCGGCAGTCAGCAAAACATTCCCAGAAGCATCTATCAAATCGATGGCCACATTCAGGTTTTGCCCCAATGCAACCCCTTCAACGGAAACCTCTAAACTCTGCAGCCCGGTCGCGGGCAAAGACCAGACGTCGACGTCTCCGTTGTCCCCGATTACTCCACTACCAGCGAACGCGGAGCCAGTTGCGACCAAGGATGAAGCACTAGCTACCGTGTTTCCGTGATCGTCCGCGCGGTAGCCAAATCCATTGGTCGAGTTGGCCAGTTCCAGCATGTCATTTTGGTGGGCGCCCAAGTCGTTCGATCCAACCGCCCAATAGGCGTCCTCATACCCAAAGCTCACGCTGTACATGATCGATTGCCAGCGAGTGGTCATGTTATATCCGACGTTTTGATGGCGGAGTCCAAAGCTGTGCCCTGCTTCATGTGAGGAAACTGACCCGACGGACACTGCAGTCGCCATCGTGCCGCCAGATCGAACCGGCATAACATAAGCCGTGTTGGAAATACTACTGGTAAACGAGTTGTAGTACGCATATCCAATGATGCCGCTTTCAAGTCCGAGAATCTCAACTCCCCCTCCTATTGCAATCCTCAGGGCGTTTCCGTTGGCTGCACTAGAGGCAACGCCGGTGGCTAACGTTGGCGGCTCGACGGTCGTCACGTTGATATTGAACGGACTAAAGTCCTCGGCGACGATTTCCCATACATCCTCGATGTACGTTAGCTCTTCGCTACTGAAGCTTGACGCATCCCCATCCAAGTCGAGCGGCGGCGAAGTGACGTTTGTGTACTGCCCCCAAACAGATTCAAAGTGCCCATCGAAGTCCAGGTACAGTGACGCTGCAGCATTCGGCAAGCTATTCAACGCAGGAACCATCAAACCGCTGCTACTTGTTGCCGCAAAACTGCTCATGAAGGATCCGGACGAAGGTAAATTAGACGCATCGTTTGCCGTACCGACGTCGATGGTCAAGATAGGGCCGTATGGCAATTCACCCATGTCGTTCAAAAGCTCGTTCTCTGAGCCCTTTGCATGTTCATGATGCTCGTTCTGGTGTTCTGCCAGAGCCGCTTCGACGCTCGCAAGGTTTTCATCCGAGTCCGAAGCAAACTGACTTAGATCAAGCAGTCCGTCCGCTACGGCCCAGTCTGGTAATGACAAGTCGGCTGCAAAGACACGGCGGGCTTCGAGTTGTTCAAGGATTAACCGGCGTCCAGAACGATACTTCTTGCGGCGTGGAGAGATCGACATCGTGAAAACTTTGCAAGTTGGGTTGTGTTGCGTCTGCTGGCCGACACCGACGGTTCGCGTTCAGACTCACCAATACGGGCGCAAATCTGGTGCAACTTGTCCCATCAAACGACAAAAATCCCAATACAAATCCCCAGGTCCCTATTACCCGATTCGTCAACGAGGCATTCATCGGTAGTTCGAGTTGTATGTAGATTTCGCGTGGATGCGTCGGCTTACAAGTTTTGGACTCACTGGAGTTGGTGAGAAGGAGCACAGCATCGGCAGTGCCACGATTAAAATGGAAATTTTTGGCTGTATGCTAGGACGAATCGAGTGTTTTCTGCGCCTTTACTTCTAGGCCCAGATTTAAAAGTCCTTCTTTCGTGGTGACCGTTATGTCCGATGTACCGACCTCCGTACCCAATGAGCGCGAAGTGCTGTTGGCGACTTTGGATCTGCCATCGGGGGAAAGAGTGGCCTACTTGGATCAGGCGTGTCACGGCGATCCTAAGCTCAAAGCTCGCATTCAGCACTTGCTAGAGCATGTGGAACAAAGTGGCAGCTTCATGGCGGCACCTGCGATTCATTTAGACGCTACCACGCCCATGGACTCGGTGGACATTGGCTGCCAGATCGATCGCTACAAACTAATGGAGCAAATTGGCGAAGGGGGCATGGGCGTCGTGTTTGTAGCGGAGCAAACCGAACCGGTGCGGCGCAAAGTGGCTTTGAAGGTCATCAAACCGGGCATGGATTCTAAAGCCGTCGTAGCTCGCTTCGAAGCCGAACGTCAAGCTCTGGCCCTGATGGACCACCCAAACATTGCGAGAGTCCTGGATGCCGGAACGACGCCTGAGCGGCTGCCCTACTTCGTGATGGAATTGGTACGCGGACTTTCGATAACAAAATATTGCGACCGGGCCAAGGCAAGCATCGAAGAACGCTTGCGATTATTTATCGATGTATGCAGCGCCGTCCAGCATGCGCATCAAAAGGGTATCATCCACCGCGATCTGAAGCCGAGCAACATTCTAGTCACGCTGCACGACGGCAAGCCGGTGGTGAAGGTGATCGACTTTGGAGTTGCCAAGGCGCTTCACCAGCAATTGACGCAGCACACTATATATACGGCTCTTAATCAAGTGGTGGGGACGCCGCTCTACATGAGTCCCGAGCAACTGGAACTCAGCGGCTTGGATATCGATACGCGCACCGACGTGTACTCATTGGGTGTATTGTTGTACGAGTTACTTTCTGGAACCACGCCCTTCGACCGAGATCGCTTGCTCAAGTCTGGCTTCGACGAAATGCGTCGAATTATTCGTGAGGAAGACCCGCCTCGGCCAAGCTATCGCGTGACGACGATGCCACAAGCAGTCCTGTCGACGGTGGCCGAAAAACGCGGGATCGATCAACGAACTTTCCAGCGATCGATCGAATCTGAGTTGGATTGGATTGTGTTGAAGGCTTTAGAGAAAGACCGTAATCGGAGGTATGTCTCCGCTTCAGATTTTGGCGCCGATGTAAACCGATTTTTGTTGCATGAAATTGTGCAAGCTTGTCCACCTTCGTGGGGCTACTTTCTTCAAAAAACTCTGCGGAAACATCGGGTTGCCTTTGCGACGGTTTCACTTGTATTGCTGACCCTACTGATAGGATTGGTTGCTACAACTTGGCAGTGGCGACGCGCCCTTGTTGCCGAGAGCGAGACTTTTGCGGCGAACCAGCTCGCGAATGAGAGAGCCGGACTGGCGAATCGTCGATTGCAAATCGCCGAGGATACGATCGAAGTCATGTACACTGAGTTCGCGCAAGAGTGGCTTGGGAGTCAATCCGGAACGAGCCAGCGCCAAGCCGAATTTCTAAAGAAGGCAGTGGCATCGTTTGAGCAGTTAGCTAAAGAAATGCCAAGTGATGAACAACCTCGCGCGGCGGCGATTCGCGCAAATTTACGAGCTGGCCAATTGCTGAAACAGCTTGGGGATTATGATGCCGCTTTATTGAAACTCTCGACCGCGGAAGAAATGGCATCGCGCGCAACTCAGGTGAGTCCAGACGCTATCGAAGTGCTACTACTGCTCACCCAGACGCGAGTTGAGCTTGCCACAATTCATCGCAACCGAGGCAACCATGCCCTCAATAACGCATGCGCTGATGAGGCACTTTCGCTACTGAAAAAATTGATGGCGCGCGTCAACTCTACCGCGGATCAAAAAGCCGAGATTGCTAAGGGGCTTTCCAACTGTGCGCTCTGTTACACTTCCGAAAAGTCACGGATGGACGAGGCAGTATTTGCAGCAGTCGAAAGTGTTCAGCTAGCACGTGAATTGCATACAGACGATCCTGAGAATGTAGCACTGATAAAGTTGCTTGCTAACTGCTTGAGCGCTCGAGGTCAGCAGACGCTGTGGTGGGGCAAGGATAATGAGGCCTGCGAATCGGCGTATGCAGAGTGCATTGCATTGAAGAAAAAGATCGTCGCAATGGCTCCAGACCGAATCGATGTCTTGCAGTCTCTGCCCTCTACGCTGCAGAATTATGGCGTGGTCCTTGGTCGCTTGGATCGAAAGGAAGAAGCGGATGCAAACTTAGTAGAGCGACTGAAATTACTTCGCGAACTTGTCCTGCGGTTTCCCGACCGGCCCGAAATCGCAAGTCAACTCGGTGAAGCCCTGAGAGTTGTGGGTAACAAAGAGCACCGCGCGGACCGAATTCCTGAAGCTTGGCAGTATTGGAATGAATGCGAAATACTCTTAGAAGGGCTCGTCTCCAAATACCCTGACATTCGCTCCGCCCGTCGTTCTTTGGCTTTGTCTCTCCACCAGTTTTCCGGCATTCTTAAGAAAGAGGGAAACATCGATCAGGCCCGTAACATGCTAGTGAAGTGCAATAAACACCTCGCGAATTTCGTCGAACAGTTTCCAGACGATACCGAGATGTACGTCATCTACCAGAAGACGTTACGTGATATGGCCATCATGGATTTGTTGCAAGAGCATCATGAAAAAGCATTCGATTCAGCTCAGGCTATTCTCAACTACGAATTAGTGGGGACGGCCCGCGAGAAGACTACGAATAGTGAAGTGCAAGACTTCCAGGATCACATAGGTCATATCCTCGGTTGCTTGATCCCTGAGATGATTGCCGCCCGGTGTCACCAGATCGGTCAGGAGGCGAGCGTGCCTGGTGACGTACTCGTTCGCTATCGCGATTTTCAGGTGCGATGCCAATCACTCTGCAAAGGTTTCTTGGCCGAGTGGAATACGCAGCGCACAAATTCAAGCAAGGAATGGGAGGAGTTGCTCAACCGCATCGATGCTAAGGACGCGTGGCAAGCGCACCATCGACCACCATCACTCGAGTACTTTTTCGAGGATGCGTTGTTAGCGACTCGTGTCCTGGCGCTGCGGGATTTCATCCGAACCATTTCGCAAGTGGCAAAGCTACCGGAATTTTGGAGTGATGTTGCACTCGTCGCTGTTTCGGCTCCGGAGTTTTGTGGGCCGGTTGAGGAGCTCACAGAGTTTTGTAAGCTTGGATACGCTCAAAGCGATTTGCATCCTAACGCGAGAAGAGCTCTGGCTTGGCTATCTTATCGTCAGGGGCAATTCGAAAAATGTCTTGCTGAATTGGACGCGATTGGACATCAGCCCGACGATGCATTTGTACGGGCAATGACCCTCAAGAAACTTGGGCGAGACGATGAAGCCATTAAATCATTGGAAGTCGCCAACAGATTCTTAACTGAAAACGAAGCTCTTTTGACGAAAAGTTGGAACAACAAGCCCATTCGTGTTCAGCCCAATCTAGAAACCTATCGTCGCCTAAAGGCCGAAGCTGAGCATCTCATTTTCTAACGCACGACGGCTGATGAGAACCTAGGGAGCCTGCTACTTAGCCGTCGATCGGGGGTATGGAAATTCAAAGAACGAACTGCAGCCGCTAAAGTCGACTCACTTAAACACAAATTAAACACAACTTAAGTCAATCCATTCATGTCGCCATCATCTGATGTTACGAGCATCCTCAAACGTATCCAGCAGGGTGACGGGGTAGCGGTTGCTGAACTGTTTCCATTGGTTTACGACGAACTGCGTCGTTTGGCTAAGTGGAAACTAGCAGACGAGAAAGCCGGGCATACGCTGCAGCCTACAGCTTTAGTGAATGAAGTCTACTTGCGGCTGGTCGGAAATCATCAACAACTGAAGTACGAATCGACCAAGGGCTTCTTCGTAGCGGCCTCGGAAGCGATGCGGCATATTTTGGTCGATGCAGCGCGTCGAAAGCTCGCACAAAAACGCGGTGGAGCGGTAGGAAGAGAAGACTTACATTTGGATCATATCCACATCGAAAGACCAGCAGAAATTTTAGCCGTCCACGATGCACTTGACGCACTCGCAGAACAAGACCCGCAATGTGCTGAGATCGTCAAGCTCCACTATTTTGGCGGATACAGCCTAGCCGAGGCAGCTGACTTTCTTAACATTTCGCGTTCAACGGCCAATCGCTGGTGGACTTACTCCAAAGCCTTTCTCAAGACCCAGCTCTAGCGCAAAACCAACTGCATACCGTCACGCAGTGAGTCACAGGGCCAACGCGATTGTTGTCGATGGGGACGCGGCTATAAGTTGCATAGTGTGTCAGCGATGCGAATTTCATTCGTTTACCAAATCGGCGGGGGTGCCGGGGATGAGTTCGTTGTCGGTGGCTTCGGGTGATTTGACTAGGCAGAGCAAGGCGCACAGGTCGATGAACTCCTGCTCGGTCATCTGCTCTTCAAGTCCGTCGGGCATGAGGCTCTTGGTGCTGGTTTTCACTTGTTCGATATCCTTTTCTTTGTCGAACTCTAGTACTTTGCCGCCTTGGATTTTCAGTCGCAAGAATCGTTCATCATCCGCGACGACCAAGCCAGCGACCACTTCGCCATCCACCGTCAGAACCGTGCGGGCTTGGAATGCGTTACCGATAACTAGACTTGGATCGAGAATATTGGAAATCAATTGATCAAGATTGCCTCGGCCGTTGTTGGTAATGTTGGGACCGACCTCGAGACCGTTGCCGTGCAGTTGATGGCACTGCGCGCAGACTCGGTCGAACACCAGTTGCCCGCGCGCAACGCTTCCTTTCGACTGATTGCCGCTCGAGTTCACGCCGCGCAGCAATTTGAGTCGCTGTTGTACAAGTTGCTGACGTTCTGCGTTATCGGTTTCTCGGACGCGTCCCCACACGGATTCGATCGCTGCGATCAAGTTTGCATCGCCAGACGCCTGCCATTTGCGAAGTTGGTTCGTGTTAATCAGTTCTTTGTTCACGTCACCTGATTTGACAGCTTCGACCAATTTGAGCATCGTGCTGGCTTGCGCAGTCAGAGGTTCAACGATCGTGAACTGCTGTTCAACGGGCAGTTTCTTCCAATTCTTGAGAATGATTTCGGCGGCGCGGTTGCGATCGGTTGAAAGAGCACGTTGAGTTACAACCGAAAGCGTCGTCGATTTGATTCCGAGATTTGCAGCCAAGAAGTTAAACGCCGCTTCCGAATCAACTTTGAACCATGTCTCTACAAGTAGTTCAAGAGTCGTCGCATCGGTCGCGAGCGCGTCCGCTTGGGTAATGGAATCGACTAGCTGGCTGACTATCGCTTTATCGGAACTCTTGAGGATTGCCAGCCCTGCCAGACTGACGTGAAATCGAGGATCGTTCTTCGATGCAACGGCTTGTTCAAGCTGAGCTTGCAACGGTACGAGCGCTTCTGCCAGGGCTGGTTGTTGGTCGCGATCCAAGGCGATCTTCAGCGATTTGGCGAGCGTCGTTGCGGCGGACTTTGGATTGGCGTTCCACAGCAACTTAACGATCTTGATCGAACTGGTAAGACTGGTCGAGGTCTGTTCAGAAGCGATTTGGGCAAGGGCATTGGGGAGTGACAGCAGCGTGCATAGCGCGAACGCGGCGAGTGCTGCAGCGGAGTTCGATGGTCGCATGAGGTTTCTGATCGCTTACGAATGGAAGCGGGACGCGCCGAGCGCGTCCCGCGGTTGAAATCGAGTTTAGGTCTTACTTGGCGTCCTGCAGTTTTTCTGCAACGCGTGGCAGCAACGCGGCAACGCCGGGAGCCGCTTCAATGTTGATCTTTTCAACCATCGCCAGCAGACGCTCAGCATCGGCTGGCAATTTCGGATGCATGTTTTGCCAAACGATGTGGGGAATCAGTGGATCGTCGCCACAGTTCGCGAGCACATCCAACCAGACTTGCATCGCGTCGACGTGCTTCATCTTGTTGGCTGCAATCACGACTTGTAACTGAACGTCGCGGGCGGCGTCCTTGGCAAGCTCGCTGACTTGTTTTGCCAACGACTCATTCTCTGCCAGCAGAGAACCGGTAGCTCGCACGCCCCAAGCTCGCACCGTCGTGTCCGTCTGGTGCATCAATTTGTTCGCGAACTCAGGTGAGATCACTTCGCCGCTTGTCAGCGCCCAGATCGCATGCATGCGTTGTTTATGATTAGCGTTGGTGTCCAGCGCGATTGTTTCTAGCTTCGAAACAACGCCTTCGCAGGACTTCTCGCCCAGCAAACGTTGAGCGGTTTCACGCACATAAATGTTGGCGTCACCAAGAAACTTCACCAGCTCTTCGGGCGTTGATTTATCGAGTGCGATTGGAGCTGGACGACCGGTGGCTTCGTGAACAACTCGGTACAGCCGACCGTGTCCTCGGTCGACACCTTCCGGATCCGCGCTCGCATCTTGATAACAGTGATATCGGTCGTACCAATCGAGCACGTACAAGCAACCGTCGGGACCAACCTTTTCAACGACGGGCATGAACCAAACGTCGTTCGCGCTCAAGAAATCCGGCTCACCGAACCCGCGATAGGTCGACTGATGGCGTTCGATTCGATCGACGTTTAAGCAGTTTCCGTGGATGTTACCCATGATTAAACGATCGCGATACTCGGCGGGATAGGCGGCGGAGTCGAAGTACGTGATGCCGCAGTAAGCAGCCATTTGATGTTTGTGTTTGACGATCGAGTCGATCTTCCAAGTGTGCGGCGGGTAGGGTCCACCTTGTCGATGGTAGTACCCCGTTTCGGTCAAGTGCCATAAATGGTCGATGACGCAGGCGCTGATAAAAGCGCTGCCTAGAGGGTCGAAGGTTACGCCCCAAGGATTGCTTGTTCCTTCGCAGAACAATTCAAACTTGTGAGTGCGTGGATGAATTCGGAATAGGGCGCAGGTGAACTCGAATGACTTGCCTTGCGATTCAACTTTGCACGCGTTGAACACACCGTTAAGACCATACAGCCAGCCGTCGGGCCCCCAAGTCAAACTGTTCGGCAGTTCGTGCGTATCGAAGCGGCCGAAGCCCGTGGCGATTACTTGTGTCTTATCGACTTTGTCGTCACCGTCAGTGTCTTGCATGAAGAGAATGTCAGGTGCGTTGGCGACCCAAACGCCACCATGACCGATCGCGATCCCTGACGGAATGTTTAGACCTTCGGCGAAGACTTTGACCGTTTCGAATTTTCCGTCACCGTCAGTGTCCTCAAGAATCTTGATGCGGTCGCGGCCTGGGCCTGGTTCGTGGCGAGGATATTCGAAACTCTCCGTTACCCAAATGCGGCCACGCTCATCGAAGGCCATCGCGACAGGGTTCATCAGATCGGGCTCGGAAGCCACCAACTCGACGCGAAAGCCTTCGGGGACAGTCATTTTTTTGATCGCTTCGGCAGGCGAAAGCGGCGGACCGGGCGGTTTCGATTGCGTGCGCGGAATCGCGATTTTACCTTCCTGGGCCGCAAGGAAGTTGGCAGAACTGGCTAGGGCCAGCAACATAACGAACAGTCTGGCGGGCATTCGATGCAGCATCAATCGGCTCCGAGAGGTCGTGGGATTGGAGTTGGGTGGGTTGCGGAAGCGAACGCGTCGGGGCGACAACGCTCGGCGTGCAGGGTGGGTTACGAACGGATTGCGACGAGAAGTCAGCTTGCGATTATGGACTTCACAAGCTCGACATTCAACCTTGCTATGGCCATAATAGCGGGCTGTGATTCAGAAAAACGCTTGGTCATGTTTATCAGGTCGAGGATCGCTTCCTGCATGATTCAAGCGCCAGCTCGTTCGTTGTTTGTTAGCTATTGCTGGTCAGCCACGAGGCTTAAGTTTGTTCGCTTTATTGTCGCGCCGCCATGACGCGAAATGATTCTTGTCACTCAGAGGATCCTAATCATGTTTCGGCCATTCCCTTTAACTTGCTTGATCATCGCAACGTTGCTGACAACTTACAGCGGTTGTGGTGGTAGCAATGAAGTCGCTCAGGCTCCCGCTGCTGCCGCTCCGGCACCAAGTGGACGCGGGCCGAGTATGCCTGACGCTGGAATTTCCAGTGAGCCGGAATCCGGAGATGGCTCGTTCGGTGACGGGTCCTCGGGTGAGGGTTCTTCAGGCGATGGCTCTTCAGGCGAAGGTTTGTCGTTCGAAGATTCGTCTGGTTCGGGCATGGGGATGTTAGGTCCACCAGGGATGGGAGGCGAATCAGAAGGCGACATGGGAATGGGAATGGATATGGGCATGGGCATGGGACCGCCGCCTGGTATGGATGGGATGCAGATGCCAGGTTCGGAAGGTGGCATGGGCATGGGTATGGGTATGGGAATGATGGGCATGGGCATGGGCAACCAGTTCGCGCCGCCCGAAGATCCGGCGCCCGGCGAAGAAGATGATTACTTGACCAAGGGCCGATATGCATTTTCGATCGGAAAAGAAAGCGAAGGCATCGAGTACGCTCGCGCGTTTGCAATTGCGGCACCTGAGGGTGCGGACGTATTGCAAAAGACAAAGTGGTTCGGAATTGGCATGCGGCCAACTACCACGATTCGCTTTGCCGTTGGTGTAGTGCTGGAAGCGCCCGCCATGATGACTGACTTCAAACCGATCGGATCAACTCAAACTGTTGGTGGCGGCGGTGGCATGGTTGGCGGATCGTCCGGCGGTGGTGCGGCACTGGCAAAGACGAAAGAGCATGCGCTGTACGATTTAACGGGTACGTTTGGCGAAGCTGTGATTACTGGTCTGAAGGAACGCTGGTCGAGCGGAAACTTCGGGTCGGTATTTAGCGATGTCGAGAAGTTTGAACCGAAAGTTCCCGGTCCGAATAATGGCATGGGCATGGGGATGGGCAGCGGCATGATGGGTATGCGCGGAAGCCAACCCGGAATGGAAGGCATGGAAGGTATGGGCATGGAGAGAATGGCCGGTATGTCGGGTGCCGAAGGCATGCCGGGAATGGGTGGCGGTGGTGCGGAATTGCCAACCGAGCGCATCATGCCGGGCACTGTGATTGCGCCGGGTATGGTCTATATCGGTTCCGCCGAGAAGCAAGCCGACCTGATGCAGAAAGCGGTCGAGCGAGGCGTGGATGTTGTTGTGCTGTTCGATGTTAAAGCAACGGGGCCGAACCGTATCAATGGTATTGTCCAAAACGAAACTCGTGTGCGCGTTGTTTCAATCAAGGGCGACATGCTCGCGCGATCAGCCGAACTGCTGAATACAAAAGTGCAGCGAGCGCTTGCGAGTCCAAACGGTGAAGACGAAGTTGGTAAGGCGATGGAGAAGTTCTTCTTTCAGTTTGACGAAAAAGTCAAAGTGGCAGAATTGCCCGCCATGAAGCCCGAACACGCGACCGCTCGGCTGATCCAGTTACTTTCGAGCCCATCGTACAGCAAGATCGACAAGTTGTTCGAAGTCAGCTTGTACCATTCACTGAAGCTAATTTCGGATGAAGACAAGACGAAGGCATGCTTGATTGTGATGGAAGGCAGCGAGGGTGAATCGCTGGCGAACGGACGGCCCGAGGACAAGCAAGCTGTGCTCGAGCCTTTGCTTCCGGCTTACAAATAATCTGGCTTTTCATTTGGAGAAATTGTGCCAACCGCGCTAGCGCAGGTTGACCCTTCCCAAACTGCGTTTTAATAGGGTGCAGATGGCGGCGATACGCGCGACATGTTCGGATCGTGCTATAACTGACAAAACTGCCATAACTTAATGCCATAACGTAAATCGCAGCCCTCGCATGTCGAGGGCTGTTTCTTTTTCGTCGCGACCGAAAATGCAATACGACGTAAGGCAAGACCTGCGAAATATGGCTGAAGGAATAGGGTGAGTTCGCGGCTTATGAAGGCTGTTTAGTTGCACGGTTAACCACCAGCATGCTAACATATCCTGGCGCCGCCTCGCCAAGCCGTTTGTCCGACCTTCTTCTTGGGTAGTAGCAAAATGGACGAAACCAACATCGCTGGATATGTCAGCAACTCTCCCAAGCGGACCTCGACAGCAAGTTCGACGAGTTCGTCGCTGCCAGTCTGGGAGAGCATGCACGAAGAGTTGTCGCGAGTTGCCGGTCCATGGTTATCGGATCTAGCGCGATGGTATGAAGCTGATTGGTTGTTAGCTTTGCAAGGAGGTCAGCGTCCGTCGGCTGTTCATGTGCTGGAAGTTCTATCACCTGAAAAGCGCGAAACAGTTGGTGCCGCACTCAGCTCAATCGATTCGCGGTACGCAAGTATCCTTGAAGAGATGGATCGTCCGACGGTGCGCGATTTGGATGCAGAGACGATCGCTTTGCCGGTGCGGGCACCTGAAGACCTGCCGCCGACTTTGGCACCTGGTGAAGTGCGTCAACTGGATGAAACGATTCACCTTACGCAGGGCGCGACGGCGAATGAGCAAACGCTCGATCCTGCCAATCCTCGTACGCTTGATTTTTCACACAATGCAGAAGTGCCGAAGTCGTTAGATTTTTCAGTCGGATTAAAGAGTCGCTCGAGAGATGCTGAGAGCCACAAGGAGGTTCTGCCGAGCATCAGCGGATATCGAATCGAACGCGTGCTCGGTCGCGGCGGCATGGGTGTCGTTTACTTGGCGAATCAGTTAGGTATCGATCGCCCAGTTGCGTTGAAGATGATTCTCGGCGGTAACTTTGCATCCAACGCAGTGGTGCAACGATTTAAAGCTGAAGCCCGCGCGGTTGGAAAACTCCAACATGAGAATATCGTAAGGATTTACGATAGCGGTTGGCACGGCAACACACCTTACTTTTCGCTTGAGTTTATTGACGGATCATCGCTCTCCGAAAAGATCAGCGGCAAACCGCTCGAACCGCTCGAAGCAACTGCGCTCGCTATCGCGATCGGCAACGCGCTTGACTTCGCTCACGCAGCGGGAATCATTCATCGCGACTTAAAACCAGCGAACGTGTTACTCACTAAAGATGGAGTGCCGAAGTTGTCTGACTTTGGGTTAGCCAAGTTGGAGAACGAGCAAAACGAGTACAGTCGAACCGGTGACATTGTTGGCACTCCAGGTTACATGGCACCGGAGCAAGCCCGTGGTGAAAGTTCCGTTGGCGCGCCAGCGGACGTCTATGGGCTGGGAGCGATCTTGTATTGCATGCTCAGCGGTCGACCTCCATTCATGGCGGCCAAAGCATCCGATACCTTGATTCAGTTGTTAACGATGGAACCTATCGCTGTCGCACAACTGCAGCCTGGTGTGCCGCGCGATCTCGAAACGATCTGCATGAAGTGCCTCGAAAAAAGTCCGGAGAAACGCTATGCATCTGCGGCTGAGGTCGTTGCAGATTTGCAGCGTTACCAAAACGGCGAACCGATCAACGCGCGGCCAGTAACGAAGGTTGAGCGCGCATGGCGGTGGGCGAAACGCAAACCTGTGGTCGCTGGATTGTCTGCCGTTGCAGCAACGCTTGGCGCGGTCCTGATGATTGGCGGCCCAGTGGTCGCTCTTGTTATTGATGGTCAGAAGCGCGACATTGTCACTGCTAAGAAAGCAGCAGATGACAGCGCTCAAGTTGCGATTGCGGCAAGAGAATTGGCCGATAAGAATGCTGCGGCGGCATTGGCCGCGAAAGCAGATGCGGATCTAAACGCCAAGGCCGCGCTGGCGGCAAAGTCTGAATCGGAGGCGAATGCGACTCTGGCGAAAGCGAATGCAGAAGAAGCTGCCAAGAATGCTGCTGCGGCGCAAGATCAGCAGAAGCAAGCGATCGATGCGCTCAAGTCGCTTGTGTTCGAAGTTCAACGCGAACTTAAAGACAGACCGCGCTTGCAATCGCTTCGCAAAGGTCTGCTTGACGTTGCACGCGACGGATTGAAGCGAATGGAGGCTTCGGGTGCTGACTCGACAGCTCGCAATATTATCTCAGCCAGCATTCATCGGCGACTCGGTGACATTCAACTTGAAATTGGCTCGGCCGATGCAGCAGTCAAGGAGTACGCAAAGTGCCTCGCGATTCTTGAAGAGTTAAAAGTGGCTGGGACGCTCAAAGGCGCGCGACATAACATGTCGACCATTTATGATTTGTTGGCCCAAGCCTCGCGCAAGGCTGGTAAGTTCGACGCAGCTGAGAACTACTGGAAGCTCGCGCTCGACGAACGCCGCGCCTGGTTGGTGGAGTCAAACAACAATGCTGACGTGCTGCAGAACGTAGCAGCGACACTTGGCGATTTAGCGGTGCTCTCGCGTGAACAAGGAAAATTGCCCGCCGCCCGCGCGTACCTGGAGGAAAATCTCACTTATCGCAATGAGTACGTAAAGCAGAAGCCGGGCATGCTCGATCCACAAGTTCAGCTCATGGGTACGCAGCGCGAGTTGGCCTTGCTGCGCTTTGCTGAAGGCGATGCGGAGCAGGGTCGAAATGAGATGCGCAAAGTGGTTGCGGAATTCGATGCATTCGCAAATAGGAATCAAGACAGCCAAGCGGCAAACTGGAATGCGTTGATCTTCAAAGCCGATCTAGCCGGGCAACTGCTCTACGCACGCGAGCATGACGAGGCGCTGCAACTGTATACCGAAGTTTCTGAGAAGCAGCAGAAGATGGTTGACGAAGATCCTGAGAAGCTTCAGTTTCGCGAAGGATTGGCTGTTACTCTGTACGGACTTGCTACAACTTTGCATCGCAAGGGTAAGGACGCTGAGTCGCAATCGGTGTACGCGCGTGCGCTCGCGGAATTGGAACGCGTCCTTGAAAATGATCCAGAGAACCTGCCACGCTTGATAACTGCGGCGCTGTACAACGCTCGCGTTCGAAACTACGACGCCGCTCGCAAGATAATCGAGCCCTACATGTCCGCTGAACTGGATGCAGGAATCGTGTTTGTTGTCGCTTGTGTTTACGCTCAGCTCTCAAACAGCAAGAGTGAGAGTCATGCGGATGTGCCGACTGCGATCAAGTTGCTCGACCGTGCGATTGCCAACGGCTTCAATCGTCCGATCGACTTGCAGCGTGATCCCGATTTGGATCCGCTGCGGGAAGAAGAGACTTTTAAGATGCTTCTGAGCACCAACTAACCACCAAGCTTAGTTACCCGCGCCAAGCTTAGTCGACGGCTCGAATCGCTACCGGCATATGATCGATGACTGAGTCCAATACATCGGCGATTCGAGCCCGATGATTTGCATTGAAGCGTTCGAATGGAAGCGCTGGTAGATCGCTGCAAATTCCTAGATGTTTTAGTCCTGCTTTTAGCGCTTTCGGAACCGCCGAGTGTCCGCTACCAACTTGATAGATCGCTTGCAGTTCGCTGACAACCGATTCCAATTGCAGCGCGTTTTCGAACTCGCCGTCGCGGAGCGCTTCGTACCACTGTACGAACAATTGTGGAAACAGATTCGCTCCGCCGTGCACACCACCTGCGCCGCCACACTGCATTGATGCGGCCAGCAAATGCTCGGGACCGATCAGCAGGCTCATGTCAGGTCGCTGCTCGCTGAGCAACTGAGCCACAGAGGTGTAATAATCCAGATCGCCGCTACTATCCTTAATCGCCATCAACTTCGGCAACTCAATCAACTCGGTCAGCGTTGCTAACTCGAACGTGACCTTGGTAAGCCCCGGCATATTGTAGAGCACTAGTGGCAGCGGCACTTCCTCGTGCAATCTCTGGACATATCCGCTCAACTCGGTTTGCGACGGGGCGAAATAGTACGGAGCAGAAGCAACAACCGCAGTAGCACCGGCATCTTCAGCAAACTCCGCCAACGCGATCGACTCTGTGAAGGAAGAATCTGTGATTCCAACGAGAACGGGAGCCCGTCCATTCGTGCGTTCGCAAACTCTTGCGATCATCTCACGACGCAACCGGTAACTGAGGCTGGGGCCTTCCCCGCACGACCCCAGTATGAACAACCCGTGAACGCCGCCTTGCACGAGATGTTCGATCAGGCGATCGACACCGTCAATATCCAACTCGTCTTGAGCGGCAAGTGGCGTCGCAACGGGTGGAATGATTCCTTGAAGTCGCAGCATGGATTCGCAGTCCAATAAGATGTCTGTGGTAACCAAAGCTATCGTTACACAATAGAATAGCCGAAGCCAGCGCAGAGGAAAGCGCCCCAGATCCGATTCGAATCTTTAAGATGCGATTCGCAGTACCTCATGCTTGGTAGGCAATCTGTAGAGCTGTCTGCAATTTGGCTCAACTCAACCACAATTCATCCAATCGTCTTTGCTACTACAAACAGATTTTTATGCGATTTTCTACTGGACTCTCTTGGCTCGACGAAGCGCTGGGTGGCGGCTTGCTGCCGGGCAGTCTAACGATGGTTATTGGAGCGACGGGCGTCGGGAAAACGCAACTGGGGATGCACTTCAGTCAAGCGGGACGTGCCGCCGAAGGACAACCTGCCGCCATCCTCGATCTTTCCAGTCGCGGCGACTCGCAAAACCACGTAGGCTACACGTCGCAATTGTTCGACCACGAACTCAGCACGCTCGACCCACGCTCCGAAGCGATTCAAGATCCTTTCCAGCAAGGGCGTCCCGCCGACATTCTTCCGTTTCTCGGATACAGCGGCAGACGTGTCTTGCGCAGCCAATTAGATGTCGATCAGTGGCATGCCTGGCAATCGGAACTGAATCGACGTTTGCCGCTGCTCTCCCGTTTCGTCTACGGCCACCTTATTCATGGCACACGGCGGTTCATCGTAGACGGGATCGAACCGCAAGACGCACCCGAGGATTCATTGCAGCTCGATCTGCTCGAGTCGGTGTACCATCGCATGCTGCGTATCGAACACGATTGGTTGGCACGCGAAGTTTTTCGACAGAACTTTCGACAGCTCGAACCGCAAGTTATGCAGACTGCCTACGACCATCAGATCGCGTCCGCAGTTGTCCTTGTCACCACAAAGCAGTCCATGCTGGAACAGTTGATGACGCAACCGTTAGCCGCTGGCGATCTTGCCGCGGGCGCTAACACTGTCATTTTGATGGGGCGGACGCTCAACGCAGGTAAAATGTCCCGCGGTCTCTACGTTGCCAAACATCGCGGCAGCTTTGCGGATGATCGAATTATCAACTTCGACATCAACGATCGGGGATTGCATTCGGTTTCGGCTAACAGCTTAACCCTCCCACGCGAT
>JBGSOM010000130.1:0-24915 GCA_041739135.1 Pirellulaceae bacterium
ATTCGAGCGAGTCCGAAGTCGGAAATTAGCACGTGTTCAAGGTCGTCTTGCAGCAGAATGTTCGATGGCTTGAGATCGCGGTGCACGATTCCAGCAGCATGCAGCGCGGAAAGTGCCGAGGCGATTTGAATTGCCGTGGAAAGCGTTTGCTCGACTGGCAACGGCTTCACAGCGGCGTATTGTTGCAGAGTACCGCCTTCGATCAGCGGCATGACGATCAGCGGCACGCTCCGTCAAGTTTCCAAGCTGTAAATGGCGATGATGTTTGGGTGACGCAGCGCTGCGACCGCACGGGCTTCGCGCGCCAGCCGCAAACTCGCTTCCGTTCCTGACGCGGTGCGTTGAGGCGAAATATGGTGTGCAAGCGTCTTCAGGGCCACCAATCGATGCAGCTCGGTGTCCAACGCTTTCAGCACCAGTCCCATTCCGCCTTGGCCGACGATTCCCTGCACTTCATATTTGCCAAGTCGCCCGAGCGACCCGGGCCGGTCACTTGGATCCAGCCACCGCTCCAGCAGTTCTTTCTGACTTAACGCCGTCGACGTAACCGTGTCGCTTGACGCCAAGTCAACATCCAAGGTATCGCAGTGGGAATTGACCGCGCGGTTGGCGAGCACATCGAGGCTCAGATGGGACCACTCAGAATCGGATGTCCGTTGCCCTGCTGGGCTGGCGTTTGCTTCGAGCGCTTCCGAAGCGGATCTCCAGAACTCGCCATCAGCCGCCAGCCCCTCAAGTTTTCGCTGGCAAGGCTCGCAATCGTTGAGGTGGCGTTCCAGCGTCTCCTGATCTCGCGCCGAAAGCCCAGACTCCAAATAGCGCATCAATCGATCGCTATCGCAGTTTGTACATTCATTCGGCAGCGGCAGAGACATTGCGAAGATCGTTGTCAGTGTTGGAGAGGGTGGTACCTTTGTTTATACACACCAACGGACGACTTCTGACAGCATTTTTCAGATTTTAGCTCGACGGAAATCAATTTCTTGACTCGAATTCCGCTTCGCTTTTTCCTAGCACGCGGTATTTCTTCAGAGGCACTGTGTTTTTACTACCGCAGCGTTGGTACCGCAGCGTCGGTCGCGGAGCTATCGTGGGGGAATGATCAACGATTGCATTTCTTCGGTCAATTCCTGTGCGACCATGTACGACCGGAAGCTAATAAGAATTTGAGTCGCTTGTTCAACGACGTTGGACAGACGACGGTCACGCAACTTGACAGTGCGCATCGTGACATTCATCTTCGTTTGTCGTGAGATCGAACCGCGGTTACTTTGCGGACGGATGTCCACTTGTTCGAGCAGGACTTCCATCAGTAGTTCGACAGGGCGATCGTTTTGTCGGCGAGTTGAATTCGACTCGCGATTGTGCATGCGAAGCACAACTTTGTTTGTTTCGACCGTGATGATTTCGGCTTTGTGATCGTTGATAAAGCCGCTAAGTCTCTCGACTGCGATGTCCTGTGGTACTGCGGTCAAGTAAAACTTCTGCAGCAGTTGCGCTTTTGCTTCCGACGCAGTGAACCAACTCAGCCAACCAGCCTTACGATTCGGTTCGTCGACTTCGGAATTATCGCCACCGATCTGAATGACGCGATTTCGGCCTGCATCCTTGGCCATCAACAACGCTTGATCAGCGCGAGCGAGCAGTGTGTCCTGATCATCGCCAACTTGAATCTGCGTAACACCAAAGCTAGCCGTCATGCACTGATTGCGAAGAGCTGCGACGAGTGTGTGCTCGATCGCCCGACGGATATCTTCAGCGCGACTGAGAGCGGCTGCGTTATCGCAATTCGCGCACAAGATAACGAACTCTTCGCCACCAAATCGCGCGACCATATCGCCGGCTCGTGCCAGTTGCTTTAACACTTGCGAGAAGGTAACCAGCGCATCGTCACCAGCCGGATGACCGTAGGTATCGTTGATGCGTTTGAAGTGATCGATATCGCAAATAATCAAACTGCCAGGGCAAGAGGTTGCCAAATGATGCTCGACGAACACTGGCAAATAGCGACTCAGTTCGCCACGATTTGAGACGTGCGTCAAATTATCCGTCGTGGCGATTTCGTGCAGGTTCTGCACCTGTTCTTCAAGTTCAACTTGCTGGGAAGCATCGCGAATCATGAAGATCGCGCCGCAGAACTCGTGCTTGGCGTTGTGAACCAGCAACGTGTTTAAATTGACTGGAACTTCGTTGCCGTCGAGCTGCACTAGGACGTATTTGTGATTCGTGATCGCTTCGGAGCGAAGCGCGAGCCGGAATGGACAGAGTTCATCCACTACGTTTCCGCGCGCAACCGTCTTCAATCCGATGACTTCTGATGTCAGACACTGGTGCAGCATCGAAGCCGCACTGCGTCCAGTCAGTTTCTCGGCAGCTCGATTCCAACTGAGCACACATCCATCGTAGTCGACATAAATCCCCGCATCGCTCATCGAATCCAGCAAGCGGTGGTGGTAAAGCGTGTCGATCAGCGTTTGCATCGCGCCGCTGGATGCCGTCAAATTGTTTTCGCAAAAGCCCGGCGTCTGATGCGGTGTCAACTCGTTTAACCAACGCTTAGCGACAAGTTTCTCCAGCTCGTTGCTCGGTAATGTGATCACCTGCGCGAACTCTCGAACCAAGGCCGCATCGAATTGGCTGCCTGCATTTTTGCTCAATTCCATGATCGCCGTCTCGCGCGTCATCGCTCGGCGAAACGGTTGCTCGCTGGTCATGGAATCAAATGCATCGGCGATTGCCAACATGCGTGACGCTAGTGGAATTTTGGCTGGCGCATCTTTAGTTTGTAAAGTTGGATTTGCGGTCGCTTCGTTATCGATGCGACTGCGACAGTGGCGAATAACATCCAGCAACTGAGGCGAAGCGCCGGCACCAGCAATCAACTCAATCGCCAACTCACCGTGCAATCGCATCAGCGACTGTTCGTTGCCTATCAGCTCTTCTGTCTTTTGAAGCAAGCGATCTGGAATGCCGATTTTGCCAAGGTCATGCATCAGCGCAGCGACTTCTAACAACTCGCGCTCGGATTCCTCCATCCGACGCAGGGCTGCCCATTTCGAGCAACCTAAAGCGACTCGTAAACTGTGAGCGGCGGTAGGCGGGTGTTTTGCACGCAACGCCATAAAAAGCGCAGAGTAGATGCCCAGACGGTTCCTGACTAACCGTTCTTCGATCGAAGCCACGGTGCGCGCAGCCGGCGGAACCGGTGCGGCAACAGCTTGCGGATTTTGTGAAGTTGTGGGTGCAGATTGCATGGAGTCGGGGGCCAATACGCAGTCAAGTTGTGTTTGCACGTTCAGCGTTGATACGCGCTCGTCAATAGTTGGTTTGCGATGCGCGTTTCCGGGCTTGTGTTGCAAGCCTAGGTCGCGAATCGAGCAAGCCTGCCCATCCTGTCTGTTATTTCTTTCGGGTTACCGCTTTTATGTGTAGCTTTGTGAGTAGCTAGTACACTGCAAGTGATGTCGAAAGCTAGGTCGAGCATTGTGAGCGGTCAACCGGCGGCTCTATAGTTTTCCATGCGAGTCCCTGCAATCGATACTACCGTCATTAGCCGCATAGCGTTGCGTTCGCGTCTCGCCCCTCGACCGAATGTTCGCAGTCGGGACACCGCTACCGTTCACAACTTAAACGTCGACTAAAAAGCGATATACTAACCCGGCACTTTATACAGAATATGTTGTGGCGACTTTCAATCGCCAATTCAAGACATGTCGGCTGCGAGTCGACGCCACTTAGTAAATCCAAAAACGCAGTAGTCGAGAAACGGCGTATGCCCAAGCCACATGATGTTGTAGATGAATCAGTCAAACGCCTGAAACAGGACCCGTTAATGGCTAGCCTGACTGCGGAAGCCTGGGAGCGATTGCGACAAGTCATTGTGCAAGCGGTGGCTAGCGAAAACGAAGCTTGCATGATCAATCTGTGGAACGCTGCCGAAGGTGATGAACGCGAAGCGATGGTCAACCGTTTTGCGGACGTCGAACAACTGTTGCAACACAGCGGCAGTGAACCACAGCCGACGGCGTGTTTGGACACTCCCTTTTGGTCGCGCTGGTACCCAGGACTGGATACCGATTCATTAACCGTCGGCCAAGTGCTCGACACCATGCCTGGACTCAGCAGCGACGATATACCGGCAATCATTCGAGCTTTCGAAAGTCCGGACAGCCCGTTGAAATTGCCGGGAGCCTGTACGCTGGAACAGCATGATGTCCTGCATGTGCTGCTCGGCCGCGGGCTGGTGGATCAAGACGAGGCGTTCGTTCTCGGTTTCTCCGCAGTCGCAGATCCGGAATTCACGACAGAGGATATGGAGCGTTACAAGTGCGCGTTTAGCCTTTATCCGGAACCGTTTTGTATACGCGGTTGCGATTTGATCGCTTTCGAACTTGGCGTCAAAGCGGCTCAGAGTATGCCGCTGGGCGATCTGATGAGCCTCGATGTCGCTTCGGTTCGCAGCCGGTTGGTCGGCCAACTTCGCGGCGAACTGGGTATCGACAAAGAAGCACTATTCGAAGTTTACGAAGAGGAACGACGATGTGTTCCCACGCCATGGAGTAAGCGTTTGCCCAAGCGAAGTTCCTAGTTGCGAAGGCAATCGCACCTAGAAAATTTTCGCAAAATCGCGTAAATTGCGGTCCTCAGCAAATTTATGAGCCCGAGGCGCTAGCCGATCTTCAGCAGTCATCTGTCAGTGCGCGTTTTTAAACTCGGCGAGCGCCTCAGGCTCATTTTACAACTTGACCCATTCTGCGAAGAACCACTATGGCCTCGGTTGAGATCTACATCAACGGCACTTATTACCCAAAAGAAGACGCGAAGATTAGCGTCTATGACCATGGATTGCTGTACGGAGACGGCGTGTTCGAGGGCATGCGAGCTTATTCAGGTCGCGTCTTTCGCTTGACCGAACACCTCGTGCGACTGTACGAATCCGCGCGAGCGATCCAACTGAAGATCCCGATGACGCAGTCCGATTTGGGCGATGCGGTCAACGCAACTTTGGCTCGCAATAAACTCTCCGACGCTTACATTCGTTTAGTTGTCACGCGCGGCGCCGGCTCGCTGGGGCTCGATCCCGATAAAACATCGGATCCGCAAGTCATCATCATCGCGGATCACATCGAACTTTATCCAAAAGAAAAGTACGAACACGGCCTGGAAATCATCACGGCTGCGACGATTCGCAATCATCCGGCTGCGCTGAACCCACGCATCAAGTCGCTGAACTATCTGAACAATATCCTGGCGCGGATCGAAGGCAAATTAGCGGGTTGCTCGGAAGCGCTGATGCTGAACCAAAAAGGTGAAGTCGCTGAATGCACGGGCGACAACATCTTTACGATTCGCCACGGCAATCTTTGCACGCCACCAATTGATGCGGGCATTCTCGAAGGGATCACTCGCAACGCCGTCATCGAATTGGCGCGATCCGTTGGCATGCAAGTGATCGAAGCTGCGATGACGCGACACGATATCTACGTTGCCGATGAATGCTTTTTGACAGGCAGCGCTGCGGAAGTAATCCCAGTTGTGAAGCTGGACGGTCGACCGATCGGCGATGGCAAGGTCGGCAAGATCACGAGGCAGCTCAGCGATGCGTTCCACAAGTATGTTCGCCAACCCGCTGTTTGATCCGCTAATAACTCGAACTGAACAAAACTCCGCATGACCATTCCGTTTCGTATCAAAATTTGCGGAGTCAAACGCTCTGCCGATCTGAATTGGTTGGCAGATTCGGGTGCGGACGCCGTCGGTTTGAACTTTGTTCGTACCAGCGTCCGCAGCTTGAAGGTGGATCCAGGTCGCGAAATGGCGAAGCTTGCGACCACGCTCGGTTTGCGAACCGTCGCGGTTTTGATGAATCCGACCGCCGATGAGTTGCGGAAGTTCGTGGCGACCGTCCCAGTCGATTTCATTCAGTTGCACGGGGAGGAGTTGCCCGAGTTGCTGGTCGATTTTCCAGATGTCGCCGTGATCAAGTCGGTTTCTTGGAGCGGTCGACGCGAAGAAAAGCAGCTCGCCCGATTATGGACCGAGTCGCCAGCCGCCGCGCGTGGCCAGCTTCGCGCCTTCTTGGTCGATGCTTTTGCTCCCGGCGTAGGTGGTGGCACTGGCCGCACCGCGCGCTGGGATTTGCTCACCCCGCGTCCAACCTGTTTCGGCGATTTCCCACTGTTGCTCGCCGGCGGTTTGACCCCCGCGAACGTCGCCGAAGCGATCCTTACAACTCACTGCGCCGGAGTCGATACAGCGTCCGGCGTCGAGTCCTCGCCCGGCTGCAAGGAAGAAGAACTCGTTGACGCTTTCGTTCAGAATGCTACTAGTGCTTTTGAAGACGTCACTGCTGAATAGGTCGCCGCGTTGACGCATTCTCTGGAAGGTCAGGCGGAGTTTTGGCAGAAAGATGAGGGGCAGGAAGATGCAAGGCTGCTGGGTTTGAAGTGTTTGTTTGTGGAGGCGATTCTGAGATGCTCTTTGACTTTCCACCTTCGCAGCTCACTGGAAATTTGCCGCTGACGATTGGTATTCACGTCATGCTGGTTATCGCCGCGCTTATGCCGCTGTTTTTTGTTTGGGTAAAGACAAACAAACCGGCTCGCAAGTCTGAAATGTGAATCGTTACGGCGGCGATGATTCTTGTGCCGACAACTGTGGCGATTGTCGGTTTCGATCTGCCTGCAGAGTGGATGCCCTTCATCGTACTTTATGTACTGTTCTTTGAACTGGTTTCGAGCGTTGCGTTGCTTGTGATCAGTCGACGATTGAAGGCACAAGGTCAGGCAACTTCGGTTGGAAAAGTCGTCGTATCGTTGTTTGGGCTGGGGCTCTTGATTCTGCTTCTCCTGCCAGCGACTCCAAGTGCACGTGAGGCAGCGAAGCGAATGCAGTGCAGCAACAATCTGAAAAACATTGGACTAGCGTTGTTGAATGACGAACAGAATCGCGGCGCGTGGATACCTCTGACTACATCGCTGGATAGCGGCCCACCGGTTAGTTGGCGAGTTGAGGTGTTGCCATACTTGGAACATAAGCCGCTGTATGACCAATACGATCGCGCCGGCGCTTGGAATAGCGAACCGAACGTTCAGTACGCTTCGAAAAAGATCGGCGTTTTCGTTTGCCCGTCGAACCCAACGCCAGCAGATCTGAATGGACGTTTCTTCACAGCTTACGCGCGACCTTCTGGGGAACTGGTGACGTCTGCTGGGCCTGGCAAAATCGACTTGTCGAACGTCAGTCGCTCGAACACATTGGCTGTTGTCGAAGCGTGCGGTCAAAATATCATTTGGACGGAACCACGCGACACCGCCGTGAATGCATCGACCGTGGGCATCAATCTACCCGGAAAAGTTCTTGGCACGTCCGACGGCGCGGTCTCGTCGTACCACACAAGCGGAGCTCAGGTCGCCATGCTGGATGGCACAGTTCGCTTTCTTTCAAGTTCAGTCGATCGCAAAGTCTTGGCGCAAATGCTTCATGGCGTTGGTAACGACGAGCGTTTGCAAGTGGACGATTGAGCAAAGTTAATTCGTCATGAACATCCTTGATCAACTTGCTGATTTGCCGCGCGTGACGAAGTGCTGTGCGATGGTCTTCGTCGCTGTCGTCAGCGGTTTGATTGTGCTGTCGGCTTTAAAGTACTTTCCGGCGCAGTTCGAGTTCGGTTTTCTGCGAGGCCGCGAAGCCTATTTTTACTCGTGGTACGCAGTCGCTTTTTATCTGCACGTTGTCGCGTCGCCAATTGCGATTGCGATCGGATCGGCGCAGTCGCTTGCATGGTTGCGTCGCAGCCGACCCGAGTTGCATCGAAGGCTGGGCGTCGCTTATGCGTGGATCGCTCTGCTGCTGGTCGCTCCGAGCGGTTTGGCGATGGCATTCAAAGCGGGTGAAGCGATTGCAATTGCTGGCTTCGCAGTGCTCGCAATCGCCACGTTCGCTTGCACTTGGCTCGGTTACCGCGCCGGCGTGGACTGGCGGCTTCGCGAACACGGTCGATGGATGACGCGCAGTTATCTGCTGATGTGTTCAGCCGTGATGTTGCGATTTCTGGCTGCTATCGTAAACACGTTCGAGCTCGATTGGATCAGCTACGGTGCACTGGCTTGGCTTAGTTGGTTGCCGATGCTGGTCATCTATGAAATCGTATTGCGATCAAGTGGCAAAGGCAGCATCGCTTAACTCACTCGATTTCTTCAAGCCCTTTCAGTTCGGTGCGCAACTGGTGGAGGACGCGTGAACGCGCTTTGTACACCGCCCAACGCGAAACAGCGAACTCAGCCGCGACTTCATCCGGCGTGCAACCATCGATAACGGTTCGCCAAAAGTATTGCCACGTCATTGGTTCAAAATTAGTTCGCAGGAGCGCGATTGTGCGACGAACAATCTCTTGCTGATCCGTGACAAAATCCGAAGGGGGATCGTTGCTGTCTAGCTTAACAGTATCGACAACTTGCCCCGACACCGCATTCAACTTGGCAAGGTTCGTGCTGCCACCACGAGCTCTCGGTTGAACGTTTCCGGCTCGCACGAGATCAGCCGCTTTGTTGCGAGTGATCGTCCACAGCCAACCGCGAAACGTCGCGCCGGGCTTTTGCGCATCGAAACTTGCAAGTCGAACTGAGACGGCCGCAAAGGTCTCTTGCGTCACATCCGCAGCATCCTGAGCTTGCAGGCCAGTGCGTCGCGCCCACGAGTAGACCAGTGGGCCGTAGATCTGAACCAGTCGCTGCCACGCAGTTCCATCGCCCCTCGCAGCTCGACCAAGCAAAGTTGGCGAAGTGCTCTGCGAGATCGGTGTATCAGTAATTGTCATCAGCCTAGCTCGCACGGCAATAGTCGACGTTGCGTTAAATGGCGACTGAAAGTCGCCACCACGTGTTGAGGCTCGTATTGTAGACAAAATCGATCGGTGATTTCGAAAAAATTTGATGTCCAACAATTCCGATGTACTTGGGAAGGACAACTCGATTCGCTGTTAAACTCCTATACTGAGGAAATGAACATGATTGCCAATCGACAACAGTGCTTGGAACCTGACGCGCTCAACGATTTGCTGTCCGGTCGGTTGCCGCCGGACCGGTTTGCGAGCGCGCTGGCGCATGTCGATGCGTGCGATCAGTGCTCTCAGGCGGTCGAGTCAGCGAATGGCTCGAGTGGCGGCATGTCGTATTCATGGATCGCTAGAGCCGTTCAGGACTTGCCGCGGGGTGAGCAGGCAGGTTTCGATCACGAAGTGGAATGCCAAGCCGTCGTAGGCAATTTGATTCTACAGCCGAACTTGTGCGGCTCGGAGGGAGTGGACGGTCGGCTGCCGGCGGAGTCGCTGGGGCCGTATCGATTGCTGAAATGGCTCGGGTCGGGCGGCATGGGTTCAGTCTACTTGGCCGAACATCAGCGATTGAAACGGTTGGCGGCGATCAAGTTATTGCCGCGCGAGAAACTGATTCAAACCGGTTGGCTCGATCGCTTCAACCGCGAGATGACTTCGATTGCGGCGCTGGAGCATCCGCATGTTGTCCGCGCGATCGATGCGGGTGATGAAGGTGGTTGGCATTACTTGGTGATGGAGTATCTCGACGGCGCGGACTTGAGCAAAGTCAGTCGACGCATGGGTGAATTGCCGTTGCGGACGGTTTGCGAGTTGATTCGTCAAGCGGCGTTGGGGCTCGGTGCAATTCATTCGCTCGGTATGACGCATCGCGATGTGAAGCCCTCGAATCTATTTCTGACTCGTGCGGGAACCGTGAAGCTGCTCGATTTGGGATTGGTGCTGTCGGGTGATTCGCCGCTGGCTTCCGATGAACGCTTGACGACCGTTGGGCATTTGATGGGGACCGTGCCGTATATGGCTCGCGAGCAATTGAATGATGCCAGCGCAGTCGATTGGCGAGCGGATATTTATAGTCTTGGTGCAACGATGTTCCGGTTGCTGACGGGCCGTGCTCCGTTTGGACCTGCAACGAATCTCGCGCAAACGATCCAAGCGATCAGCACTTCGCCGTGCCCTTCGCTGCGATCGCTCAAGCCCGATGTACCGGAGGAAATCGCTGGGCTGATTGATCGCATGCTTAGCCACGATCCAGCTCGCAGGCCGCAGTCGGCAGACGAGGTGGCTCAGTCGCTTGCGTCGTTCAGCGATAGTGCTGCACCACCGTCGTTGATTCGCGCCGCGCTGAGTGCGCCTGACGCGCAAGACGAACAACTGAGCAGTCAAATGCAACCCAATGCGATGTTGCTGGCAGCGGAATCCAACGCTGGATCGGGTCGCGCGAAATCGCGCTGGCCGCTGTGGATTGCAGCCGCGTTTGCACCGTTGGCTTTCTTCGCGGGCATTCTGATCACGGTGACGACTGACAAGGGAACATTGGTCATCGAATCGGACGAACCCGGAGTCACGGTCAATGTGACTCAAGGTGACAAGGTGATCGAGTCGCTGCGCGTTGAGCAGAGTGCCAAATCAATTCGGCTGCAAAGTGGCAAGTATCTCGTCGAACTGATTGGTGTCGATAGCGATGGTTTGGAGATCAGCGATTCGCAAGTCCTGTTGACTCGCGGTGATAAGCAAATCGTCAAAGTGCGGCGTCGTGCCGCCAGTGAGCAACTGGCCGCTGACACATCGACAGGCAGTCTCTATCAGGGACAGACTTTCGCACACTGGCTGACAGTTCTTGAGCGTGAGAAAGACATCGCTGTGATGGCGCATGCGATGCATGCGGTCCAGATGCTGGCCGATACGGATGACCAGAAAGCTGCTGCTGCACGCCGGTGTTTGCTGGCTGCGAGACAATTGGGTGGCTTCACGATGAGCAATCGACCGGCGGCGGGACTGGGCTCTAACGACCCGTCGGGCTGGTTCATGACGGAATTGACGGACAGTTATACGACCTATTTTCCCGAGCCTGGATTCGGCGCGATTATCGAAGAGTTAGAACAGGGCAACGAGCGAAGTGCGCAGGCCTGCGTGCTGCTGCTGGCGTTGTTCCAGCAAGGTAGCCAGTTCTCCGCGGCAAACTTCTCGGGTTCGTTCGACGAACATCTTGAAACACTGATGCGTACTCTAGAAGGGCGCTCCAAGGTGCTTCGCTTGAGCGACGCGATAGCCAAGCACGTCGACAAGATGAGTTTGCAGTCACAAACGTATATTCACGACACTTTCGTCGCTTTTCGAATCCGAGTACTCGACGCACTCGGTGAAAATTTGGCTGAGCAACCGCAGGTGGTTGCTTGGGCGAAACGCTTGGCGGCGGCAGGCGATGCGGTGATCGAAAACAAGGAGAGCTACGCAATGATGGGTGGCCGGGGCGGCATGAGCGGCCCAGATCAGCGGGGAGTTAACTTGGGCCGCAGTCCGCTCGGCGCTTGGACAGCAATGATGATCGGCCGCACGTTGGAAAGCTTTCCCGGCAAGTCCGTAGTAGTTGGCTTGCTAGAGCCGTCGCTCGACGGCAAGCAGCTAACGCATGTTAAAGTGACGGACACGCTGGCGCGTTTTGCAAGAGATTATCCACAAGAGACTGCGTCAGCAATCCTCGCGCACTTGGAACGTTTGGAGAAACCAAATTCAGGTTGGGGCGGAGTCCTTAATCGCACGGTAGACGATGAACGTTCGAAGATTGCTAAGTCGGCGTTGCTGGCGACAACCGAGGACTCGATCGAAG
Organism: Pirellulaceae bacterium; assembly: GCA_041739135.1. Lineage (GTDB taxonomy): Bacteria > Planctomycetota > Planctomycetia > Pirellulales > Pirellulaceae > Aureliella. The sequence goes on from JBGSOM010000130.1 coordinate 11,664, forward strand.
TGGTTCGGAGCCTAGCAAGAGCGATTGAGATTGCTGATCCAGGTTGCATTTTCAGTAAAGAGGACATCGAAGAACTGCTGCGACAGATGGCATTTCGAATGACACGTGAGTCGCAAGATACGGCTGATCCAAAGGGAGAAGAAAAGGACCAGCTTGCACTCTACATTTACGCGAACCTTGGTTTGCCCTATGTCGCCATTGACGGCGTGCCGCACTACGAGCAAGCTGCTTGCGATTTGCTGGTCGCTCGAAGGTGGAAGTTTTTCCAACGTCCCGACAAAGGGTTACCGACTTGGCCTAGCTACCTATCGGAAAAGAATCGCAATTGGGATCCGTCGTTCACGCGTACCGCTTTGCACACATTGCTGGTGCGCTACCCAGAGGAAATGGTTTCCGCTTACGCAGCTTCGCTCGATGGAACGCCGTTCACCGCATCGCGAACCACGATTATCTCGCCGCTGATTTCCGCGATGGAATCGCTTACACCCCAAGATAAGCAACTTGGTTTTAGAAGAGGCGTGCTAAGTGACAAAGCCACAGATGCAGAAGCCTTGGTGAAATATCTTCAGTCGGATCGTGCCGCGCAGACCATCGAAGAACTAGGGCGAGTTCATCAGAAGGCGCTCGAAAAGCTGCGTCCACAATTAGCGTTCCAGGACCTGCAATCGCTGTTGCTTAGTAGGCTAGCCATCGCCAACTATCTCGGTCGCGATGTGACGCAAGAGCCAGCGGTTCTCGAATCGCTGCGAACGCTTGTCGACGTGCAGCAGAAACGCGGCGAACCCAGCAAATTGCTTTCGCTCGAATTGCTGTTCATCGTGGCTGAGAAGTTTGGATTCGACGCGATACCATTTCAAGCATTTCAGGCCGCTGGCCTTGATTTCGCGATGAGTGACAAATGCGATGTGATCAAAAAGTTGGTCACCGGTCTACATGATTCGCGGCCCGACGAGTTCTGCGAGTTCTTTACCGAGGATCTCGAACGCTTTGCGAAGTATCTCGACGATGCAAAATCGAAGGGGCAAACTAACGTGAGCGTCACAGCGATGCATTTGTACGGAGGTTTGAGTGCTGAATGTGACGTATGGTATCACGAGTTGCTTGAACGGTTGCTGCAGAACTCAAAGACGAAGGATCGCACCGTTACGGCACTGAAGCAGATCATCACGCACTTGCCGACGGAAGACATGCATTACCTGGAAGATGTCTTGCCGAAAAGTTAGGACACGCCTCTGTAATTTACATCCTCTCTGATTTGACCCTCCCAGCGAAGCGATCGGGAGGGTCGGCAATCGAGCGTCCAGCGAGATTGCCGGGGAGGTCGGGTTGCGGTTGATTCGTGTTAAACCCACGGTGCTGACGCCCCTCCCCAGCCACGCTGTCGCGGGCTGACCCTCCCCAAACTACGTTTGGAGAGGGTGAAGATGGCGGCGGGATGCGACAGGTGCAGAAGTGGACAACGTCCCTAAAACCCTCTAAGCGATTTGCGGAACGACGTACGGTGCGCGGTACTCGCGCTTCAAGAACTTATTGGCGGCTTCCGCGTTGTTGCCGACGAACTGGCCTTTCTCGGGATCGATCTCAAGCATTGGACTGAGACGAATCTCCATGCTGTTGATATCGATCGAATGAGCCGCGAGATGCTGCTTCATCTCTTCGACCAATTCGCCCCAGCCGGGAACTTCTTTGGCAAGCGAGGCAGCGGCGGCGGGCGTGAATTGCGTTCCAGCGCGGTAAGCGATGTTGGCCATATTGCACCAGCCGGTCGAATGGTGACCGACTAGCACTTCCGTATTCAACATGCTCGAGTCGCGGCGCCGGACCGCTTCGATAAAGTTCTCTTGATGCAAGCGTCCGCCGCTGTTGCCTTTAAACGTGCGGATCTCTTTGCCGTCTTTGTCGTAAGCTGCGGCGCGTCCGCGCTGGCCTTCAAAACGACCGCCTTCGCATTGAACCACGTAGCCGCTGCCGGGACCTTTAACTTTGGGCGATCCGTTCTTGCCGGGGGCTGCCGGCAAGTTCGACAAGCCGATCAGCGTTGGAACTTCACCGGTATCGAAGTAAACGAAGTGCACGTTCGGTGTTTCAGCGTCGTCATTCCAGACCACGCGACCGCCGCCGCCCATGACGCGACGCGGTAACGTGACTTTGTCGAGGAACACATTGTTGCGAGCGTCATCGAGTACATGCACGCCCCAGTTGCCCATCTCGCCCGAACCAGTGTTAAAGTTCCAATGCCAATCGTATTGGAGTTCTTTGCGATAGATCGGCAAATCCTGAGCTGGTCCCAACCACAGGTCGTAGTTCACCGATGGATCGATTTGTAAGGGTTTCTCAAGCTTGCCGACCGAAGCGCGCACGCCGTATCGATTCACTCGGCAGTTGAGCAGTTTGCCGAGCGCTTTTTCTTCGTGCAGAAATTTCTTGATCTCAGCTTGCATCGGATCCGAACGCTGCTGTGTACCAACTTGGCAGATGCGTTTGTACTTGCGGGCCGCGGCGACACATTGATCGCCTTCCCATTGCGAGTGGGACAAGGGTTTTTCGACATATACATCTTTGCCCGCTTGCATTGCCCAGATCGACGCGAGGCAATGCCACTGATTCGATGTTGCTACGACCACTGCATCGATCTCTTTGTCGTCGATCAGTTTGCGGAGGTCTTCGTAAGTCTTCGCGTCGGTGTGTTCTTTCTTCTTGCTAGCGACCCGTTTCGCATCCGGATCACACAGTGCAGCGACTTTGACGCCGTTCATTTTGCTGAAAACTTGCAGGTGCTCGCCCGCGCGGCCACCGCAACTGATGAAACCCATACGCACTTCGTCGTTCGCCATCGCGGCCCGCGCTTGAGTCTTCGGGAAAGTCCAAGCGGCTCCAACCATGACTGAGCCGGCAAGTAGCGTTCTACGATTGATGTTCTTTTGTGACATGGTAACTTGTTGATCCTTTACGATGAGTCACGGGAAGATAGTTGAGCCTACGGGAGTGTCGCACAGAGGTATTAGAGTATCGTTCAATTGCATTCGAAATGCTACCGGTACTTTTGGTGATATCAAAATGGACTGGAAATTCGACTGTTACTTCGCCCAGTTTGCCGCTTCAACCAGCTTCGACTCACTCGATATAGTGCGCAACTGCGCATTCGCTCCAACTTCGCTTGTTTCGGCGGCCGAGTTTTCCTATACCACTTGAGGACAAACCGCGCTGGACGCGCTGCGCACCGATGCTAAGGAAGGCAACACACATGGGCATTCAAGCCTCGAACCAACATTCATCTATGATTCGTCTTTCGTTTCGATCATTGGTGTTGGTCTTTACGCTTCACGCAGCGCTAGTCGGTTGTCGCGGGCCTTGGTTCAAGCGAACTGAGAATTTTGATCCGATCGTGGTCAGCGAAAAATCTGAACCGCGGACTCCGCGCGAGTTTGCATCGAGCCGTCTTCGACCTTCCAATTCGGCGGGCTTGAGCTCGGCAGAATCGTTGGCAAATGCACCGCGACCGGAAACAAACTCACGAACGATTTCGGATGCAGTTGATGAATCTGGTTCGGACGAAGGTATTGTTGAAGACGATTCGATATCCGCCGAGCATCGCGCGCTCTATCAACGACAGTTGCTGGCCATCAAGAATAAAGCCGCTGGCGATCTACTTGAGATAAACGACAACGAACCAGTTCTATCACCCCAAAACACCGATAGCGCGTCAACATTCTCGATTAGCGACGATGATGAATCCGCTTCTCCCGAAAACGGTCAGTCGGCGAAGTCCCCCGCAGTGAAGTCCCCCGCAGTGAAGTCTGAGGAAGCGCTCCGCGAGCAAAGCAGCTCAAAGGCAGCGACTCGTGATGCTCAGGGCCAGATCGCTCAAACGAATCCGAATGCAGGTCCGAAAGCAGGTCCGCAAGCGAATCAACAAAGACGTTTCGAAGCGGATCGGCAGAAATCTGGTGACACGGAGAAGGGGCGAGTAATTCAAGTATCGGATAACGCGCCGGTTGATGCTGGTCGCGTTGGGCGAAATTCCATAGCGATCGAAACACCTGCTTCCGATTGGCGCACCTTGGCTCATGAAGCTCGCGCGGCGATGCAAAGCGAAGCGGAGAGTGCAGCGGCGCAAAGCCCTTCGCAACAACTGGCGATCGAAGCCAAGATGCGAATGCTGAGTTTAGTTTTGGATGATCTCGAAGGCGCGATGACTCCGATCGAGTTTCTTGAGCCGGATGCCAAGGACTACTTCGCGCACCAATTTCAAGCTTTCCATGCAGCGATCGATCCACAGGGAAATCCTGTCATCAATCGCCGCTGGACCATTGCGCTGCAAAGTCAACGCAAAGCTCAATCGCATCTCGCCGCAGTTAGTAACTTGGAAGTTCAAAACGTCGCGTTTTGTACCGAAGTCGATAGCTTTGGCATCATCAGCAAGTTCCCGCAGTATCACTTCAAACGCGATCAAGAACTGCTGCTGTACTGTGAACTCGACAACTTTGTTTCGGAGAAGCTCAAGAACGAATACGAGACAAAGCTGCAAGGTAGTTATGAAATCGTCGACAGCTCCGGTCGTCGCGTTGCGGACCAGATGTTACCACCTGACGAACATATCTGCAGCAATCAACGTCGCGATTACTTCATCGCTTATCGCATGTACATGCCACAAGAAATTAAACCTGGGCGGTACACTCTGAAGTTGACCATCGAAGACATGAAGGGCCACAAGTTCGGTCAATCGTCGGTGGAATTTCAAATCGTGCAGTAACGCGTTGCTGCCTTATCAATTAGATTTGGAAGCTTCACTTGCTAAGCAGCGTCAGTGGATTGACGCGCGTTTCGAGCGGCAAGGAAACGGTGTGACCAACTCGCTCCGATTCGAAAACGGCTGCGATCATTTCGATAATCGCGCGAGCATCTTCGGCATTGCAGCGTGTGGGACGTTGTTCTTCGATACTCGCAATCAGATCGTTGATGGCTGCGATGTGACCACCTTGGTAGCTGCCGTCGGTGCGAGGTTCACGTTCGCCGATGCCGGCTGAAGTAACAACTTCCCACGCTTTGCCCGAGCGCCCTGGTGACCAACTTCCATCGCGGAGGATATGTGCCGGAACCAGATAGCCAGTCTCCATATCGATGACGCCTTTCGAGCCGAAAACTTGAATGGCAAATCGAGTCGGTTTGCTCGCCATGCCGCGTCGCGATGCAAAGTGACCGAAGACGCCGCCGTCGAATTGAAAGCGAGCTTGGATGTTATCGCCAGCTAGCGGACCCATTCCTTCTGCGCCGTCACGCAGGTCCGCCGCTTGAATCGCTCTACCATTCTGTAGAACGGTGGCCGAGCAATCGATGGGATGGCCGCCTGCGAAGCTGCGCATCATTCCGAACACATGCGATCCCAGCACCCACAGGTCTTCGCCACCGCCGCGATGATCTTCCTTGCCTCGCACTCGCAACTCCAGCAGATCGCCGATTTCGCCAGCGTTGACAAGTTTCAAGACTGTGTCGAGCACTGGTGAATACTGCGAGATGTGCGCAATGCCCAAACTCAAGTGACGCATCTGAAACTGATCAATCACCTCATCGCATTCGGCCAGAGTGCGACAAAAAGGTTTCTCCATATACACGTGACAACCTGCTTGCGCCGCGGCGAGCAACATGTCGTGATGCTTGTCGATCCAACGCGGACAGATGGCCACGATATCGAGTTTCTCGCGTTCGAGCATCTGTCGATAACTGACGTAAGCCGTTTTCGCCCCGGTACGTTTCTGCGCGGCGGCTCGGCCTTTCTCGTCGTCGTCGGATACCGCAACGATTTCGACGTTGGGTAGCTTGGTGAAAGCCAGGTCGATGTCGTGGCCGTAGTTGCCTTTTCCCGTTCTTCCGATAATGCCAACGCGATAGGTTTTGAGCATCTTAGTCGTCCAAGTCCTAGTCGAAGTTTGTTGACTCGCCGTGTCTGTTGACTCGCAGGTGCAAGCCCGCACGTTTCGCACGTGTTTTTTGTCGTTCTCGCGTTTGCGGCGGTGTAATTTTGAAACCGGATTGATTCAGTATCCAATATTTGCTCTACAGAATAGAATACTATCGGTGCGGTGAAGCATCAGCCGTCGCGGTTACCGTGAGCGAACTTTTGTTTGCAAAAGTGCTGACAGCGAACGTCCAGCAGCGGCAGTGCAATTGGCTACCGGGAGTTGCTTTGTGTCTCAGGCAGACGAAAATCCGCTGGAAATCGAAGTCGAACTTGCGTTGGCTGAGTACATGGTCAAGTGCGACGAGGGCGAAGTTCCGGACCGTGAGCAGTTCTTGGCTAAGCATCCCGGCATGCGTGAGCGGCTGAGCGAGTTGCTGACTGCGGCCGATTGGATTGAACAACTTGCAGGTCCGACGGTAGCGGATGTAGCTGCGATTGCGACTTCGAAACCGAGTTTCAATTCGACTCCGAATCCCGTCGCAAATCCAAAACCTAATCCGATAACTGACGAGACGCTGCCGCTTCAAAACGGACTGAGGCGGCCAGCGGATCCGAACGAAGTAACGTTGCCAAGTTCGCGCAACGAGTCGATTGATTTCTCCTACAGCCCGCCGCAAAGTGGTGGGCCGCAAAGTGGCTTGAATGCGTCGCAGCGAATTCGACCGCTACTGAGCTCCGGCTCGATGCGCGATGCCAACGAGATGTCCCAGCCGGTTTTGCCTTGTCGGTTTGGCGAGTATGTGCTTGAACGCGTTCTCGGTCGCGGCGGTATGGGAGTTGTTTACTTCGGTCGCCAAATTCATCTCGATCGACCGGTTGCGATCAAGATGATTCGCTCCGGTGCATTGGCTAGTCAGGAAGAGGTGCAACGGTTTTACGCTGAGGCTCGAAGCGCTGCAAAGCTGGACCATCCAAACATCGTGACTGTGTATCAGTGCGGCGAATTTGAAGGTCATCACTACTTTTCGATGGACTATGTCGCAGGCACCGATCTCTCGCGATTGTCGCAACAGACTCCGCTCGATAGCAAACTTGCGGCGCGCTATGTTCGCGACGCGGCGAGGGCGATTCAATACGCACACGATCAAGGTATTTTGCATCGCGATCTGAAGCCCGCGAATGTGTTGGTTGATGAATCCCAGAATGTTCACATTACGGATTTCGGATTAGCCAAATCGATTGGAAACGAGACCGGATTGACGGCGACCGGCGCGGCGCTGGGCACGCCCAGTTACATGTCGCCCGAGCAAGCGGCTGGAAGAGTTGACGAACATAACTATGCAACTGACGTTTATTCGTTGGGAGCGATTCTGTTTACGATCGTCGCTGGGCAGCCACCGTTCAAAGCCGCTTCGGTGGTGCAGACGATCATGCAAGTCATCCATCGACCTGCGCCCATGGTTCGCACGATCAACCCTAAAGTGGACTCGACGATCGAAACGATTATCGATCGCTGCTTGCAGAAAGCGCCTGACCGGCGCTACGCAACAGCGGGCGCTCTAGCCGCAGATTTGGATCGCTATCTTCTCGGACAATCGATCGAAGCGAAACCGTTGCCCGCGTGGCGTCGCGCTTGGCATTGGTTGCTGGGTGTGCCGATGATTGGCGCCGTGCTCGACCATCGCGTTGTGGAACCGACCGACGCGCATCGCTGGGTCCAGCGCGGACTGATCGCCAGCGCGTTGCTATTGATTATGGCTTGGATGATGCTGGCTTTTTCGACGAGCCAAATGCATGCGAACCGCATGCCTCGGTCGGTTCAGATCGCAGCGGGGGCGGCGGGCGGTGGTTATGAACGCATCGCCAATGCGATTTGTACTGCGTTCACTGCCGAGCGTGTATGTGACGCAACCAGTTTGCATACCGAAGGGTCGCTCGACAACATCGACAAACTGTTGAATCGCCAAGTTGATCTTGCTCTGTTGCAAGCCAACATGGTTGGTTCATCGCCTATCACAGTTGTCGCGCCGCTGTATTACGAGGCGGTGCATCTACTTGTTCGCGAAGGGTCAGGCATCAGTTCGATAGCCGATCTGTCTGGCAAACATGTCTTGATCGGAGTTGAAAAGTCGGGAGCTTATGCTGTTTCAAAGTTGTTACTCAAACGCGTTAACTTGACCCACGCTGACGTTCGCGTGAGCAACGGCGATTGGCGGCAACTGTCCGATTTGCCGGATGTTGACGCTGCGTTTGTCGTTGTGCAGACAGGAAATCCGCTCATGCAAACATTGCTTGCTGAAGGCAGCTTTCAATTGTTGCCGATAGCCGACGCGATGGAATTTTCGCTGGACCAACCGACCTTTCATGCTTTGCCGTTAACACGCAGTATGTATCCCGGAACGGATTTGCCGGCCAGCGGCGTGTTGACAGTCGCGACCACCGCCTTCTTAGCCGCTCGCGCGGATGCGCCTGATGTGCTGATTGAAAAAGTGCTTGACTGTTTGTTCTCACCGAAGACGATCGAAGAGTGCGGGTTGCTTTCAGCGGAACGAGCAGCGCAGTGGCAAGGACTCGCTTGGCATCCCGCCGCGCAGCGTTACTTCGGAACTTTTCGTAAGTAAGCGATGGCGAAAGCTAAAGCGGAAATTGCGACAACGTTTTGAGGGCGTCCTCAACGTCTTTAGGCGAATCGATCACGCAAACCCTCCCCGGCAATCTCGCTGAACGCTCGTTTGCCGACCCTCCCAGTCGCTTCGCTGGGAGGGTAAAGAGCTGGAGAGTTTATCCCAGGTTGTGGCTGACTAGCGTTCTGTCAACATCTAGTTTCTGTCAACATTTAGCTTTAGGTTAGCGCTGTCAACCCGGGTGTGCCACAGGCAAACGCCAGTGCGATCAAAGGAGGTTATTCTCGAGGGAAAGTGGTTGACCCAGCATCATAGGTTCGTGCTAAAATTCGCCGAAGTTTTGCGGTTGGAATCTGCAAAGACTATCAAACACACTGAGACTAGTGAGTCGACCATTGCCATAAACAGATGAAGTATGGTGGCAGGTTTTGGTATCGGTCTTGCCGCAACGAAACGGTCACTGTCGCTCAACTCAGTGGTCATTGATAACGTCTAACTTCGGCTATTGTCGTTTGAGCCCAACGTATTGGGCCGACTACTTTTTCGTGAGCATCGCCTCCTTCGTTCACACTGGCAATGCCAGTGGCACCCGGCGCCTGATGTGTTGATTGAAAAAGTGCTTGACTGTTTGTTCTCACCGAAGACGATCGAAGAGTGCGGGTTGCTTTCAGCGGAACGAGCGGCTCAGTGGCAAGGACTCGCTTGGCATCCCGCCGCGCAGCGTTACTTCGGAACTTTTCGCAAGTAAGCGATGGCGAAAGCTAAAGCGGAAATTGCGACAACGTTTTGAGGGCGTCCTCAACGTCTTTAGGCAAATCGATCACGCAAAGCCCTCCCCGGCAATCTCGCTGAACGCTCGTTTGCCGACCCTCCCGGTCGCTTCGTGGCTGGGGAGGGTAAAGAGCTGGAGAGTTTATCCCAGGTTGTGGCTGACTAGCGTTCTGTCAACGATCAACCCTAATGTTAAGCGGTGATCGTCCACATGCGGCTGGGAGAATTGTGACACCAAACATTCCGCGTTCGTATCAAATATTCAATTACTTACCGAATGAACGCAGCAGACCTTCTAGTTGCGATTGCATGCCGGACAATCCGGACTCGACGAGCAGGCCTTCCTTTTTCGACTGTACGATTGCCAGTGCGAGCGACGGGTGAGCTTGCCAATCCGAGCTGGTGAATTTGCGAATGTCGTAGTAAGGCATCTCGAACTTCGAAGCGACCTTTGGGATCAAATTCACTGTTTCCTTCGAACGAACGACGTAGTAGTTTTCGGAAACGTACAAACCCGCTGCGCCGACGATAATTCCTAATACAAACGAAGAAAGTCGTGTCATTATTCAATCTCCTGGCGATGCTTAACACTAAAGCAAGCACCGCTTGCAACGATTACAAACTACCGAGCGAATGGTACCACGGTGGTGAATTGCAAGCCCAGAGCAAAATAGGCAATTGCCGCGAGGAACTGTGTGAACATTTGGAGAGTCGCTGGCGCTGCGCTAGTGACTGGGTTGAATAGCTCGCATAGGAAGCCTAGACTCTGGGAATTCCTGTCACCTTCGAGACCAACGCGGAGTCTTTCAATGCGGTACTACAGCGATACCAACTCAGTTTGCCGAGTGCGCAAGCGAAGCCGTTTTGTTTCGTACTTCATAGCGGCGCTTTTTACGTTTGCCGTCGGAAACGTCGCGGATTCGCAGGAACTCGCTGCGACTGCGGTCAAAGAACAAGATCCTAATAATGTCATCACAACTCCATTGAACAAAGAAAAAACTGCCATCGATCATTATGTCGCGGCGCCGGATGCCAGCTATCGTTGGGACTTGGTTGCTACGCACGAAACGCCGGACGGAACTCTGTTTGTTGTCGATCTCAAGAGTCAAACTTGGTTAAAACCAGATGAAGTTGACCGTCCCGTTTGGCAACATTGGTTGACGGTTTTCAAACCGAAAGGTGTTACAACTAACAAAGCGATGATGTTCATCGGTGGTGGTGGAAACGGGCAGGAGCCACCGAAGGAAGTGGACCGACGTGTGGCGGCAATTGCGGGAGCCACGAAGAGCGTGGTGGCGGAATTGAAGCAGGTGCCGAACCAGCCGCTGATATTTCATGGTGATGGAAAACCACGCGTGGAAGATGACCTCATTGGTTACACTTGGGATCAGTTCATTAAGACGGGCGATGAGCGTTGGCCGGCGCGAGGACCGATGACGAAAGCGGTCGTGCGGGCGATGGATACCGTCGAAGCGCTGATGAGCAGCGATGAGGGCGGCAAGCTGAAGGTAAATGAGTTCGTGGTAGCAGGCGGGTCGAAGCGCGGCTGGACAACTTGGATGACAGCGGCGGTGGACAAACGAGTTATCGCAATCGCACCGCTAGTTATCGACGTGCTCAATATGGACGTTTCCATGCGTCATCACTATGCAGCTTACGGTTTTTGGGCACCGGCAATTTCCGAGTATGTCGATCATCGCATCATGCAGCGTCGCGACGCTGAGAATTACGGAAAGCTGTTGAAGCTGGTCGACCCGTTTGCCTATCGCGACCGTTACACGATGCCAAAGTGCATTATCAACGCGACGGGTGATCAGTTCTTCCTGCCCGATTCTTCGCAATTCTACTTTGACGGCCTGCCGGGCGAAAAACACCTGTGCTATGTTCCCAACGCCGAGCATTCGCTGAAAGACTCCAACGCCGTTGAGACGTTGATCGCCTTCCACCATTGCATCGTCAACGGCACTCCGCGTCCGGAGTTCAGGTGGAGTATCGATGGCAAGAATCTCTTGAGGGTTCAGTGCAAGACGCAGCCGAAACGGGTGCTGTTATGGCAGGCGGCGAACGAGGAATCGCGAGATTTTCGAGTCGATACGATCGGCAAGGCTTACAAATCGGAAGAGCTGAAGGAAATTGGCGACGGCATCTTTGAAACGCAGTTAGTCGCTCCCGAAAAGGGTTGGAAAGCGTCCTTCGTGCAATGCGAGTTTGACATCGGCGCGCCGGTGCCTCTGCGGCTGAGTACCGAGGTCAAGGTTTTGCCCGAAACGCTTCCCTTTTTTGACAAACCGATTCCAAAGGACTGATTTCCTTGCGGGTCTGTTGTCCAAATGTCGCGCTGGTTGTAACCTTACTCTTACCCCAGAATTCTGTAACTGTATTGAGGAGTGAGAGTTACCATGGCACGCGTGATCATTGCTGACGAAAACCGATCGATAACTGATGTGAACGAGATTCGCACTTTCCTGGAACCGTTCGGGATTTGGTACGAGCATTGGCCGGTTGCAGGTCGGTTGCCGGCTGACGCGAGTAACGAGCAGATTCTGAGCGAGTTCGAGCCTGAGATCGAGTCGTTGAAGCAGCGCGGCGGTTTTGTAACTGCGGATGTGATCAATGTGAATCGCGAAACGCCAAACTTGGATGCGATGTTGGCAAAGTTCGACAAGGAGCACACGCACTCGGAAGACGAAGTGCGATTCACGGTGGCTGGACGCGGCATCTTTCATATTCATCCAGAGATCGGGCCCGTGTTTGCTGTTGAAGTTGAAGCGGGCGATTTAATCAACGTACCTAACGGGACCAAACATTGGTTCAACCTGTGTGACGACCGCGCGATTCGCTGCATTCGTTTGTTTGAAGACGCTGCAGGTTGGACGCCGAACTATGTCGATGACGCGGTGCACTCGAATTACCAACCGCTGTGCTTCGGTCCGAATTATGTGCAATCCGGCAACCGTGTCGAAGCGGTCATCAAGTTGTAATGACGCAATTCGATTCGATTGATTTGTCGGCGCGGGGTGTGCTGCTGGATATCGAAGGGACGACGTCCAGCATTTCGTTTGTGCACGATGTGATGTTTCCGTTCGTTCGCGAACGTCTCGATAACTTTCTGGCAGCTCACAGCAAGCGCCCGGATGTAGTGGTCGCGTGTGAGCAGATCGCGCGCGACGCTGGCCACGATTCGCTGGCGGCTTGGTCGAAGGTTGCAAACGATTCTGAGACGCAGTTAGTTGCGGCGGAAGTTCATCGATTGATGGACGGTGACGTCAAAGCAACGGGGCTCAAAGCGCTGCAAGGCTTGATCTGGGCCGATGGGTTCCATGAAGGTCAACTGCGGTCGCATGTCTATCCGGAAGTCGTACCGCAAATTCGCGCGTGGCGTGAAAGCGGGCTGGATGTTCGGATTTATTCTTCGGGCAGCATCGCCGCACAAAAGTTGTTCTTCGGTCACGTCGATGGTATCGGGAATTGTCTAGAGCTTTTCAGCGGTCACTACGATACGACGATCGGTTCGAAGAAGGAGTCTTCAAGTTACCAGCGCATCGCTGGCGAATGGGGTTTGGTGCCGGCTGAGATTGTATTTGTCAGCGACATCGAAGGAGAATTGGCGGCGGCTTCGGCGGCGGGTCTGCAAGTTGTCGCGAGTGTACGACCTGGGAACGCTCCGCTGACAAATGAGTCCAACTTCGATTGCGTGGACTCGTTCGAGAGGTTGCGAATAAAGCGCTGTACGGCTTAGGTGTCTAGGACTGGATTGCCTTTTCTCGCGCTGCGGCTTTCTTCCGGGAGCGCGGACGTCCCCGTCCGCTGAACCCGCCACTTATGCGGAGCTTGAAGTGGACGTATTCGGAACTCAAAGCCACGACGTTGGTTCTTCAATTGACGTCATCGAGCGCCGCAAGCGGGCGAGGACGCCCGCGGTCCGACAAAGAGAACAGCAGGAAGCCATGTCTAAAGC
>JBGSOM010000151.1:0-21013 GCA_041739135.1 Pirellulaceae bacterium
AAATTCGGGTGGGACTTGATCGATCTATTGCCGCCAAAGCACACACGTATTGGAAATGTGCTCCACGACATCGTGCCGCATTTGTTTCGAACTACTCGGCAGTTGCTTGGTCACGAAACAATATCGCTTCAAGCGGTATTGCCGTTGTTGTTGATCGTTGAGCCGATACTTTTCGAATTCGAGGAAATGGCGGGCGACATTGAGGTCAACGGCGAATTGACCAACGGCGCAACGGTTTTCGATCGTCGCATTCCGCGAACATGGCGAATCAACATGGAAGTGGCAACGAGCTTAGACGTTGAAGCGGCTCGCGATTCTTTCTACACCATGCTCAAATTCGCTTCGCAGCAATAAACTTGAGCAGCAAAAAAAGTTCAGCAGCAAAAAAAACAGTTGACGATCAATTGGCAGCGGCAGTCGACTTAAGCACCTTGTCTATGCTCTCGCGGACGATGCTACTCCACAGTTTGTAGCCTTCCTCATTCTGGTGCAGCATATCTTTGACGAAGTATGCAGGGATCGGCTCTCCTTCCGGATCAAGATACTGCTTTTCGGTTGCGATGAAATGCAACGACGGATCAGCATCACAGGTTTTTTTGAGCGCCGCATTCGCTTTTTGAATTTCCGGCCAAGCTTTAAAGCGGGAGGGCGTCGGAGTAATCGCAATCAAAAAGATCGGTTCTGTTGTGTGCGTCTCTCGAACTTGCCCAACGATGTACTTGAAAAGACGCACCACCTCCTCGGGACTTTTGTCGTCCTCTTTCCCAACGATGTCATTAGCGACGAAGATCACGAGCGCTTTGAACTTGTGAGCATTGATGATGCGGTCCACAAAGACTGCTAAGTCAGAGAATTTTGCGCCGCCATATCCACGGTTGATAACTGTTCGCGGCGCCATATCGTCAGCCAATGTCTTCCAAAGTCGGATACTAGAGCTGCCAATGAAGAGAATTGGATCTTTCGGATCGACTTCGGTTCGATCGCGCTGCTCCAATTTTGCGATTTCCGATTCCCACTTTTGGGTCGCTTGATCGCGATACTTGGCTAGTGGGTCGTCAGTCGCATTCTTTTCTTGCGCTGAAAGGCCTGCCGTTGACAGCACCAGGAGCAGGGCGAAGACAAATTTTGGTTTCATAGCTGAGGTTCCTGAACTCGCGTCACCGATCGAATGGTGTCTTGGGCGAGTAGTGAGCGTCTGTAAAGACTGTTGAAGATGTAGTTTCCTGCGGAAAGATTTTCTTAAAAACCGTGCGACGACTTGACGCGCTCCTACGATGAATCAAACAGTTCATGCATTGAGCCGGCTATGCGTTTGAGCTGATTGTAGTTTACTTGAATCAAAACTTGAGGGGTGGTTGCTTGTATGCAATTGCCGTTCACCAAAATCGGGAAATGACCATGAAAATTTTGTTAACTGTAGCGCTTGCATTGCTGTCGACTGTCAGTGTTTCTTCACTTCGTGCGGAAGACAAGCCGACGAAGGAGCAGACGATTGTTGAAGTGGCAGCTGGCAACAAGGACTTTTCAACACTCGTCGCAGCGGTCAAAGCTGCTGGGCTCGTTGAAACACTCAGCGGCAAAGGACCGTTCACTGTCTTTGCGCCGACCAACGCAGCTTTTGAGAAGTTGCCAAAGGGAACTGTCGAAACGCTCTTGAAGCCAGAGAACAAGGATAAGCTAGTTGCGATTCTCACTTACCACGTCGTTGCTGGCAAGGTAATGGCTGCAGACGTCGTAAAGCTGGAAAAGGCAAAGACCGTACAAGGTCAAGAAGTCAAAATCGCCGCCAACAGCGAAGGCGTGAAGTTGAATGATTCGAAGGTCGTGAAGACTGACATCGAAACAAAGAATGGTGTCATCCACGTGATTGACACTGTCTTGTTGCCAAAAGACTAGTTTGAGCTTTGTGCATAGCGTGATCGAGAAAACTCCGGCCTCTAAAGCCGGAGTTTTTTTGTGCGTTGGAGTTACGGTTGCCAATGCTCCAATCGGGCCTGCAAAATGTTCAACGGCATGCAACCGTTCTTCAGCACTTGGTCGTGGAATCGGGGGAGGTTGAATTTTTCTCCCAAGCGTTGCTCGCACTTCTTCCGCAGCTCGCTAATTTTCAACTGACCAATTTTGTAGGAAAGCGCTTGCGCGGTGAAAGCCATATAGCGTTCTACTTCGGCGACCGCCCCATCTTCGCTTATCGGTTCATTGTCCATCATGTATTTGATCGCTTGCTCGCGAGTCCAACCTTTCCAGTGCATTCCTACGTCGACAACTAGTCGGATCGCGCGATGCATTTCGTCGCCGAGTGCGCCGATGCGTTGTTTCGGATCGGTGTACAAACCAAGTTCTTTCCCCATCGACTCGCAATAAAGAGCCCAGCCTTCACCGTAAGCGCCGTACCAAAGAAAGCGAGCGAACTTTGGTAGCTCTTCGTTTTCTTGCTGAAGCGAAATTTGATAGTGATGTCCCGGAATCGCTTCATGCAAAAACAGCGACTCCATTCCGCTGGTGACATTGAACTGCGTTGCATCAGGAATCGGTGTGTAAAAAATTCCTGGCCGAGAACCGTCCGCTGAGCCTGGCATATATTCCGCGCTCGCAGTCTTTTCGCGAAACGCTTCGGTTCGTCGTATTTCGAAGGGTGTTTTGGGAGTGTTGATGAAGGCCTTCTTGAGTTGCGGTTCCATTTTCGATTGAATCGCAGCGAAGGCAGCGATCACTTCTTCGGGAGTCTTGAACGGTTTGAACTGAGGGTCGGTCCTCAAGAACTCGAAGAACTCCATCAGGCTTCCCTGAAAATTCATTTGCAATCGCACCGATTCCATCTCGTTACGAATCCTGGCGACTTCAGCCTCGCCGATGTCAAAAATCTCGTCGGGCGTAAGCGAAGTGGTTGTCCAGCGTTTGACCCAGTATTGATAATGCGCGCGGCCGTTTGCAAGTTCCGAGATCCCATGGCTGTCACGACCAGCAGGAAGATATTCGTCGCGCAAGAATTCGCCGAGCTGTCGGTACGCAGGCATTACTTTTTCTTTAATGCTTACTTTGAAGGCGGTGGTCAATCGCTCGCGGTCAGCCTCTGAAATCGACTTCGGCATCAAATTGATTGGACCGTAGAACAGGCTCTGCTCGGGATTGTCGCAAACAATGGTTGGGTCGAGTAACTGAGGCACCATTCGTTCGATGAGAACTTTTGGTAGCACGTAGTTATCTTTGATCCCTTCTCGAAACCGCTCGATAGCTGCTGCGGACCACGTACTGAAACTATCGATGCGTTTCAACCAATCGTCGTAGTCTTTTGCAGTCTTGAACGGATGGCTGCCCGCCCCGCTTCCCATTTGTCCGAATGAAAGCGGCAAGCCATCGAACTGATTGAACGGAATTCGGTCGAAGTTGAACGGTATGGCTTCCAGTCTCGAATTCAATTCGTATTCGAGAATCTCGCCAGCCAGTTGAAGCGACTCGGATGCTGAACTGCGGTCGATAGATCGCAGTCGTTCGAGCGTTTGCGAGTAGAATTGCGTTTCTTTGCCAATAAAGTCCGGCGAGATATCGATCTGCAACTGGTCGTTGTAGCGGTTGTCGCCAAACGCAGTCGCTTCCAATGGGAATAGAATCAAGTACTGTTCGTGGTACTCTTCGAAAACTCTGCGAAGCGCATCGTCGCTGGATTGAGCCAGACTTGTACTTGTCGATACCATGCTCAGTAATAGCAAGCAGAATTGATACGGCGAAATTTTCCAGCCACGCATATCGTCTCCAGTAACCCATTCGTTAAGTTCGTCGATTCAGACAGCCACTATTTTTATCGCAGCTCACGAACGAATCTATAGCTTATGACCAAGTTGACCAATACAGCAGTAAATCAATCGCTTTTCGGCACCGAATCTCCCGTCGCATTGATTACCGGAAGCGGGGTGGCGCGAGTTGGGCGGCGAATCGCCGAGCATTTTCGCGACCGCGGTTTCCGCATCGTACTGCACGCTCATCATTCCGTTGAAGTCGCTGAAAAACTAGTCGCTGAATGGAATCGCGACGGCATTGTTGCCATGCTGGTCACGGGAGATGTCAGCGATGAAGTGATAGTGAGTCGTTGGCGAACCGAAATCGAATCGCATTTCGAGCGCATTGATGTGCTGGTGAATTCGGCGGCGATTTGGGAGCCCATCGCACTCGAAAAAACTACAGCGGCGGACTTCGAGCACTTCTTTCGCGTTAACGCTCTCGGCATCGCCTTAACGAATCAACAGTTCGGTTTGATGATGACCGGTCAGTCAACCGGAGGCGCGATCATCAATATCGGCGACTGGGCCATTGAGCGACCGTACCGCGATTTTGCAGCTTATTTTTCTAGCAAGTCTTCTGTCGTCGGAATCACTCAATCGATGGCAGTCGAACTGGCAACTCGCAATCCGAATGTGCGTGTGAACGCAATTCTACCTGGTCCAGTTTTGCTTTCCGATGAGATCAGCCAACAACGTCGCGAACGCATAATCAAGGAGTGTTTGCTGCAGCGCGAGGGTACGCCCGATGACGTCGCCTCGGCCGCAGTTTTCCTAGCGACTAGCCCTTTTGTTACCGGCGTGTGCCTACCAGTGGACGGTGGTCGGTCGATTTACGCTGGACCATCATCGGATCCGATCGCACATCCCAAAGTCAGCCACTCGTAAGAGCCGGCTTCGCTTCGTTCTGAGCGATTTTTGTTGTGAGCAGTATTCGTTTAAACAATATTCGTTGGAGAAACGCGGGGCGTCGGATTCGCCGAGGTATCGATGCGATTGACCGCGTTCAGCATGGCGAGCAAAGTTGCTTCGACAGTGTCGGTTGAGACGCCAACGCCCTTGTAGGTTTGACCTTGATATTCGATTTCTAATTGCACATCGCCGAGTGCATCGCGTCCCAAGCTGGCGCTTCGAACGCGATAGTCTTTGCAAACCACTTTCAATCCAGTGATGCTCTCCACAGCCCAGAACGCTGCGTCGATTGGACCATCGCCCTGCTCTACCGATTGAGAATATTCCTTCCCATCGTGCATCAAAGTTAGCGCGACGCGCGGCGCGTGGCCTGTTCCATTGCTTACTTCGAATCGCACCAACGACCAGGCTTCCGGAATGTGGCCAGAGATCTCTTGTTGAATCAAAGCTACGATGTCACCGTCGTAAATTTCTTTCTTCTTGTCCGCCAGGGTTTTGAAGTTGTCGAAGACTTGCTGGAGTTGTTCAGCTGTAATGCTGAATCCCAGCGCGCGAGCTCGATCAGCCAAAGCTGCGCGACCGCTATGTTTGCCTAGTACCAAATCGGTCTTTGCGAATCCGACATCTTCCGGCCGCATGATTTCATAAGTGCTGCGTTCTTTCAGCATTCCGTCTTGGTGAATCCCCGACTCGTGCGCGAACGCATTCCGACCAACGATGGCTTTATTGCGTTGCACTTCCAAGCCGGTGATCTTGCTAAGCAAGCGGCTGGTCGGCACCAATCGCTCGGTTTTGATCCCAGTCGTACATCGGAAGAGCTCGGCGCGGGTTCGCAGTGCCATGACAATTTCTTCGAGCGCGCAGTTACCAGCACGTTCGCCAATTCCATTAATCGTACATTCGACTTGACCACAGCCTGCTGCGACCGCAGCCAATGAATTCGCCAACGCCAATCCCAGATCGTCATGGCAATGGGTACTCAAAATCGCCTTATCAATATTCGGTACACGATTCATCAACAACTGAATGCGCTCAAACATTTCCTGGGGAGTGGTATAGCCAACTGTGTCAGGAATATTGATTGTTGTTGCGCCTGCGTCGATCGCTGCTTCGACAACTCGACAAAGAAAATCATGTTCGGTTCGCGCTGCATCTTCCGGCGAGAACTCGATGTCATCGCAAAAACTGGCCGCTAGTTTTACTCCGGCGATAGCTCTAGCGATGATCTCGTCTTGGTTCATGCGCAGTTTAAATTCGCGATGAATGGCGCTCGTTGCCAAGAACACATGAATGCGAGGTTGTTGAGCTTTCTTCAGGGCTTCGTACGCGCGGGTGATGTCGTTATCGTTGCAGCGCGCCAAGCCACAAACAGTTGCTCCGCGGACAACATTCGCAATCTCGCGCACCGCTTCGAAGTCACCCGGCGAAGCGATCGGAAACCCGGCTTCGATGATGTCGACTCCCAAGTCTGTCAGCGCCTGGGCTACTTCAAGCTTTTCCGCCAAGTTCATACTTGCGCCAGGCGATTGCTCACCGTCGCGGAGCGTTGTATCAAAAATGCGAATTCGGCGTTCGTTCTGTGGTTCGGACATGATCTTTCTTTCTCTACGCTTGCTAGGTTAGGTGCAAGCCAACAATTCAGCGGTGCATTTCAAACCAACGGGATACGAAAAAACCCCGAGGCTCGACGAGCATCGGGGTTGGCAAGCATTTCAATAAGTATGCACTGTCCTACCCCAACCGCTCGCGAGGTGCGAGGGCGAGCTGAATAAGCTCAAGGTTTAGAAGTAGGTTGTGCATACTGGTTCCGATGGAAATGGACTGGATACGAAGTTAGCCGCAGGCACCTGCGAAGTCAAGTGCGGCAACCGCCCATTAGAATTCCTTCCTCGCGACGTAAATACAACCAATCAGCAACATAACTCCGACGAAAGCCAAGTTGGTTACGATCGGTCGCCATACGTCCATCTCAACTTGCGCTTGGTTCATGTCGTTTGTAACGATGTTCAAGCTTTGCGTCGAATTGCCAGACAATAAATATCCCATTGCATTGTCCAGTGCACTCGGCTTTGGGTTGACTTGGTAAACCGGATTGATGCCCCAGTTGTAAACCATCTCCAGAGTCGACATCGTTGGCTTAAAGTCCTTTGTAATCGCGCTGTTGGCAAAGTCATATTCGACAACGCGATTCGGTTTCACGCCCAGCAGCACGTTTGTCGGCGA
Organism: Pirellulaceae bacterium; assembly: GCA_041739135.1. Lineage (GTDB taxonomy): Bacteria > Planctomycetota > Planctomycetia > Pirellulales > Pirellulaceae > Aureliella. Next base: position 6,912 of record JBGSOM010000151.1, read on the forward strand.
CAACCAGGTCATTGCTGTCAACTTTCCAGTGAAATTACTTCTTATCTCCTTCAGTTCGCCACTTTCGCAATTCAGATTGAACCAGTTGCCGGTATGCGTGATGATAGCCGCCTCGTTGGTTTGCGGAATCCAAGTCAACTCGCGCACATTGTTGCTGTCGGGCAATGTGACTTCGGGGTGCACTGGTTTCAAGGCTCCGTCAAAGACCATGATCGGCAGCGAATCGCGAGCGACAACGCAAAAGTCCTTGTTGGCAATTACGAGTGCAGGCTCGGTGCCTTCGCCTTCGATTTTCGAACTCGCCGCAACTTCAAAACGATTCTTCGTGAACTGCAAAACTTCGATGGTGCCCGAGTTGTAGATCACCAATCCGTTGCCGTCTGCGGTGGGCGAGGCAGAAGTGTTATCGCTCAGCACAAAGTCTTTCGGCGCAACATTCTCGAACGCGTTCGTGCCTGGGACCCAATTGCGAAGCATGCCGATCAACGGATTGTTGCCCGCTTTTCCGACGTCTTTGTCCCAGTTCAAGCGATAGATTCCTGCACGACATACTGCAACGATATCACCTCCGACCTCCGTCAATTCGATCAGTTGTTGCGGTAGCTCCGGTCCAATGTCGCTCATCCAATAAGCAGTCGTTCGCGCCTCGGACAACGTTTGCGGATCGGCATTCGATTCCTTCGCAGGCTCTTTACTTTCGCCGTCGGTATCCGTTGAATCAGCATCAGAATCAGACGGCAAATCCGCTTCGCTGTTGGCGACCGTTTCGGCCTGATCGGATTTGTCTTGGTCGGAATCATCTTGATCCGACTTGCCATCTAGGCGTATGACGGCCAGCTTGCGCGATCTGGCCTGCAAGCCACCGAACGGATTCCTAAAGAAGGACTTAACGACAACTTGCTTGCGCTGGTTATCGTAAAGTGGGCCGAATGTTCGCGCTTGACCAGGAGCGTCGTTATCGAGCGCGGGTTGCCAGACTGAAAACTTCTCGTTCCAGATGCTGACGTCGCCGCGTTGATTCACTGTCCAATATTTGTCTTCGATCCTCTCGATACGGCTGATCTGGGGCAGAAAATCCACGTGTTGTTGCATTCCGTCGTGGATAGCGCCGAGTGCAAAACAGAACAGCCAGAAAATGATGCAAGCGACGACGCAAACGATCGCATTGCCCCAGATCAATCCAACCAACGCTGAAACGGAATAGAAAATGATGAACACGAACAGTAGCAGCGGGATGCAATACAACAGGCCCTCGTTCCAAATATCGAACCGAATTCCCGCGATCAAATAGAGTCCGATCAAGACGAATGTGATATTGAAAAAAACGAAGACGCAACCGCCGAGCAGCTTGAACAGATACAACCAGATTCTGGAAATCGGCTTGCTCAAAAGCAGATGCAGCGAACCAGAGCGAAACGTCTCCGGCACGATGGGGCTGGTGACGATCAGTGCAACGAAGACTGCGACCACGCCCAAGCCGAGTTTGATCAGCATGCCCAGCAGCAGCGGTTCGACAAATTGTTTGATTTGACGGCGGCTGATGTTTAACGGCTCGCCAAGTTTGAAACCGGCGTAGCCGATCCAAAGTCGTTCGCTACGAGGACGCGTGAGTTCGAGCGGAAAAGCCAAAGTCAACAATTCGCGGTTAAGCTCTTCGCGCTCGAAGTCACCGAGTTTGTCGATGCCCTGCTCGATCAGCGGCTTTAGCCGTTCGCGCTTATCGGCAGTCGGAAAGGCGTCGGTGGAATAAAGGTCCTTCGCCTCAATCGCTACGTTCAGCTCTTGAGCCATATCTTTCGAGCGGATTCGGCGCTTGCCACGTTGTTGCGTTTCTGAATTGTCGTCCGGTTCCAACTGCTTGATAAAATCGGGATTCAACTTTGCAGCCACCGCTTGAACCGCTTTACTCCCCTGCCCTTTCGCTGCTTCGACAAGCTTCTCTTTGATTTTGTCGAGGTTATCGATGTCGCTGCTAACAAGTTTAAAGCTGCGTTCAGTTACGTAGCCGAACGGTGCGAGCCCGGCGAGCACGAATGCCCATCCGATAAGCAGCACCCACAGCACGCGGTTACCAACGGCTTCCCAAAACGAATCGATAAGGATCGCTAAGTACGGTTTCATCGCTGAATTTCTGATTGAACGGCGAACGGATTGGCTTGGTCAGCTTGCGAGGATCGTTGAACGGCCGACAGGAAGACCTCTTCAAGCGTTAGTTTGGTGCGGTCGAGCCGCAGGATGCTGATGTCGAGTTGTCGAATGCGGTCGATGAGTTGATCCACGTCGGCTTGAGTCTGTGCGGCAGTCGTCAGTTGCCAGCGCGAGTCAGGGAGCGGTAAAATCTCCATGTTACCGGTGTTCTGAAGTTGAGTGATTTTCTCCGGTGCAGCCGCTAGTTCAATGCGAACTTTGGTATCTAGCGCGCCGCCGAATTGTTGAGTTAACTCGTTGGGTGTGCCGACGCCTTGAAGCTCACCTCCGGCGAGGATGGCGACGCGGTCACAAACCAATTCCACTTCCTGCAGGATGTGGCTATTCAAGAAGACCGTCTTACCTTGGTTCCGCAGGTCATTGATCAAGCTGCGAATCTGTGAACGACCAACTGGATCAAGTCCATCCGTGGGCTCGTCGAGAATCAGCAACTCGGGATCGTGCAGCATGGCTTGAGCTAGGCCGAGTCGTTGCCGCATGCCTTTGCTGTACTTGCGAACTAGTTCTTTTTCGCGGCCAGCCAAGCCGACCAATTCCAGCAGTTCGGACGACTTCTTTTTGATGTCGCTTTCCGACACTGAGCTCAAGCGGCCGAAAAACTCCATCGCGCGTTTGGCGTTCTGATGTGAAGGAAAGCTCAGATTCTCTGGCAGATAGCCGATGCGTCGTCGCGCGTTCTTCGTGCCAGCCGGTTCGCCAAGTAGAAAAGCTTGGCCGCCTGTACTACTGACGATGCCAAGCAGTATTTTGATCAGCGTTGTCTTTCCAGCACCGTTTGGTCCGAGCAGCCCGAAAACCTCGCCGCGGCGAACTGACAAATCGATTCCCTTGAGCGCATTGAATCGTCGCGGTACTAACCATCCATCCCGATACTGCTTCTTAAGACTTTGGACGTCGATTGCAAGTGAGTCAATCATGCGGAGAATTGCTTGTCAGAGTCGATTGAGTGATTTCAAAACGGTCGTTGCGCGGCTTGTTTAGCATACACGAAACCGTCTCGATTATTGTACGCAGTCCACGTGTTGATAGGTTCGCTCGGCTGGTTCGCTCGTGTTGGTTTGTGCTGCCTGTTCATCTTGCGTGTTCGTTCCCGATTGCTGACTATTGGCTGCCGAATTCTTGGTCCGCTGGTAAATGTTGCAGAATCGAGCGTTGTGCCCAGGTTAAACCGAAAGTTAGCTTGTGAATTTACGAAGTAGATATTCGCCCAAACGCGGTGACAAGGCGCTTGCGATGTGCAGTAATCTAGCTTTGCGGGGCAATATCAAAGTTGGTCGACGGTGATGTGCGGCTTTCAGGATTTCCTCAGCCAACTTTGCGGGATCGAGCCCTTTTACTTTGGCTCCACCACCGCTCTTTAGTGCTTCAGCAGGTAGCTCTGCAGCGTTCGGCAGGTTGTTGTAACGTTCGCCCGCATCGTCGCGCGCGATCGGGCCGGGACTGGCTAACATCACATGCACTCCTGACTCCGCGAGTTCGAGCCGAGACTGTTGCGCCAGAGCGGCCAAACCATGCTTGGCTACTGAGTAGCCTCCTAGGAATCGCGGTGCAAAGTGCGATGACAGCGATCCGATTAGAACGAGGGAACCTTGCGTTGACTTGAGAAGTGGCGAGAAGTTCTGCACGACATGCAGGCCACTGCCCACGTTGGTTCGAACGAGTTCTAGCATGCGCTCGCAAGTCAGGCTGTCGATACTTCCTCGATCGCTCTGTCCGATGGCATTGATGACCAAATCGAGTTGCGGGAACTTGGCCTGGATCTCTTTCGATAGCGTTTTCGCACTGCTTGGTTCGCACAGATCACCTGCGAAAGTAAACAACCGTACGTTGGGTGACTTCGCCGTAATTTGCTGTTGAGCAGCGTCTAGTCGCTCGCGATCGCGTCCAACAATCAGCACTTTAGCTTCGTGACCAGCCAAGCGATGCGCAAGTTGCAAACCCAATCCGGCCGAAGCGCCGCAAACCAACGCGGTCTTGTTTTTCCAAGGTGACTTTGCGTCTGAAGACACTATCTCAACTTTAAAGAGTTCTGAGGGCGGAGCCGCGAGTTGGCGTTTCCGTTAAAACAATCAGGCGTTTGAAGACCCTTGCATTATTGCAAAAGCGTGTTTGCCCTCTCCAGCCGATCGTTCAATTGCGGTACACTTGGGTGACTTCCAAAGCTCCAGCAACAGGTGCAAGCACCTTTGAAAAAAGGCCGTAGTTCGGCTACGGAACGCTTATTATAGCTAGCTCAGTTTGGCGACAAAGTGCACTGACTGCGAAGCTGCTGGATGAACGCAACTCTACAGAACATTTCGAACTGATCGATATTGGAGGAAGCAACCTTCGGATCGAGCAGAATCACAAACGGATTATGCATGCAGTGGGATTCGCCGGGGGCTTACTTCAGACGCTTGGAACAATGGTTAGCGCTTGAAGCGGTGGCTGAACGGGAACGGATGGCTGAGCGCCGATCGATGCAGCGTAGCGGCGATGCTGAGCGGTCGGGCGAAACGCTTGTGAACTTGCGGTTGATTGATCATCGCACGGGATTGGCTGGTCGTTTGCTGTTAGATCTTGCCAAGCCAGCGGGTGCCTTGCTGCCAATGAATCGTTTAAGAGTCGGTTCACCAGTTGTCCTCTCGGACGATGATGACGCGAGCGATAAAGGAATTTCGGGTGTTATCAGTCGCCGCACCAGCAATGCAATCGAGGTTGCTGTCGAAGAGTGGCCTGAGGCAACCCGACTTCGGCTGGACCTCTCGCCTGACGAACGCACTCGTCAGCGGCAGTTGTCTGCGATGCAAATTGCAAAGCAACTTAGCGGCTCGTCAGCGCGGCTGCGCGACATGTTACTTGGAACGCGCGAGCCGCGATTTGATGAGCCGAAAGCTGTTGAGTTTTTTACCGATCTGAATCGACCGCAGCAAGATGCGGTTCGTTTTGCGCTTTCATCACGCGACATCGCCATACTTCACGGTCCGCCAGGAACCGGCAAGACAACAACACTGGCAGAAGTTGTTTACCAAGCAGTGCGCCAGGGTTTAAAAGTTCTGGCGTGCGCGCCGAGCAACACGGGCGTCGACAATCTGCTCGAACGACTGGTTGAGATGATTCCCTCAGTGATTCGAGTTGGTCATCCGGCTCGCGTCTTCGAAACGCTTCGCGGACATACGCTCGATGAACTTGTTGAAAATGATTCGAACACGGCGGTGGTGCGCGATATCAAACGTGAGATTGAGCAGCTAATGCGTTACGCTACGCGCGAGACCCGCAGTCGCGAGGGCAACCGAGCTCGTGGAGAGTTGTTCGCCGACATCGGACGTCTCCGACATCAAGCGAAGATGTTGGAACGCAACACGATCAACTATGTGCTCGATTCAGCGGATGTCATTTGCACGACGACAACTCTCGACGAAGATCTGCTGGGGGATCGAACATTCGATTTGGTCGTGATGGACGAAGCATGTCAGTGTACCGAACCGGCGATGTGGCCTGCGGTCCTGCGTGCTGATCGATTGATCCTCGCTGGCGATCATTGTCAGCTGCCGCCAACGGTCGTTTCTGCCGAAGCCGCACGACAAGGGCTCGGACGCAGTCTGATGGAGCGTTTAGTTCAGGAGCACGGACAATCTATATTCCGACGCTTGACGGTCCAATATCGAATGCATGAAGCGATCATGGATTTTTCGAGTGAACAATTCTATGCAGGCGAACTGGTTGCGGATGTTTCCGTACGTGAACACAGCTTGCCGGATTTGGCGGGCGTCACAGAGGATGATGTGACTTCGCCGATTCTCGAATTTTGGGATACAGCGGGCGCGGGTTGGGACGAAGAGCTTGAACCTGACGGATTGAGCAAAAGGAATCCTAAGGAGGCCAACTGGGTCATCGCGCAGGTTCGCAAGTTACTCGACAGTGGAGTCGCCGCAGAACAGATCGCTGTCATTGCACCGTACGCCGCGCAAGTTCGCTTAATCCGCAATCGCTTGCAGCATTCCGCGATCGAAGTCGATACTGTGGATGGTTTTCAGGGGCGCGAGAAAGAGGTTGTGATCGTCACGTTTGTACGTAGCAATGCAGTGGGCGAAATCGGTTTTCTTGCAGATACTCGCCGCACCAACGTGGCCCTCACCCGGGCCAAGCGTGCCCTTCGCGTTATCGGTGACAGTGCTACACTCGCTAATAATACTTTCTACCGTGAGATGCTCGATTACTTTGAGTCGCACGACGCTTACCACAGCGTTTGGGAACTCGGCGAGTGAACCGAAGGCGGCCTAGAGTCTAAATCACAGTGCTTTTATGGTCGCTGCGGTTGGGTGAGGAACTCTGAATTCTTCGATTCGGGAGTTTGTTATAATCGGCGATCATGGAACAACTGCCAACGCCTCACAATAATTTCTTTCAGTTCGCAATGGCTCACCTGCCCAACGCGAGGAGCCTGATCGAGACTCAGCTGAGTCAAAGTGCGCTCGCGGAGCTGGACCTCGATACATTGCAATTGGAGACAGGCACCTTCATTGACGCTGCCTTGCGCGAGAAGTTCTCGGATTTGCTAATGTCCGTGCGACTTGTTGACTCTGCGTCTCAGCGCACAGGGCTCCAGCGAACAGGGAGTCGTGCGCTGGTGTATTTTCTATTCGAACATAAGAGCCAGTCCGATCCGCTAACGGTGTTTCAGTTGCTTTCTTATATCGTGCGAATTTGGGAAAAGCGACTTCGAGACGGTCTGCCGCTGTGTCCAATCGTGCCGCTGGTGGTCTATCATGGAGAGCGAGGTTGGACGGCGGCGCGAAGTATGAAGGAGCTTTTGTCGTCGCCCGCTGGGCTTAATGACTATCAAATTGATTTTCGTTTTCCCCTTTTGGACTTGAGTCAGCTTGCTGACGACGAGATTGTTGGGGAACCAATTTTGCAGAGCACTCTGCGGTTGTTAAAATACAGTCGGAGTCTGCAATTGGTCAGTAAACTAGCTGATCTCTTGCGGCTTTTCGCTAGTTCGCTTCCCGACAGTCGATTGTCCCAATGGATCCAGGCGATAGGAGTTTACGTTATGTCGGTGAACAAAAATATCGACTCGCAACACTACAAGCAAACGCTCAAGAGCGTCTTCCCAACGCAATTCGAACCCGGTTCGCTCGCTGATCGACTCCTCATCCAGGGCCGTGAGGAAGGACGTGAGGAAGGACGCGAAGAAGGGCGAAAGTCAGTTGTTTTGACTATTCAGATTCTGGAAGAGTTGCTAGGCGAGCAGGTCACGACGACAGAATTGCTGATGGAGCAAGAGCTTGATGCTCTTACGGCAAAAGTGACGTCGCTGCAGCAGCGTTTGCGCGATCGCAAGATTTGATGAACTTGCACTTGGGTCTGACAGCTTCACAGGCAATTCGTTAACGACCACGTGTTGATCGAGCAGTCAGATGGCCCTTAGATTTCTATCAAACCAAGCTGCGGCCAAGTTGGTGACTAATTGGATATCGGCAGGGTTTTTGACCAGCAGGTGATCGGCCTTGGGTAAACAGATAAGGCTGGTGGGTGCCGCTGCAGTTTCGTCGTCGCCGGATCGCTGTGTCAGTAGGCTATACAGCCGTAAAGCGTGTTCGAAAGGCAACGTCTCGTCTTCGGGCGAGTGAAAGAGCATGGTCGGTTTGTGCAAGTTCCGCAGTCGCGAAGGAAGATCGAAAGCGCGAAAGTCATCGACCATCTGCTTTGAAATGCGATAGTTTCGCCCTCCGATCGAAACTTCGCCAACACCATTGGCGGCGATCGCTGGATCCATACGAAGAAGCAGATCAGCCAAGTGTGATGTGTCGCTGGGGGAAGCGATCGACAAGACAGCGCGGACACTGTGCAATTCATTCGCCATCGACAGACTGCATGCACCGCCAAAACTGTGGCCGATTAGGAATTGGGGCGCGGAGTGATAGTGCTGAAGAAATTCGGCTGCCGCCTGGAGATCAGCTCGATTGGTGGTGAAGTTGGTTTGCGAGAAGTCTCCGTCGCTGCCGCCCAAGCCTGTTAGGTCGTAACGCAGTACTAGGTAACCTAGTTCAGCCAGCCCGCGACCGATACGCACAATGGCTTTCAAGTCTTTCGAGCAGGTAAAACAATGCGTGAAGAGCACGGCCGCTTTGGGCTGTGAATCCGGCACGTCTACAATGCCAGCTAGTTGAAATCCAGAGCCGCCCGTGAATGAAACTCGTTCGCTGCTGCGAGCCAATTTGCCGTCCAGTGCGAGAAGTAGGCTTCTGAAGCGTGCTTGTTAGTTTGAGCTAGGGATTACCGTTCCAAAGTTACCGCGTTTGATTGCGAGCGCCATCGCTTTGGGTACTTCAGCCTCGGCCAACACGAGGTTTGCGCGATTTTCCGCAACTGTCGCTCGATTTTCTTGCTCTGTCGCGATCGCTTCGGCGCGGCGAGACTCTGCGAGCGCGCGAGCTACGCGCACATCGGCTTCGGCTTGATCGGCACGCAAGCGAGCACCGATATTATCGCCTACATCGATGTCGGCGATATCGATGGAAACGATTTGAAACGCCGTTTGCGCATCGAGCCCGCGACGAAGAACCGTTCGCGAAATCAAGTCAGGATTGGCGAGAACCAATTGATGCGTTTCGCAGGATCCGATACTGCTGATGATGCTTTCGCCGACGCGGGCGATAATCGTCTCTTCCGTCGCACCGCCGATCAATTGCTCGAGATTGGTGCGAACGGTTACGCGCGTTCGCACTCGCAGTTCAACTCCATCTTTCGCAATCGCACTCAATGTCGCTTTGCCACTGCGTTTCGGATCGGGGCAATCGATCACTTTTGGATGAACACTGGTGCTGACCGCATCCTGAACGTCACGACCTGCTAAATCGATAGCCGAGGCGCGATCGAAATCGAGATCGATGTTCGCGCGATGCGCGGCAATGATCGCTTGCATCACTTTCATCACATTGCCGCCAGCAAGGTAGTGTGCTTCCAATCTTTGCGTTGTGATGCCGTTGCGCGATGTGATGTCCAGTCCGCTTTGGGCAGCCATGATTTTGGCGTTCACGATGATGTTAGCCCGGACTTGGCGGAAGTACATGCCGATCAGGCTGATCATCGATACACGAGCGCTAGCCGCGAAAGCTTGTACCCACAACGCGCCGAATGCAAAGAACGAGATTACCGTGAATATCGCCAGCAGCAGAAGCATGCCGATGACGACCCACCAAACAATGGTCCACGGCGAGAGCATTTGAGCGACAAGTAGAAAGTCCATAGCGATGATCCCGGCTGCAATTTAGTCCGTGAGGCGGCGCAAAGTCTGAGCATCATGATAACCGGTATGTGAACACATTCCAGCCACACAGGCTCATTGCACCAACCAAAACTCCGGTAACATGCAAATTGCCCAAAGCACGTCTTGCACGGATTCAGGGGTTGCCTGCTGGCCGATTGTCTCGCGCAGCATCTCGCTTTCCAGCGCCGTTGGTTCGCGAGAGAGGGCGAAACGAAACATGAATGGGATCAGTCGAGTTGCATCGCCATCAAATCGTTCGACCAAGTTCCTTGCACCAGCCGCGAACGTCTTCGAAAGTTCCGCTTCGTTTGCCAAGTCGATCGCTTCTAGCGTGGTCAGTTCGGTGGGGCGCATGGAAACGATTTGGTCGCGTGTCGGTCGCCCAAGCGAGCGCATCAGTGCAGTGTTTTTCAGCAGTGAAGCGCGGACCATGGGCATTTCGCCACTGATCAGTTGCGCCATTAACTGAGCCGCTTGTGGGTTGATCTTCTCGGTCCAGGCGGAGACAGGATCAACGACCTGCGCCGCTGAAAAATTCTTTGCTACCGCTCCCAAGCGTCCTTCCTTACCGCCTGGTACCTTGTCGCTCCATTGCCAAGACTCGTCGGATAAAATGGTTAAGGGATCGCCGCTTTCGAATGCGATTTGGCCAGCAAAATAGAATCCTGCAGCGTTGGGACGGTCACCGGCATTTTTGCAGACAGCGACGACTTGGTTATCGCCCTTCTTCAAAATGCTGTGCAAGGCGATCGAATGCAGTTGAGTCCAATCGGCGCCACGTTCGACTTCGCGGCCGTTGACATACAGAGTGAATTCATTGTCGCACGTGAGTAACGCCGCACCGCGAACTGGGTCTGCCGGTAAAGTGAAATCTTTGCGAAGTACGACGGTTTCGCCAGCGGGCGGTGGATTGCTGCCGCTTTTGCCCCAAATCCACTTTGCTTCGAGCGCTGGCGTGGTGGCGGACGTTGCGGTTTCGATCGAGGCGTGAAAAATCGGCGCGTCGAACTTTGTTGGCGCGGTACCGGTGATTTGCCAGACTGCATCGAGAAACTGCTCAGCCGTCAGCCGTCGAGTGCGCGGACCTGCGAATTTGTAACTTGCCTCTTGCGACTCTTGCACGATTTCGCTGCGCGATTGATAAGCGGCGGACGAGGCGATCAGGGCCAGCACCTGTTTCACATCGTAATTGTTATCAACTAAGTAAACTGCGAGGTAGTCAAGCAGGTCGGCGTTCCAAGGTTCCGTCTGCATGGCGTCAAGCGGATGTACAACTCCGTGACCCATCATTCGATACCACAGCCGATTTACGATCGTGCGTGCGAAGCGCCCGTTCTCTGGCGAGGTCATCAGTTGAGCGAGTTGCTTGAGTCGTTCGTTGCGAGGCGCTGTCGCATCGATTTGACCCAACTCAGGGAACAACCAACTTGCTTGCGCTGTTTTGCCAATCGGTTTGTCGCAGCGATGAATGTCCAGTGTCCGCTCGGAATAGATCGCGGCTAGTCCGTAAGCGTCTTCCAGCTTCCAACGATCGATGAAACTATCGTGGCATGAAGCACATTTCAAATTGATTCCTAGAAAAGATTGTGCCACGCTTTGGGCGAATTGGATTTCAACTGTTTGTCCCGCACTCACTTCACCGCGCCAACGAATACCGTCGATGTAGCCTTGGGCTTCGGGAGTTGGTGCGATCAGCTCTTGCGCCAAAGCGTCGAAAGGTTTGTTGTCAACTAAAGCCTTGTAAAGCCAAGTGCTAATCTGCTTGCGACCACCAGTGATAAATCCTGTACCGCTGTAATCATTCCTAAGTAGGTCATTGTAAAAGCTGAGCCAATGATCGGCGTACGCCAATTTGTCGTCGAGCAACTCACGGACTTTGCGATCGCGTTTGTCCTTCTCTTTTGAAGCTTGAAACTCAATTAACTCTTGCGGTTCTGGCAGCAAGCCGGTGATGTCCAAACGAACTCTGCGGAGAAACGTTCCGTCATCAACACGTTCCGGAGGCGGCACATCGTGCGTTGCCATCCAATTGTCCAAAATGCGATCGATCGGATTTGAGCGACCGTCAACGGTTGCGGGCAACTCGGGGCGACGTGGTTTTAGGGGCGGCTCGTATGCTTGGGGCGCAAATGAGAACCCTGACTCCCAGGCTACATCGGCGGCGATCCAACGCTCCAATGTCTTAATTTCATCTGCAGTTAATCGCGGCTTTTCGCGTGGAGGCATCTGGTCGTCAACGTCGTCAGAACGAAGTAGTTCGATGAAGCGCGAGCTTGCTGGATTCTCAGAATCGACATGACCAGATTCTGCGAGCAGCTCGCGCGTGTTTAGTGAAAAACTACCTTTCGCTTCGCGGCCCCCATGGCACTCGATGCAGTGCTTGCGAAGGATCGGAACAACTTCGTGACTGAAATCGATCGACTGCGCCGACGCAACACTGAAGGCGTAAAGACTGAGCAGCACGCCCCTTGAAAAACGAATCAGCATTGTCAGATACTCGTCAGGTGGGAGGGGTGAGGTCTAACTAGGCAGGTTTTGAAAGACTGCTATGAGTCAGAATTAGATGTCAAAATTAAGTGTTAAAACCTATGTCCGCGACGCGGTCCGTGTTCGGTTAAAGTCAAAATTTCGGGACCGGTCTCAGTCATTAAAATGGTGTGTTCGAACTGAGCCGACAATCGCATATCGCGCGTGCGCACTGTCCAGCCGTCTTTTTTGTCGAGCCGCGTGTAACGCGTTCCTGCGTTCACCATCGGTTCGATTGTAAAACACATGCCTGGGAGCAAACGTTGCTGTTTCGATTTGCGGTCGGGGAAGTGTGGAATGTTGGGTGGCTGATGAAACACTTCGCCCAAGCCGTGACCAACATATTCGCGCACGACGGAGTAACCGCGGCGATGCGCTTCATTCACTACCGCTTCGCCAATAATGCTGACGGTGCAGTTTGGTCGCAGTGCGTCGATCGCTAAATAAAGGCAATCGAATGCGCATTGTGTCACGGCGCGCGCCTCTTCGCTGGCTGTGCCGATAATAAAGGTTTCGGACTGATCGCCGTGCCAACCGTGCACGATCGAAGTGATGTCGACGTTGACGATATCGCCTTCTTTCAATCGTGTCTTATCCGGGATCCCGTGGCAGATCACATCATTAATGCTAGTGCAGCAGCTTTTCGGGTAGCCTAAGTAGCCGAGTGTAGCGGGCGTGTGGCCGTGATCGAGCGTGTATTCGTGAACCAGTTTGTCGATCTCGTCGGTCGTTGTACCCGGACGCATGATTTCACGAACATGATCCATCAACTGCGCATTGAACCTGCCAGCGGCCCGCATTTGGTCTCGGGCCTCGTTGCCCAGTAGCAGCTTTCGTGCATTTTGATTTTGGAGCATGAGCGGTAATTCATCCCATTCACAAGATACTTTGCCGCCATCGTTTGCGTCGCTTTGACGAGCAACCGTCAAGTTTGCGTTCGTCTGCAACGTCGCACTTTTGCGAACATTTAAGATTTAGAGATGAATTATAGAGAGGATCGGCCGCGTTTGCATCACGATTTTGCGGTGGAGCGAGCGAGTTGCGGCAACTCTGTGAAAGCGTCTTGCTTGAATTGCAACTCCTAGGCAAAATGTGAGCCTGCGCGGCAGCTTTAGGCCCGCGGATACAGTGCCTCTGGGGGTCGCGGGCCTCTGGGGGGCTCGGGCCTCTAGGGTCCCGGGCACTTTTAAAACCCGCTTTCGCTGCCACACTCGTGGCTGGATGCGAGTCCGCTCGGATTATTACTAGCTGGAAATCTGAAAATGTTGGCCAAAGACATCAAGACCGGTGCTGTGATCGTGAACGATGGCGAGCCCATCATTATCGAATCGCTTTATGTACAGTCGCCGAGTGCCCGTGGAGCTGCGACGTTGTACAAGTTTCGTGGCCGCAACTTGATTACCAAGCAGAAGACCGACATCACGCTCAAGGGAACTGACAACCTTCCCGAAGCTGACTTTCGCAAGCGGATCGTCAAGATGATGTATAAGGACGCGGATTCGGTCTACCTGATGGATCAAGAAGATTACAACCAATTCTCGCTGAGTCTTGAGGATGCTGGGGAAGCGATGAATTATCTGACGGAGCACCTTGAAGGCACTTTCGCGCTCATTTACCAAGATGAGTGTGTGGGACTGACTCTGCCGACGTCGGTCGAATTGACGGTAACGCAGTGCGATCCTGCGATTCGCGGAAACTCTGCAACAGCGCGCACGAAGCCAGCGATCGTTGAAACGGGGATTACGGTCCACGTGCCTGAATACATCAAGGAAGGCGAGAAGATCAAAGTCGACACGCGGACGGGCGACTTTCTTTCACGCGCCTAGCTCGATCATCGCGGTTTAGTGTTCACGCGAATCGCAAATTCGTATTCGGAATCTTCGTATTCAGAATCCAAGTTGCAAAAACGAAAAAAGCCGCCAAGGAGATGAATCCTTGGCGGCCTATTCGAATCCTCCGACCGCTGGCGGCAAAAAGCGGAGCCGCTGCGAGACTGGCGAAGATCGTGCGTGCTACTGCACATGCAACTTTATGATCTAGGCCAACGCAAAAAATTGGTCCCTCTGCCGGAATGACGGCCGGAAGTTCTTTTTGCGGGTTCATCAAAACCCAC
>JBGSOM010000170.1:0-16337 GCA_041739135.1 Pirellulaceae bacterium
CTCGCTGAAAGACTCAGTTAAACTGCTGTTGGTTGCCATCCTTGGCACCTCCTGATTATTTGCGTGTATCGATCATCAAAAAAGTAGCATAGCAGTTCCGTCGATACAACGCGCTACTAATTTATTGGCCGTTCCTAAGTATCTTAGAGTAATTGCAGATGAGTTCGCTGTTTCCAAATCTGATAGTAAGCAGTACATGAGGCTTCGCTATTCGGATACTGTAAATCTCTCGATTGTCAACGCGGTTTGGTTTGTTATTCGTCACTATTCTTCTAGGCTTACAGTTCCACCAATCAATGTGAGAGATGAAAAGTTAGCTATGGGGCTAATCGATACAACTGTCAAGACTCGGGTGATTGGTGCACGCTCTGAGCTTGCAAAAGCGATTGCGAACTGCGGGGGAGTACTATCTCGAAAGTTTGTACAATCTCTTGTAGATTTACCCTCGCAGCTTACTATGAGCAGGAAGCTCGCCAGCGATTCGATTGAGAGTATCCTTGATCTTTGAGTGACGTCTCGCGTAACCGATTAATTGGGTTTTCCAGCCGTGCAAACTCACATCTTAAACACCTTCTGTTCAAATACCCTCTTGCGTTCGATTTTCTCAAGCAGTCTTTGGCTTTTGATTGCTGTGCGCAGTTGATCACGTGAAAGGTCTTTATTCTGACCGCTGCTAGTGCTCGCACGGATTGCGTCGAGCATGCTCGCCCCGCGCCCCGTAATTGAAGTTGTTATCCCGCTGAGTTGAACATTCGCACCGCTCTTCGCGCCAAGCAGTTCTTCGCTTGCCCGTTGTACGGCTGCGATTTTCTGTTGCGCAGAGATAAGCCCCGCCGTACGCATTTCGTTTATCCGCTTAAACTGTTCGCGGTATTTTTCTAATGGGCTCTGAAGACTGCTTTTAAGCGAGTCTGCTTCGCTGGTCAATGCTTCCCGCGCGGCCGCTTGCGATTCGAGTAACTGCTTACGTTGCTGCAAAACGTAAAGGCTCTTAACTTCTGCGTCAGTTGCGCCAGACAGTTTCAGCTTTCGACGTTCGGCAATGTCAGCACCGTAGCGCAAGACTTCAATTTCGTCGCGAATCGCAGCAACCCGTTCTCTGATCGCTTTTGTCGCTTCAGACTCTTCAGGCTTCTTGGCGGCTGCGGTTGCTGCCTGCGATTGATTTGAACCGTTAGCGGGTTGCTGTGAAGCCTTTGCCTCTTCTTGCTCCTGCTGCTTTTGCAACGCGGCTACTTTGCTGTTCGCTTCTGCGATGAACCCGTCAAGTTCTGCCGTTGCGCCAGACAGCATTTTGGACAGTACGCCGTCAGCCGTCCCGCTGATTGCTTCTGCGATGATTTGGTTAATCGTTTGTTGGCCAGTAAGCACCGCTTTTATAAGGGACGGTATTTTCTGGAATGTTTCTGCAATGGTTGCAATGACTGCAACCTGCCATCGCTGAATGATGCTTCCCAGATTGCTTAAAAAATCGGTAGCGGCTTCGATAGCCAGTTTCGCGCCAGTCAAAAACTCAACTTTGATGCCAGCCCAAAGAATTTTCGCAGCAAGCCTGTACTCACCTGCATTCAAAGCTGCGCTGATCCCGCCGAAGGACTTGGTAACGACTGCAAGCAGTTCACTTGCCCCCGCCTTGATCGTGTTGAAGAGCGGAATCAGTAAACCAGCTTCGTTAGCGACATAAGCGGTCCCTGCTGCAAGCACTGCCAACGCTGCTGCAATGGCTACCGGTCCACTTGAGACGAAGCCAGCAATTGAACTTGCGACTGTGGAGATCACCCCGCCCATTCCTACAAAGACGCGCGCCAATAGCCCGCCCTTAGCAGTTGCTGCAACGCTTGCCGCGCCCACTGATGCAACCGACGAACCAAGCAACGCAACCGGCTTAGTGGAAACAATGGCAGCGTTTCCGATGGCTGTAATCCCTTGGGTTGCTGTTGAAGTTACCATCGCACCGCGAAAAGCAATTAGACTTCCCGTTGAAGCCAGAACGCTTGCGGTCAACTTATCGAACGCAGCACCGGCTGCATAAACAGTCGCTGTTGCCATGGCTGTTGAAGCTGTAACTGTTCGCGCTGCAATTGCATTTGCGCTGAGTGACACAGTGTTAACTGTACTCGCAACCGTCAGCGCTTGGCTGCTCTTGGTCGCAGTTGCAAAAAAGGCTGATAACCCCGCCCAAATTTTGCTTGTTGTGCTGATCAATACGGCGCCTGAATTCAACGCGCTAGACGTTACAAGCATCGCAGCACCTAAACCAGCTAAAGCAACTCCTGCTGCTGTACCACCTGCTGCAACGGCTGCGATTGCCGGTACGAGTTCTTTGTTGCATTCGATCCAACCACCCACTGCTGCTGCAACCTCTGAAGCTTTAGCAGTGAATCGAGCCAAAGAGGGAATTAACGCTTCGCCAATGGGCAGCAACGCGGATTTGATGTTATCGGTCAGCGTTGAAAACAGTCCGCTTAAAGTTTTTGACTGGCGGGCCATTCCGCCTGCAAAAATCCCGCCAGTGCTGGTTAGGCTAATGATTGCTTGTTCAAGGTTGCTAAAGTTGATTTTGCCTTTCTCAGTAAGTTTGCGAACTTCTTGCTCGGTCACATTGAACTGCTTCGCAAATTCTTTTGTGATATTTATGCCGCGCCCCTGAAGCTGGTTTACGTCTTCCGCGAACAATCTTCCTTGAACGCGGGCTTTGCCATAGATTTCGGCAAGCTCACCAATCGGAACCCCGATGCCGGATGCAACGTCACCAATGCGCCGAAGTTCGCCTACGACTACATCGGTACTACTGCCGAACGAAATCAGCTTCTTGGCTGCGTCGGCAAGTTCGGGAAACTCAAAAGGAGTTTGCGCTGCGAACTGCTTTAACTCTTTCAGCACTGCTTTCGCAGTAGTGGCACTGCCGGTAATAGTTTCAAAGCTGGCGGCTGTTTTCTCAGCGTCGGCAGCAAGCTTTGTAGGCAAAGCCAGTCCCGCCAGAATGGCGCCGAAGCCAGATGCTACTTTGGTACCGATCGATGTGAACGAAGCACCAAAGTTACCGACCATCGAACTCATCGCTTTGAGCTGTGCCCGAACTTGCGCAACGCCCGGCGACATATCGTTTTTAAGGTTCACGGTAACGAAAGCCTTGCCAGCTTCGATTGATCCGGACGCGCCCATTTTTTATTCCCCTTCAGTGCCTTGGTTCTCTGAGTCGCCCACAAATAGGCCAACTAGCTTCTGCTGTTGCTCTACAAGCTCTTGCTGCTGCGCGATCAACTCTTGTTGCTGGTCGCAAAGTGCGAAAACCGCGTTCGCAAGCAGGTCAACCTTGCGCTCTATCTCTCGAAGTTTCGCTAAGTCTTCTTCGCGATTTTCGGCGTTGGCTAAACTGGTTTCATCAAGGTATTTGAGCAACAGTTGCTTGGTAGTCATCAGATTCGGTCTTGGTAATAGCTGCTTGTCGCTTCGATGTACTGGTCGGCCTTAGAAAGCTCGTTGATGACTACTGAAAGTTCTTGCTTTAGCACCGGAAGCGTTAGCGTGACGTGATCACGGAATGTTGCGAACAACTCAGCCGATGCAACAGTGTAAGAGTCTTCGCCGTATCGCTCGGGCGAGTTCCAAAGTTGAGCAGTCCGAACATCGGAACCGGTTTTTTCAGCGAACGAGTCGATGCTATCCCATGGCGGTGGCGTGTTCATGTCGAAACTAGAACCAAGCGCGCGATGTGCTGCTTCCCCCTGCGAAATGAGCGATTGCAGCGCCATGCGTTTCGTGTTCAAAGCGTGGTAATCTGCATTGGGATTCGATTGCGCTGAGCGAACATGCAACGGCAAAAAGCGGTTTTCGCTAAGCGAAGTAAAAGCTTGATCGGCTGCGAAAAGCTCAGTTTTCAACGCTGCGAGTTCATTCTCTGCTGTGGCCAGATCGCTTTTCGCATCGCTGAGTAAGCGGCGTAAGTTTCTAGCGCGCTCGGGGTAGGCTTCTCGAAACTCTCGGGCATTAGCCAAAGAAGCGTTCATCAGTTCAGCCTCTAAACTTGAAAGCTGCTGAATCAAGTCGTTGACTGCCTCTCGCTTCTCGCGGAGTTCATCGCCCTTTTCGAGCGATTCGACTTGCGCGCGTAGTGACCCGCGCTTTTTGGCGACTTGCATTAACTGCAAGACAGTTTTGCAGCGGTCGACTTCCGGTTTCGAGTTGATGCCCAACGCTGTTAGCAGTTGATCGAACGCGGAGTCGCCAGATTGCCCGGCTGCTTTGGCAAGAAAGTGGCCATCCAGGCAATCACACACACTTTTCGTGGTTGTAGTCATGGTTTTAGTTGGTAAGTGTTAGAGGAATGGGAAAACAGTTGCGTAATCTATCTCGGGATAAATTTTAAAATCGAGTAAAAACGGCACCCCCGTTAAATTACCGGCAGCGTTTCGCATGCTGGAACCGTCTAATTTGAGCGGTACCGGATCATTAATAGGGTCGCCAGAAGCTTCGAAAATCGGCATTCGGACGTTTGAGCCCGCGACGTTCGGCGCTATTTGATTAATACCGGCATTTAAAGGGCGGAACCGCCAAGTATCGGGGTTCACTTCGAAGCTGTAGGTGACACGCCAGTACTTGCCCGATACCGTTGAGGGGTGATAGACAAGTTCGCAACTAATGTTCTGAACTTTTACCGTCAGCGCTGGGAAGCCCCGCCATAGGTTCAAGTTCACTGCGTCACGAACTGCCAGCCAGAGATTTTGATTGATTGCAATCTCGTTGCGCACCAAATTGAAGACTGGACGGTTACTGTTTTTAGGTGTTTCAAACAAGTCGCCAGCGGTGTTTACCATTGCGACAAGATTAGCATCAAGGCTCGTGTTTTCGTTGGCGCTGCTGAAAGACCAACTCTCTTCTATCGGTGCTAAAAGTGGCTGAGATATTGAAGCGGGGTCGCTCGTTTCAGGCACGCGGTATTCAACATCGACGTAGTAGTTTTCATAATCCCCGTCATCAACCGGATCGGCAGAAACATTGACACAGCGAGCGTTTGGGTCCTGCTCTGTTGCAGAAAGATAGTAAGGGTCACCATACGATACCCCAACCGCTTCGATGCAAGTCTTGGGTCCGTCTGCGAAGCGGTCAGAAACTTGAACCCAGTAACGCAGATCGTATTCAGGCCCGGAAGCTGACTGCGAACCTTTCGCCTCAAGCAATTTGACTTTGGTAGCAGCCATAGAAGCACCTAAGCCAGCTTGCGAAGTTCTGGGTGTTGCTTGTTGACCGATTTCATGGCTTGGCTGCGCGTTAGCCCGGCTTGTTGGTGCTTGTCGACTTGCGCCCAGTAAGCGTTGGGCGCGGTAGCAGTACTTTGGGCAGAAGCCGATGGCGAAGCGATCGACTGCAAGCCTGAAGGCTCACGGTTCGCTGCTTGGATTGCGTCAACCTGAGAAAGCCCTGCGTTTTGGTGCTTTTCGACCTTTGCCCAGAAGTCTTTGGGCATCTTAGCGGTGCTTCGTACCTCCTGCGCACGTTCAATAATTGATTGTTTCGAATGCATTTGGATCATCCTTGTAGCCAGTTTGGTAACTGGGATTCGGTTCGTGGATCAAGTTTTTTGGTTGGTTCGCTGCTTAACTCAGTGACTTTCCGGGCTTGCGCGGCTGATGCATTTAGCAAGTCAACATCTGTTATGCGTTCCCCGGTCAGCAAAGCATCAACATCGTCGGGATTGATACGCCAACGCCTTCTTTGTGGCGTGCCAAAGTCGGCAGCCCGCAATTTGCCCGAAAGGACAAGTCGTTCAGTTGTATGTCTGCCACAGCCAAGCAAAACGCTAGCCTCAACAATGGATAAAGTCTTCTGCATTTGGTAGCCCTCATTACGCGGCACAACGAAAGTCTAACATTGCGAAAAACCTTGACAATGGCAAAAAATAATGTAATACAGTGTGACAATTAACGAATAAAGGATCATAAAAAGTATTAAATAGTGATAGATAAAAACAATTGTTGGTAAATAAACCCGTGGGGAGTGGTGTTCGTCGTGGGGACCGGGAGCGTGGGCCATGCATAGGGAGAACCTAGTGCATACGGGGGGGGGGTGCAGTGAGCGAAGGTCAGGCTGCAAACTGAGATATTCGCAATTACAGCATGGAAGAGGTCGCGGGGAGTGGTGTTCGCCGTGGGGACCACGATACCCATACTCCCCCTGGACGGGACCCGCGACCTACCCCCCACCCCCTTGAGCCATGCAAGTTTTTTTGTTGCTGCTTATTTTTCAAGTAGCAAAAATTTACTTGCGGCTATTGCGGATATGCGGCTATACGAGTTCAAGAGCACCCCAGGGATTTATCTATCTAATTCAATTATTTGGTTTTGGGGGGTGGGTAGATAAACGAATAAAATAAATAAATTTCTAAGGACTCCTTTTTGGTAGTTTGTATATCCGCAATAGCCGCAACCAAGAAAAATAAGGGAAAAGTTGCGGCTATACCACCTTTGGGATAGAGCGTATAGCCGCAACTTTTTGTTTTTCGTGCGGCTATAGAACGCTTCAATTTATCGCTTTCAGCTTTACCCCAATCAGATATCGCGTTTTTTCATGGCCAAAAACGACACTCTTGAGCGGCGGGTGTGGCGAGAACATAGCTAGCCTTCTGGCTTCATCGGGATACATTGCGCGTAACGTATCGGCCAGTGCCTTTGCGAAGTACTGCGATTTCAGGTGACCATAACTGCCGTTGCTGTACCTCGAAAAGATATCGGGGTAAGCGGTATAGTTGGTTAGCTTCTTGGACTTCGAATCAGTCATTCCGTTCGACCACGGGTCATAACTTAGCCAGTCAATTTCTAAGTTCTGTTCGACAAACCCTTTCAGCGGTAGGGTTGACTCAAGCAAGTCTTCTCGCAGGCAATCAGTCGCGGTAAACTCCCCGTGGGTTCTAAGTCTTGCAAGCCCTCGCAAAGCCCAGTGGGTAATTCCTAGAATTTCTGCATTCAGTTTGGAACGAAGCTCTCTGTCTTCGATTCCCAGTGCGCTAAAGTCGGTTGTCAACGGCAAGATTCGATTAAGCATAGCCCCCGAACTATCAAAGAGCGTCGGCACTGCGTTCGCCTGCCAGATTACTTTTGCGGTCAACCCGCCCGAAATCGCCTTCTTGAACTTGCGATCGATTTTCAGACTATCCTGGCCTGTTACCGTCTTGATGAACCGCGTGATAGCGCCTGCGTACTTTGAACTTGTGGAATCGCCCTCGCTAATGGTTATTAGAGCTTTCCCCGTCATGGTTTCTAAATTGAAGCTGTTGCCGAAAGCTTCTGGCGCTGGTGAGTCAACTGCGTCTTTTCCGCCGACCAATCGAGTTAGTACGTCCAGTAACGTGCTCTTGAAGCCTCGCGTTGGTCCAACAAGAAACAAAGCCTTTTCCAACCAGCAATCGGCAGTTAAGCAATACCCAAACCACTCTTGAAGCCGATCAATTTTTGACTGGTCATTCGCGAACACCTGTTTCAGCTTTTCCTCCCAAAGCTGGCAGCCGGGATCAGCGTTCGACCAATCGAAATCGCATGCAGTCAGGTTGAAGTAGTCAGGGGTTGCATCGCGAAAATCGAGTGTCTTGGTGTCGAGAATCCCATTTCGAAAGGCCATCAAGCGTTTAGGTTCATCAAAGCCGCTTGATGGCGGGTGAAGCCATGCGGGGATTTAGGGCGGGTTAACTCGTAACTGAGATTTGAGTTGTACTGCTAGGCTAGAAAGCTGTGGTGCGGTGTTATTGCGAAACAGCTTGTTAGCTTGGCTCGCAGCAAATACAGAGAATTCATCGTCGATGGGTTGGTACTTCCCGCTCCCCCACCCATAGAAATCCTGCTTGTAGTACAGCATCGCTTCCGATCGCTCGATTATCATTTTTGCAGCGTCTTCAGGTGCAACCTCTTTCAGTTCGGGCTTCGCTCCTGCTAGCTCCGGGCAGAATATCGCTTCGCCGTAAATCGCATTGGCTTGATCATAGCGAGCTTCGATTGCGTCATCAGACCAACTAAAGCCTTTTTCGGTCATCTTGGCTTGCAGGAGTTTCACCGCTGTTTCAACGGGAATGCCATACCGCTTTACCGCACTTGCCGAAAGGATTAAAAGTTGGCTGCCATCATTGCTAGATTGATGGGTGATGTTTCTTAGTGCTGCTTCTGCCATCGATAGCCGACTGCGAAGCGGGCAGAGTACATCGATTACAACACCTGAAGCCCTTGCCGCTTCAACCTTTTCGCGGACAAGCGTTCTCGCGCGGTTTTCATCTGTAAGGTCGGGTAAGTTGGCAGCGGCCATATCTTGCAACTCTTGGCCAGATACTCGCAATGTCTGCGGCGTGTTCGGTAAGCTCTGGCCAGTTATGGTAAAGTACCGGTCAGTGCTATAGACTTCGACGTTAGAGCCCTTGCTGCGGTGCTCGCCATTGATTGAACCCGTGCAAATCATCTTTATGCCGGTCGCACTGGGGCTTACTTCGGTGTACGTTGCAAGCTGCTGAACGATTCCCTGCGCGAACTGATTCAATTGCCCGGTTGACGGATCGCGGCAGTTATCGAGGTCAACGCCCACTTGGCCATCGGCGAGAACGAAGCCCACCCCGTCGAATTTGCCCGCCAAGTAATGGCGCAAACATTCCGCGTAGCTTCTCCACTGCTTCGGATTGGTCACAGAAGCCATTCGGCTTGTGAGGGGATCGATTGGATACTTCGGATGCTTGGGGCCGCTCACTTTTAAGTCGTAGGACCAATTGACCCAGCGGTCTAGTGAAATCAACTCAACTGGGATGTTCGCGGGCAAGACAGGCAGCCCCAATTGAGAGTTGCGAAAAGGCGCATTGCCAAAGGTTGCAGTATCTACTTGAACATTGTTGAGCTTAAGACTTACCTTGTGCTTGCCGTCATTTGTCGTGTAGGCCATCGCTATGAAGCTGACCCGCGCAGAGCATCCGGGCGTTATCAGCTTCCCGTTAACCGGCTGCGACTGCATATCGAGCACTTGCGGCGGGGTGCCTGAATCGCGAAGGCTGAACTCAGCCACTTGCATTCCACTTGCACCGATAAGAGCCCCATCACGGTAGGGGCGCTTCAGTTCGCTTGGCTTCCGCGTTGGCCATTTTGCCTTTATTGCTTCGTCTATGGCTGCGTCGACCGCTTGCGAATCCGGAAACGCAAGCTGTATCCGATACTTCGCTGACTCGTTGTCCCAAACGCTAATCGGGGTAACAACATGCGAGTATGTAATAAAGCCAAAGTCACTGATGGCAGTTTTCGATTCTACAAATTGACTTGCCTTTTTTGCAACTGCTGACATAATACAGGTCCTTTAGTTGGTTGAACCCCCGCAAGTTGCTAAACACGGCTTGCGGGGGTTTCGCATTTAATTCGAAAGCGATACTTGATTTATTTTCGGTATCGCATAAAGTGATACTCAGTGAGACGAAGCAATAGCTTCTTCTCTATCTGCTGCTAAAAAATCCGCTAAAATTCAAAGCAGCAAAGCCCTTGGAGCAAAAACTCCAAGGGCTCTTTCTTTATAGCTATGTCGTGAAAAACTTCAATACTAAATTAAAATCGCTAATAGTTTGTATTAGTTCTTATTGTTTTAGGTAGACGCTAAAAATGCTTTAACGCTTTAATAAACTGTTTGATTGATCTTTTTTCCGCTCTGGCTTTGTCACGCGCTTCGATTCGCCGCCTCTTCTTGTCTGCTCGCATTGAATCCTGCCATACTGAAATCAATCCGCCTTTGATGCGATGGCCATCTGCATGCAACGTTCCGCTATCACGCGCGGCAGCAATTACATCGACTGAGGTTACATCCGTTTCAATGCCGAATCGGATGTAAAGGTAGGTCTTTGCAACTGCTGCAACGCTGTCGGGGTTGTTCCACTTCTTTTCCTCAACGCCCGCTGCAAAATGCCGAGCGAACTGCTGAAGCTGCTCGGCATAGTGCAGGTAAGCATGAAGTACTGGCATGCGTGGTGGGAACTGTTCTGCCCAGTCAAGTTCGTCCATGACTTCAAACTCAAGAAACTGCAATGATGATCTGGTTTTCGATGTACTTGGAGAACCGCAAACCGTAGAAGTTGAACAAGCGTTTAGCTACCGCGCGATTTTCACGTGGTATTCTGAAGTACAAGCCCTTCGCGTCGTGATCACAGAACAGGAACCCGCACGAACTTAACAGTTCGTGAACTGCGTCTTCAAATTTGTTGACGCTCACAACCGCTCTTGTCTGGGATTTGTGAAATACCCTCTGGCCAAATGCATCGAAAGTTGGCTCAGCGTCGCTTTTGATAACGCGTCCAGCGTGAAGCCATTGGTTTGGAGTTCGCATGGTTTTAAATCCTTACTAGTTGGTTGCCGACTTAAAAAGCCCAGTCGGCTAGGGCTGTTTCAACGTTTTCTGTCTGGCCATACAGTTTCAAAAAACTTGTTCGCTTTGTCTTTCGCGCAAAGGCGGCATCCCCTGCCAAGCAAATGCTGAGTTGGCTTCTGCTCAAACTTGCGATTGCATTTCCGGCAGATGATCACAACTTTTGTTAGTGCCGACTGGTATTCAACAAGCGAGTAATCGAACTTGTCACCGTGCTTCTGCTTGGCTCTGGCAATAAACTGTTCACTCGTTAGGTACGGCATTGGACTACCCAGCAGTTGAATAAAGCTCTTTCCTGAGCTTGTCAGTGATAGCGGTTGCTGGTTCCGCAATTTCCGCTGTGGCTTCAGTCCGCGCGCTAACGAATAGTTGCACTGCATCGATAGTGGTGACACGTCGCCCACCGACAACCCAAGTTTGCAACTTCGTTCCGCCACAGCCTTTTTTAGTCCATCGCCAGCAAGTGGTTGGATGCGGTCGGCTGCCGGTCGCTCTCTCGATCGCTTCCGCAACTGCTAAGTATTTCATTTGTATGTCTCCGCTTGTGAATTTTCTCGAACACAAGCGAAGTATTGCTAAGCACAACCGCATGAAAAGGCTGAAAAAACCGCAGTCAACAAGATTCAACGAGATTCAACAATCGGCAATGAAATTCAACATCCTATTTCAGGCTCGCCCCTGCTTCTTCGCCATGAATTAACGTCACTGATGTTGAATACTTGCAGTTTTCCGCTGGTGGGTATTGGCTTCGGGTGGCCATTTTTTCAATCATCTTGGATAGCGCGGAAGTCTTCAGACCGTATGCTTTTAGCAGGTCTTTGCGGTTGATGAACTGAACAGTAGGAGCCTTTTGAACGATTGCATTCGCAGCCTCCGACTTCAGGTTGTGCAATAGCTGATCGTGGTCATACTCCTCCATTCGCCCTATGAACGGCACGCGCTCGACAAGCTTTGGGAAGTTTGCCTGTTCGCTGATGTTTTCCCAAAACGCAGATTTGCAGAAATCTAATTCACTTAGCGCCAGGCTTCCGACAGCAGGCAGAAAAGCTTCGCCCAAGATAAGCAAAAACCCATTAGCCCTGCTTAGCGTGAATGTCAGCGCACTCGGTAAAAAGTCGTTGAAGCTAAGTTGGGCTGCTGCAATTTCAAACTGCATTTCAACATCGAGCGATTTCAATTCCGCTGCCCACTTAGCGATGAACCCAGCATTGCGAAGGATAGACTCCAATTCTTGTTCAATCGCTTCTGCGTCCTCTTCCCCGCTCTGTAAACGCCTTGCCGCGACTACTAAAAGTAGCCGTTGAAGTCGGACTGTTTCGAGAGCATTCACTAGTCCAATGCCAAGAGTTCGCGCTCTCGCTATCGCATCGCTCATTTTTATTTCCTTAGTTTAAATGTCGCTGCCAGTCGGCAAGCACTGCTAAGGGACAGCACTTGCCGACTGGACGCGCGGGTAATTACTCCGCTCACGACTTGCTTGAATATTACTCAACAACTTCAGTCTGCAACAGCTTCGATAGCTGTTTGATAGTCTCGCTCAGCGCGTTGTATGAAGCGTCTAGCGTTGCTTTGTTGCGTTCAGTCGCTTCCATGGCAATGATTGCTTGCTGAGCTTCCTGCGCAGCTTCGATGGCGTTTTCGAGGAGTTCGAGCATTAGCCGATACTCCTTGCAACGTCCATTGCTTTAACGCGGTCTTGCTCAGCGTAGACCTGCGTTACTTCAAGTCCACTGTGACCCAAAACAACGCTCGCTGCGTCAATGCCATGTTCCTTGCGGATCTGCGTTGCGGCTGAGTGTCGTAGCTGGTTTGGGTGCCAATGCGTAAGCGCGTTGCGTTGGCAGCAATACTTGATTGCTTTGGCGTAGGTTCCCGTTGAATAGGCTTCACCGGGTGCTTTGCGGGGCTTCCGCGCTCGATTGGTCCCCGGTCGATTGCCACAGCTAAGTGGGGTTATTCGTGCTTCATGCTTGGCGGCAAGTCGCTGCCGTTCAGATTCAATGGGTGAAAAGCAAGGCTTCTCAGCGTCGCGCAACAGATAGGGCAAAAGCACTGCTTGTGCTTGAGGTCCAACGTAGATGAACCGCTCTTTGCCACGGTAGGCGGTTTTGTGTTCAACAAGCTCGATTGTCCAAACGTCACGCGACCGGTCGACCATGGCGGGTGCAATTTTTACAAGCTCACCCGGTCGGCAACCGGTCAACCTTTGAAACCTGACCATTGCTTGGAGCACTGGCGTTAAGTGCGGCATGGTCGCTTCTACGAGTAGATCACTTACCGATTTAACCGCTATGGCTTCGCGCGCACCGCACCGACCGCGCTTCAACGGTTCAACGCACTTGATAGCCATGAAGTTGGCGGCTGGAAACATCCCGGTTGCAACAGCCCACTTGAGAACTCGAAGCAACTTGTTCATGCACTTGTTGACGTATTGCCGACTGCGATACTGCTTCGGTTCCTTTGGATCAACTTTCTTCTTGCGAGCGTACTGTATCGGGTTGCTCAACCACCACTCCCGAACGGCTTTGAACTCCGCAGCGCCAAACTTGTCAGCAGGGGTAGAACCGTAGAGTTCGAAAACTGGTCTAATAGCCAGCTTCACGTTCTGATACTCAGACCCTTCGTTGTAGTACTCTTTGGCGTACTGAAGGTAGTCGTACAGAACGTTTTCAAGCTTCAACGCTTCCTTGCCAAACGATGGCGATTGACCGGTTGCTTTGTACTCGGCAATCAATCGTGCATAAGCTTCATGACTTGCTGGGCTTCCGTACTCGCCCAACATGAAGTCCTTGCCGTTGATCGTAACTCTGGCTTGTCCACTGCTGTGGCGCCGATAAGAGGGCATACGCATAGAGCACTTCCTTTGAATGAACCGGGAAGTTTTCCCGGTTTGTCAGTTCAAAAAATGCGCTCTCACTACTTAGTGAGGTATCGTAAGTCCTACGATCGCAACGGTTTAATTCAGTATCCCCGGGAGGGTTCGAACCTCCAACCTTCGGCTTCGGAGGCCAACGTTCTATCCAGTTGAACTACGGGGACTTGGGGGTTATGTCGGGTAGCGCGACGTTTCAGGAGACTCGTTGCGGGTTGCGACTGGGCTTAGTTTAGCAGATTCAGGCGCTGCTTAGCAGCGTACGATTAATAAGTGTGTAATGAGTGTGTTGCTAATAGGTGTGTTGCGAGCGGTTAATCAGTTTGGTTTTGCTTCGCGCAGTGTCGATGGAAAGTCGACGTTTTGCAGATTGGCGACTGAATGGCGCCACCACATTGTTCTTCGGCTTAGCGGCGTGGGCGGCGGACTGGTTGAGGTGGGCGAATTCGCATAAGCTTAGCGGTCGGTTTAGGGGTTGAAAGTTCGAGCAGTTAGAGCAGAAATTTTGATATGAAAATGCGTACACGGTTCGCGCCAAGTCCAACGGGTTACTTGCATATTGGAGGTGTGCGGACTGCGTTGTTCAACTGGCTGCTGGCTAAGCAAACTGGTGGGCAGTTCATCTTGCGCATCGACGATACCGATGCGCAGCGGAATGTGGAAGAAGCGTTACAGCCGATTCTGGATGGCTTCCGGTGGCTGGGCATGAACTGGGATGAGGGTCCGGAAGTTGGCGGTCCCTATGGTCCTTACTTTCAATCGCAGCGTGGAGATTTGTATCGTGTGGCGGCGAGCCAGTTGCTGAAAAGCGGCTATGCTTATCGTGATTTCGCGCGGCCCGAGGAGTTGGATGCGCAGCGCAAAGCGGCGGAGGCGGCAGGTAAAGCTTATGTGTACGATCGTCGCTGGATGGCTGAGTCCGATGCGCAGGCGGAGCAGTACGCGGCTGAGGGGCGCAGTTGGGTATTGCGACTGAAGATGCCACGCGAGGGCAAGTGTGTGTTCAACGATGTGATTCGCGGGCAGGTCGAATTCAACTGGGCAGATGAGCAAGATCATGTGGTGCAGCGCGGCGATGGTTCTTGTTTGTATCACTTGGCGAGCGTTGTGGACGATGAAGCGTTCAAGATCACGCATGTGGTGCGTGCGGTGGAGCATCTGAGCAACACGCCGCGTCAGATCTTTATCGCTCAGTCGTTGGGTTATACGTTGCCAACTTATGCGCACTTGCCGTTCGTGGCTGAGCCCGCAGGACCTGCGAAGCTGAGCAAGCGGAAACTAGACAGTTACTTAAAGAAGAAGGACTTCGCTGCGTTGTTCGAGCAGGGGCAGCGCATTGCGGATCGCACGGGATTGCAAGCGACGAAGGAGGCTTTTAACCCAGTGGTTGTGGACTTCTACGAAGCGATCGGGTTCTTGCCGGATGCGATTCTGAATTACCTGTTATTGCTCGGGTGGTCGCTAGATGACAGTACGGAAGATTTCACGCGCGAGCAGATGATTGAGTCGTTTACGTTGGACCGAGTCAACAAGGCGCCGGCGAGTTTCGATCCACAGAAGTTGGTGTCCTTTCAATCGCGGTGGATGCACAAGTTATCAGTGGCTGAACGAGCCGAGATGGTGGTGCCGTATTTGATGCGGGCGAAGTTGATTAGCGATCCAGCGACTGAGGCTGAGTTGCAGTTGGTTGAACAAGTGGTTGCTGCGGCGGATGATCGCATCAAGATTGCGGGCGATATTCTCGAGTTCGATGACTTCTTCACCGCTGACGAGCAACTGCAATATGATGAAGCTGCGTTCGCGAAGCGTGTGCAGCAGGATCCGGGAGCGGTCGAGTTGCTGAAGCTGCTACGTGTGGAGCTTGAGTCGGTTGAGCCGTTCGATGCTGCGACCTCGGAAGCTTGTTTCAAGCAGTTCGTTGAAACGAAAGCGATCAAGTTCAATCAAATTGTTCACGCGTTACGATTGGCGATCACTGGTAAAGCAGTTGGCTTTGGCATGTTCGATTCGATGGCGATACTTGGCAAGGACCGAGTGCTTAAGCGGATCGATCTGTTGATTGCAAAGGTGGTTGGCTGAGGGTTGTTGGTTTGACGTTAGGCGCAGATTTGGCGGATGCGTTTGCAGACTTGTTCTGCTAGCGCGGTCGAGCCGTTGTGAACCGCGACGGATGCGATCGTGCCGACGGGGCCGCCCATGATCGCTCCGATGCTGGCCGCGGTTAGAGTTCCTGAGACACGTGCAACGCGGCGATTACTCGATGAGCTCAAACCGCCAGCGCAGCCGGCGGCGAGTGCAGCGAGTTCCACTCCGTCGGCTAGCAGCAGCAATGGGTTCGCTTTGCTGGCAACTTTCACGGTGGCGGTCGAAGCCGCGCGAGCTCCGATGCGTGCCGATACGGACCAGAAGGCTTTCGTAAGTAAAGAAGCGGCGCTGACCACTACGCTTTCACCCATATCAATTTGCCGACTTTCGAGTCGACCGGTGCAGCAATGGTGGGCGAAGTGTTCACAGTTCCCGTCGAGCAGATGGTAGCCCGTCTTGCCCAGCATCTTCTCGGCGTTTTCTGCAACTAGATCAGCTGCCACGCAGTCGGTGTGTTTGCGCGTGCAAACGGTTCTTCCGCGACTGAACACTTCGATCGTATCGCGGCGGACGGTAAAACGATCGGTCGCGTCACGCAGTGTGATGCGAGCCCCTTCGGCAGGCGCAAGATGGATCACGGTGCCGTCGCCCATATCGATGCCGTGGTGTTCGAAAGGAATACCAGCTACCGAAGAGGAGATATAGATGTGGTCGCCGCGCATGGTGGCTCCGTTGGTTATTGCAGCATTGAGGGGGAGCATAAATCCAGTCAGTCGAGCGTACGGATTATATGCAACTGAGTTCAAAAAGTCGCTGAATAGGTTTCGACGAATGCGGTATTATCTTGGCTGCGAATTAAGCGGGGGTAGGCGCCAGGGCAAGTCAGTGTTTGAATCTGTAGACTCTGTTGCGTATCATCTATTGGTAGTGTTAACGGAGTGTTATTGACCTTACGGAGATACCGGAGTGAACATCCCCGCAGACGGGGAATTGCTGTCAATATTGGCTGCAA
>JBGSOM010000018.1:0-5204 GCA_041739135.1 Pirellulaceae bacterium
GAGGGTGACTACACTGCGACCACCTCGATGTTTTCAAACGAGTACTACATCGACACTGAGAAGAACGTCGTCTACTTCCTGATGATTCGGGGCTAAAAACATGGACCTCGCAGAACCATGGGTTGCAACGGAGCGGGCGAATTGGGCGATTTGACAATGGTTGCTCTATCGCGCCCGCCCGCTGAACCCAGACGTTCCGCCTTCAAGAGAGAGAACGTTGGGGACGCGAACTCAAGCTTGCTGTTGAGTTCTGTGAGATTGCAGGAGCGACGGTTGAGGCGATGTTGGATTGCTGCGTGCGATTGCGAGAATGACGTTTCGCTGGAGGCGGTCTGGTTGTTGGGAAATGGTTGAAGAAATCGCTTGCGAGTGCAACTCTTCGAAGAATCGGTTTGTAGTGCTGCGTTGGTGCGCGATTGTTCGTTGCAAGCTGATTGGCTTCGATGCATTTCAACACTGACTTTCGATTGAGACTTGGTTTGGGTAGTGCGACGATTAAAGATCCGCTTTCATGACTTGGTCACCGGCGACAAATTTGGGAGCGACGAGGGACTGACCGGTGCAGCATCGATGCGACTGGACATGCGGTTGCCGGAAAACAAATTGATTTGGCATGCTGCGAACGCGAGAATCACGCCAGCACAAATTGCCGCTGCAAAACCACTCCAAACGCGGCGGAACAAACGGATGCACCAAAGTTCGCGAAGAATGTCCTTACTTACCACAGAGATCACTCCGCGAACTTGGTGATCCGCAACGTTATGCCACAGCAAGCTAGAGACTAACGTGCTTGACCCCACCACAGCATCCCGCTTCGATGTCAGACCACCACCGCGCCAGATTGATTTCAGTCGCTTGCCTTCAACTAGTCTATTGAAGTCTCTAAATTCACATCTTGCGCTTCACCCATCGACGTTGGTTCGCTTCTTTTCCAACCGAGGTGACTGGACTTCGCTTAAGTTCGCAGAGTACATTCCAAACGTTCGTCATTTGCTGCTTAACAATACCAACATTAGGAAACCCATCACTGATCTATCGCCCCTCGCAAGCATATCCGAACTTGTTCAATTAAACGTGACACATTTAGCCAATGCAAGAATCGCTTTTACCCCTTTGCTTCGGTTTGGCAAGACGCTGATTGATCTGTCGGTTTGGTTCGAAAATCGAATTGCCGCTAGCTCATTTTTCGATGTCGTTCCACAGCTCAAGACAATCAAGTCCCTTGGGCTTCCATTTGGCGATCTGTCAATGCTCACGCCCCTAAAACGCATTGAATTTCTGAATTTGGGCGCGGGCCCATTCTCGAACGAAGACGCGATTCTTTCACTGAAAAGAATTAGAAGAGTTCGGATGCAACGGTCGAGAATCACCACCCTCGAGCCATACTTCGCCCCTTCAAGGCTTGACATTGTCGAGCTGATTAATATGCGCAATTGTCCGGAGACGTTACTTCCCTCGGGGGCTGAGGCTACGTTCGTGTACATCGATGGATTCGCGAGCCTTACGAGTCTTAAAAATTTAACTACCTATCCAAGACTCAAAACGCTCGTGATTCGCAACTGTCATTTGCCTCCTACGGAGTTTGCATTCCTCAATACGTGCCGTAGGATCGAGCGTGCATATATTGAGTACCGATCAGTCAAGCAACGCGCAGCTATCCACGATGTTGTGCGCCCAGACATTATTGTTGACCAACCGGTATTCCCTGATTCGAAACCGGCATAACCAAGCGGTGAACGCGAGCGGGCGATCACGCCGAGTTTAAGGTCATTGTCCAACGCGCCCGCCGCGTTAACGCAATCGTTCTGCTTGCTCGCGACGCCGTCAACTTTGGGTTATAATGCAGTCGAGGTAAACAATGACAGAAAACGCCAGCAAAATCCTTGAATCCTTCGACCGGCTTGATCCTGTTGAGCAGCATTCTGTCGTCGTGTCTCTGCTTCGACGTGCAGGTGAACTGCCCTCTGCACCTTTGACCGATGATGATCTCTGTGGAATTGCGGACGATCTGTTCTCATCATTGGATGATGAAGAAAATGGCAACACCTACGCCCAAACGCGGTGAAGTTTGGCTTGTGGATCTGGGCATGGCCGCCAAAATTCGGCCCTGCCCGGTTTTGAGCATTCCAGCAAACGACGACAACGATCGTGTGCTAACGACACTTGTCCCGCACACAACCAGCACGCGAGGCTCGAGGTTAGAAATTGTGATCGCGCCGCGATTCTTGAAGACGGGTGCATTCGACGTCCAAAACGTGATCACAATACCGACAGTCAAAATGATTCGCATGCTCGGTCAGTGTACAACTGATGAGATGCTCAAGATCGAGACTGGACTGAAAGTCTGGCTTGGGCTGACTGACTAAGACGGCAGAACTAAGTCGTGCACCAAAGTTCGCGATCCGGTGCATTTCAAATGGAGACGTCACCTGCGCGAACTTGGTGACGACCATCGTTCGCCTGTCGATTAACGTTGCGCTACCTGATTGAAAGCGATACACTTAAACTCAATCATGAATACTGACCCTTGGGTGATTCGGAACGAAAATTTTGCTGATACTCTTTGGGAGAGAGTCTGCTCACAAATCTCCGAGCCTCAGACCGAAAATCGATTCCTCGCCTACGTTCAGTTTGTTGATGACAAACAATATATTGGGAATTCGATAGGCGATGTTGTTCGCATGCTCCCTGACAACTATCCCGGTTCATTTTGCTTTATCGTAGATGACGACACATTCTCGTCAGATGAACACACGATTGCTGTTGTTTCTTTCCTACGAGAATGGAATGAAGAACTAGATGGTTTTGATTGGACGCCTCATTGCGACATAGAGGACAAACAGATTAGACAGTTCCGAGCTAGGCCATCAACGATTCAAAGCATTCAAAACAACTTGTCACTTGGCAACATGGACTTCGAGGATTTTGCAAACTATGTTGACGATGACGGAGTTTACCGGAAATAAATCGGCGAACAAAGCGATACTATTGAGTAGCATACGTCAACAGCATTCGGAATCTCTTTTTTGCAGCATGTTAGTCTGTAGTGGTTACGTAGCATGTGCGGACTACCCAGGGGGTCCGGGGGAGTTGATAAGTTGTAGGGCCTGTGTTCACAGGTGTAAGTACTTGTTCATGGACTCGGATGGCGCGGGTCACACCGGTAGGTGACGCAATCATCGGCGATATCATTATGGGCGGGTACATGAGTGGCAATTTCCTACATCCAAACCCAACTATCACTACTTCGCAGTCGATATCACTCAGGCAATGACTAGTCTGGACTTGGTGCTTTCGCAAACAAAGGGGGTGCTTTACGTCGGCCATGGTGGCCCGTTGATGCACGCCGTCGTTCGCAATTGGCGGCTGCAACAGATGAAAGCACGATAACAAGACCATCAACCAAAGCCCGCGATCAATCAGCTGTGAGTGGCCGAGTATGTGGTTGGTGCGGGCTCGGTGATGGGTACGTTATGCCTGAAAGGCACGCATGAAAGCTGATTGAAAAGCGCACGCCCGAACGACTGTGCGAAAGCTAACACTATCTGAAGAGGGCGACGAAGTGGTATACTCTGAAATGACTGCTGAACGACGTTTTTTATGGTATTGCCCCTTACGTTCACTGCATAGAAATTTGCTAAGCCAAATGGATTTGAACCCAGACTTCAAAGGCATATTATTCGCATTAGAAAACGCTAATATCGACGTTTTGGTGCTTGGTGCGTATGCTGTTGCGGCAGGCGGATGGGATCGATGAATCGCCGTCAAGCCAGTATATTCCTTCCGGATCGATTCCAAATCGATTCATTGCGCCTTCGGCACAATCCTATTCAGGCTCGATTGATTCCCGCGCACGTTACGCTTTGTCGCGAGGACGAAGTGGTGGATTGGGATGCGGTTCGGTCTAGATTGGAATCTCTATTTCCCTTTGAGATCGTACTAGAATTTGATGTCCCCGTCAGAGAAAACAATTTCGTCTTTTTGCCCGTCCGCGGGGGGAGCAATGAGTTCCATGCACTGCGGTGCGCTATTTTGGCAAAAGATGCCCGGCAGCATGTACCTCACGTCACGATAATACACCCACGAAACGGAATATGCACCGATCAGATCTTTGAGGAAATAACTGCGACCGTCTCGTCATTTCAGCATACCTTCCGCGAAGTAATGTTGATCGAGCAAGCAGGCGACGGAAATTGGGAGACAATCGCCCAGGTCGGCAACTCAACGGAGTCTTGAACACTTACACGAACTGACGAACGAAGTGTTCAACGAAGCGTCGGCAAGTTTGCATAGTGACCATGTCACTCGACTCAAGCTCGGCAAGCATTGCCGGTTGCGTTCCGTCCGAATGACGAAGCGATCCGCAAACACTTACTTCTCGCATCCATCGCAGACCGGCTCTATTCTGAATGTGTCATAGAGCGGCGAGATCGAATGGCCTTTGCCGGACGCGCCCACAACGCGATTGCGTGCGGATCCGCACCTCGTTCTATTTGCGAGAGCAAGCTCTGCCGGGTTGGTCGTGGGGATCCTGCGTTTCGGCAGCACTTCATCAAAGATCAAGTTAAAACTCGCAAAAAATCAAAATTGTCGGTCACAGCCGTCCAATGTTGACAATTAGGAGTATGCACGAAGCCGTGAAAAGATACTCGAGCGGTTTACGAGCGGTATTCGTCCGGTGTTAACGCAGTGAGCGAGTTGGCTGTTCGGTAAACCACAGTACTCGTTGTGTGCTGAGTTGATTGCAGGTCGTGCATACGGGCGTCCAGGTTACGAGCAGTATCCGGCGACCGCAGATTGCAAGTGGCTGATGCATTGGGCGGAAGACCGTTCACCAGATTTCAACTGCATCAACGCTTTTGGGTCGAAGTTTCGAGCGAAGAACGCGCCCACGTTTAGTTTGAATTTGAGGGGCATCCGATGAAGCTAAGCAAACGCAATTCAAAATCATCCCGACGAGCACAACTTATGCGCCGCTTGTTGGGACTGGAATTGCTAGAAGGTCGTCGCTTGCTGGCGACTATCACTTGGAATTCGGCCAGCGGGGGCGACTGGGCGAATGCAACTAAGGAACGGCCAATCAATTAGTAGCGCAATCTGGGTGCGCGACATAATTCCATTTTGGGACAACTGCATCGTATAGAATGTTTAGTGTAGCTTTCATCTCATCTGTCGCTCTCCGTCCTATTTCGTAAAATTTCTGG